>CAVKBL010000020.1:0-40662 GCA_963654805.1 Lachnospiraceae bacterium | reverse complement strand
TATTTTGAATTGTTAAACTTTATAAACTCGTCCGGAGTTTTACCGGACACTAATGTATTATTGCAACAAAACTAAAAAATAAAATTCGTCTAAAATTTTATTCATTCTACCGGGATGAAACTGATCGCCTGTCCGCCGCCGGGAGCAAGACGCACGGTAATCGTGTCCGTTGAGCTCACGGTACGCTGAGTAATCTCATAGGCGCAAGGATTCGTCTTCCAGTCAGCATCCAGGCCGTCCGCATAGATTACTGCGCGATATTTCACGCCAGGAGACAGAAAATCAAGACTCTGCGTGAGCGTACGCGCATTCTCATTAGTAGTGGCTGCATAAAAATATCTGTCGGAAGCTCTGCGGTAAAGGGCGATATACTCCCCCACTTCGCCCTGCAAAGCCCTTGATTCATCACAGTCAGCATCAAAATCCCTGAAAAACTGGAACGCCGGATGGTCCTTATAATTCTCGATCAGGTCACAAGCCATCTGCATAGGCGAATATAAAACAACCCAATTGGCTATCTGCTTGCAAAGCGTGGTATGCACTCTGCAGTTGGTTCCCTTCTGTCCCCACTCGCGCACCTGCGGTTTACCCTTTATATTCTCATATAAAATATCGAAGACTCCAGGCGTATAGTCTACCGGTCCCCCAAGAAGACGGGTAAACGGCAGAATCTCGTGGTGAGAAGGCGGATTACCGCTGCTCCAGCCGTTATATTCCATACCTCTCACACATTCGCGCGTCATATAATTAGGCCATGTGCGTCGCAATCCGGTAGGCTTCTCGACTTCGTGTCCATTGACCATAATCTGCCTCGCGGCCGCCTCACGCACCACTCTATGAAAATGGTTCACCCCAGTCTGACTATGTCTGGGAACACCACCTACAAATCCTCCGCCGGCATATCCGGTCTTAAGGGCATGTATTCCCATGCTCTGCGCCCAATCCAGATCCGCGCAAAGCTGCTCGTCGAAACGTGTATAATTTCCGCCCGTCTCATTATGCGTAATAAGAGTTACACCCCTTTGACGCGCATACGAAGCCACTTTTTCAATATCAAAATCAGGAGCGGCCTTAGTGAAATCAAAATCAGAAAGAGCCGCCGAACCGCGCCAAGCATCGTTCCAACCTTCAAAAAGCACTCCCTGAATATTATTGTCCGCAGCAAAATCTATATACTCCAAAGCTCTTTGCGTAGTGGCGCCATGACACTTTCCCTGCCAATTTTCTATGCCAAGATGCATTCCCCACCATACCCCTATATATTTCATGGGCTTTATCCACGAAACATCCTCTATCACGCAAGGCTCATTAAGATTAAGTATCATAGACGAATTGACCAGTCCCACCGCATCGCGGGAAATCTGCAGAGTACGCCACGGGGTTCTAAAACGAGCCGGCACCTTCGCCTTAAGTTCTCCTCCTTTTTTCAATGGAGCCAAATCCGCCTTGAAAAGCAAAGTGGAATCACGGCGCAACACCATCTCCGGAAAGTTATCCAATGCAGCCTCGTGCACACTGAGATGCAGCCCGTCCTGACGAGCGAGAGTGAATGGGGTATTGGCATTCTCAACCTCGGAGAGATTCATCTTTCTGTAGAGAAATTCATAAGTATCAAAGCTGGCCGGAATGGACCACGAAACGGCCTCTTCTGCGAAACGGAATTCGGTAAGTTCGTCAGTCAGCTCAACACTGCCCTCAGAAAGCACGTCATAGACATATCGGAAAGCCACTCCGTCGTCAAAAGCGCGGAATTCAAGGGACAGCTGCACCCCGTCATTATTCTCAAGATCCACTATAAGCGCGTTATGACGGTCAACTATCTTTTTGTTTTCTCCCCACGGCTGGCTCCATTCCTCATCCACGGAAGAGTGTTCGCATCCCTTTATGCGAAAGCCCTCGCCAAGATTATACCCCTGTGCACACAATCCCATGGAAGAAGGCAAAATGACGCTTTTACCATCTACAGACACGCTGTACTCCCCTTTCCCGTCTTTCAGACTGAACGAAGCCACGATGCTTCCGTCTGGCGAAGACACAGACATATTCCGCGCACAAGAAGCCAAAGCCAATACGGCCAGGCACAAACCCCATCTTTTCATCATCGCTACCAAGTCCAGATTTTAGTTCCGTATCCGGAAAGCGACACTTCAGAAGGAAGGGAAGAATTCACCTCCGGCACACTGACAGTTGCCGATGAGGAATCAACATTCACTGCTACAAGCCCATTAGGATAAGAGATGAAAATCACTCGACCATTATAATAGGCCGTCATCTTGCCGCTGCGATCAAGCCCGGCGAGAGCAGAAAGGGCCTGCTCATAAGCTTTATGAATGTCACTGCCCGCGCTCCAGTCAAAATTCATCGTCTTGAAGAAATTGATAGTCTTCGCATACCCTGTTTCCTGCGAGCCGTAAACCATAGACGAACCGTTAAGCGCACTCATCAGCACAAATGCGGCCAAACCGCCCTCGGAGCTTGAGAATTGGCCTGCAGGATAATTCTCCGTAGCATCATCATGATTGGTAATAAAGAAAAGTTTGGTCTTAGGTGCCGGCGTCTTGGCCAGGTCAGAGGTGTACCAGTTGAAGAAATCAGCCACCTTTCCGCCCTTGAACAGCGAGATCATATTGCTCTTCATAGCCCTGTCGAAGATGATGTCAAAACCGTCATTGAACATCCTGACGTAATCGGACTCAGCAAGCATTATCAGGTCTGGATACTGCGTTTTCAATTTTCCTATGGCATCCTGCCAGAAAGCGTCCTTCACTCCATGAGCATAATCGCAGCGGTAGCCGTCTATTCCCAACTCCTTAACCCAATATAGCAGAGCATCTTCCATAGCGGTCCACAATTCGGTGTTGGAATAATTGAGCTGAGCCACATCACTCCAAGTACCGTCTTTGGTAGGATAGACGATATTACCCTGTGCATCCTTCTCATACCAGTCGGGATGCTCATCTATCCACGCATTATCCCACGACGTATGATTGGCCACCCAGTCGAACATCACCTTCATACCCTTAGAATGAGCCGCATCCACAAGAGAACGAAGTTCCTGCAAAGTGCCATAACTGGCATTCAGGCCCTTATAATTTTTTATACAATAAGGCGAGCCTACAGATTTCAGTTTTCCTTCCTCATATACAGGCATCAGATACAGTATTTCCGTCCCTAGAGCCTTAATCTCATCCAGACGGGCCTCTATCTTCGCATAAGCCCCACTGCTGCCATAGAGTTTCGGATTCACCTGATATATCTGCCAATTATCCCTCTTCGTCCCATCCAAAGAGAGCACCTCCACCGTATTGCCTCCATCAGGGCCAATGATAATCTTCCTGTCGTCAGAAGGCTTGGTGCACGATGGCAACAAGCTTACCAGAAAGCAAATCAAAGCAGTAACTGTCATCATATTCTTTTTCATCTTTTATGAACTTTTTTCTTGCAGGCAGAAGTCCGGTCATGGGCTTCTGCCCAATTTCTACTAACTACTTTATAAACGTCACTTCAGTGGCGGTAATGCGGAAATAATATTCAGTCACATCTTCAGCAAACGTCAGGGCGTAATCTGCAAGCTGACTGCCACCGCCATTATTATTGAAGATAAGATTCTGATTTTTCCCCACAGCCTCTGAGCCATACTCGAAGTATTTATAGCTGACGCCATCCACATCTTTGGTTCCTGCTACCTGCGCTCCCGGCCATCCGCCTCCGAGATTGTTCACGTCACCCCACTGGTAAAGTGCAAGCGCTTCCCATCCGCTCTGGTCATCGACATAAACTGTTATCTTGACTTCCGGCTCGTCCGGATCTACAGGGTCAGGTGTCGGTTCTCCGTCAGGGTTAAGAGGATCTACTGCCGTAACACCGGTTGCGGTCACATTGAAGAAATAATCCTGTACGCCTTCCTCAAAGGTAAGAGCATAGTCGGAGAGCTGAGTGCCGCCACCGTTATTATTGAAAATAAGATTCTGCTTAAGTCCATATGCATCTTCGCCGTACTCGAAATAAACATACTCTAAATCCTTGATGGTCACTGTTCCTGCCACCTGTGCACCAGGCCAACCACCACCGAAATCGTTCTGATCACCCCACTGGTAAAGCGCGATGGCATCCCATCCGGTCTGGTTATTGGCATAGACGCGGACACCATCATGCTCCGGGATAATAGGTTTCTCAGCAGGATTTTCAGCCTCCGATACACCTTCAGCGGTGACCATGAGGAAGTAATCCGTAACACCCTCCGCAAATGTAAGAGCATAGTCAGAGAGCTGTGTACCTCCACCGTTGTTATTGAAGATGAGGTTCTGCTTGAGGCCATATACTTCATCGGTATAGTCAAAGTACTTGTATGTGGTCTTGTTCTCCTTATATGTGAACGTTCCTGCCACCTGTGCGCCAGGCCAACCGCCACCGAGGTCGTTCTGATCACCCCACTGGTAAAGCGCGATGGCATCCCATCCGGTCTGGTCTATGATATAGATGCGCACTCCGTCGTGCTCAGGGAATCCTTCATCTTCTTCCGATTTTTCGAAACGGGACTTCCAGCTGGTAACATAAACATTATATCTCTCGCCGGTTTTTGCAGAAAGCGTATGTACAGTCTCTTCGCCCTTACCCGAGCGTTCGCGCCCTTCCTTATAGGACACGAACCAGAAACCGTCCTGAAGACTTTTTCCGTCCTTGAAAGCGGCCGGATCAAGATACACGCCCCATTTCTGAGATATGACGGTGCTATGCGCCAACTTATATGCGGAATTCCCCCACACCGCCAAGGAATCACCTCCGGCAAACGGACCGGCGATATAGATCTCGTCATCTTCCGTCGTGGTAGAAGGAAGGATAGCTTCTATAAGGATTTTTCCATCCTGAATGTCAAATCCCGGCTTTTCGTGGTCAAAGACAATCTCCGTCTTGTTACATGACAAGGCAAGCATCGCAAACGGAAAAACCAATAAATATTTAAATATCTTTTTCATTTTCTCTGAAGATTAATAATTAGGGTTCTGCTCAAGTCCGGAATTGGTCTGGAATACTGATGCCGGGAGCGGGAACCACTCATATTTACGATCACGCGTGGCAGGAACAAGACTTCCTGCAGCGTCCTTTCCTCGACCCATGAACCACCATTGGCCTTGAGTGAATTTATCGAAACGGCGAAGATCAGTACGGCGTCTGCGTCCCTCTCCGAGGAACTCCTTGCCCCACTCTGAAAGCATCCAGTCCTTGTCGAAAGCGGTGAAGCCGGGACCCGGGACAGAAAGTGCAGACGCTTTGTCAGATGCAGAGAAATATCTTCCACGTACAGCATCCACCATATCCTTGGCAGTCTCGCTGTCACCCTTACGGATGAGGCATTCAGCTACGATATAGTATGCCTCCGCCAGACGGAATTCCACTTCGTCTATGCTGCGATAGTCTCCTGCTCCGTCTGGATATGCAGGGTATTTCACCAGGCGATAGCCTGAATTGTCCTCACCATAGTAAGAAGACATCACATCCTCCACGCTAGATGCGTTCTTGAATGTAGCCACCTGGTCCACGTAATACAGTGGCGAACCGGCATACTCGCAGGAAGCATCAGCCTCCACAGGGTCCGTCGTGCCGTATTTGTACTGATAACCCATAGCGAAATTACCTTTCCAGTTGCCTGAGAGATCACAGGTAAACGGCTGACGGCGAATGTCGCGAGTATCGAACCTGTCCACTACGGCACCAAGTTTATCGTTATATGGAGCATCCAGGAAGCTCTTTCCTCCGGTATCAGTTCCCTTACCATATACTATGGTTCCGGAATTGTCGTGTGACGGAACCACTATCATACAGTTCCAGCCAGTGTTGGAGATGCTCGGACAACCGAATACGTCCTTGAAAGCGTAACCGAAGAAAGGTGTATTGCGCATATTGGCCTGAGAGCCTGAACTCTGTCCGAATTCACAGGCAAATGCCATAATCAGCTCCTTGCTTTCCGTGCGGTTTCCGGTGCTATAAAGCGTGCGGTAATCAGCATCGATAGAATAAGCGCCATAATCACCAGCGATTATCTCGCGTGCTATTCGCTCAGCGGTCTCGTAGTCTGCAGTTCCCGTAAAGAGCTCCGTATTGAGTGCCAGGCGCGCACGAAGAAGACGGTTGGCAGCCTGATTCATACGGTTCACCTCACCTACAGGGAGCTGCTCAAGAGTCTCATCCAATTCAGATGCGATAAATTCCACTACAGAAGCACAGCCCTTTTCAAAAGAGCCAAGTCTGCGAGATTCGCTCTGAGGGAGTGTTGTGCCGGCTACACCGGTATAAAGAGGAATGGCGCCACCCCAGATTTCAAATATATTGTAATAGGCCCAAGCGCGAAGCGTGCGTACCTCGGCTTCATAAGAAGCGATGGCCGCCTGAGTAAGGTTCAGATCCGACGGGTTGAGCGTCTGCATATCCGCGAGGATATTGTTGCAGAGTCCGATAGTAGTCCAAGCCTTCTTCCATGTGGAAAGTATGATCTTGGATTCTGAATTCCAATGCTGTATGGACAAGACATACTTCTCTCCCTCGTCATAACCCCAGTTGGTATTCCACACTCTCCACGCTATCTGGTCGGCAGAAAGTTCCTGCAGATAGTAAAACCACTCCGAATAGCTCTCCTGCGCCTCGTGATAGATGGAAGCTACGGCAGCCTGAAGACTGGCTTCATCCTGATAGTAGACATTCTTGTCTACCCTGTTGTATACGTGCTCGTCCAGATTGGTACAGCAGAGTGCAGAAAACGCCACCAAGGGAAGAGCCAGATGTTTAATGATATTCTTTTTCATAACGTTCCTTGTTTTAGAAGATTGCGGTTACACCGAGAGTTATCTGAGCCGCAGCAGGATATGCTCCGTTCGTATCGATACCAGGGGTCAGACCGTTGGATGTCACGAGCGAAGGATCGGAACCATTATATTTGGTGAGAGTATACAGGTTCTTACCGGCAAGATATATGCGGAGCTTGTCCACCACTTTCCAGTTGTCTGTCTTGAAGGTATATCCGAGAGTGGCTGTCTGAAGCTTGAAGTAACTTC
This sequence comes from Lachnospiraceae bacterium, assembly GCA_963654805.1. Classification (GTDB taxonomy): domain Bacteria; phylum Bacteroidota; class Bacteroidia; order Bacteroidales; family UBA932; genus Cryptobacteroides. Next base: position 33,613 of record CAVKBL010000020.1, on the reverse strand, counting down.
CGTCATAAAGGAAGAAATCTGATATCACGCCACCGCCTGTACGGATATATGAATAATCCGTATATGCGTCGCGGTAAACATTGGCACTGCCGCTGCCCTTAAGACCCATACCATATTGGCGCATATTGAAAATCTTATGACCGAAGGCTCCGGTGAAGAAAAGATTAAGATCCCAGTTACCATATTTCAGGGTGTTGTTCCAAGAAAGGAACAGTTTAGGTACGGTGGAACCGATATAACGCTTCCAAGAAGGATCGGCATTGGAAACATCCTGAGGATTTCCTTCGTTGTCCTCGATCTGCATGTTGCCATTGGCATCTACTCCCAGATAATGATATCCATAGATATTGCCAATCTCTTCGCCTTCATTGACACGGAAGAAGTATTCGCTCGTGCCCACGCCCGGCTTCTGATAAAGTTCAAGGTAAGAGGCGTCGTCGGAAAGTTTGGTAAGGACGGTCTTGCCCACAGATGCCGTGATGCCTGTGGTCCAGTTGAATGCATTCTTGTTCTTTAACACATCGTAATCCACGGAGAGTTCTATACCCTTGTTGTCAGATGATGCCACATTCTTGAAGATAGTAGAATAGACATAAGGTGGCTGAGGAGCAGATGTAGTGTAGAGAAGATCACGGTTGCGACGGTCGTACGCGTCTACGCTGGCACGAAGTCTTCCGTCAAAGGCCTCGATGTCCAAACCTATATTGAAGCTGTCCAGATACTCCCATGCCAAATCAGGGTTAGGGTTTGAAGACGGAGCGAAACCTGTCATCCACACGCCGTTGATATAATATTTCCCGCGTGTCCCGTAAGTCGTAAGACTATTGTATGCGCCGAAGCCCGAACGTCCGGTGACACCATAACTGATACGAGGCTTGAGGCTCTGGATATTCACCCCTTCCATAAAAGGCATATTGGCAATTTCCACTGCGAGAGATGCTCCCGGGAAATTACCCCACTTGTGATTGGCGCCGAACTTCGAAGAACCCTCCCTACGGAATGAAGCCGAAGCGAAAAGCAGATCACGCCAATTGTAGTTCACTCTCGTGAAGAAACCTATGAGTCTGGTGGTTTCCTTGTACGAGCTCATGGAAGCGTGATGGTCAGCGTCTGTCAGATAACTGCCGGCACCTATATTATTATAAGCGAAGTCATACTGGAAATTGTAATTGTCCGCACTTACGCTCTCAGTGTTGTATTCCTCGAAAGAATAACCCGCAACTGCCTGCAGCTTATGGTCTTCCAATGACAGGACATAATTCCAAAGCCACTCCGCATGGTTGGTCTGATATGTTGCGGACGAGATGCTGGCATGACCGGCATATCCGCCCCAGTATGATTCTCCGGAATCAGCCGGCACCCAGTAGTTGGATTTATACGAATTATAATCTACCGTAAAGCTTGCCGTGGTATAAAGCTGATGGATATCAGTCGTTATGAGATTGGCTCTGGCAGAAGCGGTACCCACAAAATAAAGACGATGTCCGTCAGCCGTACGATTGGTCATAGACTCGACAGGGTTACGTGCGCTGGTAGGAGATGTAGGTTGGAACCATGTGCCATCCTCATTCTTAATCGGCATCGTAGGATTCATCGAGAGCGCTGTGTCGAACATTCCGTCATTACCGTAGATTTCATCGACACGGCGTGTATTCATATTGAAATTGAGAGTGAAACGGTTCTTGCAGAATTTCTGCTCTATGGCAGCACGTCCGCCATATTCGGTGCGGGCGTCCACAAGGTCAAGTCCTGTGGAATTCTTATAGAACACGGAAGCGTTGTATGAACCGTTCTCTGATGTACCGTCTACTGCGAGATACTGGTTGTGATCATAAGAGAAGTCGTTGAGCAAAGCTCTGTACCAGTCTGTGCTGTAACCGAAATCTGTTCCCCTCATGGAGCGGCGCCATTCGTCAGCCGACAGCACTTCAGGAATATCCTTGGCGATATTGTAGGCAAAGTATGAATCATACGTCACATTGGCACCAGTCGATTTGGCTGAACCTTTCTTGGTAGTGATGAGGATGACACCGTTGGCACCGCGTGTGCCGTAAATGGCAGCAGATGCAGCATCCTTGAGGACGGTCATCGATTCTATGTCCTGCGCAGAGACATTTCTGATGCTTCCGCCAGGTACCCCGTCTATAACCACGAGAGGTTCATTGCCTCCGGAGATGGAGCCGGCACCACGAACCTGGAAAGAAGAACTGGCATTAGGATTGGCGGCTTCGGTAGAGACTATGTTCAGACCGGCTACCTTACCTGTAAGCATCTCCATAGGGTTATTCATACCTCCCTTGAAGAGGTTCTCCTTATTCACCTGGACTATGGAGCTGGAAATCTCCTTCTTCGAGAGGGAGCCGTAACCTATGACCACGACTTCGTCCAGGAATGTATTGTCTGCGCCAAGCACCACTCTTACAGGCACTTGCGAAGCCTTATAGACTTGTGTGGCGAAACCGATGCAACTGAATTCCACCTGTGCATCCGCAGATGACACGGTAAGAATGAAATTGCCGTCCAAGTCGGTTGCGACACCATTGGAAGTACCTACTTCCAATACGCCGGCGCCCACGACAGGACCCTGTTCATCGACCACCACACCTTTAATCTGATATCCGTTTTGAGCGAACACCGATATGGCCCCGCATACTACGGCGACCAAAGTGAAGATAATCTTTTTCATCGTAAATATCGATTGGTTAAAAGTATAATCGTGTTACGGTACAAAAATATTATTATCTACACTTTAATCCTTATTAAATTTGAAAAATATAATGCAATATTCTAAACCTATTCATTTAATTTATTATACACCAATCAGTTATTTTTTAAAGTCACCTGAAAAAATATAACGAAAATATACGGCATTTCATCATCCGCTTCATATCCACCCACCGTCCATACACTGCCGTACATTTCCGTTCTATACACACATTCCGCCCGTACGCTTCCATTCCATACGCTTCTGTCAAGTAGTGGCGAAAAACAGTCTTTTTATTCCACTACTTGACCGTCAAACGAACCGTTCGACACATTTTCTGTTAAGTAGTGGATAAAAAACACCATTTTATTCCACTACTCGACTTAGAAATAAGTTGGTAAAGATATGACACTATTTTCGTGAATAGAGGCTTTTTTGAATAGGGAGTTTTGCGGTGCTGAATGACTGATGAAAAAAGGAATACGGACCAAAAAGACAATCAAAGATTACCAAGTTATTTTTTAACGATTACTTAGTAATCCATCGAAGGCATAGACATCACCATCGATTCCACGACGAAACTTATCCGTACAACTAAGTGCTACGTAAAAAAAACCAACTTTAATTTTTACATTTGCAGATGTGAATACTGCATTTTCCGACACCAAAGCACATTATGAAATACTGGATGCACTCAGAGGAGTGGCGGCCCTTATGGTCGTGGCATACCATATCTGCGAGGGCTATGCCTTTGCGGGCGGAGCATCCGTAATTCAAGGGATTAACCACGGTTACCTGGCAGTGGACTTCTTCTTCATTCTTTCCGGCTTTGTCCTATCTTACGCCTACGATGACAGATGGGAAAAAGGATTCCGGACAAGAGATTTCTTCAAAAGAAGACTGATCCGACTGCACCCCATGGTAATTATGGGAGCGATCATCGGCGCCGCCGCTTTTCTTGTTCAGGGCAGCTGCCGCTGGGATGGGGCCCATACAAGCCTTTCCATGGTGATGCTGGCCCTTTTATGCGCGATATTCATGATTCCATCTGTTCCGGGATGCCCATATGAAGTGCGTGGTAATGGCGAGATGTTCCCTCTCAACGGTCCTTCTTGGTCTCTTTTCTTCGAATACATAGGCAATATCCTCTACGCCCTGCTTATCAGAAGGTTGCCAACCAAGGCATTGGCAGTTCTCTGCGCCGTGCTGGGAATAGGGCTTGGGGCTTTCACCATAACCGATCCTACCGGAAGCGGATGCCTTAGCGTAGGCTGGACACTGGACGGCATGAATTTTCTGGGCGGGATGCTTAGGATGCTGTTTCCGTTTACAGCCGGTATGCTGATAGCCCGGACTTTCAGACCCGCCAAGATTAAAGGCGCCTTCTGGCTATGTTCCATAATACTGACGGCCATTTTCTTAGTTCCGTATATTCCTTCTAAAGACGCTGCTGGCATCTGTCTTAACGGAATATTTGAATTCGCATGCATAAGCGTGGTTTTTCCTGCACTGCTGTGGATAGCCGCAAGCGATAACAGCGCATCCGCTTTCAAAAGCCGAATATACCGGACTCTCGGGGATCTTTCCTATCCTCTATACATCACGCACTACCCTGTGATGTATCTTTTCTACTCTTGGATGATAAAAAGCGGCCGGGACACATTCGCCTCCACATGGGGGCAATCAATCATAGTCTATGCCGTCTGTCTGCTGCTTGCCGCAGCATGCTTAAGATTTTACGACACTCCTGTCAGGGCATACCTCAGGCAAAAGGGCACGAAAAAAGGGAAAGCTTAGCACATCGCACCGCTACAACCTCCTGCCCTTGCTACCTTCCGGTCCTGGGGGAATTCAGAGGGAGCTGGTCGTGTACGACTTTCCCGTCGCAAATATAGTCAATATTTAATTATTTGACAAGCTACTTTCTCAGACAGAAATCATCCAGATAGAGAACCGTTCCTGCGCCTCCCGTAAAACAGTCTCCATATTTACTTGAAGTGCAGACGATTGCTATCACCTTTGGAGTTCTGTCACTACGATACCTGATAGGAATGTCAAATTCCTCGTAAGAATCCATCCACTCACTGAATTCAAAACAGCCATAGCCTATGACAGCAGGATCGTGTTCCACATCGATTCTCTGAGAAGAAGAACTCCTCACGTGGAACCTTCCCTGCCTGTCAATGGTCCCCGCTTCATATCCATCCCAGACATTCTCACTATCCCAATCTGCCAGAAACACTTGAATCTGCCCTATATCCGCCTTTCCCTTCATATCCTTATGCAGCGCATCCACACAGTCTATAGGTACAGGCTGATAACAGTAAAGTCCGTGAAGACTTGACGGGCGGTCAGAATAAGGCACACCCCAAGCCATGTCGACAACTATATGATTATGTTTTACGGCCCCGTGTATCTCTCCCGTGAACAGATTCCCGGCGGCGAACTTGATTACCATATATTGGCTCACGAGTTTGGCCGCCTTGCCGGAAGAGACTACCTTATCATCTTCCGGAAGGGTGTTATTCCGCTTTAAAGATGCCGCCGATATAATGTTGGACGAACTCCAAATAGCCTTTTCCTCAGCGGAAGCACTTTCGGAATATAGAAGCCATGCATTAGAAGCCATAGACCAATCGTCAAAGCTCATATTATATAACTGGCCGACTTCATCGCCGACACTGCGCACTGAATCTTCAACAAGTCCAGAATGCAATAATGGCTCAGACTGTGAAGAACAGCCGCTACTATCGCGCGTCGAATGCACCAGATCTCCGGCGAGGGAAATAAGCAAAGCTGCAAGCCAAACCAGAAATTTAGCCTTCATATGGGCTGTCAATTATTACGCTTGGGGTTCCTGGGAAACCATCCTTTTTCCACTCTTTTCTTCTGTTCAAACACCTCTATCACGCTCCAGAAACAAGAAAAAGCAAAAACCCCCAATAAAGTAGACCAGAGAAAAGACTCCACCAAAAGGGCGGCGACAGCCGAACCCAAACCGGCCACGGCAAAAAGCCACCAGCTTTTAACACCCAGATAATATTCAGCCTTTATGACCAACGGATGAAAAAGGCCAATACAGAAAAAAGCTACAGCCCCGATAATTAATCCTGTAAAATTCATTCAACGTAAATTTTGCAGCGCAAAAATAGGGAAAAATCCCTTCAGTTCCTAAACGGGGCTATAGCTAATAATAGTTATTTTCTAAAAAGGCACGAGACTACAATACCAGATACTTGGCCACAAAGATGAGAGCCAGGATGAGAGTAGCAGGAGAAACCTTCTTGAAATTAAGGCTGAGAATGTTGATGGCCACGTAGGCGATGATACCCAGCATGATACCGTCAGAGATGGAATAACAGAGCGGCATGCCAATCAACGTGACAAATGCCGGAACAGCCTCCGAGTAATCCTCGAAATCAATCTCCCTGATAGGCGACATCATGAACACTCCTACGATTACCAGGACAGGAGCCGTAGCGGCGCCCGGAATGGCGAGAAAGAGAGGAGAAAAGAAAAGCGCTATTATGAAGCATACGGCCGATGTAAATGCGGTAAGACCGCTTCTTCCTCCCTGAGCTATTCCAGACGCGCTTTCCACATAAGTGGTGGTCGTGGAAGTTCCAAGACAAGCTCCGGCCACAGTGGCGATGGCATCCGCCATAAGGGTCCGGTTGATGCCTTCTATATTGCCGTCCTTATCCACCATCTTGGCCTTCGTGCTCACGCCGACCACTGTCCCTATGGTATCGAACATATCTATGAACATGAAAGTGAATACTACCACGAACATATCAAGAGAGAAGACGTGACTCCATTCGAATTGGCAGAAAATAGGATTGACAGACGCCGGCATGGACACCACGCCACTGAATTTGGTGATATGCTCCCCTGTCGCAGGATCCTTGATGACAAGTCCGAGAAGCGCGGTGGCAATCATTCCGATAAGAAGCGAACCTGGAACATTTTTGGCTACAAGTACCCCTGTAAGGCCGATTCCGATAACGGCCAGAAGAGCCGGTCCCTGTGTAATGTCCCCCAGAGATACGATGGTCGCATCATTTGGAACCACCACACCTGCGTTCTTAAGGCCAATGAATGCGATGAACAGTCCGATTCCGCACCCTATGGCTTTCTTAAGCGAAGCCGGTATGGAATCAACTATCAGCTTACGGATATTGGTGGCCGTAAGAATAATGAATATTATACCCTCCAGGAATACGGCGGTAAGGGCGAACTGCCAGCTATAACCCATCCCCAGACACACAGTGAACACGAAAAACGCGTTAAGACCCATGCCCGGAGCAAGAGCGAAAGGCTTCTTGGCATAAAAGGCCATTACGAGAGTACCGATGAGAGCCGCGAGAGCGGTAGCGGTGAAGACAGAACCCGTAGGCATTCCCGGAAGTGCAGCGAAAATGCTCGGATTGACTGCAAGTATATAAGACATCGTAAGGAACGTCGTGATACCTGCGAAGATTTCTTTCTTGACTGTGCTTACTTTAGGATCGAATCCGAAAGCTTTCTGTATAAAACTGGTCATATTATCAATTAAAATAAAAAACGAAAACCTGCCCAGCCTGCAAAAGCAAGCTGGACCAGAATAATATTATAAAAGAGTTTCTAGACTAGAATGTCCACTTGGCCGCGAGTGTAGGGATGCAGTAGAAACCCTTGCCCACAAAGTTATTGGAGATTTCAACCTCCCCGCCAAGACTCAGATTCACATCACGCAGAGCCTCTATCTTATTGAGATTAACCCAGAACTGAGGCTCGGTAAGAAGAATGTACTCCGTATTCTGATAAGCGCGGTTCTCTCTCCAGAAATCGATGAACCCGGAGAAAGTGCACCAGCCTCCTGCGAAATTGATTCCCCAAACGCCTGTCACCTGGAAGTTATGCCTTGCATCATTATCAGCGGCATCTTTACATCCGGGGATAAGCTTATACATGGCGCTCAAAGACCAGGTCTTGCTATAATCAGCGCTGTGACCGCTGTATGTAAGACCGGTAAGAAAACTGTTGTTGAACGACCCTACGGAGTTATTCAATCCACCGTCATACTCCACATGAACTGAAAGCCAATTCAGTTTCGTATCCTGCCAGAAACAGAGCTCGCGGGAAATCTCCCAATAGGCACCAAGACAATTGGCGCTCGCGTTATTCTTGTAGTCCATATCTACAAAATAATACGTGCTTCCCCACTTGTCCGCCTTGAAATTCTCCACAGTCGTGGTAATGTGGCCGCGAGAGCTGAGGTCCTTGTCACCACCATTGTAAAGGTTGTGACCGAAATCGTAATGGAGTTGAACATTCTGTGCGAATGCACCCACCGTCAGAAGAGCAAAAGCGCTCATAAGAAGTAATTTCTTCATACTTGAAATTATTATATAAATAAAAGGATATTATTCCTGATTTTCTATTCTGTTTGCCAATACGTCGAAATTGACTGACGTATCACCCTGATGATTCGTTCCGAACTCATAGTCTATGCCTGGAAGCACGGCATTAAGGAAGATACCTACAAGCGCGGCTGTAGCCAGGCCGGACAGCTTGGTGAAGCCCAAATCTATGCAGCCTCCCGGAAGTCCGTAATTGATTCCTATTGCGAGAACGAGAATAACCGCAGCTATTATCACGTTTCTGGACGAAGTGAAATCCACTCTGTTTTCCACCACATTACGCACGCCGACTGCCGATATCATACCGTAAAGAATAAGCGACACACCTCCTATCGTAGCGGATGGCATAGCCGATATCAAGGCCGAGAATTTAGGGCAGAACGAGCACACGATGGCAAGCACGGCCGCGATGCGGATAACCCTCGGGTCATACACTTTAGTAAGATTAAGCACTCCGGTATTCTCTCCATAGGTGGTATTGGCAGGCGCACCGAAAAGTGAAGCAAGTACGGTAGCGAGACCATCTCCGATGAGTGTACGGTGAAGGCCCGGGTCCTCAAGATAATTCTTGCCTGTTGTGGAAGATATGGCGCACATGTCACCGATATGCTCTATCATGGTGGCAAGAGCTATAGGCACTATGATTATTATGGAACTTATCAGAAGTTGCGAATTCATCGTATCCCTGATGGCGAACACCGTTCCCTCACGGTGAATGGGAAGACCTATCCATGCGGCCTGCTTGACAGCTGAAAAATCACACTGTCCGAATACTGCGGCCACCAGATATGAGCCTGCAATACCCATCAGAATAGGCACAATCCTTATCATTCCTCGTCCCCATATGTTACATACTATAATTATAACCATGGCGAGGACGGCTATAGCCCTGTTGGTGCTGCAATTCTGTATGGCGGAGCCGGACAGAATCAGACCTATACAGATGATGATAGGGCCTGTCACTACCGGAGGGAAATAACGCATCACCTTCTTGGCTCCGAAGAAGTAAAAGAAGGCGGCGAGTATAAAATACAAAAAACCTGCACTGGCGACGCCGATGCAGGCATAAGGAAGTGACTGTGTTGCTGTAAGCCCGTAAGATGCTCCCATCTCCACTATCGAAAGGTACCCACCGATGAAAGCGAATGATGAGCCGAGGAATGCGGGGACCTTCAATTTTGTGATCAAGTGGAACAGAAGTGTGCCGAGACCGGCAAAGAGAAGAGTGGTAGAAACAGGAAGACCTGTAATGGCTGGAACTAAAACAGTGGCGCCGAACATTGCAAACATGTGTTGCAATCCGAGAGTAAACATCTTTGGCTTACCCAATGTCCTTGCGTCAAAAACCGGTTGTTGAGAGGTTTGAGATTTTGACATAAATAAGGTTTTACTTTTCGGATTACAAGTGTACGGCAGTTTTTTTTTAGATGCAAGTGAAAATTCACTTGCATCCTAATTTTTTTTCTGCTATGCGTCTATCTTGAAAGAATCCTTCAAAGCGGTGGTCTTGTTGAAAACCGCCTTCTCCGGGGTACTGTCAGCGTCCTTGACATAATATCCAACCCTCTCGAACTGAACGGCAAGACCAGACTTGTCCTCCAGAAGAGCCGGCTCGGCATATCCACCTTCAACAATAAGACTGTCAGGGTTAAGGTAATCCTTGTAGTCCCTGTCTTCAGGCACCTGGCTCATGTCCGCAAGAGTGAAAAGTTTGTCGTACTGACGAAGTTCTATCCGCTTGGCATACCCGGTAGATACCCAGTGTATGGTACCCTTCACAGAACGCCACTCCCCCGCTCCCGGCTTTGTGGTAGGATCGTATGTACATTTGAGCTCCACCACCTTGCCTTCGTCATCCTTTACCACCTCATTACATTTGATGATATAAGTATACTTGAGGCGCACCTCTCCGTCAGGCTTGAGGCGGAAGAACTTCTTGGGAGCATCCTCCATAAAGTCAGCCCTGTCTATAAGCAGTTCTCCGGTGAAAGGGACCTTGCGTGAAGCGCCCTCCGGTTCAGCCGGATTAAGAGGAGCATCAAACCACTCGACCTGTCCTTCAGGCCAATTGGTGAGAGTCACCTTGATATTGTCCGCACCCACTACCATATATCTGTTCGCACGTGCATTGAGATCCTGTCTTACACACCATTCAAGAAGCTGAAGATCGATAAGCTGGTCACGCTTCGTCACGCCTATCTTCTCACAGAACATCTTCAGAGCCTCAGGAGTATAACCTCTGCGCCTTACACCGCAAAGCGTAGGCATGCGAGGGTCGTCCCAGCCACTGACAAATCCTTTCTGCACCAGCTCAAGAAGTTTGCGCTTGGACATGAGGGTATATGTAAGATTAAGACGTGCAAATTCGTACTGATGTGAAGGATAGATGCCCAAAGTCTGGATGAACCAGTCATACAGAGGACGATGGACGTCGAATTCGAGCGTACAGATAGAGTGTGTTATATGCTCGATGGAGTCGCACTGTCCATGGGTATAGTCATACATAGGATATATGCACCACTTGTCCCCCGTCCTGTGATGATGCGCATGCTTGATTCTGTACATCAAAGGGTCACGGAACATCATGTTTGGATGAGCCATATCTATCTTGGCACGAAGAACCTTCTCGCCGTCGGCATACTTGCCGTCACGCATCTCACGGAAAAGACGGAGATTCTCCTCCACGCTGCGGTTACGGTATGGGCTTTCAATACCCGGCTTGTCCACCGTACCGCGACCGGCCGAGATCTCCTCCTGGCTCTGATCATCGACATAGGCCAATCCGCGCTTTATCATATCTTCCGCCCACTGGTACAGTTGGTCGAAGTAATCAGAAGCATAGAGTTCCTTCTCCCACTGGAAGCCAAGCCATTTGATATCTTCCTTTATGGCATCCACATATTCGGTATCCTCCTTAGTAGGATTCGTGTCGTCATAACGAAGGTTAGTCTTTCCGCCATATTTCTGGGCCAATCCGAAATTGATGCACAGACTCTTCGCGTGTCCGAGGTGCAGATATCCGTTAGGCTCGGGAGGAAAACGGGTAAGAATGCTGTCCACCTTACCGCTTTTGAGGTCATCTTCGATAATCTCCTCCAGGAAATTCAGTTTTTTTGTTGCTTCTTCCATATCAAATGAATCTAAAATTTTTCACGAGCGACAAAGATACTCTTTTTTGTGTAAATTTGCACCTGCAACACTGTTATATATATGATTAAATCCATGACAGGCTACGGCAAAGCCACAGCCATCCTTCCGAAAGGAAAACTCACCATAGAAATACGCACACTTAATGGAAAAAGCGCGGACATAAACATAAAATCATCCCTTCTGCCTAAAGACAAGGATCTTCTTTTCAGACAAATCGTCGCATCCTCCCTGCAAAGAGGCACGATAGACGTATTTTTGAACTGGGAGACCAGTGAGGAAGATACCGCGAAGACCATCAACGCCGGTGCGGCCCGGGCCTATATGGATCAAATTCTCGGAATACTTTCCAAAAAGGGCCTCAGTGAAGAAGCCTCGGCGATACTGCTCGCCTCGGTTCTCAGACTCCCTGACGTGGTGGATACGCAGAAGACAGATATCATCACGGAGCAGGATTGGCCAGAAATAGAGAAAGCCCTGAAAGAATGTCTGGAGAAAGTCAATGAGTACCGCGACAGAGAAGGCGAAATTCTGTATAAGGACGTCACTTCAAGAGTGGACAGGATTCTCGGCTACTACGGACAGGTGGAATCATTAGAGACACAAAGGGTACAGGCCATAAGGGAGAAAATCCTGAAAGCCGCACAGGAGCTTCAAATAAAGATGGACAAGGAGCGCTTTGAGCAAGAGATGATATTCTACCTCGAGAAACTGGACATCAACGAAGAAAAAGTCCGTCTCCGTCAACATTGCAGATACTTTATGGAAACCATAGACGGAGAAGCCTGCCCTGGCAAGAAACTCGGCTTCATCATCCAGGAGATGGGCCGCGAGATCAACACGACAGGCTCAAAGGCCAATCACGCGCAAATTCAGGCTCTGGTCGTAAAAATGAAAGATGAGCTGGAGAAGATGCGCGAGCAGTCCATGAACATCCTATAGAATTTCCCCTCTCAAAGGCTTTTCCAGCAGCAATTCAATATCCTCGTTCGGGAGACCGTCGCCAAGCAGGAAGAAAAGCTTGGCCAGCATGGCTTCCGTGGTGGAATCGTGCCCGGAGACCACTCCGCACAATTTCATGCTCCGACCGGTCGCATAGAGATCCATATTGACTTCTCCAGAAAGGCACTGCGAAACATTGACCAGTATTTTACCCTGATCGCAGGCCTGCCTTACGATATCGAGAAACCACGGTTTGGAAGGTGCGTTGCCGGCACCATAAGTCTCTATGATCACAGCGCGGGTATCTTTTCCAAGAAGAATGTCGCGTACCACCGCCGGTGTTATGCCGGGATGAATCTTTAGTATGTTAACACGCGTATCCAGCACGGTGTGGACTTTAAGCGGCTCACTTGAAGGCGGCAGCAGAAGAGCATCGTTGTATCTTATATTGATTCCCACCTGTGCCAATGGCTCCAGATTAGGAGAGCTGAAAGCCTCGAAATTCTCGGAATTGACCTTTGTGCTTCTATTGGCACGCAACAGACGGGACCCGAAATAAATGGCCACTTCGCTTACCACTGCAGAGCCGTCTTCACGCTTGGCGGAGGCTATCTCCACAGCGGAGACCAGATTTTCCTTTCCGTCCGTACGCGTCGCTCCTATAGGAAGCTGACTTCCGGTAAAAATCACGGGCTTGGACAGATTTTCGAGCATAAAGCTCAGTGCAGAAGCAGAATAGGCCATAGTATCCGTCCCATGCAGAACCACAAAGCCGTCATAGTTTTCATAATTCTCTTCCACCACCCGGGCCAATTCACTCCAGAGGCCAGGCTCCACATCCGATGAATCAATCAGCGGACTGAACACCTTATAATCAATCTTGCAGGCGAACCTGCCAAGTTCCGGCACCTGCGAAAGAATCTGAGAAAAATCGAAAGGATGCAGGACGCCGTCATCTCCGGATTTCATTCCTATGGTTCCCCCCGTATATATGAGCAAAATGGATGAACGCATATCTTAAACTTCCTTTAGACCGAATTCCGGCGCTATCTGACGCATATATTTATCTGCAGAATCAAAATCATTCTCTATCACCCCGTCCAGGATGGCTTCCTTAACCCTCTCCTTGAGAGCGCCTATCTGTGAGCACGGCGGGATGCCATAGACCTTCATTACATACTCTCCTGTAATGGGATTCTTGAAATTGCGAAGCCTGTCCTTCTCCTCCACCTCCACGAGTTTCTCCTCGACAAGAGAAAAGTTGGCCCGGACACGTGCCACCTTGGCAGGATTCTTCGAGGTGACATCGGCCTTGCAGAGAATCATCAGATCTTCTATATCGTCCCCGGCATCGAAAAGCAGACGCCGTACAGCCGAATCCGTCACTCCGTCATCCACCAGTGCGATAGGCCTCAGATGCAGCCAGACGAGCTTACGCACATACTTGGACGCATCGATAGGAAGTTTGAGACGGTTGAATATCCCGGGCACCATCTTGGAGCCTATCACATCATGTCCGTGGAATGTCCACCCTATGGAAGGATCGTACCGTTTCGAGGCCGGTTTTCCTATATCGTGCAGAAGTGCGGCCCAGCGAAGCCATAGCCGCGGCTGAGGGCCGTCCGTCGCGGCAACATTGTCGAGCACCATAAGAGTATGCGAGAAATTCTCCTTATGGCCTCTTCCCTCTACGGTCTCCACGCCCTTGAGAGCGCAAAGTTCAGGAAGAATATGTTCCAACAGGGAAGTCTGCTCCAGAAGATAGAAAGCTTTCGAAGGATGCGCAGTTACCAGCATCTTGTTAAGCTCCTCGGTTATTCTCTCCATGGACAGAATACTGAGCCTGCCGGAAAGTTCACGCATAGCCTGCAGGGACTCGGGAACTATGTTGAACGCCAGCTGCTCCGTGCTGAGTTTGGTGGCGAAACGCACCGCACGGAGCATCCTGAGAGGATCGTCTGAGTAAGTGGTTATAGGGTCAAGCGGAGTACGGATCACCCCGGCCTTAAGGTCGTCAAGACCGCCAAAAGGGTCCACCAGTTCACCGAAATTCTCCCGCTGGAGAGAAAAAGCCATGGCATTGATGGTGAAATCCCGACGCATCTGATCGTCCTCCAGCGTTCCGTCCTCCACGATAGGCTTTCTGGATTCTCTGCGGTACGATTCCTTGCGCGCCCCCACGAATTCCACCTCGTCACCTTTATAATGAAGCATGGCAGTTCCGAAATTTTTGAAATAAGACACGTATGAGCCTGTCACCTCCCCCACGGCGCGGGCAAATTCTATCCCACTGCCCTCCACTACTATATCTATGTCGTTACACGGCCTGCGCAGGAAGCAGTCTCTGACATATCCTCCTATCGCGAAAGCCCTTACGCCCCTTTCCCGCGCCACCTTGGACACTATTGCGAAAATCTCCCTATTCAAATGTTCAGGGTATCTGCACATAATAACATCTCTTCATATGCAGGAAACCGGTCCATCTGAGAGAAAGTCCCATCCGGGCCCTTCCGATAAACGAAAACCGCTTTCCCGTTAGTCAAAACTATATACTTCACATTCAGCACGGCGTGATAACGCAAAGCCTGCCGGGCAGTCAAAGCTCCGATCTGCACATCTTCATTCTTGCATTCCACTACCATCAAAGGCTCACCCCTACGGTCAAAAACCACTATGTCAGCCCTGAAATGCTTTCGGCCATAATCGAACGCCACCTCGCTGTTCATAAGAGACAGAGGCACTCCGCACTTTCCATAAAGAAAAGCGATAAAACACTGACGCACTTTTTCTTCCGCAGTAAGAGCTACTTCTTTTTTTCGAAGCGGATCCCAGACCATTTGCATAACCTACAAAATTAACTATTTTTGTCGCAACAGCCAAACCGAAAATTCAGCGATGAATCTTGTCGACTCATACATAGATTACATCAAGGGGGTCAAACGATACTCCGAACGCACCTGCGTGCTGTATCGAGAGATACTCGAGGAGTTTGCCAAATATCTTGAAGCGGAGGACATGAACATTACTGACGGGCTAAAACCATTGATAATAAGAAACTATGAAGTACATCTTCTGGATAAGAGACATCTGGGTAAAAGAACGGTAGGGCTACACGTCAGCGCCCTCAGCAGCTTTGCCAAATACCTCAACAAACAAGGAATACTGCAGAGCAATCCCGTCAAGGGGGTCAGCAGACCCAAAACTGACAAATTGCTTCCTGTCTTCTACCGAGAAGAATCCATGGAATCTTATTTCAAGCGCAGCATTCTCTACGGTAGTGAAGACGCTCTGTGCCTTCTCAGCGGAGATAACGCAGTCAAAGAATATGAGAATATCCTCAGGCGTCTTATCATCCGCATCCTTTTTCTCACCGGCATAAGACGAAGCGAGCTCATATCCCTGAAGAAAGACTCGCTTGACCGTTCCAGAGGCCTTCTCACCATTCACGGAAAAGGCGACAAACAGCGCGTCGTGCCGACAGTGCCTGAACTAATACGTGAAATTTCGCTATATTTACGCTCGCAAAACGTAATGGGGATAAAATCAGAGAGCGGAGCCCTTCTGCTGACACCGAAAGGCAATCCTCTCTACCCGGAATACGTAGACAGAGCTGTCAAAAAAGAACTTGGAGAAGAAGAAAGCATCACCTGCAGAAAATCACCGCACGTGCTGCGGCACACGATAGCCACGGAGCTGCTTAACGACGGAGCGCAGCTCAACAGCATAAAAGAAATGCTCGGACACGCTTCACTGGCCGCCACGCAGGTTTACACTCATAACTCCGTAGAAAAACTTAAGAACACCTACATTAGCGCACATCCATTATGCCAAGGCTCGAAAAAGCGATAATACAGAACTGGAGAAACATCAAACTGCAGGAATTGGATTTCTGCCCTCAGATGAACTGCATCTGCGGAGATAACGGAGAAGGAAAAACTAACCTTCTGGACGCCGTATATTACCTTTCCATGACCAAAAGCGCCTTTTCCACCTCGGACAGATTCAATTTCAGAAAAGGAGAAGACTCTCTTTCACTGTGCGGCACATACGATTTCGGAGAAGGAAAGCGCACGAAAATAAGCATCAGTTCGAGCGCCACAGGAGAAAAGAAAGTGCTTAAAGACGGAAAGCAATACGAAAAGATAAGCGAACACATAGGCCTTATCCCCATAGTGATGGTATGCCCTGCAGACGGATGCCTGATAAGCGAAGGCAGCGAGCAGAGAAGACGCTTCGTCTCTTCCGTGCTCTCACAGACAAAAGCCTCACACTTGAGCGACCTCCAGAATTACAACAAACTGCTCGCCCACCGTAACGCCCTTCTGAAGATGCCTTCCTTCTCGGACGACACGCTTGAGAGCATAGACTACTCACTTGACATCTATGCACAGCGCATCTTTGAGACCAGAGGCCAATTTACCGGGCAGCTTCGTCCACTGATACAGGCATTCTATGACAGGCTCTCCTCAAGTAAAGAAAAAATTGACATCATCTACCGTTCCGACCTTGAGAAAGACTCCTTCAAGGACATCCTCCTTGCTTCAAGGCAGAAGGACAAGATTCTCCAGTTCACCTCCACAGGCGTGCAAAGAGATGATTTCCTGTTCCTTATGAACGGAGATCCCATCAGGAAAACCGGCTCTCAAGGTCAGCAGAAATGTTTTCTGGTGGCCCTTAAGTTCGCTCAGTACGCCCTTATGAAGGACATTTACGGATTCGCTCCCATACTTTTGCTCGACGACTTGTTCGACAAATTAGACCTGCATCGCACGGAGCACCTTCTGGAGATGGTCTCCGGTGAAGATTTCGGACAGATTTTCCTCTCGGACACCAACAGACGGAGAGTTCAGGACATAATTGGCAAATTCACGGCGGAAAGCCGCTATTATGAAGTGGAGAAAGGAGAATTCAGAGGATGAAAATCGAGAAGAAATCCGCAAAAGAAGCCGGTGATCTGGCGATTGCATATATAAAATACCTCAAGGCGGGTTCCGCACTCAACACGCACCGCATATTCGAAACCTGGTATCAGGTCAGCGGCATGAAAGCCTATACGCTGAGAATGTTTTTCAAAGACGGACGTCTGTTCGTCACCATGAATTCGGCCACTGCAAGAGTCGCTCTGAAAAATCAGGTGGAAGGGATACGTCTGCGCCTCAACGAAAAACTCAGAGAAGACCCGCTTTTTATCAAAGACGACGACAAAGTAGGATATGTAAAAGAGATTGTTTTAAGATGAAATTTGTAATAGACACAGAGATACCATTCATCAAAGGGGTTTTCGAGCCCTACGGAGAAGTCGTGTACGTCAACGGACCCGACATCACCCGTGAGATTATCAAAGATGCCGACGTGCTCATAATCAAGGGCCATACCATCTGTAACGAGGCTCTGCTCTCCGGCACGTCCGTCAAGATGATAGCCACCACCCTGGTAAGCCTCTCACACATAGACACCGCCTACTGTGACCGCGCCGGAATATATGTACAGAGCGCGAAAGGCACCAATTCCGGTGCCATATGCAATTATATCTTCTCCGCCATCTATGGTTGCGCGGCCAAAAGGAGCATCAACCTGAGCGGAGCGACAATTGGCATAATAGGCTATGGGACAGTGGGTCAGAAAGTGGAAGCCGTGGCCCGTGCCCTGGGATTCAAGATTCTTATCGAGGACCCGCCTAAAGAAAGCGTGCAGACCTCCCCTACGAGCGTATTCTGCGATATAGACCATCTGCTGGCCAATTCTGACATAGTCACGCTGCACATTCCTATCAATGACAATACGCGAGGCAAAGTCAACGCCGCCTTCTTCGAAAAGATGAAATACGGGGCGTTTCTGATAAACACCGCAGGCGGAGGCGTATTGGTGGAGGAGGACCTTATCAAAGCCATACCGCGTCTCGGTCCGGTGATCATAGACTGCTGGGACCACGAGCCCAACATAAATACCGCCCTTCTGGACAAAGTGGACATAGGCACCCCGCATATTGCGGGCTATTCATACCAGAGCAAACTGGCAGCCACACGCTCCGTCGTGCGCAGCGTGGCACGTTTCTTTTCCTACAGCGCCCTGTACGAATTCTTTCCAAAACCTGACATCGACAATATGGAGGCCATACACGTGGATGTCATAGGAAAGAGCCAGGGCGAGATAGCAAGCATTTTTCAATACAATTATCCTATATTTACGGACGATTTTCTCTTCAGAATGTCTCCCGAGTCATTCAACGAGCTGAGAATCAAATACAGATACCGCAGAGAATTTCACATTTTATAAAACGCACAGCACCATGACACGCGACGAACAGATTAACATTTTCAAAACGGGCTTTCCGCAGCTTGACATAGTGGAAGCCGCTTCTGCAGGCAATGGAATTGACTGTCCTACAGAGGAAGAAATCGACGAGTACATCGAATACAACGATGCTGCCAGCGTAAACGGCAGATGTAAATTCGTGCCGGCTTCAGGAGCCGCCTCCAGAATGTTCAAGGACATCTTCGCCCATAAGAGCGAGGCCATAGGCCAATTGGCAGGGAACCTGGAGAAATTCGCATTCTACGACCCTTCCGTTTTCGGACAAGCGCCATTCGACCCGGACAAAACAGCAGACCTTCTTCTGGAAGACACCGGGCTGGGATATGGCAAGAAGCCCAAAGGGGTTCTTCTTTTCCACAGATATGCCGATGAAGTGCGCACGGCCCTTGCGGAGCACCTGGTCGAAGGGAAAGAATATATGAAAAATGAAGACGGGTCGGTGAACATCTGTTTTACAGTTTCGCCGGAACATCTGGACCTTTTCAAAAAAGCTTTTGAAGATGTTCGTAAGGGGTACGAAAAACGATACGGAGTACATTATAATATAGAGTTCACCTTCCAGGACCCGCAGACTGACACCATAGCCGTCACCCCGGACAACAAGCCTTTCCTTAAGGAAGACGGCACAGTCCTTACCCGTCCTGCCGGACACGGCGCTCTCATCTATAATCTGAATGAACTGAAAGAAGAACTGGTAAGCATCAAGAATATAGACAACGTCTCCGTCGAAAGACTGCTTCCTGTCACCGCACGCTACAAGAAAGCGCTTATGGGTAAAGCGCTTATGTTGCGTGACCAGGTATTCGGATACATAACGGAGTTCAATCAGCTCACCGCACTCCTTACGGCAAGTCCGCTCGTGAACTACATTCCGGGATACAACACCATCCCGTCCGACCCTTATGCCACACCTGCCTGTCAGATGCTATGTAACGAAGTGGAGGAATTCCTGAAAACAGAATTCTGTATCAGCATACCGGAGCAGAAAGACTGCAAGGCCAGAGCTCTTACTCTGATGGAAAAGCTCAACCGCCCTATCCGCGTATGCGGAATGGTTCGCAACGAGGGAGAACCAGGCGGAGGGCCTTTCATAATTAGGGACAAAAAGGGCTGCACGTCACTGCAGATACTTGAAAGCGTACAGATCAGCGACCCGTCCAAGATGAAAGAGTCCACACATTTCAATCCTGTGGATCTGGTGTGTCTTCTTCACGATTACAACGGCGAGAAATTCGACCTTACGAGATTTGTAGATCCCAAGACAGGATTTATCAGTTCCAAGAGCTACCAGGGCCGCGAACTGAAAGCGTTGGAGCTCCCGGGACTATGGAACGGCGCCATGTCGGATTGGCTTACAGCGTTCATGGAAGTGCCGATAGAGACATTCAATCCGGTAAAAGTGGTGCTTGACCTGCTTAAACCGGCCCACCAAAACGACTGAAACATGACAAATAACGAAAAAACACATAGTCTTAAACAAAGACAGCACGCTGCCCTGCTCGGCGGCGGAGAGAAAAGAATCGAAGCCCAGCACGCTAAGGGAAAAATGACTGCCAGAGGACGAATCGCCACCCTTCTGGATGCCGACTCGTTCGAAGAATTCGACATGTTCGTCCGTCACCGCTGCACGGATTTCGGAATGCAGGAACACCACTTCGACGGAGACGGCGTAGTCACCGGTCGGGGGACCATAGACGGAAGAGTGGTTTATATTTACGCTCAAGACTTTACGGTAAGCGGAGGGTCGCTGAGCAAGACCATGTCGGAGAAGATCTGCAAAGTGATGGACCTGGCCCTGAAAACCGGGGCCCCCTGCATAGGCCTTAACGATTCGGGAGGAGCGCGCATCCAGGAAGGGATAGACGCCCTCGCCGGATACGGAGACATCTTCGAGAGGAACATACTCGCAAGCGGCGTTGTGCCACAGATATCGGCCATAATGGGACCTTGCGCCGGTGGTGCGGTGTACTCTCCCGCCCTTACGGATTTCATATTCATGACTGAAGGGACTTCCTATATGTTCCTTACGGGACCAGCCGTCGTAAAAAGCGTAACCGGCGAGACCGTGGACCAGGAGAGCCTGGGAGGAGCCCACGTGCATACATCCAAGAGCGGGGTGGCCCAATTTGCCTGCCAAGACGAAAAGAGCACACTCGAGGCCATACGCACGCTTCTGAGTTTCCTTCCACCAAACAATCTGAGCGCAGCCCCGCGCAAAGAGACCTCCGACCCCGTCGGAAGGCTCAGCACAGCGCTTGAGGGCATCATCCCCGAGCAGGACAATAAAGCCTACAACATGTACGAAGTGATAGGCGAAATAGTGGATGACGGAGAGTTTTTCGAAGTGCACAAAGATTTCGCCCGCAACATCATAGTGGGATTCGCCCACATGGACGGGGAAAGCGTAGGAATAGTAGCCAATCAACCGTCGGTCATGTCGGGGGTGCTTGACATCAACGCCAGCCGTAAAGCCGCCAGGTTCGTACGCTTCTGCGACGCGTTCGGCATTCCTCTAGTGACACTTGTCGATGTCCCCGGCTTTCTTCCGGGCACGCAGCAGGAATACGGAGCGGTCATCGCAAACGGAGCCAAGCTTCTTTTCGCTTACGGCGAAGCTACCGTACCTAAAGTCACCGTCACCCTTCGCAAAGCCTACGGCGGAGCTTATATCGTGATGAGCAGCAAGCATCTGCGCTCTGACATCAACTACGCCTGGCCAACTGCCGAGATCGCGGTAATGGGAGCCAAGGGAGCCACAGGCATTCTTAAAGATGTCTCCGAACAGGAATACGAGGACCTTTTCTGCACACCATACAGGGCCGCCGAAAGAGGCTATATAGAAGATATAATACAGCCAAGCGAAACGCGCTTTCGAGTGATACGCGCCCTGCGTTCACTTTCAAGCAAAAGGCAAAGTCTTCCGGCTAAAAAACACGACAATCTGCCGTTATGATACAGGACAGTTCATCTATACAGAATGCCACAGCCGTAGACAGCGAGGTGGTGGCAGCCATATCCATGGCCATAAGACTGACGCTCTCCCAAAAAGAGCCGCTCCGGCGCATAACCTTTACCGCTGCCAAGGGCGGCGACTGGAACCGTGCCGACAGATATTTCAGAAACCCCGGGGGCACTGACGGACAATAATTTGATTTACCATGATAAAATATAATTTCAAGATTAATTCACACCCCTACCAGGTGGAAGTGGAAAACATACAGGACGGCAAGGCGAAGGTCTGCGTCAACGGTCAGGAATACGAGGTTCTGATAGAAGGAGGCGCTCCGGCGCAAGTCAAGCGCTTTGCTAAATCAGCCGAAGGCATTGGCATACAGCCAAATACCGCAGCAGCGGTTAATTCAGCCGGGCCGTCGGGGGCAGCCGCTTCAAATGGCTCTGTCAGTGCAATTGGCCCGAAAGGTCCGGGCACTGCTGTTCCACAGGGGCAGGCAGGCATTCCCGCGCCGCTTCCGGGTACCGTCACCGAAGTGCTGGTAAGTCCCGGACAGAGCATCAAAAAAGGAGAACGGGTGCTGGTGCTCGAGTCCATGAAAATTGGCAATGACATCACCTCTCCGTGTGACGGCGCAGTTAAAGAAATTCTGGTGACGCAGGGCGATTCCGTACAGGAAGACGACATTTTGGTCATTATCGGATAAGTTAAAATAAAAACTGGCGTAGAAGTTGCTTTCAGTTAATCAGAAACCGGAACAACTTCTATTTTTTGATTTATTCCGATTCTGTAGAAACATAGGAAAGGAATATAAATCGAAAAGAATAAAAAAGATAATATTGTTTATTATTTGAAGGTTTCTTAGTAAATTTGTAAGATTTCAAAAGATTATTAATAACATTAACCATCATATGCAAAATAAACTCCAGGAACTCACAGACAAGCTCTATCAGGAAGGCCTGTCCAAGGGTAAAGAAGATGGTGCCAAGCTCTTAAGTGAAGCTCAGGCCCAGGCAGACGAAATTATCGCGAAAGCTAAAGCTCAGGCTCAAAGCATAGTGGAGCAGGCGGAAAAACAGGCGCAGGATCTCAAGACCAAAGCCGCTTCCGACATCAGGATGGCTTCTTCACAGGCTCTTCAAGCTACGAAAAAAGACATAGAAGACCTTCTTCTATGCTCTGCCGTAAACAAAGGCGTGCAGAAAGAGCTTTCCGACACCGCCCTCCTGAAAGACATCATTCTATCTGTAGCCAAGAACTTCACTGTCAGTGAAAGCGTAGATATAGCCCTGATCCTTCCGGAAAAAGTCAAGGCGGAAGTGGAACCTTGGCTTAAAGATGAATTCAAAAAGGCTCTAGGTAAAGAAGTCAAGGCTGAGTTCTCGAAGAACATCTCAGGCGGATTCACCATCGGCCCTGCCGACGGAAGCTACTTCGTATCTCTAAGCGAGCAGACATTCGAGGCTCTTATCTGCGAATATCTCCGTCCGGTAACCAAAAAACTTCTTTTCGGTGAATAATTACGAATATATCATCGCTTCACTTCCGGTTCTGAACAGTGATTTCCGCGGCGAACTGGACAGCGAAGACATTCTTGAACAGATTCGGGAGCAACTCGACGGAAAAGACGTCAGTTACTTCGAACTCCTTCTCGACGGATTCAAAGCGGACAGTCTGGGCGAAGAATTCTACAGAAAAGCCCTGAAATGCCGCAATCAGTTCATACGAGCTTATTTTCTATATGACTTGTGCGTAAGGAATCTCAAAGTCGAATACCTTAACCGCCAGTTGGGGCGCGAGCAGAGGCAGGATGTCCTGGATATTCTGGGAGAGGAGTTCGAATTCAAAGACACGGAGAAAGTGAACGAATCCCTCTGCCAAGCCGACATCCTGGGAAGGGAACGCGCGCTTGACGATCTCATGTGGGATGAAATCGAGCGTCTGTGCGGACTTCAGGTCTTCTCGGCAGATGTCATCTTCGCCTTTACGGCCAAGCTTCAGATCGTATCCCGATGGCTTCGTCTCGATCCGGAAAGCGGACGCGAGCTTTTCAAAAAACTGGTGGAAGAAATTAGAAACAATAAAAAACCGATACAATAATGAATACAACTGGAAAAGTAACAGGTATCGTTTCCAACCTTGTGACCGTACAAGTTGACGGTCCGGTAGCAGAAAACGAACTTTGCTACATTTCGACCAAACAGACCAGGCTTCTTGCCGAAGTCATCAAAGTCAACGGCGACAAAGCCTCCGTACAGGTGTTTGAAAGCACCCGTGGACTGAAAGGAGGAGACGCAGTCGAATTCTTGGGCCGAATGCTTGAAGTTTCACTTGGCCCGGGACTGCTCTCAAGCGTCTATGACGGATTGCAGAACGACCTGACCACCATGACGGGGGTATTTCTCAAAAGAGGCGAATACACCGACCCGCTCGACCACGAGAAGACTTGGGACTTCACCCCTCTCGCCCACACATCAGATAAAGTTCAGTCCGGCTCATGGCTCGGAGAAGTCAAAGAAGGCTGGCTCTCGCATAAGATAATGGTTCCTTTCAGTTTCAAGGGCCAATACACTGTCAAGAGCATCTCGGAGGCCGGTTCTTTCAATATAGACACTGTCATCGCCGTGCTTACGGACGAAAAAGGCGAAGATCATCCCGTGACTATGGTTCAGAAATGGCCTGTCAAAGTCGCCATCAAAGGCTATAAGGAGAAACCGCGTCCGGAGAAGATCATGGAGACTGGCGTGAGAGTAATCGACACGTTCAACCCTATCGCAGAAGGCGGTACCGGATTCATTCCGGGACCGTTCGGTTGCGGCAAGACCGTACTTCAGCACGCCATAGCCAAGCAGGGCGAAGCGGATGTCATCGTGATGGCGGCCTGCGGAGAGCGTGCCAATGAAGTAGTGGAGATCTTCACGGAATTCCCTGAACTGATAGACCCGCACACGGGACGCCACCTGATGGAAAGAACCACAATCATCTGCAACACGTCAAACATGCCTGTAGCGGCGCGTGAGGCCTCAGTCTATACGGCCATGACCATATGCGAATATTACAGGGCCATGGGACTGAGATGTCTTCTTCTGGCCGATTCCACATCACGCTGGGCACAGGCGCTCCGCGAGATGTCGAACCGTATGGAGGAGCTCCCGGGAGCCGATGCATTCCCTGTGGACCTTTCAGCCATCATATCCAACTTCTACGCCCGCGCCGGAATGGTCATCCTTCCTAACGGACAGAAGGGCTCCGTAACCTTCATAGGAACGGTATCCCCTGCCGGCGGTAACCTTAAGGAGCCTGTAACGGAAAGTACGAAAAAAGCGGCACGCTGCTTCTATGCCCTTGAGCAGAACCGCGCCGATCAGAAGAGATATCCGGCAGTGAATCCTATAGATTCTTATTCCAAATATCTGGAGTACCCTGAAATAGCCGAGTATCTGGACCAGACCATAGAGAAAGGATGGGTGGAAAAAGTGAACAAGGCCAAAAATCTGGTCCGTCGCGGACGCGAGATGAAAGACCAGATAGACATTCTGGGCGACGATGGCGTACCTATGAGCTACCACATATCCTTCTGGAAGAGTGAGATGATAGACTTCGCCTTCCTCCAGCAGGATGCGTTCGACGCCATAGATGCGCTCTGCCCTCTTGAACGTCAGAAATATATGCTTGGCACCATAATGGACATATGTGACAGGGAATTCGAATTCGACGACTACCAGAAATGCCGCGAATTTTTCAAGAAAGTCATCAACTCACTTCGTCAGATGAACTATTCCGAGTTCGGTTCGCAGGAATTCCAGGACAATCAGAAACAACTCTTTAATCTTCTAGAGACAAATGGCAAATAAAGCATATCAGAAAATCTATACTCACCTTGAGGCCATTACCAAAGCCACAGTGTCTCTCAAGGCTACAGGAGCGTCTAATGACGAATTGGCCACGGTGGACGGCAGATTGGCCCAGGTGGTGAAAACCAAAGGCGATCTGGTTACACTGCAGGTATTTGCGGGAACAGAAGGTATTCCTACCAACGCTGAAGTGGCATTCTTCGGAGTTCCGCCTACGCTTAAAGTAAGCGATCAGCTCTCAGGACGCTTCTTCGATGCCTACGGACACGCCATTGACGGCGGCCCTGAGGTGGAAGGTGAGGAAAGAGAGATCGGCGGACCGTCCGTAAACCCATACAAGCGCCGCCAGCCAAGCCAGCTGATTCCTACCGGTATCGCCGGCATCGACCTTAACAACACTCTCGTGTCCGGACAGAAAATTCCTTTCTTCGCCGACCCTGACCAGCCATATAACCAGGTGATGGCAGACGTGGCGCTGCGTGCGGACGTGGACAAGATAGTGCTCGGAGGCATGGGTCTTACGAACGACGACTACCTGTTCTTCCGCCACGCATTCGAGAACGCCGGAGCTCTGGACAAGATCGTGAGCTTCGTGAACACCACCGAGGAACCGCCTGTAGAGCGTCTTCTTATTCCTGACATGGCCCTTACCGCAGCCGAATATTTCGCTGTGGACAAGAACGAAAAGGTGCTCGTGCTTCTTACTGACATGACCCTTTACGCCGATGCGCTGAGTATAGTGTCTAACCGTATGGACCAGATTCCTTCGAAAGACTCCATGCCCGGTTCACTCTACTCCGACCTGGCCAAGATCTACGAAAAGGCGGTACAGCTTCCCGACGGAGGTTCCATCACCATCATAGCGGTCACCACGCTCAACGACGGAGACATCACGCACGCCATCCCGGACAACACAGGTTATATCACTGAAGGTCAGCTGTATCTTCGTGCCGACACCGATTCCGGCAAGGTCATAGTGGACCCGTTCCGTTCGCTATCCCGTCTGAAACAGCTCGTCCAGGGCAAAAAGACGCGCGAAGACCACTCTCAGGTGATGAACGCCGGTGTGCGTCTGTATGCCGATGCACAGAATGCCAAGACCAAACTCGAGAACGGATTCGACCTGTCGGACTACGATCTGCGCTGTCTTGACTATGCCAAGGAATATGCTACGCGTCTTCTGAGCATAGATGTCAACATCAAAATAGACGAGATGCTCGACACGGCCTGGGAACTTTTCTCAAAACACTTCCGCCCGGAAGAGACGGGTATCAAGAAAGCACTTATAGATAAATACTGGAAAGCCTGATGGCCATAAAGTTTCAATATAACAAGACATCTCTCACACTTTTAGGAAAGCAGCTGAAAGTGCGTCAGAACGCGCTTCCTACTCTTAAGAACAAGGAGTCGGCGCTCAGAGTGAGCGTGGCCTCAGCAAGGGCGGAAGCGGAAAGACTCGAAAAGGAAGTCGACAAGGCGCTCAAGGATTATGATTACCTCGCCGCCCTGTGGAACGAATTCGAGCCGGGTCTGATACGCATCACGGACGTGAAACTGCGAAGCGTGAAGGTGGCGGGAGTGAAAATTCCCCAGCTCGATGAGATAATCTACGAGCTCAAGCCATTCAACGCTTTCACCAAACCGGCCTGGTATGCCGACGGAGTGCGCATTCTCAAAGACATAACACGTCTGGGGATAGAGTCCGAAGTATATCAGCAGAGACGCCGTATCCTGGATTTCAACCGCAAGAAGACCACGCAGAAAGTCAACCTCTACGAAAAAGTCCAGATTCCGGGGTATCAGGAAGCCATACGAAAGATCAAGAGATATATGGAAGATGAAGAGAACCTTACCAAGGCTTCATCCAAGATAGTCAAGACACGACACGCAGAAGAAGAGGAGGAAAGTGAATGATAGCTAAAATGACCAAATATTCCTTCATTCTGTTGAACGCAGATAAGGAACAGTTCCTTGAAAGCCTTCAGGGTATCGGCGTGGTGGACATAACACGTTCAAGCAAGCCTATAGATGAGAAGTCCGCTGCCATTCTCGAACAGATCTCCGCTCTCAAAAAGAGAATAGACGAATTGGAAAAAGGCTCCGACGCCCATCTGCAGAACCTGCTTGGCCAGAAGTCCGAAGCCCAAAGGCAGCTTCACGACACGCTTCCGTGGGGAGAGTTTGACCGAGTCGCCATAGAATCGCTCGCCGAGAAAGGACTGCACATTCACTTCTATTGCGTACCTTCCAAAAAGTTCAACCCTGCGTGGGAACAGGACTTCGCGCTGCAGGTAATCAGCGAGCAGGAAGGGGTGACTTATTTCACCGTCGTGAATCCGGAAGGATTCCCTGTCAAGGAAATCCAGGGGCCGAAAGAAAGCACGGGTGAGATAAAGGCTCGAATAGAAAACCTTAAGGTTCAGATAAAAGACTATCAGGAGAGTCTGCACGCTCAAAAAAGCGAGATTCCTTCACTGAAAGAGCGGATTGACAGCTTGGGAAGAGATCTTGACAGGTATCTTGCCAGCGCAAAAGCGGACAGCGCCGCGGAGAACATGCTCTGCTGCTTCGAAGGATTCGCACCTGTGGAGTGCGACGCGAAGGTAAAGGCTCTGCTTGACAGCGAGTGCGTTTATTATGTCAACGAGAAGGCCACGGTGGGAGACAACCCGCCTATCAAACTGCACAATAACCGTTTCGCCCGCATGTTCGAAGGCCTCACAGGGATGTACGGCATGCCTGTCTATGACGAGTTCGACCCTACTCCTGTCCTGTCGGTATTCTTCATGCTCTTCTTCGCGATGTGCATGGGTGATGCCGGATACGGACTCATCCTCATACTTTTCGGTATAGCCGTGAACAAGAAATGGGTAAAGATAGACATGTTCAAGAACATAGGTTCTCTGATCTCATTTCTGGGCGGAGCCACATTGGTGGTGGGTCTGTTCCTCGGAACAGCGTTCGGAATATCGCTACACGACGCATCTTGGGTGCCGGAGTCCTTCAAAAAGCTCATGATAGTGGGCAAAATAGGCTCCTATGACGTGCAGATGGTGCTCGCGCTGGGTATTGGCGTGTTCCATGTATGCCTGGCGATGCTAATAAAGACGGCCTGCTACCTCAGGAGGTTCGGATTCAAGGAAAGCATCAGCACCTGCGGGTGGACCCTCCTCATAGTGGGAGTGATACTTACACTGGCGGTGTCGATGTTCACCGGACTCTCACAAGAAACGACCAAGACGGTAATCATAGCCATAGCCGCAATATCGGCCCTGGGTATATTCATCTTCAATAAACCTGGGCGCAATCCCCTGCTCAACATAGGCTCGGGACTGTGGGACACCTACAATATGGCCACCGGACTTATGGGCGACGTGCTCAGTTACATCCGACTCTATGCGCTTGGCCTTGCCGGAGGTATGCTTGGAGGAGCGTTCAACGACCTGTCATTGATGGTTCTCGGCTCCCACCCTACCTGGCAATGGGCGGCGGCCATAGTGATACTGCTCTTCGGCCATGTGCTTAATCTTCTGATGTCCTGCCTGGGAGCGTTCGTACATCCTCTGCGTCTTACATTCGTGGAATACTTCAAGAACAGCGGATATGAAGGCAAAGGCCTCAAATACAATCCATTGAAATAAGTAACAATAAATAAACTCTTTAAAATGCTTAACACTATTTTAGGTTATCTCGGATTTGGCCTCATGTTCGGCCTCGCCGCAGTCGGCTCTTCAATCGGAACCACCATCGCAGGTAACGCTGCAGAAGGTGCACTCAAGAAGAACCCTGAAAAATCGTCAAGTTACATGATTCTCTCCGCCATGCCTGCGACACAGGGTCTTTACGGATTCGTGGCCTTCCTCATGTGGATGGGAACTGATTTCGCCGCAGAGGGGGCACTGCGTTTCGGCGTGGGCATAGCAGTCGGTATCGTTCTGCTTATCTCAGCCATTCGTCAGGGTCAGATCTGTGCCAACGGTATAGTCGGCATCAGTCAGGGACACGACGTCCAGACCAACACCATGATCTACGCTGCACTTCCTGAATTCTACGCCATCCTTTCGCTCGTGGCCGCTATCATGATATAGTCTCCGCGATCCGGACCGTTTTATAAGCCAATCTTCCGTCGGGAGGTTGGCTTTTATATTTGACCCTATACTTTCTGTCCCGGCCAATACAAGCACATCATACTTCGTGCAGTAGTGGAATAAAAGTGCGATTTTATTCCACTACTTGACGCTCCAACGACCAAAACACGATATTTTGCGTCCAGAAGTGGAAGAATATCGCTAAAATGTTCCACTTCTAGATTTTGAGACTTTCCATGAGACCTGTTAGGATAGCTACACGTGTACCTATTTCGGAGCGGGGACCTGGAACAACAATGTGCCACCGAATGCACTGAGTGACCGACAATCGTTCCAGGTAATTTGTATTCCGAAAATACTATATATATTTGTGACAGAGTTAATATCCTGCCAATTGCCATAATTGAGGCGAAAATTCCTCATGCGACATTGGAAGAAAACGACACGACTTAGAGAATATGCACGCTATTTAAAAACAGCAAACACCTGCAACATTATGAGTACAGTCTTTCAAATCCCTGGACATCCAAAGAAACTGACCATCCGCATCGAGCTTATTGGCATTCAACCTGCAATATGGCGAGAAATAGAAGTTCCATCCAACATATCCGCCGATGAATTGGCATATGTGCTTGAGTTGGTGATGGGATGGAGCGGCAGTCATCTCCCAGCGTTTATGGTTGGAAAGCAAGAATATATGTTATCCGAGGACTGCATTGACGGAATGGAAGATTTCGCCATCCCGTACGATGACATGACAGCATCTGACCTGTTCGAATCCGGGAAACCGGTCAAGTTCCTGTACGATTTCGGTGACGGTTGGGAACACAAGCTGAGCATTGTCGGGGCACCGGTGGAATATGCCAAAGGTGAGCACAAATTACCGAGATACCTTCGTGGAGAACGTGCCTGTCCTCCGGAAGATGTGGGCGGAGTTCCTGGCTATATGGAGATGCTGGAAGTTATCAGGAAACCAAACAGCAAAGCTGCGAAAGAATATTTCGAGTGGATAGGCTACCGTTACGACCCGGAGCGTTTGAATGAACGGGAAATCAAGTTTGATCTGGCATTCTTCCGTCAGCACAAAATCTTTCCTTGGTTCGCGGATGACGAGGAGAATACTGAATACTTTAGCTGATATGGACCAACCGAAATTTGAGCGCATGCTCCGTCTGATGAAGATGATGTCGGGCAACATCAATTACACCATAGATGAGCTCTCGGAACGTCTTGAGATGTCACAGAGAACGATTTATCGCTATATCGATACGTTCAAAAGCGCCGGATTCGCCGTGACACGTATCTACACAAACACATACAAACTGGAGAAAGCGCCGAAGGTACTGCCCGATTTCGATAAGCTGCTCTATTTTTCCGAAGAAGAGTCGTACCTTATCAATTCACTCATTGACGCCCTCTCCCCCACCAATTCGCTTAAAAAGGGCATCAAGGAAAAATTGGCCGTGGTTTATAGCCAGACTTCCATTGCAGACTATGTAGACAAAGGGAGCAACGCCATGCATGTACAGGAACTGACTCGGGCCGCTGAAGAAAAGATGAAAGCGGTTCTGAAGGACTACGAATCCGGAAACTCACATACCATCCGGGACCGTCTCGTGGAACCGTACGGATTCACCTCCGATTACATTGATGTGTGCGCCTTCGATCTGGAGGACGGACGCAACAAGACTTTCAAGATTGACAGAATTGGCAGTGTGGAAGTACTGAACAGGCCATGGACAGAAGAGAAGAGCCACCGCAGACAAAAGATGGACATCTTCCGTATGTCCGGACAGATCTGTGGCCACCTGAAATGGCAGATGACGGTGAAGGCCAAGAACCTGCTCATCGAAGAGTATCCATTGGCAGGAAAAGAAATCAAAGGTAAAGGGAACGACTGGATTCTGGACACTGACATCTGCAATTGGGCAGGTGCCTGCAGATTCTATGTGGGATTGGCCCCGGAAATCAAGGTCGTCGACAGCCCGGAGTTTGAAAAATATGTTAAAGACTACATTAACTCCTGTTGGGCGTAAACACTATGGTCTCAGATCTCGATAAGATTGTACGCCCGAAGGGTCAGAGTGTAGTTTCCTGTAAGGACGGCGCCGTTGGAAAATATGATATTTCCGGATTTGACAGTTCCGGCGTCATCGTGGATGTGACCGAAAAGGTGCGCCTTAGGATGAATTTTCAGCACTCTGGATAGTAGTTCCGAACTTCCGTAATGATATCCTTCCGAAAAGTCAAGAATATTTTTCGGTGGCTGATGAGTTATCAGAATATCTGTATCATCCGGGATCGACGCATAATCATCAGTAAGAGTCCCTGAAATGGCGGTCTCCACCGACAGCGGGATGCCGTAGAATTTAAGCCCGTCTATCTCTACGAAGTCGTTGCAAAGGTAGTGGCAGTTGGCGTCGAGTCCGTCCGGCTCGCCTGAGTGCAGGCAGAAGTCGTGGCTGCCGGCGATGAAAACCTTATGGGGATAAGGCAGGTCGCAGAACCATTCCATAAAATCTACCGCCTCGTCCGCGCCGCCGGTCATAGTGATGTCTCCGGAATGGACGATGACATCCGCCTCGGGAAGATTCTTCAGACGGCGGTGACAGCCGTGCGTGTCCGATATGTGCAGGATTCTCATAGTATCTTCATCGCTATCGCCGCGCAGGCCTCGGCATCGGCGAGGGCGTGGTGGTGCCGGGTGAGGTCGTAGCCGCAGGCGGCGGCGACGGTCTGGAGCTGATGATTGGGCAGACGCCGACCGAAGAATTGGCGGGACGCCGCCAACGTGTCCCTGAACTCGTAGTCGGGATAGTCCATCTGATAGGCTCTGAACGCCTCGCGCAGGCATCCCTCGTCGAAGGGGCTGTTGTGCGCGACGAGCGGAAGTCCTTCGATGAGCGGCTCAATCTTCTTCCAGACATCTGGGAACACCGGCGCGCCGTCCGTGTCCGCCTCGCTCAGTCCGTGCACCTCCTGGCAGAACCATTTGTAGTACTCAGGTTCGGGGTGGATGAGGCTGTAGAAGCTGTCGCTTATCTCGCCGCCGCGCACAACAACCACTCCCACCGAGCACACGCTGGAGCGGCACTCGTTAGCCGTCTCGAAATCTATCGCCGCGAAGTCCGTCATAACCTTATTTGCTGTAATTGGACATCATATCCTCGATTATCCCCTTCATCTCGTCGCGGAGCCACGCCGGGGCGAGGACCTCGACGTTCCCCATCTTGGAGAGCAGCTCCTGCTCGAAGTCGTAGGTCGGCACGAGACGGTAGCTGAACTCGGCCCCATTCTCGTCCTCGCTCACAAGTCTCTGGCTGTGGTGCAGTTTGAGCGACTTGAAATACTCGACCTGCGACTTCCTTACCCTTATCCTCACCTCCTCGGCCGGTGCTCCATTCGAGACGCAGACCCCGTAGAGGTCGCGGAAATATCCCTCGGCGCTGAAGCCTTTCGGAATCTTGTAGCCGCGCTCCGTGCGCTCCAGCGAGACTATTCTGTCCAGGCCGTAAATCCACGGCTCGGTTTCGGAGGCCGCCGTCTTCGCGACCATATACCATCTCTGCTTGAACTGCCTGAGGCAGTACGGCTCGGCCTCGAAACGCGAGGAGAAGTTGCGGTTGAACCCCTTATATTCGATTTCTATGGCCTTGCGGTCGCGCATCGCCTCCATAATCGCGGTGAGGTACTTCTCGCTGGACGGCACGTCCTCGAAGAGAAGGCTGTCACGCATCCCGCTGCTCTCGTTCAGCAGGTTGTTCAGTGACAGCGAGGAGAGCATCCACCGGCGCATCCCGTCGCCCTCGATGTCCTCGGTGTTCGCGAGATAATAGCCCAGACTCCGGTCGCACTTGATCTCCAGGCCGAAGATGTCGAAGATTGAGTCGATGTGGTTGTGGAAGGTCCTCTCGGGAATCTCCTTCTCCCTGTATTCGTTTATCGGGCTGCGGTACCACAGGTCGTTTATCTCCCTGCGGGTGATGTGCCCGTGGCGGCTGATGACATCTATGAGCCAGATGTAGCGCTTGAAGTAGTTTTTTGCCATATCTTCCTGTTTTGTTGCGGACGCGGCCCGCAATAGTTCTTTTTATGCTGCAAAGATAGCGGAATAAATTGCTTAAATGTGGCAGTTTCTCTCAAACCACATTTTTTTGTGAAAACATTATTCTGACTTTCTGCAACACTTCTTCCTCCAAGTAACGATA
>CAVKBL010000019.1:0-40770 GCA_963654805.1 Lachnospiraceae bacterium | reverse complement strand
CTGAAATACGCTTCCATCGTGGACACAAGAAGGCTCTTGCCGAACCTGCGCGGCCTACTCAGAAAATAATATCCTCCACTGCGTGCAAGATTAAAAACATGCGCAGTCTTATCGACATATACAAATCCACCGTCACGAATCTTATCAAAAGTCTGTATTCCAATAGGGTATAACATAAACTTTATGCTTTAAGCGACATTCGCTCCAAATTTACGAAAATCTGAAGAATTAAACAATTCTCCCCCTCGGGATACAACTGCCAGATTCATTAAAGTTGGTCTTAATCCTTGTTTTACTGGAATATACTCAATGAGGGGAACTGAAAATCAATACGGACGATTTGAAGACGTCTTAATCCTTGTTTTACTGGAATATACTCAATGAGCTCCCAAAGAACACTCGTAACAACGAGTTTTACATGGTCTTAATCCTTGTTTTACTGGAATATACTCAATGAGGGACGGAATGATTGACGATGCGTTTTATGATTATTAGTCTTAATCCTTGTTTTACTGGAATATACTCAATGAGCTACTGCCGCATTGACGAAGCCTCTGTAGCAGAGGGTCTTAATCCTTGTTTTACTGGAATATACTCAATGAGAGGACAAAAGGAAATGAGATTGCGGAGAAAGGTTCTAGTCTTAATCCTTGTTTTACTGGAATATACTCAATGAGTAAAAATAGAAACAAGGCACGGATGAGGGTAGGAAATGTCTTAATCCTTGTTTTACTGGAATATACTCAATGAGTGCTTCCGTGTTCTGCAACTCGGCCGTGGTCATATGTCTTAATCCTTGTTTTACTGGAATATACTCAATGAGAGCAAATTTAGGAAGTCATTGATTTTAAACCCATTACCCGACACAAAACGAATATTATAATTTAAAATGACAAAAAAAATGTACCTGCTCATTTGTTCAACTGAGAGACCTATCTCAAAAGACAAATTTAACTAAAATCAATTAAATACCAAAATATCAATGAACTACAACAGAACGAAATAAAAGCGCCACATCAGAAAAACAAAGTACTTTTAGTCTTCGTTACTATATCCAGATTCACCTCTCGACCTATAATTTTCATCATACGAAGATAGTCCGTCGTGATCGGAAGCACAATTATACTGTCCTGATTTTCATAAACAGTTTGAACCTCTGAAAGTTCGTCTTTAATTCTATTATATACAGCAACAGGGCCCTCTGCCAAGAAAATAGACTTTTGAATACGAGTACAGCCCAATTTTTGAAGATAGCGTACGACCAACCGACGTACTTTATCATTTTCAATATCGTACATCACAAAAAACAACATTCTATCTTTTCGTTTCTTTACATTATCGGATAAACCAAGAATTTTATCTACTCGACTTTCTAACGATTGAAGCGTATCATCATTGTCCCTACTACCCAGAATAGGACTATTGGATATTCCTGATTCTGACAATGCCTTCATCTTCTGAATAAAAGACAGAGGCGGTTTTTTCTTCCTTGGCACAACAGTAATTCTTTAAATCTCCAACTGTAACCCTATGGCGCTAGCCAGCAATTGGTTAAGTTCCGCATCAGTTCCAGTGCGAGGGGACAGCACCACAGAAAAACCTTTCTTGCCATAAAAGATATTCACCTCAGCTTTCTTGGAGCCAACTCTAGCACGAACTTTTTTGCCATACTGTATATTAATGACTTCGTACACCTCCATTCCCATTTCATTTACCCCGACCGTTATCTTTTCGATTATATTATCAAGCTCCTGTGGCACAAAGACTTTCTTTTCAAGGGCTTTATTTCTTGAACGAAGGTTCAACAGTTCACGAATCTTGCTTATGGCCTCATCCCCTGGTTCAGAATTCTTTTCTTTAACCACATCAGTCAAAGACACTTCAATATCCCTCTTTAGTTTTAACATCTCAGATGCATCTGCGACAGGGACAAACTGATTCATATCAACCAGCTCAGGAACAGGATTATAATAAGCCTCATTATCCACACTCATAAAGCAAGCTCGAGTAACATCTGATGTCCGTGAATCAACAACTTGCTCTATCCCATAGTAAAGGCTGAACTCATAAAGAAATTTCTTATAAAACACGGCATATATTCCAGGGTCGTAACATCTTTCTCTTAATTTCATAATCACTTTCAGGCCATCTTGACTAGGAGACTGAAAACAAATCAATGTTCTGGGATCCGCGCAAATTTTTAGCTTTAATTCACCGACTACCAGTCCTTTTTCACCTATATGGTCAATATCGATCACAAAATATTCCGTATAAGCTAAATTTTCTATTTTCCTGAATGGTGGATTAAAGGAGGCACATACAAAAAATGGAAGTTGTCGCTTAAGCAGAGAATACTGTTCTGTACTCATCTGACGAACTATTCTTAAACGGTCAATTTTAGAAGATAATTCCGGCTTAGGGTGCACAATGGCATTATACAGATACTCTATCTGAACCTTTTTCAACGGTTCAGACGTATTCATAATATTTGCTCCCACAGAAATCATATTACGATCAAATGTATTTCTTAAATCGCTGTGCTAAATTTTGAACATAAAAAACAATTTGTGTCGCACGACTACGTTGAATTCCCTTTTCATCAATCACTTCCTCCAGATAATCATTGACAGATTGGATAAGTACCCGCCTTCCTAACGGTTCGAGCCAATATGACCCGTCGCTACGAACAGAATAATGCTCTTCTGTTATCACGTTCTGACACAATAGAGAAAATACCACGTAATCAATCCATACACGATATAATTCAATAACATCATAAACAAGAACAGGTCTATTATAATCATCTCGATGAAGTACCCCCACATATGGATCTATCCCCGCCTTAATCAATATTCCCTCAATCCTTCCGTACAATAGCCCATAACCATAATTCAACATCGCATTGGCAACATCCATAGCCGGATGCTGAGTTCGGACCTGAAATTTATATTTTTCAGGAAGGAACAGATTCAACGTATCAAAATATATCTTAGAAGACACTCCTTCCCAACCCCTCAAAGTAGAAGAGACGTCACTAACAATTTCTCCTTCCAGCGCCTCTATTTTATGTCGATAGTCTTCAAGCCTATTTATCGATTTATCTACTGTAGTCTGAGATAAAGAATCTTTTGAGCACATCATCAACATCATAGCCTGCTGATTTTGTATTTTTTTATCTACCACATCTTTGATCCATTCAACCGCATCATGCTGAAATGTAAAACTCAGCTGCCCTTTACGAATCGTAGAAATAGATCCATATTTTGGACTCCATATTCGCCCTAGAGGACTTCCAGACGAATCAGAAAAAATAATCTCTATTTCATTCTCTATCGCCAACAGTACAGCATCACTGGTTATTTGTGCCCCTCGACTTAATTGAATTGAGCGGATTCCAGCAACCGGAACCCGCTGGACGCCATCATGATTCGAGATAACGAACCCTTCGTTATCTTTCGACAAGGAGACACCGAACGTATTGATAATCAAATCCATTTCCTGTAGCCCTCAATATAGATATCATCAACGACAAAAAAACATTCTCTCGCTCTGGTCATAGCTGTATAAATCCACTGATACTTTTGTTTAGTCGGATTAAGCATAATATTACGAGGAAAACATGCATATACATTGATCCACTCGCCACCTTGTGACTTATGACACGTTAACGCGTAACCAAATGATACTCGCAATGCATTAAGATACAAGTCATTGGACATCATTTTCTGGAATATGGCCTTATTTCTTTTATCAGAGATTCCTTTCTTCTTCATTCTTATGATAAAATCTATAAAGAGACAAGTTTGCTGTCTTGAATCCAAATTAACCTGCGACTGATATAAAAGACTCTCTATCATCAATTGCTTGATTATACGCCCTGTATATATTTCCTCAACCTCAATTTTTCTAAAAATCAACCCGGCGCGTTCTTCAGTTGAGGGAGAAATACTTTTAACGATTACCATGTCTCCATTACGAAGCCCGGAAATCTGATTATTCTGTATCACCAATAGAAGTTCTCCCTCTTTTATACCCCCACGAAAACCCAACATCTCCCGGAATTTCATATTATAGTTATAACAATTGGCATTATTTTTACAAATAAACACGGCATTTGAATACTTACCACCCTTGATATCTTTTATGTATTTCGCAGCCAACTCTTCTGTACTTGATAACAATTTCAAATTATGCTCTCCTCGAAATGGCAATCTTCCCCATTTTTTTGAATCACCGTATATCCACTCATCGGCAGGGGCATCCTCCCATAAGAATCTAACACGCGAAGCTGCATCTATCAAATCATTGTCATCTTCTTGACGCATAATCTCAGTTAATGTAAATTCTTTCGATTTTATGCCAAAATGCTCTGCCAGATAATTAGCGGACAAGGCTGGGGACAATTCTCCATTTATTGGCGGCAATTGGCATGGATCCCCTACAAATATAAATTTTGCGTCTCCATTGTACGTCATAAGATCCGTAAGAAGCTTTCCACTTCCAAAACAAGATTGTGCAGCATCCTTTTCCGGATAGTCCGATATCATTGACGCCTCATCAACTATGTAAACATCCACATCAGAAGACCCTTCTTTCAAATCAAAAATAATTTTCAATTGAAAACCTTCTGCAAATATTTCGTCTTCTGTATCTTTTATTTTATCAGTATCGACATTCAATCTCGAATATCCATATATCTCATTATGTACTGTCTTCGCATCACATCCTGAGATATTAGATAAAATCTTTGCCGCCCTGCCCGTCGAAGCCATAAGAGAATACTTAACATTTTTCTTCTCCATATATTTAACAACGGTTCTAATGATAGTCGTCTTTCCCGTACCGGCAAATCCTTTAAGAATAAATACTTTAGCATCTCCAGCCTTAATAAAGGAACATATCTTTTTAAAAGCCACCTTCTGGCATTCATTCAATACTATATTATCGGTCTTAATCATATTTCCGAAATTTAACGAATTCAAAAAATGAAGTTTTTCCACCGTCAGTAATTATAACCGAATTTCGACCTGTGGTGGAAGCCACACATGTTATACCTTCTCCTTTCAACCTTCTTGTCATCGCATATACGAAAGTCATCTCCCCCATAATATGAACAGTAACATCATATTCTATAGACCTACGCTTGATTTCCTTAAAAAATTCTTCCACTATACCGGCCATTTGAATTTCATCCCAACTGGGATCCACATCTGGAAACGGGATTTCTTCCAATTCTCCATAAGCATGCGCCGCCTCCAATTGTTTTACTGACCATTGATTAAATGGATGATTTGAGAAATTAATGAACATCCCTTTTCGATCAGAAATTATCTCTGGAAAAGCAAGAGTCGTGTCAAAAAACGACAAACATTCGTCAGCCAGGCCCTCAAAATTTTTCCTTAAACTAGAAGCCTTCATATTACCCGTAAACCCACCATGATTAACAAAATTGCGGTTTTGAGTTATTTTGGCATATGTGCCTCTCATTTGTTGCACCCATGAAAGATTAAATATCGAAACTGTCAAATCCATGTTTTCACTAAGTATTGATCTCCATGACAACCTATTGCACAAATCCTGATTCTTTATGCCAAGTATAGCGCCCCAATATTCACGATAACGCTTTTCAGCATCCTTACCTGAATATGGGTTTATGGATGATAATCTGTCGCACACCACAGTTATAAGGCCTTCCTGACATAAAGTATAACCTTGCTGTACTAAACCGAACCTCTTGCACCATTGTATGGCTGAGCGGATGTTATCAATAGATCTGGAAGCAAAAGGAGAAACAAGTTCTCTAACCGAATCCAGCATCGGTCGTGCCGCCACTGGGAAGCACTCATTTTTAAAAACACGATCTATATATGTCAATATCTCAGATGCTACTTCCCCACTACATATCTGTTTACCGCAACATGTCTCAAGCTGCAATTGAAAATCCATCAAATCCTTCTGAAGTATAGTCAAATGACCTTTGAATTTCTTATCCTCAGTTTGTGATATGATATCATTCATCAAGCGGCTGAGGACTTCCACTCTTCCCGTCTCCTTAAAAGCAGAGGCAGAATCGGTCCAGTTTTGAATCTCCACCAATGGCAGTAAATCTATTATCGGGGCCACTGAGACTGATTTTTTTTGACTTTGGATACGGGCTTCATAATTGCCATATGACATATAAACAATTTTTGCCTTTTTTAAGAACTTCGTATAATTTCCCAATACCATAAGGAGCATCGGAAGATAACGAAATGCGTGAGTCAAGTCCAGGTATAGCTCATCGTCATCGCGAAGAAGGTCATAAACCCGGTTAAAAACTTTCCACATTTCATCCGAGTTCTTTCCATCTGGAATATCTACATCATTTATTCCACAAGCAAGATGCATATTATTAAGAACAAACTCCAACCCCTCATATGGTTGTCCGTTCCGTTCACAAATTTCTCGTTTCCAATTTAATTCACGGGCGTTTTTCGTAAGCAGAATACACACAGCATCATTTTCGCTCCAATCCATAGCGCCAACGTCATTTAGCGTGGCTTCTTGAACAAACCTTGTAGATGTCGATAATTTTCGCCCTTTATATATACATTCATTATAAACACCGGTGCCTAACACCGACATATACACTTTTCTTGACATGATTAACGGGGATTACTGATTTGCATTATTCTTCCTAATTTTTCACAAAGTTCTTTCTCATTATTTTGTTTCATGCGGTTATTATCGTCACAAAAACTAAAGAAATCTATCTCATTCGTATTACATTTCTCCATCGCCTCTTTTTTTATCCGTTGCTGCGTAATGAAAACCGCCTTTGCCCCCATACCTCCATAATTTTTCACGGCAGAAGTAAACTTATCTATATCCGTATTGTCAAATACCTGAATCTTGCATTCTACGAACAGCAATTTATTTCCAATCATAGCAACCACATCAATCTCATTTTTAGGATTTCTGTTGTCATATGGAAACACGACATTCATCCATACATCCTCACAATTCTTCCACTTACTTAACATTAAAGCGACCTCGTATTCAAACCACCCGCTAAACGTAACAATATCAAAAGCATGAGATGAACATAACTCAAGCTCCTCATGACTGCCACATTTATCAGTTAAGAAAAAACGGACATATTGCAAAGTTGTTTTGTCACCTGGAACAAAAAAATTTTTATTCCACTCCATCTCAGAATAACTTTCCAAATCGGATATAACACCCGCTGTTTTTTCAAATTCAGCATTTCGTGCACGAGGATTCGCTAAATTGTTAAATACCTTATAATACCTTTTACGTATTGACTGAACTTGTCGCAAAACATGCATGTCCTTTTCCGTATATTCACTTAAAGAGACATATGACTTCACCTCA
This sequence comes from Lachnospiraceae bacterium, assembly GCA_963654805.1. Classification (GTDB taxonomy): domain Bacteria; phylum Bacteroidota; class Bacteroidia; order Bacteroidales; family UBA932; genus Cryptobacteroides. Next base: position 33,396 of record CAVKBL010000019.1, on the reverse strand, counting down.
GACTGATTATACCTGAAAATTTCCGCTATACTTAGACTCCCTGAAGTATGTTTCTCACAAGAATTATAATTGTATATCACATTATTTTGATCACTATAATACAATTGCACATTGTCATACTTCGCAGATAACATGGAAAAGGCTATTGTCCAAGGCTTTGTCCCGCTTGTAAGATTAACTTCCACATTCCATTCCGAATAGGCGTCATATATAGCAGACACTCTTTCTTTTATCACCTCATAATCAAGAGGATCCAAATCAATCAATTCAAAAAAACGTTGAGGACATTCTGGCAACAGATCAGACTGAATCTTCTCTGCCCTCCATTTTGTAGAAGAAGAATGAATGAGAATTACTTTTTCCGCCTTACTCTCTCGCAGGCACATATAAATAGGCATAGTTTGCCCACCGACAAGAGCTATATGAACTATCTTATTCATCTCTATAATTTCTGCATATCATTCCGAATCCTAAACTGACACCCTTCCCTAAACCCACAAAATCCGGGACAGTTACATTCGACACGAATTCGATGTCAAAAGACATCATCTTGACACCTTTATATGTTAACAACTGCTGTCTGTTTACTGATGTCACTCTCACTATAATTTCTGATGACATAGTAACCCCCACCCCTTTTGCAAAAGACAAAATATTGGCGGCAAGAATACGCTCCAGAAAAGCGATTCTATCTGATAGATTCACGATTTTTATATATGCTGCAAAATTCTGCGAATTAAGAGGCAACCATTTTCTCAACATATATTTAAACTCTCCGTTCCAAACCTGCACAAGACATGTTGTCGCTTTGACACTGACAACAGAAAACAAGTCCTCTCTCGTTCCCAATTTTAGTTTTGTCACACCGGATGACAAAAACTGCCCTATAACGTCCACCCCAGAATCCACCGCTACAATAGACGCGCATTGGCCAATTCTTTTATATTGTATCAACGGATAATGATAAACCAATGCATCTCCATTATGGTTATGGTACAATATATCAGCCTCTCCACCCATGGCATTTATCACAGCTCCGCGAAATAACGGAATTTCAGATAAAGAGATTCTTTGATCGTACTTGACGACTATAACACGTGTTTTTTCCATACCACCCCAACCCAGCTAAGAATTCTTTATCTTTTCAAAAATAATTCGCGCTCTATTCTCTCCGCAATAACGCGCAAGCTTTTTCCATTCACCAGAACCAAAATCAGATAATATCTTCTGCTCCTTCGCGTTCGATTTATAAATCCTGGATAATGTTACTTTCAGATATTTATCCTGATCCTCTGGAAGAATCTGTTCTTTAGATTTTTTAAGTAATCTTTCGACGTCATTATTAACTTGTTTAAAGCAATTAATCAAGTATTTAGTCTCGTCATTACCATTTTTTCGCTCAAGATTTGACAACCCTTCGGATATAGCCTTATCTTTTTCCAAAGCAGCTTCTATTTCGCGTTTTTTTTGCGCCGCTTCAGCTTCAAAATATCTGGTTATTTCCTTTATTCTTTCACCATGCTCAGCGCCGTTCGGCAAAATATCCCCTGCTTCTCTGTATAAAGACAATGCACGTGTTCTATCTCCGGCAAAATAACATGAGTCTGCCTCCTCGATCTTTATCCGATAATCAAATAATTTCTTTTCTAATTCCAACTTAGCCTGTTCCTTTGCAAGTCGCTCTAAATGACATCTTTCCTGCTGAGCTTCCCATTCTTCATACCTGTGCAATTCTTCTTGTCTCTCGTTTTCTCTTTTTGACTCCATTAAATTAACATCAGAAGCATCGGCAATAGACATCTTCACAAACCCCATAATAGACATTCCTTGATCATCAATAGCAATTTTGCGGGATTTCGGTTTTGCCTGTTCGTTATTCCTTTTTCTATCTAAGAGCCCTGAATAATAATCATCAAAACGCCAATCTCCAGTTATAGAATGATACCCGGAACCCGCAGACATCTTAAATACACAAGAATTATTGCCCTCATCATCAATCTTTCTTATTTCATCTAAAAGACTATTAATGCTATCGATAATCTTATCAGTGCCTTCCGCATTATATCTTTCAAAAAACTTCAATTCTTTGTCCAAATACGATTTCGTATGATCATTTATAATCCTGAAAAAAAATGTAAGATTATTATTTACTGATGCCATAATCCTTTCTTTTTCAGACGCATACCAAACTTCTCCATTCTTCCGGATCCGATCGAACAACAATTCTGACATCATTATAGAACCTATTCCACTGCTCCTTGCAGGAATAACCTCATAAACAGTATTAAACTCATCTGGTTTTATATTCTTGGAAGTTCCACCACAATTTTTCCATCCGCCACACCAATGCCCCGAATCCATTCTCAAATTAAATATCTTAGTATTGACTAAAGATGGAGCGTCAAATTCAATGTCAGAAAATTTAATAAAACGCATAAAATTAGTCCCGTCATCTGGTTTTCCAAAAATAAGATTGGCATCAGGCCTTGCAGTGCCACAAGAATCGGCTCTAAAAAAAGAACCGAAAAGTACAGAGCTGACAGCCCCTTTAAGGGAACTTCCAGGGACAATCGGTTTTCCACTAAGATGGTTTTTAACACAAGCTTTTACCGGATTACTCAATGAATTCCCACCAATGCCAGAAGATAATGGAACTTTAAAATCTGCAACACTTTCAAGTCTATTCCCTATTATAGATTTCAACTGTTCCTTCTTTTCAAAACATGCTGTCAACTTAGTTGGATCTATACCGGAATCAAGAATTTTTTGCAAATTCAATTTATACAAATATCCATTGTTTATAACAATGTCCACCCCATACGCCAGATTTTTTTCGGCGCAATCACCAACGGCCAAAGGAGTAAGAGTAGAGAGTGTTATATAGTACTTATCGTTTATTCCTTCCATTTCTTTAATCTAAAATTACTTGATTGGAATAAATATGGCCTTGCCGCTTCTCCAAATAGGATGAGAGATTAGACCTAATGACTTTGGCTCAAGATTTACGATCTTACCCCTAACATGTGGTGAGCTATCCACCGAAAAAACAGAAGCCGGCAAAAAAGCATGTACTACATTCTTCCTAAACGAATTATATGGACTATCCGTTATCCAACCTCCCCTCCTTGTAAAATCATATGAAACATTTTGTCCGTCCAGCATCTGCGAAAGTTGATCAATATCTTCGGGAATAAACATAGATAAAGAAACTGCCCTTTTCGAAAACTCCGGTACACAAATGGAAACAGTAGATTTTTCATATTCAAAATACCCGTTCCCTACATTCCTATCTGTTCCTATTCCTTCATATTGCAGCAGTTCAAGTCCTTGTTCAAATAAATCACAATCCCCTTCTGCAAGAAAAAACAAACCTGAATAATCCTTAAAATAGACTCTATCCATGTAAAAAGGGCGTGCATCTTCTGTTCCGGTACGTGAAGGAATATTGACCCGTGGAGAGATACGAGACAGAACAAAATCAGGAATCTTACGATTTACAGTCATATACTCGCCATGTATTATGGATTGCATGTCTTCATCAGACCCGAACAAAGTTTTCCCATTTATAACTCGTTGGAAATATTCAAGATCAATCCATGACACTTTTTTTACTTTCTTGGCATCCGTAATAACTTCCAGTTTCGGCAAATCAAGACTTAATGGTTTCGGGAAAAAATAGACCGGATCTGTTTCTTTTGTCTCTTGATAGAAAGGGAATGCTGAACTAATCGTGCAACCAAGATCTCCATCCTTCGGAATGTCTCTACCTAATTTGGCAAGGCATGATATCACCGCTGCATATAGAGTATCAGATTGTATGGTTTTCAAACTGACCCCATAATCACTTCTACAATCACCAAAATGAACAGGCGCAGCAAAATGAAGTTTATATACTGTAAAATCTAGATGCATAAGACTTCCGCATTAAAAAACAATCTGTTCTTGTTCCCTTCTGCCAAATTTTACCTGTCCATATCCCCTCGAACCACTACCTCCGAGATAGTCATTTTCTATGGCTCTAATCCCTTCCTCAAGTAAATCGAGCAATTCTTTTTCATTATCGTCATCCCATACATTAATTATGAACTCCACATCAAATGATACTCCTGCCGGAATTCTTTCCGTCTGACGAGGATCCTTCGCTACACCAGTAAGTCTATTAATGGAATTTTCACTTTTAATCTCCGTATACGGCATATCAAGTCCAAGGCACCTCTTTAATCTATAAACAGAATCTCTAGTTAAATATGCATCACGAACTATTATTTTTGATGGCTGCTTAGTTCTAGCGAATCCGAATAAATTATTAATTTTCTCACATTCTCCGACATCTATAGAACCATTGATTTGTTCAAGCAGACATCTCATTTTTCCTTTTAGAGAACTACCTGGGATATATGGTTGTTCATCTTTAGTGATAATTTTTATGACAGAATTATCTATTCCCCCTATTTCAACATTGTCTCCATTACCTCCGATATGAAGTCCGCTCAATAATTCCATTTCACAGGTAATTTTTATTTTCTTAATTAATCGAGAACTCATAGTCATTAATTATTTATGTTATTTTTCATTACCATAAAACTTATGATAGGCCACAACAGCCTCAAATATTTTAACAAAATGATTATAATTTGCTCTAATATCCGATTCTTTCCCATCCAATATGGCATCTATACCCTTACCTATCTCATCAGCAAACTCCCTGATTTTCGTACCCTTATCTCTACCCACAGCATAAGCCAACAAAGGTTTAAGCATAACAATATTTGGCTTAAGATTATCAGGATTAGTTTCAATACGCTTAACCTCTCCATAAAATTTACGCAACTGTCCGGTAGTAAGAGCTTTTTTTCTCACTTCCGCTTCGCTTAAATACTTTCCGAAAGATTCGGCCCACTCAACGACCTCTCGCGAGATATCTTGAGATATCCACGATTTTTCAAATTTCTGATTTGGATACTTCTCCATATTATCCTGTATTAATTATGATTAAACTTCAGTTCGAGTTCTGCCCATCGAGCGGCAACAGCAGTAAGCTCATATCTACGAACATCACACAACTCATTCTTCAAGCGATCACAAAAATCCTTTACCTCATCGCTCTGCTGTTCAGAAAACCTTTTTAAAAAGTATGCTGTATGCCACATATAACTCATATCTCCTTTCTTTAAGTATTGGTATAAAACCATGAGTCTATGAAGAATTGAACGTGGCATTCCGGCATTTATAAGCTCTACAAATTCTACTTTACGCCTCTTCACCATAGCAAATTCATCAAGCCACGAGATATTCACACCAAACATATTTATGGCATTTTTTTTAAGTAAGCCACCTTGTTCGAATGCTTTCGCTGAGGATTCGGCCTCGCCCGCCTGTAAAGCAGATTTGGCTATAGGGTAATCAGCTTTATTGATAACTACTCCTGCAGAGATTGAAATATCCTCCCTACCCACAAATTTTGCAAAGTCAGTTCTTACTTTTTCTGCGAACAGAATCAATTTATCCCATTTTCCTATAGCGAACACATCATCTCCACCAGAATACAGGACATTCACATCTTCCCTGAAATCTTCACTTTCTCGAATAGTATTCAAATAACCACTAAAAAACCAATCGAGCATAAAAGAAAGAGTCGAATATGCCGAGAAACTCTTCGATGCTTCAGGAAGGCCGTTAATAAACATAGCCCCCAGATTATCCACATCCATTCTTAAAACACCAAGATATGATCCATCAGCCAACTCTTCAAAAGTCTTATTCCCTCCATTTGAAGTCTGAGCCTGCTTGTTTCCGCCATAAAATTGAAATCCATAACTGCAAGAATTTCCTTTCAGCTGAGGAATAATAAACTGATTTATACATTTAACCCTGCATACATCTACAGACGATATTCTTCTAAAATCAGAAGCGTCATCTGCAAGTTCAGATTTATCAAAGAGATAATTATGTACACCGAGTATTTCCTTATCAAATTTAGCCCTATTATTCAGATACTTATGTTCTTCTGTTCCTGAATATGTAATTATGTAGTCTGCATCCTTAAGGACCCTTCCCAATTCAATCTGTTTATTTACTGAAGGGAGCACCCATAGCGGAGCATCTGAATTCTTTGAAATATTCTCACATTCACCCTCCACTCCCGTCAAGGCACATACTTTCGCCGCCACGGATATCTCCTTTGGGATGAATAAGCTCATATCTTTTATAATCGATTCGAACTTTTTTCCTTTACAAGATGTCAATTTTTCCGCAAGCGCTCTCCAAAGATCTCCTATTTTGGAATTACCCTTTGAGTCATCGTACATAAAACACTTTAACTTGACATCATAAGAAAAAGCGACATAATCCATATTCAACAAAAGAGAACCTTTGTGTTCCGACCAAAGCCAACGGTCAAATTCCTTATGCAAATCTGCAATAGCGGCCAACACTTTCGACGTATTTGGAAGGAGCATATAAAATTTGCCACCAGATGAATAAACGACCTGTGCAAGTGTAGCGTCAATGTCCGGATGACTGATTATCCTTTGAATAACCGAATCTATCAGAAGTTGAATATAAAATGAACGGCCCTTCAAACTAACGGCAGCTTCTTGAGAGGAAATACTATAAATATATTTTTGTATTCCGGATACATCTCCGCCTAAAAGAATAACGGGTTTTACACTATTGTCGAGGGTAACTTTAGACCCATCCCATCTAAAAGCGGATGGATTCTCCTCACGATACAGATAAAAACAATAAGCAAATGCAGCCGTCGTCTTCAAATGCTCATACAGACTCACATTAGCCATATCCATCGTATTAGATGGAATGCACCAAGTGTATTTTTTTAACAGATAAACGAGACTTTCAGAAAAGCCATTAAAAGAATCAGTAGGAAGTTGAGCAAATTCATTACAAAATTCCGTCCATAGTTTTTCATATCCTTCTTGAGTATTCCCGTCTGATACTTTTGTTATTTCCTTCGGGAAAAAAGTCCGGGAATCTATATTAAGTTTTTTTAGGTTAAAAGCGCTATGAAAGTTACCATCATTTACATCATTAAAGACAGAGTATAAAGGTATACGCTTATATCTGCCCCCCCCCATTGGATAAAGTATTCTTTTTCAAGCATTTCTCTTTCCAATGCGTTACTATTTGTTCTGTCTATTCCAGCACTCCACCAATCCGCCAAAGTCACCAATGCCTGGTTTTCAGAATAAGGCTTATGATGATTACAAGCCAATGACGCCATAGAATCAACAACACCATTATCATCATAAAGCTTAGACTTGATACCGGGGACCTTATCAAATATCAGATTATATTTTTCAATAAACTCATTTGTCCATACAACATGCCTATACCCAAAACGTCCATTTTCATTTAATGGACAAATATCAGTTGCAATTTTCTTGGAATAAGCAGATAAAGTATTATACTTATCCGAAAAAGACTTGTCTGAGCGCTGATAGAATTTACCTATATCGTGCAATAAAGCAGCTAAAAAGATGCGGTTTCTTATTTGGTTATCCATATAAATTGTTAAATCACGGGTCAACAACGCAATTTACAAACTTATATGTAAAGTTCCAAATCCCCCCTTCCACTACATCCTCACCTTCACAACTCCGTCTTTAGAAGGGCGATAGACCTTGCTGCGGGAGGTGGTGTGGTCATAGATTTTCACGCGGACCGACCCATCGGAAATACGGTAAAGTGTGATGTCGAAATCGCTTCCGAAGGCCTTGCAGTGTTTGAGGGTGCAGTTGTTCCAGCCGCGAGGCAAATTGGCATTCATGGTGAAGGATTTGAACCCGGTAGGGCGGATTCCGAAAAGTCCTTCAGTAAAGACACGGCAATAAAGCCCGCTTTCTGCCGAAAGATGTCTCTGTGAACCTTCGGGCCAAGCCTCTACCGCATAAGGTACGTGTTCACCCAAGAGCCTTCGACAGGAGTAAAAATGCAGAAGCGGGAGAACCGCATCGACACCACCCGTATAGAGTATGCCCCGAAAAGCATAAAGCGTGGCACGATCCCAGAACACGTCACTGCCCTGTTCGGTAAGGCACCCGTTTTCAGTCATCAGTTCCGGTCCCAGAAGAGCCTGCGCCGTACCCTGAGCGCGGGACTTGAGACCGACGATAAGCGGCATGCATATCCACGAACGAAGAAGCGTATTCCCTTCATAATAGCGATACGTATCATATCCCGACACTGTAGCGCCGAAATAGCTTTCTATCGCCGTCTCCAAAGACTTGGCCTGAGCAAGATAAGTATCAGTCTGTTTACGGCTTACACCAATCTCCCTTCCCAAAAAGGAAGCGGAGAGAAGCGAATCATAATAAAGCGAAGAAGTGCACAGATTGGCATCACCGCTTTCAAAGCGATTTTCAAGTTCGTCGGTGTCCGAGCGCACCACGCCCTCAGAATTAAGATTGCGGCGGCAATACTCCAGGCACCACTCTATCAAGAGCCAAAGCTCCCGGGCCTGGGCCGGGTCACCGCTTGCAAGGGCATATCTTCCGGCGCCATATGCTATCATAGCGGCATCTCCCCTGTCTCCGCACCCGTTCCAGATATCATCACCCTCGGCTATTATGGAACTCGGAATAGGGGTATAATCTGAATTGATGTACTTGGAGAAAAGACGGAAAGAGTTCAGGGCCGACCCGTTGCCCTTATCATAACCCACGAAAGGGAAGAAAGGATTGACATATTCCGCTTGGTCATTGGCCCAGATGGCGGCATAATAGCTCTCCCCGCCGGGAGAATGCATAAGGCCACCCTTTGTGCGGTAAATGCTCTCGCAGGCGCGGATCTTGGCAAAGCGGAACATCTCATTGAGCACGCTGTCAGGGCTTTCGAGCACCAGAGACGAGTCCAGACTGTCCACCAACGCAGTCCTTGATGCCAATTCCTTCGCGGCGTCCACTTCCACAGCCTCGCCCTCGCGATATGCCTGATAAATTACATTAAAAGAGCATTTCTCCCCGGGCACAAGCCAAAGCGTACAAGGCCTGTCTATCTGCGCACGGACATAATAAGTCCCGTCCACACCGGCATACCGGTCGGTGGAAGCGACCTCCGTAAATTCAGGAACGCATATGAGCAGATCATCTCCCGTGACATTCTCCACTTCAAAACTCTCGCACACTACAGGAAGCGTGGTAGAAGGAAAAACACAGCGCGTCATCCTGATGCAGGCCGTTTCCGTCTTTCCATCTCCCACACCTATATAATCGCCGGACTTGCTCCACAGGCTCTTGACTTCCACCAGACCATTAATGCGCACAGATTCAGTCTTCTCCTTTATGAGAGACCGTCCATTGACAGTCAAAAGCGAAGGTATGTCCACAGCCACGCGGTAATTCATCGATGCGTGCGTATTGTTAGGAATGGTGCGAAGAAGCGGAAACACAAGGGATTTCTCGTTATGGAAAGACCCGTCCTGCGCCACAGCCCAGCGAAGCACGCAGGATACCTTTTCACCGCTCATCTCCAGATGATCCTCGTGAGGCAGACCTGTGCTTGCATCCCATATTATGCCCTGACTGTCAGGCATGATGCTCCAACGTGATTCTTCCGGGAAGCTGAGCTCAGTGTCCGGGCGTATGTCATACAGGGTGTTGGAAGGGTCCGTCTTATATGTCGGAAGCGACGGATCCTCTATCTGTGCATCTATCCTTTCTTTGGAGTCGCGCATTACGGCATTTTCTATGAAATCCACTTCCTTTTCCACCATATACGGCATATAACCTGCCACAGCGTGGTTATTCCCCGGGAAACGGTAAATACTCACCGTACCTCCCGCCTGCTGCGCCGCCTTCTTTACAGGACATGCGCCATAAAACGACGCGAATGGTGAATCTATCTGTTCATAAGGCACCAGTTCATCTTCTGTCCCATGGAAAATAAGCATAGGACACGGCGTCTTCGGGTATTCCAATTGGCCTACGGCAAGAACAGCACCGGCAAAAGCCATCACGCCGCGATAATTGAAGCCATCGGGAAGCACCTTGGCCAGGTTGGAATTCTGACAGATGTTCCACTCGGCCTGTTGCGCCGTGATAGCTCCTGCAGAAGAGCCGGTAAGAACCAGATTATCGGCATCGATTCCAAGTTCTTCGCAGTGGTCAATGATATAACGCGTGGCACTGTAAAGGTCCTGAACGGCCATATTGATGGATTTCGCCAGAAGAAAAGCGAACTGCGTGGTGCTCACTTCGCCGACTCCTTTCAGGCCAAGCCTGTAATCTATGGATATCATCCGGTAGCCCAGCGAATTCATCTGCCTGAACCACGGACGGAGCCACTCCTGATGACGGGAACCGTCCATAAAACCGCCGCCGAATATATGAATCAAAGTAGGCTTCTGCTGAGCGGACACGACTGTCGGCTCGTATATGTCCATATAAAGTTCCACCCCGTCCTTCATATCATAGAGAACGGTGCGGTCCGGCTCCAACGCGGCAGAATCAGCAAAAAGCGATATTGACGAGAAAAACGCCAATATCGCACATATCATAAACCTTTTAGCCAAGCACATTATTTTTACATTAAATCGCCATGCAATATACTAACTTTGGAAGAAATAAGGATTAGGTGAATCAACAACCTTTTCTCCAGACTCGTCATTAACCTCCACGCAGTTATGAATACTTATGGTGGCATCCGGTTTCCAGAGAGAGAAGTCATTGCCGGTGATGTTGACCTGTCCGCAATACTGGACGTCGATCACCGAAAGTTCAGGGAAAAGCGGCTTATAGCTGCCGCTATCTATAAACTTGTTGTCCTTAATGTCAAGAGATTTCACACTGAGAGCATAAATAATCTGATTATCAAAAGTTTTCACGGTATTGCCCTCGAACACCACGCGATCGTGATAGAAAAAGTCGTTACTCCGTGCCTCCTTCGGGATGATAGGGTCTATCTGGAGGATAGCCTGCGGTTCACGTCCGCCTATGGCCAAGTCCGTAAAACGGTTGCCACGGATGACTACATTGCGGGTATTGCCCGACTCGAACCAATAATTGGCATCGCCGCAGATGCGAATTCCGGCCATCATCGAAGAAAAATCGCAGTTTTCTATGAGCACATCTCCCGAAGTGGAGATCAACAGACTGCGAGCCCTGTTATAACGCACCACGCAGTTGCGGATTTTGACATTGGCACCTCGCTCGGTGTTCTCCACCGCATAACGGGTAGGATTCTCCTGCAGCGCGCTCAGATCACCCTCGACGCGCATCACATATTTCTGCCTGTTTGACTTGTCTATATATGCCAATCTGGCTTCGCATACAGGCCTGAGGCTAGTCTTGTCCACAAAACGAAGCACATCACCAGCATCGGCGAAATGGTTGCCTTCCTGCTGAAAATGTCCGAAAGTGGCGGTAAAAGTATGCGAATCCACGATGCTGTCCACCTTCATATAAACTCCGTGTATATTGGTGGCATCATCGAGCATGCTCTCAAAATAACTGTCCTCGAGTATTATCTCACCCTTGCAATCCACAAAATGAGTGGCGTCGGCAGAGGACGTTATCATACGGGGGCTACCAGGCCTTTGTGCCGTAGAAAAGCGCGACACTCTGATATTTTCAGAATACTCCGCCATAAGAGCCATGGCTCCGCTCCGATACACATGAACATCTTCCACGCTCACATCCTTACTTGAAAGAATGGCGATACCTGGGTAAGATCGGTTGAGTGTCATAGGGCCCTTATCGTCCCAGATGCTTCCTACCGGAGGCACGTCGCGGGCGCTGAGTCGCGTAAATTCCACCACGCCTTCTTCCACCTCTCGGGCGCCCATTTCGCCGGACCAATACCCGTGTTCATAAGCCGACGTATCATACCACGGACGACGCGTCGCAGGGTCAAAAACTATGCTCTCTCCCATAGGATACTCCCAGTCATAGCCTCCGAACAGAAGCCTGTCACCATCTATCCTGTACTTATTGTCCGGGAACACCTTGACGACAAAACTTCTTCGTGCAGAGTCGTTGGCGATGACCTCTCCTTCGAAAGTCCAAGGGTAATCGTAGTCTATGGTAATACCGCTTACGCTCACTTTCTGTGAATTCTTCACTGCAAAAGGCACTATCCTTCCGTGAAACATAAAATCAGTCTGAGTGCCCACGATCTTGACATTTTTCATCCCGCAGAGGAAAAAAGCTATCTTTCTCTCCCCGCTGCAATTGTTGGAAAGCGTCAAAAAATCCTGCTGAGCCTCCTCCGGATAAAAATCATAGACACCCTTTTCAAACTTTATGGTCACGCCACCCTTAGGATGCGACTGAAGAATGCTGCGCACTTGAGCGGTATAGTCTTTCACTGAAGGGTCGTACTTTACCGTCACGCTCTTTGAGCACCCGCCCAGAAGAATAACCGAAGCAGCCGCCGCCACCCACATCTTATGCATATTATTCATCTCTCTACTGCTTTATGAATTTAATTCGGCTATATGCCAATTCACGAACCCCATTGTCATCTTGATTATCAGACCAATAAATCTTAACTGTCTCTCCGCCCTTCAAATCGCCCTCGCTTCCTATAAGATTAGGATACCATGCAGGCGTGCCTATTGAGCCAAGTATTTTGACAGGCTTTGTCCAATTGATGGCGTCATCGCTATATGTTATGACCACTCTCTTGGACCATGTCGCATATGCCATGACCCATTTACCCAGATAAGTATTCCACATCACAGACGGATTGCAACCGGCAGTACCGCTGAGCCCGTCTATCGCAATGTCCGCACCCCCAAGGCCTGTAGCAGAATCGCAACCCTCTATAGTGAAATCACTGCCATCCCATTTTTTCCAGGTGCCTGCCGCACCGTTCTTGTCTGAAGAAGCGGCCATGCACAATGCATTCGAATCGGTATTGGCACGCGCCTGATAATAACAGATATAACGCGACGAAACTGAATCCCATATCACACACCCGTCACCAAGGCCCGTCCATGCCGCACTCTCCGGTTTAGGCGTAGAGACAGTCAGGATAGGAGCAGGGTCTCTCCAAGTAGCGCCATAGTCGTCAGAATAAGCCACACCTATGGATTTGTGAGCTCCATTCCCACTCGTCCAATGACTTTCCGCGTGGAAAAATCCGACATAGTGTCCCTTGTCATCAAGAGGGAAAATGCCTATGAACCACGAACCGCCATCGTTGAAGCCGTCTATGCGCACATATTCTTTACCCCACACTTTGGCGGACGCAGTAAGTGAGGCTATATGGTCTTCCGGATACGGAGTATCTGCGAGAGTCAGAGCATCTGTAGCCTCGCTCCAGAACAGTTGCCACTGATTGCCTTTCTTGATAGGGATCAATTTGCCGTCAGGCCAATAATTCCTCATGAAAGTGCTCGCGTTCTGCTCCAGGACAGTCATATCCCCGAGAGCGCAGCCGGCATCCTCAACTACTGTCCAATTCTCTTCAGGCTCCGGGTCAGGGTCAGGCTGCGGTTCAGGGTCAGGACTTTGATTATGCCACTTGCAAGTGTCAGGATCAGGAGTGGGAATCCATTCCCTGCTGCATCCTGACACCCCTACAGTGGACAAAACAACTAGAAATGATAATATCTTTTTTAGTTCCATAAAGGATTCTGTGTTATCGCACCGTCAGATGCGTCGATTACTGATTGAGGTATAGGAAATATCGAATGTTTTGCCTTGCAGTTATTGCGTACCGGATCATAGTATGGCTTGAACTTCTCGTCCATACCGACAGATGAGAAAGCCTGCTGAAGTTTACCGAAACGCACGAGATCCGCCCATCTGTGACCCTCGAAGCAAAGTTCAAGACTCCTTTCCTTAAGGATTACTTCGTCGAAATCAGCCCCCGAACTCATAGGAAGATCCACGGCTGCATCAGGAGTGAAGATATCCTTGCCATAACCGCGACGGCGAACCTGGTTCACGCACTCAAGTGACTCGGTGCTTGGCGTCCCGTATGCACGGTTCTCCGCCTCCGCGTACATGAGAAGCACATCGGCATAGCGGATAATAGGGAAATTGATGTTGTTGCACCAATTGGCCCAGCTCGACCCGCGGTCGGATTTGTCTATAGGGTGACGGAATTTATATATCCAATAATTCCCTTCATAATCCGGATCCCCCATTATCATCTCGGCCTTACCGCTTGCACCCACTGCGATGTGCCCGCCGTTATTGACGGCATCGCGGCGAAGGTCCGCAGGGTCAAATTTGTCATACATTTCTTTATATGTGCGGACCTGAGCCCAGTACGCGTTCTGTTCGTGCGGAACACCGTCAACCGTTCCCACCTGTCCGCCGTAAAGCGAATTGCTGACCGTATTGTCGAATTCCACATCGAAAATATACTCGCTGTTATGTTCGTGCTTTCCGTCGAACTGGGAGAAATAATCCTCTACCAGAGCATATTTCCCGCTGTCAATGACAGTCTTACAAGCCTGTGCGGCCTTGGCGGCGGCTGTTTCGTCCTTGAGAGGTTCTCCTGACATCTGTAAATAAGCCCTGGCCTTAAGGGCGGTAGCCGCATACTTGGTGGCGTGACCTACCGTATTGGTTTCCGGAAGAAGGCTCTCAGCCGTTTCATAATCTGAAATCACCTGAGCATATACCTCTGCAAGAGGCTTTTTCTGCGCGTCGAGCTTGGAAATGTCAGTAGTCTCTTCCAGGACAAGTGGAACCTCTCCGTAGTAGCGTGCCAATTGGAAATAAAACCATGCACGGAGGAAATGGGCCTCTCCCATAATTCTGTCCCTGTCTTCATCTGAAACCTGAGTCCCGGTATAAGCATTGAGACGGTTGATGACCACATTAGCCCTCTGTATGCCGAGATACTGCATGAACCATACTTTTTCCACAAACAGATTTTCCGGAGTGTAAGTATAATTGCCAATCAATTCCTCGCCGTTGTTGCCGGATGACACGTAAGCCTCGTCCGTTCCTATTCTTCCCCAGTACATGAATCCGGTGAAGTAATCCCCGTAACGGTGCTGGGCATCCCACTCGACAGAAGTAAACGTGTAATAGACACCGGTAAGAGCACTGTCAAAATCGCTGGTATTTTTAAAGAAGTTTTTGGTCGTGATGTTGCTTTCCACCGTAGTTTCCAGAAAATTGCAGGAAGCCAGGCAAAGCATGCCACAAAGAAGAGTTAAAATTTTTACTGTTTTCATAACTGTCTTCCTCCTATCTGAATGAAACGTTTACACCGAAAGTGACGGTCCTGGCATGAGGGAAGTTGCCATAATCAAATCCCTGCGAAAGAATGGCGGAAGCATTGCTCTGACTGATACCCACTTCCGGGTCGTAACCAGAATAATGAGTAAAAGTATAGATGTTGTCCGCAGATACGTACACTTTGCAGTTTTCGATGTGCCTGGTCTTTGAAACCAGCTTGCTTGGCAGAGTATAAGTCAATCTTGCCGAAGAGAACCTGAGGAAAGATGCATCCTCCACAAAAGCGGATGATACCAGTCCCTTTGAGATCTGCGAATAATATCTCGAGTTCTGATTATCCACCGTCCAACGCTTGTTCCACGCGGACAGCTGGTTGGAACCATCCCCGCTGTAGAACGCAATCATGGCATAATTGGCATTATAAAGGTCGTTGCCTATGGAGTACTGGAATCCAAGATACAGATTGAACGATTTCCAGTTAAAAGTGGTCGAGAACGCACCGTAGTAATCAGGAAGGAAGTTTCCTATGACTTCACGGTCATTGTCGTCTATCTTGCCGTTACCGTCCTTATCCCACAGTTTGATGGACCCCGGCTGCTCACCCACTCCCTGGTTCGGAACACCGTCCTTGATGGTATAAGTGTATGTTCCCGGCTTGGTTGTACTCTCGGCAGCAGTGAATTCATCCAGCTGATACAGGCCAATCGCCCTGTAACCGTAGATCTGCCCTACAGAACCGCCTTCCTGAAGGATTACGGCATTCTGCCCGCCAAGACAGGTGATACCCAAATAGATAGGTGCGCCGTTCTGGCCGAGCTTCAGGATTTTGGAATTGTTGTGGCTGATATTGGCATTGACGCTCCACTGGAAATCGCGGGTATCCACCAGAGTGGCGTTCATTGAAAGTTCTATACCCGTGTTGCGTATGCTTCCTATGTTCTGCCAAGCCTTGGTGTATCCGGATATGTTGAGCACCGGAGCTTCCAGCAGAAGGTCACGCGTGGTCTTGTTATACAGGTCCATATCCACGTGGAATCTTTCGTCAAATGCTCCGAATTCCAGTCCGAGATTATACTCGAGAGTCTTTTCCCACGTCAGGTTTTCATTGGCCAGAGTTACAGGCGACTGTCCTATGCTTATGCCCGTACCGAAAGCCGTACTGGTCGTATAAAGCTGCGCGAACGAGCCGGAAGTAGGCACGTTGGAGTTGCCGACTTCTCCCATAGAGAGCCTCAGCTTGAGCATGCTTATGGCATCGTTATACTTCAGAAAATCTTCCTGCTTGGCATTCCATGCGAAAGCCCCGGAGAAGAACGAACCCCATTTGTTCTTTATGAAGGCAGACGTACCGTCACGACGGAAAGTGAATGTTCCTATGTATCTGTCATCGTAGGCATAATTGCCGCGGAAGATGAAAGAAAGCATGGAAGACTTGCTGGTGTTGGAGTAAGAATGATAATCCTTCGCAAGTGAGAGATTATTATAGCCGAGCGACTCATTTGAGAAAGACGAAGCTTCGGTAGCCACATAGTTATAGCGCGAGCCCTGCTCTGTGACACCAGCCATAAGATTCAACCTATGCACATCGTTGAACGTAGGAGACCAGGTAAGAGTGTTCTCGTTAAGCCAACCGAAACTTCCCACGTTAGCCATACAGGCCTGCGCGTTGTAAAGATATCCGCGAGGTGTGGTCGTAGGGTAGAACTGCTTGTCACTCAGCGCGTAATCGTCGTATCCTCCAGTTACGCGAAGCGTAAGGTCGTCGAGAATGTCATACTGCATATAAGAATTCACTATGGTGCGGCTCAGCGTCTTGTTCATCTTGATATCGCGTGCCATGGTGACAGGGTTCTGCTTGTTGCCTTCATTATAGGCATTTATCACATACTGCTCCACTCCGGCGCGACGGAAAAGTGTCTGCGTCTGAGTGTCGGTGAGATCGAAAGGCTGGGAGATGAGTGCGCTCATCACTGTACCCACCGCTGTACCGTCTCCACCGGAAGTAGGTACGCCGTCATCTATGATGCGACTGTAGTTGATGTCCACACCCACCTTGAACTTGTCCGTAAACTTATGATCTATATTCGCTTTGGTCGTAAGCTTCTGCCAATCGGTATAGATTATTATGGACTGGTTCTGCATATAAGAAGCACTGAAGAGGAAATTGGTCTTGTCGGTAGAGTGCTGAAGCGAAAGGTTATGGTTCTGTATGAAACCTGTCCTGTATATCTCGTCCTGCCAATCGATGCTCTTGATCCTGTTGTAATCGAAATCGCGGAGGTTGCCGTCGGCATCGCTGTAAAGCAGGTAAGAAGGGTTCTTCACATTCATCATCGAGGCATATCCCTTGAAATCAAGCATCTGATACTTGTGCGGAAGGCTCTGTGCGCTCACATAACCGGTGTACTGTATACGTCCGGACGAAGCCTTGCCTTTCTTGGTGGTTATCATGATGACACCGTTTGCGCCACGGTTACCGTAGATGGCTGTGGACGAAGCATCCTTGAGCACCTCTATGGAAGCGATATCCTCTGTGTTGATCATGGCAAGCGAACTCATCTGTGAATCCAGCCCGGCCATTCCCATACCCGAAGACGTTGACACGTCGCCAAGCGGGAATCCGTCCACCACGATAAGAGGCGAGGTGGAACCTGACAGAGAAGAAGCTCCACGGATGAGCATCTTGGAGGCAGCTCCCGGTTGGCCGCTGGTAGAAGATACCATAAGACCGGCAACACCGCCCTTAAGAGCGTCATCTACAGAGAATAGGACCTGATTTTTAAGATTATCCGAATTGATGGAAGCCACGCTGCCGGTAAGGTCCTGCCTGCGGGCGGTACCATACCCGATGACTACGGCATTGGCCAGCATGTCAGCGTCCGATTCCATCACGAAATCGATGACGCTTCTGCCTGAAACGGACTGCTCGCAATCCTGATACCCCAGAAAAGAAGCCACCAGAACAGCGTCGGAAGACTTCAGGGTAATGGTGTACTTTCCGTCATCGTCTGTAGTAGTACCATACTGTGCGCCCTTGGGGTAGACATTGGCCCATGGGATAGGGTCACCGCCCATGTCCGTAACACGACCGGTGACCTTCAACTGTGCAAAAGAACTCCCCGCGCTCATCACCAGAAGTGAGAGCAAAAGAAAAATCCGTTTCATTATTTAAATTGTAATTATTCTTCGATTTCGTTGATCTGAACCTCGTCGAGATATATCACGGCACCTATGCCGCTAAGTCCCATGCAGAGGTAGCAGTTCTTATATACTGTTCCGGCTTCGCCATCCGGTGTGAATTCGAAGGTGTATTTTGTCCACTCCGCAGAAAGTGCGCCCTCGATCCTGTATCCGGCAGCCTGTGTCTCATCTTCAATAATCTGAGTGATACCGCTTGAGTATAAAGTCTGCATGGAAGTCTCCACATAATCGGTTCCGAACACATCCTTCCAATCTGTCTTAGCCGCGGCCCCGCGAAGAGGATCATTAAGATAATCCGGACAGAAAGAGAACACGTTAAGCCAATAGCATGCGCCATAAGAACCCTGTGCTTTCAGATAGAATGTCAGTTCATATTTCTTTCCTGCCTCGAGGAATGCATTCGTAGGCCAACTGTTGCGGTGTGCAAGCTCACAGATGTCCTGGCCGTTAGTAATGGCCGAGATATCTATCTTCATGGCTTTGGCTGTCGAGTTGGCTCCTCCGTCAACTACTGAGAGAATCTCGTCATGAGTAGCGGCAGGCTCACCATTCAATGCCACCCAAGTATACCAGCCCTTGTTGCAGCCTTCTCCCTTCTCGAATCCGTAAACGTCATAATCGTCCACTCTGAGACAAGGGTTGTTTCCCGCTACAAGTTCGTAATCAAGATTAAGTTTGGCTCCGTCCTCACGGGTGACTTCACAGGTAATCTTGACGCTGTTGATCTGGTCATTCCAAACTACCTTAGGAGTAGCCTCCGTAGATGTAGCAGGCGTCCCATTAGGGAATGTCCAGTTATAGGTAAGTGCATATCCTGACTTGTTCTCGAGCGGGTCAAGAGAGAATGTAATCTGCTTACCCTTAGGTGCGCATCTGTTGGCCGTAAGACCTTCAGCGTGTATGCTGGCTGAGAAGAAATCTTTTACGGAGACCGTCTTTGTAACCTCGTCCTTGGTTCCATCGGCATAATTTACCGTGAGAGTAACTTTCTTGTCCCCCGCGTTTTTGAAAGTGACACTTACCGTCGCACTTTGAGAAGTGGCAGGAATGGCGTCTTCAAAAGTCCATGTGCGACTTTCAACATTGATTGAAAGGTCCTCCACGAAGATACTGTTCCCCACGATAGCCTCAGTAGGGATATTATAAGAGAAATCCTTATCTATAGGAGTTTTCTTATCCTTATTACAGGAAACTGCGAACAAAACGCCGCAAGTGGCCAAAGCCAGAAAGATTTTTTTCATAATAATTGGTATTAGTATTTAAAAATAATTCAAAAATTCCCGAGCCAAGAAAATTATTTTCCTGACCCGGACACGAATTTATAATTAAGAAGACAAAAACAGAATTTACAAATCGTTCATTCTTTAGCACTTTTAAAACAAAGTGCAATTTCATTTCTTCCCCTTATAATCTTTGGGAAGGACGCCGAATTCGGCATAAAAGATTTTCGAAAAGTATGATATATTATTGAAACCCACTGCGTTCATAACCTGACTGACACTCGCCTGTCCGTCAGAAGACAACAGCTGCGCCGCACGTTTAAGCCTTATGCTGCGCAAAAACTGAATGGCGGTCATGCCGGTAATGGACTTCACCTTGCGGTAAAGCTGTGGACGGGAGTATCCCACGTTCATGCACAGTTCATCCACTCCATAAGACACCTCGCCCATATGCTCCTCTATGTCTTCAATAAGGCTTTTTATGAAACGGGCATCCATAGGCGTAGCCGTAACCGCAGACGGCTCTATCTCCACCTCTTCCCGGAAAGACTTCTTCATACACTCGCGCTGTGCAATCAGATTATCTATGCGGGAAAACAACAACTCTGCATGAAACGGTTTTGTTATATAGTCGTCGGCCATCATCTGATATCCCTCCATCTTATAAACAGGAAGGTCTCTGGCAGAAAGAAGCACCACAGGGATATGCGAAGTCATATTGTTCTCCTTGATGCGCCGGCAGAGTTCCAATCCGTTCGACTTAGGCATCACCACATCGGTAAGGACCAGATCAGGCTGTTCGCTCACCGCCTTGTCATATCCGCTCTCGCCGTCCGGAGCCGTGATTACATTGTATTTGGCGGAGAGAAGTTGCGAGAGATATTCGCGAAGCTCCGCATTGTCATCCACCACCAAAACCAAATGCTCCCTTTCCGCTCCGCTCTTGCTGCCTTTGGCACCCGCAGGAAGAAACTCGGAAAGAGGATCATAATTGGATATGTGATCGCTGTTCTCGTAGTTGCGATCTATATCTTCGCTTCTGAAATGAGCGCATCCATATGGCAGGAGCACATGGAATGTAGTCTCCCCTCCCGGAACAGATTCCACCCAAATCCTGCCGGAATGAGAAAGAACGGAAGCTTTACTTATAGCCAGGCCAATCCCCATTCCGCCACGGTCATTGTTGCGGCCCTGGCGGAAACGGTCGAACACATACGGCAGGTCCTCGGGAAGTATTCCAATTCCAAGATTGGACACGCTCAGAAGTGCCCCTTCAGGAGTATCCTTCAACACGATATCTATCTTGCCTCCACGCTGCGCAGAATACTTGAAGGCATTGGACAGAAGATTAAGTATGACTTTTTCCATGCTGTCCTTGTCAATATACACTTTACACGGAAGATCAGGGATATCAAGATTGAATTCGCAGCCACGGGATTTTGCAAGAGGCTGGAAGAGAAGACAGATTTCCTGCACGAAACGGGAATAATCCACCTCCACCACATGCAGACGTACCTGCCCGTTATCATATTTGCGCAGATCTGTCACACTTTCTATATGCTTTTGGAGTATCTTGACGCTTTTTTCCACCAGATGAAGACGGCTAGCCGTTCCTTTTCCGAGATTCGGATTATTCAGAAGTTCTTCCACCGGAGTGCTTATAAGAGTCAGAGGCGTACGGATCTCGTGCATGAAGTCCGTATGGAATTTAAGTTCTTTCTCGTTACGTTCCCTCTGTTCTTCCTTAAGTTTCTCATCTATCTCCTGTCTGTGCCGCTTCTCCGAACGCTTTTTTAGATAGACAACCGCACCCGCAACCAAACCAGCCACGAGAAGAGCATAGAAAACCTTGGCCGGAATGCTCTGATACCACGCAGGCATGACTCTCAAGTTCACCTGCGCAGGCTCCAGGCTCCAGACTCCGTCGCTGTTGGAACCGTAAACTTCAAACGTGTAATGGCCCGGACGCAGATTAAGATAAGACGCCACGGGATTTCCTCCATCCGTGTAGTGCCAAGTGTCATCCCAGCCCTTAAGCTGATACCTATAATGATTGGCCAGAGGGATGATGTAACTCATCGAGGAGAATCCGAAAGTAATGTTATTGGAAGAATGAGAAAGTTTTATCTCGCCAAGATGCCTTAAAGGCTTGTCGTCCCAAGTGCTGGCAGAGCGTTCTCCGTTGATTCCCAGCGAAGTGAGTCTTACAACGGGAGGGGTGGAATTATTCTTGATGTCCGCAGGATAAAAGACGTTGAAGCCATTGATGCCTCCGAAAGCCATGCGTCCATCGGAGAACCTGGCGGAATCCCATATTTTGAATGAATTGCTCTGCAGACCATCCTTACGCGTATATACTCTGGCCTCGGCCGTGGCAGGCGAAAACTTGGTGATTCCGAACCCGCCTATCCAGAAATTCCCGCTTTCATCCTCAAGCAGGGACTCGAATTCATTGTTCACAAAAGCCGGGCACGTACTTTTATTATATATGCGGAACTCATGTCCGCCGTCCTGGGTTTCTGTCATCTTCGCAAGGCCAAGTCCGAGAATGGACACCCACAAATCCCCTTCGCAAGATTTATGGATAAAGGATACGAACTCGCCGGCGTTGTCCCTGGAGCGCACATAGATTCTCTCTACGCCAAGCACAGAGCCGTCACTGCCAATCGAAATCTTGTTGAGACTGGCACGCGTCCCTACCCAGACAGTTTTCCCGTCAACAAGAATGTCGGTAGTGAAATCATCGCTGATAGTGCCCTTGTCCTTTACGGAATAACGCAGATTGTCCCACCCGCCGTATACTGAGGATGTTTTCGAGCGATATACGCCGCTGTCGGTCGTCACCCACAGCCTTCCGAAAGAATCTTTTTCGAACTTATATACGCTAAGGCTGCGTGGAAGCCCGACCAGAGGGCGCATACGGAATTCCTCACCCCGACATACCTTTGAAAGTTCGCCGGAGCTGATCACGGAGACCCCGTTGTTCCAAGCGCCCAAAAATATATCTCCGGACTCGTCCTCATAGATGGCAGATACAGGCATGGAGCCAAGTAAAGACAAACTGCGCACATTAACCTCCCTAACCTTGTCACCCTGATACACAGCCAACCTTCCGTCTCTGGAAGACACCCACAGCCTGTCATTGCTGTCCACATACATAGTCACTATCTGCCCACCGCTGTCAGGGAAAGGCTGACAGAGTCTGAAAGCCCTGTTGGTCTGCGTGCTTCTGAAACATCCGCTTCCGTTTGTGCCCAGCCATATGACCCCCGCGTCATCCATAAACACGGTAGAAAGCTCGATATCGGAATTCTGCGATGACGCGTTCCACGGCGTAATCTTCTCTGTAAGAACACCTTTTCTGTCATAACAGAGAACCCCTTGGTGCTCCGTTCCCACTATGATTCCACTTTCCGTACGGAGCGCATTGCGGGTATTGAATGAATTGAGCCGGGTCAGTTCCTGTGAATTGACGTCGTATATGAAAGTTCCCTGAGAAGCAGCAATTATAACCTTATCCTCTCCTATGGGAAGAAAGGAATTTACAAAAAGGTCATCTTTTATCTTACGAAAGCCATCCTGCCTGCTGAATATGCCAAGTGTGCCTGCCACACCGGTCAGAATCTCATCCGAGGCTACAGCACATCCCGCCTGAATGGGTCCACGCAGGGAAAAAGATGCCGTACTGTAAGCGTCACCCTCGCGGGTCACCTCCATAAGCGCGTCATTGGCACATACCCACGCCGAAGCGCCATCAAAAGAAGGAAAAAGATAATTGACACAATTTCCGGGGACCTTTATGTTCTTAAGAAATCTGTCCTGTCTGGTATCATATACAGTCAAGCCACCGTTCTCCGTTCCTACATACAGCAAATCCCCCAAAAGCAAAAGCGCCCTGATACGGGAACTCTGAAGGATGGAATTGGACACATCATAGCATTGAAGGACATTGCCGTCATAACGGCAAAGACCCGAATACGTACCTATCCAGACATACCCGTCGGCATCTTGCAATATGGACGACACATCAGTATGCGGAAGGCCCTCATCTACCGAGAATTGCAGCATATAAGAAAACTCCTGCGAGCTCAAAGGAAGCATAGCCTTCCATATGAGAAGCGCGGAGAATGCCAATTTTACCGTCCAGCTTCTGTTCATATACGCAAATTTACTAAAAAAGTGCATCCTTACCGGAGGGGGCGATGCACTTTTCTAAAAGATCAGGACTACGATGTCAATCATTTGCCATATTCATGGCTTCGGCCAATTCAAGCTTGCCGCACATGGCCAGCAGGCTACCGTCCGTAGGGGAATAAAGTACCATATCTTCAACGGTACCCTTCTGCTCATCTACCCTGCCATACATACGCGTGCGTTCACCTTCGTCATTAGCTTCTATGATAAGATCAGTGGAATCTGCAAGCACGGCATCAAAGCGTCGAGCTATCTCGGCCTTGTCAGCTTCGGAAGCCTCGGAAAAATCAACCATCAGCATGGCAGAAAGATTTTTGAGCATCTCAGCACTCATCTCCAAATCCGCGTCGTCCTCTTTAGAAGACTTCTCTTTTTTAGCCTCCTTCTTCATCTCGGATTTTGCTGCCGCCTTTACCGCGGTCATAAGCAATCCGCTGATTTTAAATGTCTCCACTCCCTCAATCTTGTCAACCTCCTTAGCCACTTTACAAAGTTGATTGAATACTTGATGCTTATCCTTGGACTCTGCGTTTAACACGCAAAGCAACACCAAGACGCAGATACACACTAACCTTTTCATATCTAATCTTTATTTGTTCATAATCGACTGAATCATCTCCTCGCTCATCTCCCCTTCTATACAGACAAAATCCGTTTCATCCGATTCCTCGCTCAAAAGTATAATACTTTTTACCAATCCAGCTTCGCGGTAACAGAATATCTGCATCTTCTCGTCCTCATCCACCGCCTCCATATAAAGTTCATAGCCGTTTTTCGATACGAGCGAATTCACTTCATTCTTCACCTTTGCGGCTACACTGTTGTTGGTTATCTCCATGACATAAAAGCCGGAAAGTGATTTTATCGCCTTCACATCCTCATCATCCATGTCAGGAAGACTTTTCACTATGGAAAACATGGCGGGAGAAATATATACTCCGGAAACCGTCTTCTCGTTAGCGAATTTTTTATAAATGCTCTGTCCTGCAGTCTGTGCCCACGAAGTAAAAGCAAGCAGAATCAACGATGCTACTAAGACAAATTTTTTCATAATCGTACAAATTTAATTTTTTTATTTATCAAATACACTACGGAGCGTCTGAAATTGCCGTTCACTCGCGCGCGCTGTTTGTGAACCCTTTTCCACACTGTCCCCTATTTTTTTGAATGATTTCTCTATCTGAGCATAAGCCTTATATGGATCGGAATACGTATCCTCAAGTTCCACCGGAGCTTTGCCGGGTTTCAACGCCCATATGAAAACGCCCATAACCAGAGCGAGCGCGGCAAACAACCACGCGGTGCGCATTCTCAGATTTTTTCTGGCCAGGCTCATCTGCGTACGTACATTCTGAGGACTCAAACCCGTCTGGGACGAGATTTCTTCATAATTGTAACCATCCACCGCGCTCTTAATCAAGACCTTCCGCTGGCCTTCCGGAAGAGAGTTCACTTCTTTAAGCGTTCCTTCCAATTGTTCACGGAGTGCCAATCTCTCCTCTATCTCTTCTTGCCGGCTTTCAATTTCCTGAGGCATCTGCGCCTCATTTTTCCTCTCCGCACTTTTCAGAACATCCAGGCATTGGCGTTTGATGACAGAAAAGCAATATGCTTTGGGGCTCTCAATCTCTGCGAGAGAGTCCCGTCTTCCCCACAACTTCAAATACAGATCCTGCACCATATCCTGCGCATCCTGTCTGCTACCGAGAAGGCCGCAGGCATAATCCTCAAGAGAGTCCCTGTATTGCAAAAATGACTCGTATATATGGTTTTCACTTTCTTTCATCGTCGCACTATTATCCTCTGACCGAAAAATCTTTGTTTCCGCGTCCGGAAGGCTTCGTTCAATCTCGCTTTCCGCCGCTCACATCATTAAGACGACAAAATAGGCAAAATGTTAAGAAAAGAATGAAAAAAATTATACTTTTGTCCATAAGTTAGTAGTAAACAAACAGTCTAAGTTAAATAATGAAAAAACAGCTCTTCGCCATTCTTCTGCTATTCCTATCCTATTCAGCTATAGCTCAAGTTATTAACTTTTCTCAATTTCAAAGCACGCAGAATGTCACCCTTAAACTTCGCACAGTGGATAAAGGAAACGGAGAGGCTCTGAGTTACGTGACGGTATATCTGATACCGCAGAACGACACCACCATAACGCATTTTGCCATATCAGGCGAAAAGGGCGACGTCAAGATAGAAGACATCCTCCCTGGCAAATATTCCGTGAATGCCGAAATCATAGGATACAAGCCTTTCAGTAAAGAATACAGCCTTACAGGACGGGAAAAGAACCTCGGAGAGATCGCTCTCGAAGAAGACACGCAGTTCATCGACGCCGCGACCATCACTGCTATAGGCAATCCTGTAACCATAAAGAAAGACACCATCGAATTCAACGCATCGGCATACCACGTGGGAAGCAACGCAGTACTCAAAGACCTTCTCAAAAAGATGCCGGGAATGGAAGTGGCGGAAGACGGCACGGTCAAAGTCAATGGAGAGAAAGTAGATAAAATCACGGTCGGCGGCAAAACCTTCTTCTTCAATGACCCATCTATGGCGGTCAAAAATCTTCCGGCTAAAATCGTGGACAAAATCAAAGTCATAGACAAGGATAAAAGCGAAGCCGGATTCACCGGAGTGGGCACTGATAAAGACCGGGAAAAAGTGATGGATGTGGAACTGAAAGAAGAATACAAGAAAGGATGGTTCGGCAATTCATCATTGGCCATGGGCACAGCTCCCATAAAGAAAGAGAAAAAAGAAGAAATAGGACTGAAAGATCCTCTGTATAACGCGTCTGTACTGATGTCCGCCTACAACGAGCAGGACCAACTGACCATAATCGGCAATTCATACAACGTAGATGTACCCGGGACCGGCGCCTTTATCGTAATCGGCGACAGTGAAGGCGATGAACTGTCCTCGCGCAACGGACTGAAGTCTTCTACTCAGCTGGGAGCTAACTTCAACACGTCCAGAATAAAGGGATATGAGACCAATACCAGTGTCAATTACACCTATTCACATCAGGATGCGAGGGAAAAATCGCTCACCACTTCATATATGGGAGACGAGGCCGATTTCATCACAGATGCACGCTTTGCAGGATTAGGAACAGACCATAAAGTCAAGGCCAATTTCGAAATCAAAAAAACAGACAAGGGCAAGTTCCTTCTTAACGCCCGACCATCCCTCGAATACACCTATTCCAAGAGAAACCTCAGTTCCACTTCCACTACCTCCGCCGAAAGCGAAAAGAAAAACAGCAGTGAAAGCTATAGCTCCGGCAGCACCAATGCATTGGCCCCGAAACTGGACCTGACTCTCGGGATGAAAGACCTGGGAAAAACCGGCCGGGCGCTTACCTTCTCTTCCTACCTGTCTTCCAACATAAAGCAAGGTGACAAGACCCAGCATTCCCGCACCGTAGCCGACCTCTCGGACGAAAGCGTGAACCTTCTTTATAAGATCAAGAATAACAGTTTCTACGCCGGGAACGACATTTCTTATGTCGAGCCCATAAACGAACTCATTAAAATAAAAGCCACCCTTAATGCAGATTTCTCTCTTTCAGATCTGAACAAGGACGCCTTCAACGCCGACGGAACAAAAAACGACTATTACACCTCCGTCTCCACGCAGGACAAAAAGGAATTTTATGAAAACCTGCTGCTCCAATACGAAAAAGAGTCTTTCCGCGCACACGTAGGAGCTACGCTCTACCATACGGAAAATGTCATACATACCCAAACGACAGGACAGAGTTATGATTCAGGCAAAGGCAAATGGATACTTAACTGGGCTCCGAATGTCTGGATGTTCTGGAACGGGAACTATCAGAAAGCCGCCATCAACCTCGGGGGCATAAGCAACTCTCCTTATACCAGTGCCATTGCACCTACCCTCAATCTCAGCGACCCTGTACGTATCAGCGTGGGCAATTCATATCTGAGCCCTGAATTCCAGCAGTACTCTTACTTCCAGTACATCAAAAACGACCCCAAACGATATTCGTTCTTTATGCTCTACATACAGAATGATTTGACTGTCAACAGCATCGTCTATGCCAATTGGTTTGATTCCGATGGCATCCGCTATGCTATCCCTGTAAACTCTACGAAACCCAAGGACTCTTTCGGCATCTATCTGAATTATTCCACGCCTTTCGGAAAAGAGAAGAAATTCAAGTTCTCGACCCATTTGTCAAGCAACATAACTGCGCTCACAAGCTATCAGGCAAGTTCTACACTTTCCGGAATAGACACTCAAAATTTCGATTACGAGACTCTTATGAATTGGTTCTGGGGAGAAGACGCTTCCGGAAACAGATTCTACAGCGGAGAAAGCGGATTCAGACAGAGCAGCACGAACACATATTACAATTCCGCCAACATATCGTTCTCATATAATAACGAATTATGGAGCATGGAGTTGATTGGCGAGGCGAGCAATTCTGTCAGCAAATATTCCGTAGACCCCGACGCAGATATGAATACCTGGGATTTTTCTACGACAGCATCACTCGCCTACACTCATCCCAAAGGATGGGAGGCAAGCACCGATGTCAGTTATGACTTCTACCGCGGTTACTCCGCCGGATACGGAGACCCTGAATTCATCTGGAACGCTTCGCTGAGCAAGCAGTTCGGAGCATTCTCGCTGAGTCTCAAGGCATATGACATTCTCAACCAGAAGAAATACCTTTCTCGCAGCGCCTCCGCCGAATATGTAAAGGATGTCTACACCAATACCGTAGGCCGCTTCTTCCTTATAGGGATCACTTTCAATTTCGGCAAGATGAACGCCTCCAACAACGCCAAGGCCCAGGAAGCCATGTGGAACCTGGCCTTCTAGAGTTTGTGCAGTACAGCTTATTTTTCTATATTTGCGCGGTATGACTTCAGGGGGAAAAAAAGCACTCAAGATTATAGCATCCTTTGCATTGGCAGGAGTTCTTATCTACTTTGCATTCAGAGGTATAGATTGGCAGGAATTCATCAGGGACCTCGAAAGCACACGCTGGGGGTGGATTCTGCTTTTCGTCCTGTCGGCCGTAGCAGCCCTTCTTTTCAGAGCGCTATGCTGGCAGGCCATGCTCAAACCCCTCTACCCTGACATCAAACTGCACAGGGTCTGGAGTGCCAATAATGTCGGGAATCTCACCAATGCCGTTATTCCGGCATCAGGAGAGTTGGTGCGCTGCGCATATGTATCCGGCGGGCCGGCCAAATACGACGCAATTCTGGGGACGGAGCTTATGGAACGCATCTGGGACACATTTGCCATCACGCTACTTGCTGTAATAGCCATACTCACCGGAAGCGATTCCATTTCCACCTTTTTCTATCAGCATATCTGGCATCCGTTTGTCAGCAACACCTCCGCCCTTATCTGGACCGGAGCAGGGGTAGCGCTCATAGTACTGTTCGTCGTGGCATCTTTCAGACTCAGAGACAGATACAAATTAATGGGCAAAGTGGCGGGCTTTTTCAGCGGGCTCGCACACGGGATCAAAGCTTTTAAAGACATCAAGCCATTTTGGAGATTTCTTTTATACACTGTCCTGCTGTGGCTTATGTACCTGGCCATGTATATGTGCATCATACGCGCCATTCCGGCTCTGTCGGCATTGACGCTTACGGACGCGCTGTTTCTGGCGGCTGTGGGCAATTTCGCTTCAGTGATACCTGTCCCGGGAGGACTTGGAGCATACCACTACCTCATAGCGCTCAGCCTGTCAGGCATATATGGAGTAAGTTGGGAAATAGGCATTCTTTTCGCCACACTCCAGCATGAGCTGCACGCGGTGGTGCTCATACTGCTCGGAATATTTTCATATTTTAAACTCAATATCAAAAAGCCATGATTTACTGTTCAAAATGCGGAGCGCCCAATGACGACAGCGCTTCTTTCTGCAGCAAATGCGGAAACCGTCTCGCCAAGGAAAGCGAGGACAATTTTTACAATCAGCAGGACAGACAAGACTATGCTACACAGAGAAGAAAAGAGGATCGTTGGCTCATAACTCTTCTATTGTGTGTATTTCTGGGGGGATTGGGAATACATCGTTTCTACACGGACAAAATCGGCACAGGAGTGCTGATGCTTCTCACCGGCGGAGGCTTTCTCATCTGGTGGCTGGTGGATCTCATCATGATAGCTTGCAACACATATCGCGATGCCAATGGAAACACGCTCAAATAACTGCCCGCCCACATATTTGGCGCTCGGTATCATAGGAACTCTGCTGGGATGCTTTCCTTTCGGGATACTGACCATTCTCAAAAGCGTGGAAGTCACCACTCTTTACAGGGCTGGAAACATATTTGAGGCCCGCATAGCCAGTTCACGCGCGAAAGCCTTCGGAGTATGGTCTATAATCATAGCCGTTCTGGTCATACTGGCGATTATCGCATTGGTAGTATTCGTCATCTGCGAGTCTCCCGACTTGGACATCTGCACTCTGGAAGAAAAAATAGACGAACTCTTCGACGTATAATATCTACTTCAAGAATACAGCATCAAGGACATATCGGGTCAGTGCCTTTTCTCCGCTGTCGCTTCGCGACCCTGTACGGGCAAACGCTTCGAAAAGGCACTGACCTGTATGATATCACATCCACACTTGGATTACCAGAAAGCGGCAAATCTAATTTTTCCACGCTTTTTCCTCCTAAATTCCATCCCGCCTGGATCTGAATTAAAACACCCCACGGGAGCGGACGCTCAGCGCGGGGTGCGACAAAGTTAAAACCGTTCTAAAATTCACTTTGTCTAAATATCATAGAATAAATAAACGACTGAAACACAGTCTACTGCATGCCATATACAGTAATATCATCTATGGTAAGCTGAGCGTTACTTTTTGAGGGCTTAGTCGAATCAGAGGATATCATAAACTTAATTCTGACCTTTTCATACTGCCCAGTCTCACTTATGGTAAGTGTATACTCTGTTGCACTCGTTAACAAAGCCTTACCCGTATCAACGGCAATCCAATTAATCCCGCCATCCGTACTATAGAACGTGTTCAACAATAGTTTTGCATTATTTGATGTAGCAGCCTTTGCCTTATAAGTCACTTTTGTAACATAAGCTAGATCAAATTCCGTTTGAGCATACCCATAATTTTCCGAATTATTATATAGCCTCAATGCCAAAGAGTTATCTCCGGTAATTTTTGAAGATGTTGAAAAATTACCATAATAAATTTTCCATTGTTGTTCTGAAGCCCCCCCCGTAACCGTTGACTGATAATTATTTCCAGCCGTGAAATCTTCAGATTTTTCAAACCCACAGGTATAAATCTCCTGTTCAACCTTTGCACCCTTTTCAGCCTGAATCAAGGACACAGTCTTGACTGACACTCCTGCGCTAATTGTCAAAACAGCGTTCAATTGGGTTGACGACTCATTCTCCGCCTTCGGATAAACCGTAACCGTAGCTGACGCACCATCCTCGGCCAAAGAAAGCGATGAACTGAAATTTATGTCATCAGAAAGAATAGCGGTAAGATTTTCAGTTGTCAAATACTGCCCTGTCAGAGAGACGGTCTTCGCATTCTCGCTACCGTACTCTGTTGAATTCCATTTCAACTCTGTTTCACTGATTGTAATGATTTGTGGGTTCGAAGTCACAAACTCGTTAACATCATCCCCATAAGCCGGACATATCTGCCAAGCTGTTTTGTAATAACCCACAAAACCATACAACGTACCTGTCATTACATCACTCATTAAAAGACTCGCTCCGTCCCATGATGGACTCTTGATAAAGACATTAATGCTTTCACTTCCAGATTCGAAGGTATAAGTCATATTTGCCGTATTCATATATCCTGTAAACGAAGGGCTAACCCCGGCAATCTGCACATACTGAGCTTTGTATGATGACAGCGTGGCAGCAGTAGCTGTGGCCTTCACGATTTCATTGTCTGCTGATACCACTTCTACGACATCTGATGATGTAACTCCGGAAAGCTGTAGCCCATAATCATCGGTAGCAGCCGATACCTCCGCATTAGCAAGAGATATTTTAACTTTGTTACCTACTTTGATATTGTCACTCTTGTAAAGTCCTGTGCTAGAGTTTTTATTAAATACTGCAATACCAGTATTCGGTTCATTCACATTATCTTGAAGCAAAACCATACCGCGACTAAAGACCGTTCCTTGAGTTTCGGAATAAGATACCACACCGACAACATTGAACTTAGTAATATCCTCTCCTGCCGTTATTTTTTCAAGAAATTGGGCAACTGTAAGGTCATAAGAGAAGTTCGGGGCGAGGGTGCCGAGATTAAGAAGGTCGCCGGCAGCTATTGAGAGTTTGCCACCGGAAAGTTCAGCTGTGAGTCCATTTGTAGAAGTAAATGTAAACTTCAATCCGCTAAGTTCGTCCTTAGGGGCGATAACCACGTAGTAGTCTCCGGCAGCGAGAGCTGTGGAGCCGTCACCAACGGTAATTGAAGTTTCGGTCAACTTCGTCTCATCATAAATAATATCAGTTCCATCAAACAGATAATTTACATTTCCCGCGATTTTTTCTCCACTCGCACCAGTAATCACAACCTTGGCAATATCCGTAGCAGCGATATTGAATTTCAGAAGTGCCGTAACATTCTTAAAGGCAAATTTGCCCGCATCCGCCTTGGCAACCATTATGCCGGCAGAAATATTGGACGCAGTGGATGTTTGATCTGAAGGAATCGTCATTCCGTCAATTTCACCTTCTATGCAAGTGATCCCCGAACCATACGGATACACGGCATAGTATTCTGCAGAACCTTCAGGAACAGAGCCGGTAAATGATGCAGAGGTAGAACCGCCATCGCCGATAAGATTGAACTCAAGAGCATCACCGACGACATCATCGAACACGGCTATCTTGTCCCCGGCAACCCAATTGACGGATTTGCCGTTTGAAGCGACAGCAGTTTTAGTAAAAGATGATGACGCAGTGAATGTCATCGGAACGAGATTTACCTGAGTTTTATCAGTAACAGACTTTTCCCTAAGATTATCCTTGGCGCAGGATACCGAAAGCACAGCGAGTGCTGACAGGATTATCACACTTGTCTTTTTCATCGCTTCTCCTTCCTACTCCAAAGTGTAACCGTTCTTTTCAGTGTAATCTTCCGTCTCCGAATTGAAGAAATCTCCCCCGCTTTGGGCGAAGACTGTAGCGGTCTCCATGGTCACGACAAAAACCTGAGGCGCTTCATACAATTTAGTTTTTTTCTGCATTTTTTGAAATATTTGAGGTTAAAAATAATCGCCGTATCTACCAATGGCACATAACACGAAAAAGGCATCGGCGTCCACAGACGCCGATGCCTTCGCATTATGTATCCAAAATTTTAAGCCGAAATTTTACCCCCCCCCCATTTGAGAGGCTGCAACATACTGACTATTAAGCAAACATATCTTCATAAGAGTAATCCGACCAGTTTTCGTAAAACTTTACAAAAGTACAACCATTTCCGGAATATGCAAAACAATTATAAAATAAAATGGCTCACCTGCAAATCTATGAGTATAAATATTTGTAGAAAGCCTGAATCAAGGGTACCTTTGTGTGAAACAAAAGCCCTTGAACATGTCACAGGAACTACAGAT
>CAVKBL010000018.1:0-41041 GCA_963654805.1 Lachnospiraceae bacterium | reverse complement strand
GCAAGACCGAGCCTGATATGGATTCACTCAGCAACATTATCGAGGAGTTCAACACGCTGTACGGCGGAATAGAATGGGAGCACGCGGACACTGTTCGCGAGAAGATTGCTACTCTACCGGAGAAATTGGCGCAAAGTGAATCGTTCCGGAATGCAGTCCGCAACTCCGACCCCGAGACAGCACAGATTCAAGGCAATCAGGACCTCTTGTCCATCGTTATGGAGATGATGGCCGAGGACACCGAATTCGCGCGCAATTATCTCGACAACGAGCAATTCCGCACTTTCATAAACACCAAGGTATTCCAGCAGGCGCTGGCGAGGATGTAATGGTAAAAGAAAAAAGCATCATAATCCGTGAAAACGGCGAGCAAGTCGAAGCTCAAGCTCCGGTCATCGTATCAGCAAGCAGGAGCACCGATATCCCGGGGTTCTACTGCGACTGGTTTCTTCATCGGCTAAAGGTCGGTTATTCCGCTTGGATAAATCCTTTCAACGGAGTGCGTAGCTATGTGTCATATCAGAACACTCGGCTGATTGTCTTCTGGTCCAAAAATCCCCAGCATCTTCTTGATGAAAACGGTCTGCTTGACTATCTGCAAGAGAAAGGCATCAACTGCTATGTGCAGTTCACCCTCAATGATTATGTCGAGGAGAAGCTTGAACGGGGCGTGCCTTCAGTCGAGGCACGCATTTCCACCTTCAAGGCCCTCGTCGGCAAACTCGGTTTCGGGAAGGTTATCTGGCGATTTGATCCGCTGATTCTGACGGACAAGACAGGTATTGAGGACTTGCTGCAAAAGGTCAAGAACATCGGCGACCGGTTGAAAGGGTTCACCGAAAAACTTGTCTTCAGTTTCGCAGACATCGCCGCTTACAAGAAGGTTAAAGCCAATCTGGAGCATAACAACATCAATTACCGGGAGTTCACTGAAGCTGATATGCTCCAATTCGCATCCGGGCTTCAGAAACTGAACACGACTTGGGGATACACTCTCGCGACTTGCGGTGAGAAGATTGACATTGAGAAATACGGCATCATTCACAATAAGTGTGTGGATGATGACCTGATGATAAAATACTTCTCCGATGATGAAAAGTTGATGGACTATCTGGGAGTTGAGATTCAGGGAGCCGACCTGTTCGGCGGTGAGCGCACAATCATCAAGAAAAAGAGCAATAAAGACAAAGGCCAACGCCAATTCTGCGGATGCATCGTCAGCAAGGACATCGGCGAATACAACACCTGCGCCCACCTTTGCGAATACTGCTACGCGAACAGTTCAAAAGAGGCGGCGCTGCGCAACCTGCAGACGCACAGACAGAATCCGTTTGCAGAGACTATAATCGGGAAATGAAATGACATACAAAGAAGAACTGGCTGCCTTAGGGGAAATATCCTTTGACAAAATAAGAGGGTATGCACGTAACTATGTCATAAACCTTTCGGAAGAAGAAAAAAACGCCCTGTACGAATCCGTCAATCACGGAGTGAACCTCCTTGACTCGGATGCTCAGATGAAAATGTATATGTATTCCTTCGGCAAGATGCATCAGGCGAAGGTGTGCAGAGCTCTTCAAAGTCTGGATCTGAATGTTTTCTCCAGAAGTGACTTTGACGTGGTCGACTGGGGGTGCGGCCAAGGCCTCGCCACAATCTGCCTCTTTGATTATCTGAGAGCGAAACATCTTACAAACAGGGTAAAAAATATTACTCTGATTGAGCCTTCTGATACAGCCAGAGAGAGGGCTGAAATTCACATTGAAGCATACGTCGGGACACACGCAAATGTGAAATGTATCGAGAAGTATCTGGATGATGTGGAGGAAGAGGATATCCGGTCCGAAAGCCCGGTCACAATCCATTTCTTTTCGAATATTCTGGACATCAGTAATATCGACCTGAAGAGTCTGGCCGAAAAGCTCGGAACAAATGTTCAGGGGCAGCACTATGTAATCTGCATTGGACCGATGAACAACGGGAACCTCCGTATAGACCGTTTCTATGAGTATTTCAATACTCCTGAAACCTTCATGAACGAGACGGAGTCGGAATACCGATATTCCGACAACAGCAGACCCTGTTCCTATAATATCAAGGTATTCAAGCTTGAAAACAACCGGGTCAATGTCATTGCTGTGGACTACTATCCGGATACGCAGTTCTATGCGGGATACCAGTTGGATGCTGTCAGAGAGACTCTGAAAACGGAAGATGAGGAATTCAACAAGAAGGTAAGCGACCTCTATAAATACCTTTCGTGCTTCGAAGTGGCGGCTCCATTTGATTTTGGTGCCGGAGTTTACGATGACGTCCATCCTGTACTGGCAGTGCTCAACAATATCGTGACAAGAGGACTTCCGACCAAGAGCAGTCCTTTCATTGAGGATGCCTTCGCCTTGATGGGCAATCACCGTCAGAAGGATGAACTGGGATCTCTGAATTATGCTTCTGAAAAGCTTGATGCCAAGGAACTGTTTCTGGCTCTGCACGCAATCGACTCCAGATTTGTACTTAATGCCGAAAACTATAACAATGCCATTCTGGAGAGCGAGTGTGAAAAGACATTCATTACTTCTTCTGCTCCGCAATTCTTCAGGCAATTGTTCCAACCTCAACGCAGTCTTATTTCCATAACCGGAAACACCGTACACCATTCCCAGAGAGTAGATTTCGCCTGTCAATATCCATATGCGGTCGTCGATGCCGACGGGAACTCACACAAAG
The DNA here is from genome assembly GCA_963654805.1 of Lachnospiraceae bacterium. Classification (GTDB taxonomy): domain Bacteria; phylum Bacteroidota; class Bacteroidia; order Bacteroidales; family UBA932; genus Cryptobacteroides. The sequence goes on along the minus strand of CAVKBL010000018.1, from coordinate 38,314 downwards.
GCTGCGTAGTTGAGCTTGACGGCATCCGGTACCATTCAAATGAGAAGAACCGGCTGCAGGATGCGCAACGGGCTGAAGCCCTTGAACAAAGCGGTTGGAAATGCGTCAGAATCTCTGACTGCAGGCAAATCGGCGATGAATTCAAAGCCCTTAACAATGAGTACTTCACTACAGTAAACAAGGCCTGCAAGAAGGAATTTACAGAGGATTGGAAACGCAACTTGCAGATGACGATGTGTCCGTTGGGGGTCGCCCGTGTGGAGAAGACAATCCTCGAAGCCTTGATGACCGGCAAATTGAACATCGAAGATGCTGAATGGCATATTCTGGCGATAGAGAGGGATGTGCCTTGCGTTGCCTTGGCTATGAGGGACCTTGGCCAGATGTTCAATAACATAACATCATTGAGTAGTGACTATAAAAATCTCAACTTCCCGACAGTTCATCTGGACATAATCAGCTCAAAGGAATTTGCTGATTCGGAGCTTCATACTTTCGGCAATGATTCATCCACGGTTAATGTCAATATCTTCGACTCAGATGACGCTACTGACAGCAGCAGAAAGTATGATGTTGTGCTGGATGTGGCTATTCTAAGAAGGACGGGAATAGAGCATAGGGCGTTCACCAAGTTCAAATGCCCGAGCAAATGTTATTTCTACATCCGGACAGCAAATTATGTGAGAGGCGACAGACATATTTATACTACAGACACAATAAAGTATCGGCCTCTGGTGAAAAAGGATATGCAAGGCAATTATGAGGACATTCCTGACAAAAAGGCCTTGTTACGATATTTCCTGCACCTTATATTCAGGAAGGAGGACTTCCGTCCCGGTCAGCTTCCTATACTAAGTCGAGCTTTGCAGAACAAGAGCGTAATCGGTCTCTTGCCGACTGGCGGAGGTAAGTCACTTACATATCAGCTGGCCGCAATGCTTCAGCCTGGCGTAACGATTGTCGTGGATCCATTGAGGTCACTGATGGCCGATCAATATGAAGGCCTCTTGAAAGCCGGTATCGATACGTGCACATTCATCAACTCGACCTTAGAAGCGGCAGAGAAGGAAAAAAGAGCGTCAATGATGGAGACATCAAAGGTGCAGTTCGTATTCCTATCTCCGGAACGTCTGTGCACATACGCTTTCAGAGAGAAGCTGCGCAATATGCATCAGATAGGAGTCTACTTCACCTATGGTGTCATTGATGAAGTTCACTGCGTTTCAGAATGGGGACACGACTTCCGTTTCACCTATTTGCATCTTGGACGCAATCTCTATCAATATGTATTGCCAAAACAAAGCGGCGAGGACAAGCACCTGACGTTGTTCGGCCTCACGGCCACGGCATCCTTCGATGTGCTTGCAGATGTAGAGAGAGAACTTTCAGGCGAAGGAGCATTTGAACTTGACTCCGACACCATTGTCCGCGATGAAAATACGAATCGACTCGAACTGCAGTATAAGATTGAGAAGGTTCCGGTCAAGTACGAAGACGACCAATATTACAATCAGAAGGGATATGTCGATGGTAGCCTCCCCCGGGCAGTAAAGATGACTGATAAATGGACAGTATACGAATCGAAGAAGGAGTACCTCAAGGACTATCTTGACAGAGTTCCCGATTATATCGGGGAGCTCCAAGACGGGAATTCCATAAGGACGATAAAAAGAAGATTCAACGAACGTCAGAATATCGACGGCGAGATTGATGCCGACCTGACGACTGGCCTTCCAAAAGATTTTTTCGCCAAGAATGAATCATATGATCAAGCAGGTATTGTCTTTTGCCCGCACAAGAACAGCACCGGTATTTCCGTAAATGCGAATAAAGAATTTCTTCGAGGCAGCATACAGAATGTCGGTACATTTATGGGCAGCGGAGATGGAGATGACGCAGATGAAATTGACCGCGAATCCTTCAAGAATCTAGACCTTTTCCGGGAGAATAAACTGCCTTTGATGGTAGCTACCAAAGCGTTCGGTATGGGTATCGACAAGCCTAATGTTCGCTTCACTGTCAATATGAACTACTCCAGTTCTCTTGAGAGCTTCGTCCAGGAAGCAGGACGTGCAGGACGTGACCGTAAGATGGCTTTGTCAACCATATTGCTGTCGGACTATCGTCTGGTCAGCATTAAGAAATCGTGCGCTAACACCCGTTTTCCGATGATGATTATCAAAGGAAAATGGTTCCGTGATGGAGACCTGCAGGAGATTCTTGATTATTACGACATCCGTGTCGATGATGATGATTTGGTTTATTGCACGCCAGACAAGGATATGGTTAAGCTCCGCTGCGACGTTTGTAATATGCGTTATGCTTTCAAACTTTGCGGATCGACTTGCACTCGATGCAACAAGGGGCCTTGCCAGATTCGATGCTGTGAGTATGAACGCTGCCAGCTCAGAAAGGTTCCTGATGAGGGGCGCGGATATGTGTATACTGAAGTTCTCAAGGATGTCCTCCGCGAAAATGACCTGATCATATCACCTAGACATTACGAGTATCAGAACGTTGACTACGAAACAGTAATGTATTTCTATAACAACAATTTCAAGGGGACTTTGATAGAGATGAGGACCATGATGGAGTTGTTGAATGATTGCGATACTGACATATTCTATGGAGACGATGCGGAGTTGAAGGATACAGTTCCTGTCCACCACTTTCTTCAGAAGGTACTGGCTTCGGATGTCGGTACGGAGATTGTGGCGTTGATTTCAGCAATATCCATTTATGAGACGAATGTAAACGGCATTACTGAGAGGGTGAAAATCCTTAAAATCAGAGACGACTCCTACGCAGTCAAGAATATTGAAAACCAGCAGGAATTTTATGTAAATAAGAAAGACCTTACTCCTTATAGAGAAAAGTCAGATGTAGCCAAAGCCATTTACCGAATGTGCTGTATCGGACTTATTGATGACTTCACAGAAGATTACGGGAAGAAGGTCTACCGGGTTGTCGCCAGACGAAAGCAGGATGGTGCGTATTACAAAGCCCTGCAAGTATTCCTCGAAAGGTATTATTCAAAAGAAAAGGCGGCAGAGATGGCTGAAGGAATCCCGAATTTCCAAGGTGACAATGAAGTGCACAAATGCCTCGCATATCTTACGGAGTTCATCTATGATAAGATTGCAGTCAAGAGAAAGCAGGCAATTGATGATATTCGGACGTTCTGCATTGAGGGCACAAGCTATGGCTCGGACTGGAAACGAGTAAATGAGGAGCTGAAGGATTTCATTTATTACTACTTCAACTCAAAATACGCCAGAACGGACTACAAGACTGAAAATGGGGAGCCGTTCTCTCTTACAGATGAATCGAACAGAGGTCGCTTATGGAACTACGAACTTCTGTTCAAATTTATGAGAGTCATTGACGATGACGTTCTCGGTACAAGTTCGCCGAAGGATAATATAAAGCATCTTCAAGGTGCGGCACGTCTGATTAGAAGGGCTGTGACAGAAAGCAACCCCGTGCTGGACTTCTTGAATGTATATTGCCTGCTATACCTGAAGGTCGGAAACAATCAGAATCTTCAGGAAGAGATGCAGAATAGTTACATCCGGGGATATCAGACCTTCTATAAAGCTACGACAAACAAGGAGGACTTCTACTCGAAGATGGAAAAATTCAAAAAAGAATTACGAGTTAAAGGGCGGAATGTGGCCACCAAGCAAGAAATCGAGATGTTGAGGGAGTGGGATATGCTCAGCGAGGTAGGCATCCACGCTGACTGGGCCGCCGCCTTCAGAAAGAAATATACTGATAATAAATAAAATACAATAAGATGGATAATGCGAACATTCTGGCGACATTGGCCAAACTTGAAGAAAGTATTGCCGGCATAGACTCGGCCAAAAAGCAGGTTGATGATGTTGTAAAAAGCAATGGAGATGCTAAACAAGCATTCGATGACATAGCCAAATCGATGTCTGGAGTCAAGAAATGCGTGGACGAAGTTCTTAATGCAATCAAGGAGAAAGCTGAATCACTTGATTCGGAATCAAAAGCCATATTGACCGGCTTCCAGACATCTTGCGACACCATTATTGCAAAGGCTGAAGCAGCACTCGGATTTGCTCAAAAATCTATGAAGGATGGGGTCGACAAGTCCGTCGCTCGTCTAAATGATACTGTTGATGCTTTAAGTTCAAGTGTTCAGTCTCTCATGCAATTGAAGGACGAGATTTCAAATGCGGTAAAGCAGGTCTCAGAAATGAGAGCAGCGTTAGAATCTGTTGAGACCAATCTGAAAAATGAATTGACAGTAAAGTCGAACTCGATAGACGGAAAGATTGAAACAAAGTCAGCAGATGTTTCCTCTAAGATAGATTCCAAATCTGCTGAGATTTCCTCGACTATAGAGGCCAAAGCGAAAGAACTCTTGAATTCGCAGAGCGACCAGGAGAAAAAGCTTAAGGATATCGCAGCAGCTATCACCGCAGTCAAAGCAGAAGAAAAGAAGACTCAAGATCAGATAGCAATCCTTTTAAAGCAGCAGAAGGAAACCAAGGTCATTTCAATTATAACTATGATTCTTGTCGTTATAGGGATAATGGTCTTGATATTTGTATAGCTCTTAAACTATAATACTCCCTCAAATTAATACAGGTGCTTAAGTTAAAAATAAGAACTTTGCACCATGAAGCAAACGCGAAAGAAGTACGACGCAAAATTCAAGGCTCAGGTGGCGATTGAGGCCATCAAGGAACGCGAGACATTGAGCGAGCTCGCAGCAAAATTCGAGTTATCTCCGGTGATGATTAGCCGGTGGAAAAAGGAGTTCATTGACAATTCGGCAGCGGCATTCGATAATCCGGTTGCAGACGATGCGGCATTGGAGAAGCAAAAGGACAGATACTTGAGGAAGATCGGAGATTTGGAGATGCAGCTGGATTTTGCAAAGCGGGTATCCAGGAAATTGGGGATAGAGATACCCGCAAACGATTGATATCCCCCGAGAGCAAGGTCAGCATCCAGAAGCAGTGTAAGATTCTTGGGCTCAGCCGCACGGCCCATTACTACAAGGCCAAAGGCGAGAGTGAGGAGAACGGCAAGATTATGAGGATGATAGACGAGGAACATATGAGGCATCCGGCCAAAGGCGTGACAGGCATGACGGACCATCTGCTTGAGAACGATGTCAAGGTCGGCCTGCGCAGGGTGCGCCGCCTGATGCGCCTGATGGGCATCGAGGCGGTCTACTGACGCAAGTCATTAAGTAAGCTTGGCGAGGCGGTCTACATCAAGAAATACCTGCTGAAAGACTTGAAGATAGAGCATAGGAATCAGGTCTGGAGCATTGATATAACATACATTCCGATGAAGAAGGGTTTTATGTATCTGACGGCCATCATAGACGTATACAGCCGCTTCATTGTCGGTTGGAGTCTGCATAATACGCTCGACGCGTCGCACTGCATAGAGGTGCTCATAAGTGCCGTTGCACGACACGAGTCGCCGGAAATCATAAACTCAGATCAGGGCAGCCAGTTTACGAGTAAGGAATGGGCCGACGCCTGTGCACAATACCTTGAAATGAAGGTCAGTATGGACGGTCGTGGCCGTGCCAAAGACAACATCTGGATAGAAAGATTTTGGAAGACAATAAAATATGAGTACATTTACATCCAGCCGGAAGAGTCCGGCACCGACCTGTTCTTTGGAATCAAGACGTTTATGGACGACTACAACTATCACCGTCGTCACCAGAGAATAGGCCACACAGTACCAAGCAAGCTCTACTTTCGGTCGGCTGCTTGTGCTTAACTAAGAAAAAAAAGGTACCTGTTTAAAAACCGGCAGTATTGTACTTATCCTGCAAAGGGAGATTTCCTTGTGGATGGAAAATATCTGTTTGAAGTCGGGGGACGCAAGAAATCATTTGAACATATCAAAGACGTGACCGATAGTTATCTGGCGGTAGACGACACCGAAATCGGACACCACAACCGAATTCCCTTGTGGATGTTCGGCCTGCTATATTGACGGACTTCGGGAGAAACTTCACTTTTTGCGGATTTATGATGCTCAGTTCTCCATCAGTTCTGTCCAATGAGGTGCGTAAACTTTCACAATTTTTTGCGTAAATTTGAGGGATTGTAGAGGCAGACCATTGTGAATAATTTTGAAGAGCATACGCTTCAATCTTTTGATGAATACATCCGTCAGGGAGAGCCATCTCAGAAGAGAAGGGCCGAGACTTGGCGCGTAGCCATCTGACAGCAAAGGGGCTTTTGTTACTCAGCACACCAGACTTACAAAATATCAGTTAGAATGAAAAAGTTGTTATCAATCATCGCTTTCAGTATCCTTACGCTGAGCCTTTCCGCACAGGAAGAGGCGCGCTGGATCAGGAAAAGCAGCATCTCCCCTGACGGGCAGAGCATAGCCTTCAGCTATCAGGGAGACATCTTCACGGTTCCCGCCACAGGAGGGACTGCACGTCAGATTACGGTCAATTCGGCCTATGACTCCGATCCGCTCTGGACCGCAGACGGGCGGAACATCGTCTTCAGTTCATATCGCGAAGGCAGCAAAGACATCTGGATTATCCCGTCGGAAGGAGGCAAAGCCAGAAGACTTACCGATTTTCCGGGCGCCGAGACTCCCCTCTTCGTTTCAGACGAAGGACAGGTTTATTACTATGCGAACATCCAGGCCGACCCCGCATACGGAGACTACCCTTGGACGGCGCAGGTATATACCGTTAACGTCAGCGACGGCAAATCTTCCCTATTCACCTCCCTTCCCATGATGAATCTCTCCATCAATGCCAATGAGATCATCCTCTACGAAGACTACAAGGGATACGAAGATCCTCTGCGCAAGCACCACACGTCATCGGTAACGCGCGACATATGGAAATACCTTCCAAAGAGAGACCAATACCAGAAGATAAGCCGCTTTGCCGGAGAGAACCGTAACCCTGTATTCGCTTCAAACGGAGAAGATTACTACTACCTCTGCGAGCAGGGAGGGAACTTCAACGTATGGCGCTCAAATATCAATACCCCAGAAGCAGCCTTCCAGATTACAAGCCTTCCTACCCACCCGGTAAGAAACCTTTCCATCTCAAAGACAGGAAAATTGGCATTCTCATATAATGGGGATCTTTATACCTGCACACCAGGAGAGCAGCCGGCAAAGGTGGATGTGAAAGTGGTTCTCGAGGGTAACGACCGCGAACATATCTACCGTAATATCAGTACAGGGGCCAATGACCTCTCGGTAAGCCCGAACGGTAAGGAAATCGCCATCGTGGCACACGGAGACGTATTCGTGATAGCTCCTGACCAGAAAGCTACCAAACGTATCACCGACACTCCGAGCCAGGAGAGAAACGTATCCTTCTCCAAGGACGGTCGTACACTTTACTACGCAGCCGAAAGAGACGGCAACTGGGGCATATGGAAAGCGGAACTCACCCGCAAACAGGACAAATACTTCACCTTCTCATACGACATCAAGGAGAGCCTGTTCACTACCAAGGGACAGACCTGTTTTCAGCCGCTCGTATCACCTGACGGCAAATGGGTGGCGTTCCTCAGAGACCGCACTGAACTTGTAATCAGGAGCACCGAGAAAGACGAAGAGCATTCTCTTCTTCGCGGAGCCAATTACTCATATACCGATGGAGACCAGTCATTTGAATGGTGTCCTGACAGCCACCACATATTGTGCGACTACCAGGCCAACGGCGGATGGAACAACACCGACATCGCACTCATAGATATAGACACCAAGGAGGTTACAAACCTTACCCAAAGCGGATATAACGATACCAATTTCCACTGGGTTCTCGGCGGAAAGGCCATGATGTGGATGTCAGACAAATATGGATACCGCAGCCACGGAAGCTGGGGCTCCGAGTACGACATCTACGCCATGTTCTTCGACGCCAAGGAATATTACAAATTCACCCGCTCTACTGAAGAAGAGAAGATAAACTCCCTGCTTGACGAGAAGAGCGAAAAAGAAGAAAAGGCGGAGAAAAAAAAGGAAAAGAAAGACTCGGTTAAAGTCGAAAAGAAAGGCCTCGACCTGCTTCTGGAAGGACGTGAGAACCGTATCGTGCGTCTCACTCCGCATGCAGGCAATGTGGGCGATTATTTCCTCACAGACGACGGCAAGACACTGTACTTCTTCCAGCGCCTCGAAAAGAGCGTGGACCTGTGCAGTCTGGACATAAAGGAAGGAGACATAAAAGTCATACGTAAAGGCTTCAACGGTTCGTTCGTCACTTCTGCCGACCGCAAGCACGTATATATCCTGAGCGGACGAGGAATAAACAAATTCAACCCTGCCGGAGGAAAAATCGAGAGCGTGTCATTTGCAAGCAATTACGATTATCAGCCGGTACGCGAGCGTGAATACATCTACGACCATATCTGCAAGCAGGTAAGCGAAAAGTTCTATGACAAGAACATACATGGCATAGACTGGGACGGCTTCTGCCGGAACTATAGGCAGTTCCTTCCATATATCAACAACTCGTTTGACTTCCAGGACCTTCTAAGCGAGCTTCTCGGAGAGCTTAACGCTTCACATACAGGAGCCCGATACCGTCACCTCTCTACGGTCAATGCAGGAAGAATTGGCGTTCTTTATGACACTTCATATCACGGCAAGGGTCTCAAGATAGCTGAAGTGCTCCCTGGAAGCGAACTCAGCATGGTCGATCCCCAAATAGGTGCGGGAGATGTCATCCTCGCCATCGACGGAGAAGAAATAGCTGAAGGCACGCAATGGTATGAAGCGCTCAAATATAAGGCAGGCAAACGCATATTCCTCAAAATCAAAAAGCAGAAAGTAAAGGAGCCTGTCGAAGTCTTCATCACCGCCAGTTACTACGATGGAGACCTTCTATACAAACGCTGGGTACGACAAAGAGAGGAGATGACCGCGCAGCTTTCCGGCGGACGCGTAGGATATGTCCACGTGGAAGGAATGGACACGGGAAGCTTCAGAGAAGTATATTCCAAGGCACTTGGCAAATATCGTAACTGCGAAGCGATAATCGTGGACACACGCCATAACGGAGGCGGATGGCTTCATGACGACCTGGCAAGCTTCCTTAATGGAAAAGCTTATATCGAATTCCGGCCTAGAGGGGAATATATAGGAACCGAGCCGTTCAGCAAATGGACCAAGCCGAGCTGCGTTCTCATAAGCGAGGACAATTACTCCGACGCGAGCGGATTCCCTTATGTATATAAGACCATGGGAGTAGGCAAACTCATAGGAACGCCTGTCCCCGGAACCATGACCGCCGTATGGTGGGAATATCAGATAGACCCGACCATCGTCTTCGGCATTCCGCAGGTAACCTGCTGGGGGCTTAAAGAGAACCGGGCTCTCGAGAACCTGCAGATAGAACCTGACATTCTGGTTTACAACACTCCGGAAAGTGTTCTTGAAGGCAAGGACCTTCAGCTTGAGGCCGCAGTTAAAGAAATGCTTAAAGAAATAGATGCCAACAAACAAAAGTAAACTCGTTATCATACCTACATATAACGAGATAGAAAATATCGAAGCCATTTCCAGAGCCGTCCTGGCTCTGGAAATGGGCTTCAATATCCTGATAATAGATGACGGCTCGCCTGACGGTACAGCCAGGAAAGTGAAGGAACTTCAGGAAGAATTCCCAGACAGACTTTTTCTCATAGAAAGGACAGGAAAACTTGGACTTGGAACCGCTTATCTGACAGGGTTCCGTTGGGGGCTTGACAAAGGCTATGACTATCTTTTCGAAATGGACGCCGACTTCTCCCACGATCCCAAGGACCTTCCCCGTCTGCTTGCGGCATGCGAACAGGACGGAGCCGATTTCTCCATAGGGTCGCGCTACGCCGACGGCGTGTCGGTAGTGAATTGGCCCATAGGAAGAATTCTTATGTCATACGGAGCGTCAGTCTATGTGAGAACCGTTCTGAGAAGCAAGATCATGGACAATACGGCCGGATTCATGTGCTATTCGCGAAGAGTTCTCGAAGGGATAGATCTGGACGGCATAAAGATGAAGGGATATGGATTCCAGATAGAGATGAAATATACCGCCGTGCGCAAAGGATTCAAAGTCAAGGAAGTACCGGTAATCTTCGTCAACCGCAAGGCAGGCACGTCCAAGATGTCAGGCTCCATATTCGGAGAAGCCTTCTGGGGCGTGATAGGACTGCGGTTCAGAAAATAAATCAAATACATGAAACCACTATACATTAAGGCTATAGCCGGAAAACTGTCGGTAAAAGACTGGCAGGTGGAAAATTGCATACTTCTTTTCGAAGACGGGAACACCATCCCGTTCATCAGCCGCTACCGTAAGGAACAGACCGGCGGGATGGACGACAGCCAGGTAGCAGAAGCCAAACACTGGTGCGAAGTGTTCGAAGAGATGGAAAAAAGAAAATCCACCATCCTTCAGACCATAGAAAAGGCAGGAGCTTTGAGCAAAGAACTGAAAAAACAGATTGAGCTCACGACAGATGCCACCACCCTCGAAGACCTTTATCTTCCCTACCGGCCTAAAAGAAGGACAAGGGCCACCGCAGCCAAGGAACTTGGCCTGGAAGGATTGGCAGACAGCATCTGGAATCTCAAGACTTCTTCTCCGAAGGCAAGCGCAAAAAGTTATCTTACAGATAAGGTCACCAGCGTGGAGCAGGCTCTGGACGGAGCCCGCGACATAATAGCCGAACGCCTGAGCGAAGATGCCCCCATCAGAGAAAAACTCCGTCAGAACTACCGCAGAAGCGCGCTGAAGGTAGAACTCGCCAGAGGGGCGAAAGACAAGACGGAAAGAGAAAAATACACATCATATGAAGGATTTTCACGTCCGCTTGATAAGGTGAGCGCGCATAACCTGCTCGCCATTTTAAGGGCCGAGAACGAAGGGGTGTTCAGCCTGAGCATCGCTCCGCGCCCGGGGAGCGAAGAAGATGTCTATTATCAGTTCTGCCGCGAACACGGGAAGCCTTCAAGCCGGGAGCTTTCGGACGAATTGCGCACAGCCGCTCTCGACAGTTACTCACGCCTGCTGGAGCCTTCCATCACTAACGAAGTAATTAAAGAGGCCAAGCAGAAGGCCGACGTCGAAAGCATACGTGTATTCGGGGATAATCTCCGACAGCTTCTTCTGGAAGCCCCAGTGGGAGAAAAACGAACCATGGCCATAGACCCCGGATTCAGAAACGGGTGCAAAATAGCTGTACTCGACGAGCATGGAGCACTTTTGCATCACGAGATCATCTTCCCCCATCCGCCGCAGAATGAAAAAATAAAGGCCCTTGGACGCGTGCAGGACATGGTCGACAGGTTCGGGATAGAAGCCATAGCCATAGGGAACGGGACAGCGAGCCGTGAGACCATGGATTTTATGAAAAGAGTGGAGTTGCCCGAAGGTTGCAAAATATGGACTGTAAGTGAGGACGGAGCCAGCATCTACAGCGCATCGGAAGTGGCACGTAAAGAAATGCCGGACGAAGACGTGACGGTGCGCGGAGCTGTAAGCATAGGGCGACGCCTTATGGACCCGCTTGCGGAACTCGTCAAGATAGACCCTAAAAATCTGGGCATAGGCCAATACCAGCACGACGTGGACCAGGGTCTTCTCAAAGAAAAACTGGACAACACGATAGAAGCCTGCGTCAACTCCGTAGGGGTCAACCTGAACACCGCTTCTCCTTACCTTCTGGCCTATGTAGCCGGGATAGGTCCTGCGCTGGCAGCAAATATAGTGGCTTACCGTGAGGCCAACGGGGCATTCAAGAGCCGTATGGAATTGAAGAAAGTGCCCAAACTCGGAGAAAAAGCCTTTCAGCAATGCGCGGGATTCCTTCGCATACGCGGCGCCGCCAATCCGCTTGACGGAAGCGCGGTGCATCCGGAATCCTACAGTATCGTGGACCGGATGGCCGCAGATTTGAAAGTCAGCACCCGGGAGCTGGTGGGAAACCCTGAGTTATGCTCAAAGATAGACCCCGGAAAATACGTCAGTGCAGACAAAGGCCTTCCTACTGTTACTGACATAGTGAAGGAACTTGCAAAACCCGGTCTGGACCCTCGAAGTGAGGCCAGCACATTCAGCTTCGCTGAAGACATTCACGACCTGAGCGATTTGAAAGAAGGGATGGAACTTCCCGGGATAGTTACGAACATCACCAATTTCGGCGCATTCGTGGATCTGGGCATACACGACAACGGTCTTATACATATATCGCAACTGAAAGGACGCACAGTCAAACTGCACGAAAAGGTCAAAGTGAAAGTCATACAGATAGACGAACAGAGACGCCGGATAGGACTCAGTCTTCCACCGAAATGCTCTTAAGCGCCTCCCTGTAAGCGGAAAGGATACGGGATTTCGAGATGAAGCCCAGATAATGACGCTGTTCATCGATTACCGGGAGCCTCCAAGCCCCGGTTTTTTCGAATTTATCCAGCACCGACGACGCCTTCTCGTCTATGGTGACGAAGGCCGCAGGCTGCTTCATAAGATTATAGACGTGTATGGCGGAGTAATTGGCCGTATCGAACATGCACTTGCGAATGTCGTCCATCTCCACCAGCCCCTGGAATATGCCGTCGCTCCCAACCACAGGGAAGACCGCCGCCGTACTTTCACTTACCACGGACATGATGTCCTTCAAGGACGCGTCCAGCGCGATACGCGGATATTTGTCCCTTACCAGATCAGCAGTTTTCAGAAGTGTGAGCACAGCCTGATCGGAATCGTGAGTCAGAAGGTCTCCGCTCTGGGCGATACGCTTGGTATAGATGGAATATCTCTCCCATATGCGTGTAACGCAGAATGACACCGTGCAGGAGGCAATCAGAGGAAGGAACAGATCATATCCGCCCGTCATCTCGGCGATAAGGAAGATGGAAGTCATAGGAGCCTGCATCACGCCGGCCATCAGCGCTGCCATACCCACCAGCACGAAATTCTGCTCAGGCAGATGCCAGAACACGCCTGACACGCTGTTGTTAAGAATGCGAACTATCACAAAACCCGCTATGGCACCCACGAAAAGAGTAGGTCCGAAAGTACCGCCGACACCGCCTCCGGCATTGGTAAGAGTCATCGAAAGCACCTTAAAGAGCATTACTGCGGCAAATACCGCCACCACTCCCCACTTCGAGTTCATTAGAAAGTTAAGCGGAGACCCTGTCATCTCTCCCCCTACCCCGTTGAGAAGATTGGTAACATCGCCATAGCCCTCGCCATAAAGCGGAGGGAACAGAAACACCAGTACACCCACTCCCAGCGAGCAGATAATCCATTTGGCCCAAGGCGAGCGCATCTTGGCAAACCTGTCTTCCAATTTAAGCGTAGTACGGGTAAAATACAGGGACAGAGTACCGCAGCATACGCCAAGTAGCAGATAGAATGGTATGTTCTTCAGCACGAACGGTTCGAGCGAACAGTGGAACGCCGCCCCCATCCCGGTAAAGATGTAACTTACCACGGTAGCGGACACGGTAGATACCAGAAGTGGCATAAGACTCGCCAGGGAGATATTGAAAAGAAGTATCTCCATCGTAAAAAGGAGTCCGGCCAACGGCGCCTTGAAAATCCCCGCCACAGCTCCTGCCGCGCCGCATCCAACAAGGATGGTCATATTACGATACGACAGATGTCCCAGACGGCCTATGTTGGAGCCTATCGCAGCTCCAGTATAGACAATGGGCGCCTCGGCACCCACGGAGCCTCCGAAACCTATGGTCAGCATGGAAGTGATGAACGAAGACCACGTATTGTGTGCCTTGATCCTCGACTCGTTCTTCGATATGGCCTTAAGCACTTTGGTAACGCCGTGACTGATATTGTCCTTGACTATGTAGCGCACAATCAGCAGAGACAGCAGCATACCCACGGACGGAAGTATTATGGTCCACAGGTAAGAGTCCGATGTGAGCGGAGAAAGCCACTGCTGTATCAGATGTATACCGCTCTTGAGGAGAACGGCCACAAAACCGACGCAGAGCCCCACAAGGAGGCTCAGCATCAACAATCTGTTATTTTCTGTATTGAGATTTCGAAAATTGCTATTCATCTGAATCGGACGAGTCGTCATCACCCGAACTGTACTGAGAGATATTGTCGTCAGGAAGATTATTTCCTTCGCCTGAATCCGTAGGTGCGCCGGTTATCGCAACATCTTCTGATTCGCCTTCTCCGTCAAGCCAGTTCTGAAGGTCTTCCGGATCGTCAATATCCACCTTAAGTTTTACCAGATATATTCCGTCTGCGGTTTCTATGGTCACTGCATAAAATGAAGTTCCGTCCGGCTTTGGATATTTGACCAGATCTTCCAGATAATCACTATACCCCTTCGGATATTTTTCTGCAAATGCCGCCGCTACGTCAGCGGACATATTTTCGTAACTAACAACGTGTCTTTTCTTATTGTCGGTCGCCATAATAAATCAATTAAGACAAGTCCCACAGCATCACAGATGCCTGCGAAATCGATTCTTTCAAATGAGGATGCAATTATAATTCAATATTTCTAAAGAAAAAATTTTTTCAGGAAATAATTTACATCCTTTCCGGAAGTTGTATCCCAAGCAATCCCATCGCCTTTTCAAGTATCACCGCAATGGAACTTATCAAAGACAGACGCATTGAAAGAACCTGTGAAACTGTCTCCTTAAGAACAGGCGTATCGTGATAATACTGATTGAACTCCTTGGAGAGTTCATAACAATAATTGGCAAGAAGGGCCGGAGACAAAGAATCTGCCGCCTCCTTAACTTTTAAAGTATAAGATGAAAGAATCTTCACCAGACGCACTTCCTTTGCGGAAAGTTCCACTGACTCATCCACCTTCGCCTGCTTTCCTTCACTTGAGGCTTTGCGGAGAATGCTCTTGATTCTGGCGTGAGTATACTGTATGAATGGTCCCGTGTTGCCATTAAAGTCTATACTTTCCTTAGGGTCGAAAAGCATGGTCTTCTTCGGATCCACCTTGAGAATGAAATACTTGAGTGCTCCAAGACCTATCATATGATAAAGCGCGTCCTTCTCCTGCGTCGACATATCCGTCAATTTGCCCGAATCCTCGGATGTAGTCTTGGCCTCCTGATACATCTTCTCTATCAGATCATCCGCATCCACCACGGTTCCTTCACGGCTCTTCATCTTTCCTTCCGGAAGCTCCACCATTCCATAGCTGAGATGATATATCCGGCTAGCCCAGTCAAATCCCAGTTTGGAAAGAATCAATTTCAGAACCTGAAAATGATAATCCTGTTCATTGCCGACCACATAGACATGTGAATCAAGATGTGACTCTTCGAAACGGCGTTCCGCAGTTCCAAGATCCTGCGTGATGTACACCGACGTTCCGTCACTTCGCAAAAGTATCTTCCTGTCAAGTCCGTCAGCTGTCAGATCACACCACACGCTACCATCCGGATCCTTGACAAACACCCCCATTTCAAGTCCCTTCTGCACCAGTTCCTTACCTAGAAGATAAGTCTGCGACTCATAATAAGTCTTGTCGAAAGATATGCCAAGCGCCTTGTAAGTCTGAGCAAAACCTTCAAACACCCACTCATTCATCCTCTTCCAAAGCGCGCGTACCTGAGGATCTCCATTTTCCCAGTCCACAAGCATCTTATGAACATCGTCCAATACGGACGGGTCTTCCTTTTCCATCTTGGCATACTCCACATAACAGTCACCCACCAGATGATCACCCTTCTTTCCCGTACTCTCAGGAGTAGCTCCGTTGAAACGTTTCTGCCAAGCATACATGCTCTTGCAGATATGCACCCCACGGTCATTGACAAGCGTGACTTTTATCACATTATTGCCAGCCGCCTTAAGGATGTCAGAAACCGATGAACCCAAGAGGTTATTACGGACATGTCCAAGATGCAGAGGTTTATTGGTATTAGGAGAAGAAAACTCCACCATAATGGTCTTACCCGTCGAAGGGAGCTGACCAAAATTCTGATTGGAGATTATCTGACTGAGAGTCTCGTTCCAGAATTTGGGAGAAAGGCAGAAATTCAAAAATCCTTTGACTACATTGAATGAAGCCACTTCCGGGCAATTCTTTACCACCCATTCTCCTATCGCCTGACCTGTGGCTTCAGGGGCAGCCTTAGATATACGAAGAAGAGGGAAAACTACCAGAGTGTAGTCTCCCTCGAAATCCTTGCGTGTTGCGGCTATCTGAAGAGATGCCGCATCTACTTTTGACGAGTAAAGAGCCTCAATGGCCTCTGAGGCCTTCGAAGCCAACAACTGTTCTGCTCCCATCTTACCCAAGATATGTTTTAAGTAACTTGCTGGCAGCAGGTTTCTTAAGTTTACGTATAGCTTTTTCCTTAATCTGACGAACTCTCTCCCTGGTAAGGTCAAGATTTTCTCCTATCTCTTCAAGGGTCATCTCCTGACAACCTATTCCGAAGAAACATTTTATGATTTCACGCTCGCGAGGAGTAAGAATCTGCAGCGCCCTGTCTATCTCAGTACTCAGAGACTCCTTGTTCAATCCGCGATCCGCCATAGGAGAATCATCATTAGGAAGTACGTCAAGAAGTGAATTGTCCTCTCCGTCCACAAACGGAGCGTCCATACTGACGTGACGCCCTGAAACACGCAGAGTATCATCTATCTTCTCTCTCGGGATATCTATCATATCCGCCAATTCCTGTGTGGAAGGCTGACGTTCATTCTCCTGTTCAAAACGTCCGAGCGCCTTGTTTATCTTATTCAATGAACCTACCTGGTTAAGCGGAAGGCGCACTATTCGGCTCTGCTCCGCAAGAGCCTGAAGAATGCTCTGCCTAATCCACCATACGGCATAAGAGATAAATTTGAAACCGCGTGTCTCATCAAATTTTTCCGCAGCCTTGATAAGTCCCAGATTGCCTTCATTAATAAGATCCGGGAGGCTCAATCCCTGGTTCTGGTACTGTTTCGCAACAGATACCACGAACCTGAGATTTGCTTTTGTCAATTTTTCGAGGGCCACCTTGTCTCCCTTGCGGATTCTCTGGGCCAATTCAACTTCTTCTTCCGGAGACACCAACTCTTCACGGCCTATCTCCTGGAGATATTTATCCAAAGAGGCGCTTTCACGGTTGGTGATGCTTTTTGTAATTTTGAGTTGTCTCATCTATTATATATAACGTTCTATTCCTTGGCAAGTGCGAAGAAAACAGAACGGCCTGCAGGAGTAATGCACTCTATGACGATTGCCCTCTTGGCACGGGCCGCTGCATCTATCACATCCTGAGGTTTGGAAACGCTTTGGTCGTTAACATATCTTATGATAAGACCGTCAACAGCACCGCTGGCAGCAAGTTTACCTTTTCCGGCAGAAACTATCTCCACTCCGTTCTTTATTCTAAGATCGGCAAGCGTGGATTTGTCCGCAGCCTTGAGTGAAGCACCGTAGAAAGAGACTGTCCCATCTTCCTGCGCATATCCCGTCGAAGAATCATCTCCCTGGAAAACAACCTTCAGGTTATGTGTACTCTGTCCGCGTGCCACCTTGATGGTAGTCACGTCTCCCGGATGATAAGAATTGACAAGTTCCTGCAATCCGGATGCACTTTTCACCTTTTTGCCACCCACCTCAAGAAGAACATCATCTTTCTTGATGCCGGCCTTATCAGCCGCGCTTCCTTTTTCAACCTCAACAATATATACGCCTTCCAAAGAAGAAAGTTTCATCTGCTCTGCAACTTTTTCCTCGACAGGTTTCATAACTACGCCAAGACGCGCTCTGCGCACTGATCCGAAATCTATCAGATCACCTACTACTTTACTTGCGATATTGGACGGCACGGCAAATGAATAACCGCTATATGAACCCGTCTGTGAAATGATGGCAGTATTGATACCCACCAATTCGCCTTTTCTGTTTACAAGCGCACCTCCGGAATTCCCCGGATTCACAGCCGCATCGGTCTGAATGAAAGACTCAATCTTGAAATCTCCCTTATAATTCGGCATTGAACGGCCCTTGGCACTTACTATACCGGCTGTAATGGTGGATTTCAGATTATATGGAGAACCTATGGCCAATACCCACTCACCAAGGCGCAATTTGTCAGAATCCGAAAAAGACAGATAAGGAAGGCCCTTGGCTTCTATTTTGATAAGCGCGATGTCGGTGGTCGGGTCAGTACCCACGATGGTAGCATCGTATATCTTATCGTTATTGAGAGTAACCTTTATAGAAGTGGCATCTGCCACGACATGATTATTTGTCACTATATATCCGTCCGGACGGATTATGACACCTGACCCGCTTGCCTTCTGTTCACGGCGCTGAAGTTCATATTCATCGCCGAAAAAGAATTGGAAAAACGGATCCGCAAGCTGCTGACGGGTGGTGTTAGGCTTTATCGTCACCTCCACATACACGACAGCCTCTACAGAAGATTCTGCCGCATAAGTAAAATCCGGATAATCCTGTGGTACAGCCGCTGACAAATTGGCAGTCGCTAAAGCGAGCGCAAGCGCGGCGGAAAGCATTTTAATAGAAGTGTTCATATGATATATTTTATTGTTTTTAGAATTCAAATCCGAAGAATATTGAAGTCAAATTATGTGCCAATAGATATTTCAGTATTTTTTTGTAAATTTGCGAGGTTTTAAATAAAGTACATTTAAAAAGGCAATATATGGAATTCAATGTTTCAAGCGCAGAACTTCTTAAAGGATTGTTGGATGTCTCCAAAGCTATTCCTTCAAAGACCGTCCTTCCTATCTTAGATAACTTCCTGTTTAAAGTTGAAGGCGATTTTCTGGTAATCACAGCTTCCGACCAGGAGCTGACTCTGCGCACTACGCTACATGTGGATTGTAAGGAAGAAGGCAGCATAGCCGTTCCGTCACATCAGTTGATAGAACTCATAAAAGCTCTCCCTGACCAGCCAATTTGCATCAAGACCACTTCTGCCAATTCCTTCGAATGCAGCTGGAACAGCGGTAACTCGTCTCTTCCATATTACCCTGCAGAAGATTATCCTGAAATATCTGACGGATGCGATAATTCACAGAGCATAGTCTTCCCTGCACAGGCACTCATAAACGGCATATCTTCAACAGTATATGCCACCGCAGATGACGAGATGCGCCCTACCATGAATGGTATTTTCTTCGACATTGACACTACTCAGACGACCCTCGTGGCATCTGATTCCCATAAGCTTATATGCTATACAGATGAAGAATTGAAAAGCCCGGTGAAGACCTCCTTCATTCTCCATAAAAAGCCTGCACTTGTTCTGAAGAACACCATTGGCAAGGACATTCAGGAAGTGGAAGTCAACTACGATGAGAGTTCAGCAGTGTTCAAGTTCGGAACCACTACCATGATCTGTAGACTCATAATAGGAAGATATCCGAAATATCGCGACGTTATCCCTCAGAATAACGCCAACATCCTGAAGATAGACCGTCTGCAACTTCTCAACACCGTAAAGCGCGTGGCTGTTTGTGCCAACAAGGCCTCAAACCATATCAAATTCGAATTGAGTGAAGGTCAGCTTGAGATTACGGCTCAGGACTTGAGTTTTGCTATCGCGGCATATGAAAAAGTTCCTTGCGAATATCAGGGAGATAGTCTGAGCATAGGTTTCAAGAGCAGCTTCCTTATAGAGATACTCTCAAATATGGGATGCGAAAGCATCGTGATGAAATTCGCCGATGCCCGGCGTGCAGCTCTCATCGTTCCTTCGGAAGAAGAGGCCAAGACGGAAAAGACATGCGGCATTTTGATGCCGATTATGATATCCTAACAGTTAGTGCATTATGAACCTGAACCTTACACGTCCCCTGCTGTTCTTTGACATTGAAAGTACGGGACTCAATATTCCGCATGACAGCATCATAGAGCTGAGCTTCGTGAAAGTCTTTCCTGACGGAACAGATGCAGTAAAAACGTGGAAGATAAAGCCTTGGGACTACGAAAACAAGTGTCAGAGACCCATAGACCCTTCAGCTTCGAAAGTCAATGGCATAACTGATGACATGCTGGTAGACTGCCCTACTTTCTATGAAGTCGCAGACGAAGTGGCCGAATGGCTTTCCGACAGCGACCTTGCAGGTTTCAATTCCGCCAAATTCGACCTCCCTATGCTTGCAGAAGAGTTCGAAAGAGTGGCATTGACCGGTAAAAAGCTGGACGTGGATCTGCACAGTCCCAAAATGGTGGATGTTCAGAACATCTACCACGCCATGGAGCCCCGCAATCTTAAAGCCGCATACAGATTTTACTGTGGCGGAGAAGATTTCGAAAATGCCCATACGGCAGAGGCTGACACACTGGCCACATATGCTGTTCTGAAAGGTCAATTGGACCGATATCCTGACACGCTGAAAAATGATGTGAACTCCCTGTCCTCATATGCTAACCGCAAGACCATCGATTTTGCCGGTATGCTCATACAAGGAGAAGACGGACAGGCCATAATCAATTTCGGCAAATATAAAGGGCGCAAGGCCAGAGAGATTTTCAATCTTGACCGCGCTTACTTCAGTTGGATTCAAAACGGTGCATTTATGCTGGATACCAAAAAGCAATTCGCCAAATTGGAGAACGAATTTGCAATGGACAAAGGCATGGAAAAACTTAAGCAGAAATGGGGAAAATAATCGGAAAGCTTATAAAAGCCTATTACTCAATAGATGGAGGAAAGGAAAAAGCGATTATGGACAAAGCCCTTCGCGATCCTTTCAAAGCTTCCTGTAAAACTCTGCGTAATATTCTATCGTACACCAGATACACTGAATACGGAAAGCAGCATGACTTCGACTACATTCTTCTGGCGGAAGACGATGCTACACTCATAAAGCGATACAGGGAAAAAGTCACTCCGGACGGATATGAAGCATTCCGTCCATATGTGGACAGACAGCTTGTGGGCGAGGATAACATACTGGTCCCAGGACGTCCTTTCATGTACGCCACGACTTCAGGGACTACAGCCAAGCCTAAATTCCTGCCGATTTCATATGAATATAAACACGTGTCACACAGAATATCCAACCTCTGGTTCTGGATTCTGTCCAGGGATTCCCGTGTAGTAGCAGGAAAATATCTGGTGGTGGTGAGTCCAGCCATAGAGGGAAGGACCAAGACCGGAACACCGGTGGGGTCCATTTCAGGATATACCCAGGCATCATCGTCCAAACTTCTCCGCTCCAAGATAGCCAACCCTTATTACTTGGCAGATATATCAGATTATACTGCAAGGTATTACACGATAATGCGCATGGCCATAGAGTGCAGGGACCTTTCACTTATAGTCACCGCCAACCCTTCAACGATTACCGAGCTTCTCAAGAACGCCGACGAGTTCTATGATGATTACGTGACTGATATAGAACAAGGTACGCTTAACACCAAATTCGAAATAGAGAAGGAAATACGCGACCGTCTGGAGGAAACCTTGAAACCTAATCCGAAGCGCGCAAAAGAACTTCGTGAAATAAAAGCCAAATATCCTCATCCGCTTCCGAAACACTATTGGCCTGACTTTGCAGGACTGAACACATGGAAATGCGGTAACACCCAAATATATATAGACAAATTCATAGACGCCTTCCCTAAGAATATCCGACATATAGAGATAGGATATTTCGCGTCTGAATGCAGGTTCGGAATGCCGTTCGACGGCTCCAACTGGAGTGTTCCGTTCGCACAGTTCCACTTCTTCGAATTCGTGGAAGAAAGCGAAATCGAGAGCAAGAACCCTCATTTCCTCATGCTCAATGAACTGGAAGAAGGCAAGAACTACTGCATCTATATCACCACATTCAACGGTCTATACAGATACAATATGAACGATATGGTAGTATGCGGACCTAAATACAAGGGCACACCTACGATACATATGGTTCAGAAGATCAACGGTATAGTCAGCATCACCGGAGAGAAGCTCTACGAAAAGCAGTTCATAGACGCCGTGCATTGGGCAGAGAGGAAGAAATCTCTCAAAGCCAAATTTTTCGTGGGATTTGCTGATGTGGAAAAGTCGCGCTATGATTTCTTCTATGAATTCGAAAAACCTGTAGACCAGATTACAGCCAGCGAATTTTCAGAGATGGTGGATGAGAAACTTCAGCACGACAATACAGAATATGCCGCCAAACGCAAATCTTTACGGCTGAAGAATCCTAACACCTTCCGTCTTAAGATGGACAGCTTCCGCGACTTCAAAAAAGAAAGTCTGAAAAAGGGTCTGCGTGACGGACAGTTCAAGATAGTTCACCTGATGCAGAACCAGGAGAAGGAAAGCATCTTCAAACGTTTAATTCACAAGGATTAGCCGGCCAAGGATTGTTTTCAATTCCGGCTCCTTCTTCCATACGTGCGTGAGCGAGTTCCAACATACGGCGGACCTCACTTTCGCGGCTTTTACTCCTGTCCGGAAATATCGGTTCGAGTATTCGTATTGTAAAAAGAGGCATATCCTTAGGCCCGGTCAATCTGTAAAGACCTTTTCGCTCCCTGAATGTAATGACCAGCGGAACCAGCGGGCAATTATATTTATAGGCCATCGTAAAAGGACCTTTTCTGAACGGCCTTATGTAAGGATAGAAATCCCAGCGCACTTCCTCCGGGAACACATGTATCCATTCCCCACGGGAATTGTACTCGTCAAGAGCGCGATTAAACTCCTTCATACCTGACATAGTCTCTGCGATAGGAATGCCTCCCATATAACGCAGCATCCAGTAGTATAACGCACTCTTGTTGAAATGCTTGGCAAACATGGGAATATGCATCTTCCGGTAACGCCCCAGGGCTCTGCATACCATAACGGCATCTTCTCTGAAGACGTGATTACATATGGATACTCCCCCGTTGGAAAGTTCCTTTCGATATTTTTTCAGAATATCACGACCCTCTATCCGAAGTCCCAGACATACGCGATGATACACATTATCCAGCCACCTCAGTACAAAGGCATTGATTTGCCTGTTTAACTTATAATGAACACTGTCATCCAGATATGGGTAATGCTCGTCGAACTGGTATTTTCCTTTAGATGAATCTTCGACCTTGACGCTGACCATTCGCGTAAAAGGATAGTCCGGATATTTGATGTCTTTTCGTTTCATACAGGCACAAATTTAACATTTTTTGTTTACTTTTGCCCCCGATTTTGTTATTTACCTCTTGCAAAAAGAGAGGCGGAAAAAGTTAGTTTATCATGAATATAGTAGTGCTTACCGCCGCAGGGAATGTCACGGTCAGACCTGATACCACATGGGAAAAGGACAACGAAGATTTTTATGTACCTGAGCATGTCGGTTCATTAAAATTCTCCCCTGTACTCTTCGCCCGCATCAGCAAACCCGGACGCAGCATCAGCGAAAAGTTCGCATCCAGATATTTCGATGCCATAAATTATGGAGTATTTCTCTATCCTACTGAACTCCTGAACATTCCGGAGCAAGGATGGGCCTGCGCGAGCTGTATGGACCACACGTCTTTCCTTCCGCACCCTCTTTTCAATCCCATAACACTGTCTGCAGAGCATAATTCCTTTCAATTGAAAAAGAACTGTGAGCAGATCTTCCTCCACCCTGCCGACTCCGTCCAAAAGATAGAACACGCGATAAGTACAGTGTCCGCTGTCTGTTATCTTCGCACTGGAGATTTTGTAGCTGTAGAATTGGACACACCCAAAGATTTGACCAGCAGAGAAGACGACGGAGAGACCCTGATAGAAGGTTACTACTGCGAAAACAAAACTATTGATTTTAAAATAATTTACTAAGATGAAGCTTATTCCTATCTACAACTGGAATAACACCAGAAAAAAATTCCGCGAAAACGGAGCAAAACTCTCCAACCAGCCATGGTTTCAGGGAGTTCTTCTGTTGATTTGTGTGACAGCAGCACTTTTACTTGCCAATCTTCCAGCAACTAAAGACTTTTACCACAACATGTTAAGCACTGACCTTACGATAAAATTGGCCAGCCCTGACGGAGCTATAGATGTGGCTTTCCCACGCGAGATGAATATCGAAAAGTTCATCAACGATATTCTGATGGTCATTTTCTTCTTTACGGTAGGTCTTGAAATCAAACGCGAAGTGGCCTACGGTGAGCTTTCATCTCCTAAAAAAGCCATACTTCCTGTCATCGCGGCGTTCGGCGGTGTCGTATGTCCAGCGCTCATATTCACACTGGTCAACCACGGTGGACCGGGAGCAAGCGGTTGGGGAATTCCGACAGCTACCGATATAGCCTTCGCAGTATGCATACTTTCAGTTCTAGGCGACAAAGTGCCTGTAGCCATGAAAGTATTCCTGACTGCCCTGGCTATCGCAGATGACCTGATAGCCATACTTGTCGTGGCATTGTTCTACGGCGGAGCCATAAACGGCAAACTTCTGCTTATCGCGCTTCTGCTTATCGGGGTGGCCGTGCTGATGCGTCGCGCAGGAGAAAAAAGAATGTTTCCATATCTGTTCATAGCGCTTTTCATATGGATTCTCTTCTACTATGGCGGCATACACGCTACCATGTCAGGCGTAGTCATGGCATTTGTCATCCCTAACAAGTCGCGCTACGACAAACAGACTGTATACAGCAAATTGGAAAATGCCTGGACCAATTTCCAGAAATACGATGACATCGAATCCGGAATGGGCTTCCCTAGCGGACCGCAAAGACACTACCTGAGAGAGATGAACGCAGCAGCCAACGGCTCCATGAACATGAGCTATACTCTTGAGCGCGCACTCTCCCCTTGGGTAAACTTCCTTATAATGCCTCTTTTCGCCCTTGCCAATGCCGGCGTAGAGCTTGATCCAAGCGCACTTGCCGCAGGAGGAGTAGGACTTGGCATCATACTGGGTCTTGTGGTCGGCAAACCTGTAGGCATCACCCTTTTGAGCTGGATATGCGTAAAATTGGGCATAGGAGAAAAGCCTCAGGGAACTTCATGGCTGATGTTTCTCGCTGTAGCCTGCCTGGGAGGTATAGGATTCACCATGAGCATCTTTGTGGATACGCTATCCTTCGGGGATCAGCTGCCTGAAGTCACTGAACGCCTCCGTGCCACCGGCAAGATAGCCGTTCTCACAGGTTCAGTATGTGCAGCCATAATAGGAAGCGCTTTCGTATGCCTAGTGAATGCAATACAAAAGCGCTCAAAAAATTAATAAACTTCGTGAGCCACTCACGAGGCTCGAACTCGCGACCTGCGCGTTACGAATGCGCTGCTCTACCGACTGAGCTAAAGTGGCTTTTGGGAATGCAAATATAGCAAAAATATCCGTTATAACAACGATTTTGCGCAGCTTTCCCCAGCCAAATGTCCGGTACTGAATGCCAATTGGAGATTATATCCTCCTGTATCAGCATCCACATCCAGCACTTCGCCGCAGAAATACAATCCTTTATGCAGACGAGATTCCATAGTTTTGGATATAATCTCGTCTGTATTTATTCCCCCGGCGGTCACCACCGCCCTTTCATATCCCACAAAACCGGCGATATCAAAAGACCAGCACTTAAGAGCCTTGGCTATACTTACCAGATTGACCCAAACTTTAGTCTGCGTACGGGAACGCCGCTCAAGCGTAAGAATCTCAGGGTGGCAGGTAACGAATGCCGGGATAAGTTCCCATGGCAATAATTTGCCAAGAAGAATACGGCATCTTTCCTTTTCCCGAAGATTACGGCTACGGGAATCACGATCTATCTCCGACCAGAGTTCTTTCACCCTGGTCGTCAATTCCGTAAGATCCACCCCGGGCTTAAGGTCGACATTAATTTTCACTTTCGAACCATTGATCAATGCCTTTACGGCTTTCCGGCTTACCTGGAACCCAATCGGGCCCTCTATGCCGCCATCCGTAAAGTCCATATCACCGAATTCATCTTCAGCTACAATACCCTGTACCAGCAGTTGCACACCGACATTTTTCAAACTTTGCGAACATAATTTTTCGCCAAGCTCACTAAGAGGAGTACCTCTGTGAATATGCAACTGCTTGGACTCCGTTTGCTTATAACCTGCCGGCACAAGAGCCGTCAACGAAGGAAAAGTCGGATTGATCTTATGACCAAGCTTTTCCGCCCAGAGATAGCCATCTCCGGAAGATCCCGTAGAAGGATAACTCAATCCGCCAGTAGAGATGATAAGCCTGGGAGCCAGATATGAAGACCCGTCTGCAAGACTGACGGTATAAACGCCGCCTTCCTCTATAACCTCCTTAACCTCCGATTCGCAGACAATCTTCACCCCGAATCCGTTACATGCTGAGACCAGCGTATCTACCACATCGGATGCCCGATGTGACTGCGGAAACACCCTGTCCCCTCTCTCCACCACCGAAGGGAGGCCGTATTTTTCAAAAAACTCAATCACGTTTTCCGGAGTAAAACTGTAAAATGCGGATTTGACCGCGTTATCCTTCGAGCGGATATGAGAACTGAATTCATTCCACGGCTTAAGATTGGTAAAGTTACACCTGCCCTTTCCCGTTATCATAATTTTGCGGGCCGCACGAGGCATCTTTTCCAAAACCGTCACCTGGCAGCTCGAGCCCGCACGAACAAGCGTCTCGGCCGCTGCGCAAGCCGCCATAAGCCCCGAAGCTCCGGCACCTATCACTATAATGTCTGATTTCATATCTATTTTACTCTACACGGAACTGACTGTCCCTATCTTCATGATTTCCGATTCAAACCTGTCATTCTCCACCCACGAACGGTTCTTCACCCTGGTCTTATACGTATTGATCGTATGAGGCGAATAATTGAGGAACATCGCTATTCTGTCCGTTTCGGTAATTCCGAGACGGATAAGCGCAAATATTCTCACCTCCGTAGTCAGCCTACCATCCTGGGCCCAATCTTCCGGCTCTTTGAAAAGCGCATTATAATCGTTTATGAATGTAGGGAATATCTTCAGAAAAGTACGGTCAAATGATTCGAACATCCTGTCTCTGGTCTCGTTTATGGCAGACTCCTTAAGCGAACGTCGAAGCAGCTCGTACTGATGCGTGGACAGCATGCGCTCGACCATTTTGTTAAACTCGGCCATCTTCTCTATAAAACCGGCATTGATGTAGAACGACGTACCGATATATTCGGTTTTGATGCTGTTCGCCTCAAGCAGAAGCGCGTTAGACTTCTCGAGTTCACTGTTGCGCTGTTCTATTATCTGCCTTGCCTCACTGAGCTTACGGTTCTTCCCTTTGATATATATGAGTATGCTTACCGCGACAGCTATAAACAGCGCTACCAGGCCGACCGCTACAAGAAGCGAATTTCTTTGACGGGTAATATCGTCATAGCGGTTCTGTTCTATTATAGGAAGGACAACACCCGTCTCCAACATACGCATACGCGCCTGATAGAAAGTGGCATCGCTGAGTGACTCTCTGGCATAACGTGCCGGGCGGTCAATCTCCCCTTGCCGAGAGAGAAAATCAGCAAGCATACGCAAAGCCGTAGTCTCCTTTATCGAGCCCTCGATATCATAAATGGCTGCTGTCGCAGCATAATCTATAGCTTTTTCCTCTTCTCCGAGGCTATGATACATCCAACTCAGGCAAGAAGTCACGATGGCCTTATCCTGAATACCTATCTGTGCATCATCCGCCAATGGTTCAAACTCTGCTATACTTCTTCTGTAGTCAGAGGCTTTCATATATTTATTGGCCTGATAAAAATGCCAATAAGCGCTGTTTTTATCCAGTTGTGCAAGAAGAGCGTCGCTATAATGATGGCCAATCTTCAAATAAGTATCGTGATATGGCTGCTTGTCATTAAAATTGGCCGCATCATAATAAAGACGTATACGAAGTTTCAGATACTCCAACCTGTTTTCCCCCGTGAGACGGCTCTCGTCTATCCTGTCTATTTCGTCAAACGCCTCTTTAAAAAAACCGGAAGAAATCAGGCAGAAAACTTGAGCCATATCCGACTGAGCGATTGAAAGGGAATCGCCCATTTTCTGCGCCCAATAACGCATACGGCCGGCATAAGCGGAAGCTGAATCAAACTGATAAGTCTGATATTGCTCATAAAGTCTATTGGCCAGAGAAAACGATTCACCCGCTTTACTGCAAGCAAAATACTCTCTGCGCAAAGACCTTATCTCGGCTTCCTTTCTTTTGTCAAACTCTTTTTTCTTCGTAAGCATCGAATCCAGCTGTTGGAGTTTTTCGTTCTGCACGATGTCACGACGGCATCCCGTCCATAACATAGACACGATGCACACCGCAAGTATATAAGCCGAATTTCTTCGCATAATCTATAGATTGCCACAAATTTAAGAATAATTCAGCGCATCTTGCTAAACTTTGACAATTAAAGTATATTTGCTCCACCAAAAAATCAGTTATTATGGCACTTGAAGCACAGATTCAGAAAGACATTATGGCTGCCATGAAAGAGAAGGACACAGTCCGCCTCAACGCAGTCCGTTCCATTAAGTCAGCTATTCTATTGGCCAAGACATCCGAGGGAGGGAGCAAAGAACTCACCGATGCAGATATCATAAAAATCATCCAGAAACTCGCCAAACAGAGAAAAGAAGCGGCTGAACAATACATCGCCGCCGGCAGAAATGAATTGGCAGAAAACGAAGAAGCAGAAGCTGCCGTGCTGGAAGTGTATCTGCCTAAACAGTTGAGCGAAGAACAGGTAGAGGCGCGTCTTAAAGAGATAGTGAAAAGAGTGGGCGCAAGCAAGCCCTCAGACATGGGAAAAGTTATGGGTGTGGCCACCAAGGAGCTTGCCGGATTGGCAGAAGGGAAGGTAATCTCCGCCATAGTGAAAAATCTTCTGGCTCAATAAGATGGAACGCACGCTCGTTATAATAAAGCCATGCGCTCTGCAAAGGGGCCTTACCGGGGAGATTATTTCCCGATTCGAGAGGAAAGGACTCAAAATAGTGGCGATGAAAATGTATCGCTTCACTAAGGAAAAATGCGCCCAACACTACTCACACCTTACGGAGAAACCTTTCTATCACATTATAGAGTCATCCATGACGGCGGCTCCAGTCATTCTTCTATGTCTGGAGGGAATAGATGCTGTCAGCGTCGTAAGAGATATGACAGGCTGCACCAATGGACGGAAAGCGGCACCGGGCACTGTCAGAGGCGATTACTGTATGTCTCACCAGGAGAATGTCATCCACGCTTCAGATTGCGCGGAGAACGCAGAGATAGAATTAAAGCGTTTCTTTGACGAAGAGGACTACTTCGAATACAACACGCCTCTTCTTCCTTATCTTTACGCGGAAGACGAATTATGATCATAACAATCGCACGCCAATGCGGCTGTGATGCCCTGCAGATAGGCCAGATTCTTTCTGAACGCTACGGCGTTCCGCTTTATACGCGCCAAACGCTTCGCGATGAGGCCGAGAAGAAAGGCATGCTTGAACAGATGGCGGAGTTCTTTGAAGAAAAACCAGTAGACGAACTGCTTTTGGCAGTGACAGATTACTCTTACGAACGAGAGGCCGTCAATGAAAAATTCAGGAAGGCCTTTGCACAGATAATAGGAGAAAACGACTGTATAGTAATAGGCAGATGCGGCAATTCCATTTTTGCTTCGAGACCGGATCGGATAAGCGTTTTTCTTCACGGCGAGCCCGAAGGAAGAATACGGCACATAATGGAAAAAGAGCATATGGACTACTCTGCGGCCAAGTCATTCGTAAAATACACCGATGATTGCAGAGTCGTTTACCACCATTTTTATACCGGCTTGAATTGGGGTTACGCCCCGGACTATGATTTGAGTATAGACAGCGTCAAATTAGGTGCAGAAAATTCTGCCAGCCTCATTGAACAGTACGCATCCTTACTCGGCGTCAAATAAGATGAAATACGTTATTCAGTTTCTTATAATAATAGCCTTCTCATTCGTTGGAGAACTTCTGCACTATTTTATCCCTCTGCCTATACCCGCAAGCATATATGCACTCGTGCTGTTGTTCTTGGCATTGGAATTCAAATTAGTGAAAGTGAGCGACATACAACAGGCAAGTGCATTCCTGATATCTGCGATGCCCGTAATGTTCATTCCTGCCGCCGTCGGGCTTCTTGACTCTTGGTGCATAGTAAAAACCGCACTCGTCCCATATCTGATCATTACCGTTGTAAGCACGCTCATAGTAATGGGCGCCTCAGGTCTTGTCACACAGGCCGTCATTAAAAAAGAGAATAAAAAAGATGAATGAACTTCTGGCCGATTCCGTTTATTTCGGCGTATTTTTAAGTCTCGGCTGCTATGCGCTGGGGATTTTTCTCAAGAAAAAAACCGGCTGGCTTATAATGAACCCGCTGCTTGTAGCCATCGTGCTTGTAATCATTGTACTGCTGTTAAGCGGAGTAAGTTATGAAAAATACTACCAGGGAGCCAAATATATAAGCTATCTGCTTACACCGGCCACCGTTTGTCTGGCCGTTCCGCTCTATCAGCAGGTGGAACTTCTGAAAAAGAACTGGAAAGCCGTCATCTCAGGCATAGTGGCAGGAGTACTTTCAAGCATGCTATCCATCCTCTGTATGGTTCCTATCTTTCATCTGGACCATAGAGAATACGTCACCTTTCTGCCCAAATCCATCACCACAGCCATAGGAATTGGCGTGAGTGAAGAATTGGGGGGCTACGTGGCCATCACCGTGGTAGTCATCATCATTACCGGGGTACTTGGCAACATATTGGCGGAGAAAGTGCTCAAACTGCTCAAGATAAAAGAGCCCATCGCCAAAGGTATCGCGATAGGCTCTTCTTCTCACGCTGTAGGGACAGCCAAAGCCATGGAGATGGGACCGATAGAAGGCGCGATGAGCAGCCTGTCCATTGTTGTCAGCGGCATACTTACGGTAGCTGCCGCATCTATCTTTGCGAGCATCTACTAAATTCTACAGTTCAAATGCCGTCAGGAGGGCGAAAGACTTCTGAAAAGCACGCTGAGCATCTAGACTATCTTCGAGAGAATCATAAAAAAGCTCCATCTGCTGCATATAATCCAGTACCGATATCGCACCGCGATCTACGGCACGCTGCAGAAGTTCAACATTTTCCGATACCTTATGAATGGATTCCATATAAGCTGAAGCCACTTTTCCCAGACCGGAAGTATTCTGATATTGAACCTCCAGCGCATGATAAAAAGTCAGCTGAGCCTCTCTCTGCTGACACTGCGCGGCATTAAGCGAGGCCTTGGCCTGCTGAACACTCCTTCTGGCCGACCACAACGGAACGGACACCCCGAAAGAGATTCCCTGGAATTTTTCTTCCTGGGTAAACTCTCCCATATATCCTAACGATATGGACGGGGCCGTCTCGCTCTTTTTCAATGCCAATTCCTGCTCGCTCAGTTTCACCTGGGCTCTCACATAGGAAAGTGCAGGACTTTTTGATGACGCTTCCTGCGCCCATTGCTCAAAGCTGTCCGGAAGCAGTATACACTCATATTCACATCCCAAATCTCCGCCTATATCCTTTCCTCCGTTAAGTGAACGTAGTTCCGTAAGCAAAGCCTCTCTTTCCACTTTAAGACGGCTCATCTTTAAAGTAAGCGAGGATGATTTAAGCAATACATCATTATACTCCAACTGGTTAACCTGTCCGCTTGTATACTTCTTCTCGTACAGAAGAGCCATCTGCCCCGCTATATCCACTCTCTTCTCCATATAAGAAATAAGCGCGTTATAATAAACGACATCCAGCAGAAGATCCTGCGCGTGCAAAAGCAACGTCTGCCTGCTTTCCAGATACTCGCTTCGGGCCAATTCGTTCCTGCTCTGAGAGGCACGCCTGCGTACTCCCGTAATAGTGGCGAAATCAAAAGATTGGCTTACAGAGATATCCTGACGCGGCCCTATAACGGAAGGATTGCCCCACAGATAATTATACTCAACCTGCGGATCATCAAGAGTAGCGGAAAGAGAATTTTCCATCTCCTGTGCACGCAAAGACGCCTGAAGAGCCTTCAAGGTAAGATTATTTTCCTCAATTTTCTCTAGGCAGTCCTTAATTCCATCGGGACGCGAACTCGCGACGCCCGAAAGCATCAGAAAAGCACTAAATGCGCAGAATAACTTTTTCATAATGATTTTTTCTCCGTAGTTTTTTTATTAGTAATCAAATACATTATCGGCACTATAAAGCTGTTAAGGAAGGTGGATGTAAAGAGACCACCCAAAATAACCTTGGCCATAGGACTTTGAATCTCATTACCCGGAAGATCTCCTCCTATGACAATAGGAATAAGTGCCAATGCCGAAGTGAGCGCGGTCATAAGAATAGGATTCAGCCTATCCTCAGAACCGGTCATCACGCTGTCTTCCAAAGACATGCCACCCTTACGCAGATCATTATACCTGGCCACAAGCAACATTCCGTTACGGGTCGCAATTCCGAAGAGCGATATAAAACCTATTATGGCCGGAATACTGACGGTACCGTCCGAGAACCATATCACAAGCACTCCGCCTATCAAAGCCAATGGCAGATTGACAAGAACTACAAGTGACTGCTTGGCATTCTTGAATTGCTTGAAAAGCAGAAGGAATATGATGACAATCGCGAAAATCGAAGTCAAAAGCAAAGTGCGCGACGCCGCTTCCTGGCTCTCGAATTGACCTCCATATTCTATATGATAGCCCTGAGGAAGAGTCACATCTTCTTCTATTGCGTCCTTCACATCCGCCACCACACTGCCAAGGTCACGGTCTGCCACATTCGCCGACACGACTATCTTGCGCGCAACATTTTCCCTGTTTATCGTATTCGGGCCTGAAGTAGAGACGACATCTGCGATATGGCCAAGAGGTACCTTCTCTCCATCGGCATCCACCAAAAGATTTCTTATACTCTGCATATCAGAACATTGGTTTTCATTAACCTTAAGGATAAGATCGAATGCCCGGTTGCCTTCATAAACGCTTGACACCTTTTCTCCAGCAAGAAGGACGCTAACCATTTTTTCGAATTCAGGAATGGTGATACCATAACGCGAAAGCATGTCCCGCTTAGGAATTATCTGAAGCTGCGGACGCTCTACCTGCTGCTCCACATTAAGGTCCGTCACGCCTTCTATTCCGGCTATAGTCTGCTTTATCTGATTACCTATAAGGTACATATGATTAAGGTCTGTACCGAAAACCTTGATGGCTATATTGGCCTGCGTACCTGAAAGCATAGCATCGATACGATGCGTAATCGGAGATCCTAATTCCACATTTATCCCCGGAATCACCTTCAGGCGCTCTCGTATTTCGGCAGACAGCTCGTCCTTCGTCCGCTTGCCCAGAACATATGGCGCCTCTATCTCAGAACAATTCACTCCAAGCGCATGCTCATCCAATTCGGCACGTCCGGTCTTTCGACCTACGGTCTGAATCTCCGGAATACTGAGCAGAATCTCCTCCACCCTGCTGCCAATCCTGTCCGACTCTTCCAAGGATACTCCTGGCATTGTGCTTACATTTATAGTGAATGAACCTTCATTGAATGGAGGAAGAAAACTGCTGCCAAGTGTTGTAAAGATGAAGAGCGTGACCACAAAACATGATACCGTGACTCCTATTACCGCCTTCTTATGCGCAAGCGTCCATCTCAAAGCCCGTGCATATATTCCTCTGAGCCAGACAGTCAATATCGGCTCCTTATCGACAGAGTCTGTTTTGTATTTGCCAAGCAGGAAGCTGCACAATACCGGAGTCAACGTAAGAGCGACTAAAGTAGAAGCACATAATGACGTGATAAATGCCACTCCAAGCGGTGCGAGAAGCTTCCCCTCCATACCAGAAAGAAAGAAGAGAGGAACGAAACTCACTATTATGATAAGGGTCGAATTCAGAATTGGCATACGGACCTCACGGGATGCCTCGAAAACCACAGAAAGAGTAGAGGCTCTTTTCGAAACCGGAAGAGTGTGGTTCTCTCTGAGCCGTTTGAAGACATTCTCCACATCCACTATGGCATCATCCACCAGAGAGCCTATCGCTATGGCCATTCCACCTAGGCTCATCGTATTGATAGTAAGCCCCATAACGTGCATCACCAGAATGGTTATCAACAGCGAAAGCGGAATAGTCACAAGGGAAATCACCGTAGTGCGGACGTTCATAAGGAATATGAACAATATTATCACCACAAAAAGGCCTCCTTCAAAGAGCGATTTCTTGACATTATCTATAGAATTGTTGATGAAACGCTCCTGACGATATATATCTGTCGAGAGATGCACATCCTGCGGAAGAGTCTTTTTTAATTCATCGAGAGCCTTGTCAATTTTAGCCGTCAGTTCTATGGTGCTCACATTAGGCTGTTTGGTGACGGTAATCATTACCGCCTGACGGCCGTCGTGCGAAGCCACACCCATCTTAGGAGAATGGCTGCCCACTTTAACATCGGCTATATCAGACAGTCTGACAGGCTTTCCGTCCACTTTCTTCACCACGCTCGCGCCCAGCTGCTCAAGAGAAGATGTCGAAAGCATTCCCCGCACTATATATTCATTACCATATTCATAGAGTATGCCCCCGGAAGTGTTCTGATTCATATTCTCCACTGCCTGCTGAACCTCTGAAAGAGTAACGTCAAAATGTTTCATCCTGCCGGGGTCAAGAAGAATCTGATATTCTTTGATGTCTCCCCCCATAACGGCCACCTGAGCCACTCCTCCGGTACTTAGAAGACGTGGTCTTATAGTCCAGTCCGCTATAGTTCTCAGATCTCTCAATGATGTAGAATCAGAAGTCAGGGCGACAAACATAACCTCTCCCAAGATGGAAGACTGCGGACCCAGAGTAGGATTGCCCACTCCGTCAGGAAGTTCTTCCTTTACGGCCGTTATCTTTTCAGAAACTATCTGACGGGCCAAGTAAATATCTGTACCCCAATTAAATTCAACCCACACCACAGAAAAACCGGTAGTTGAAGACGACCGGACACGTCGTACATCCGTAGCCCCGTTGACGGCGGTTTCCACAGGAAAGGTCACCAGTCTTTCAACCTCCTCCGGAGCCATACCCTTGGCCTCAGTCATAATCACTACGGTAGGCGCATTGAGGTCAGGAAAGACATCTACATCCATATGCGATGCCGTGTACAGACCACCTATGGTCAGAAGAACAGCTGCAAGCAGAATAACCGGACGGTTATTAAGAGAAAATTTTATGATTCTGTCCAGCATGACCTCTAATGATTATGTGTATGACCTGGAATGGCAGAAGAAAGGGAAGCTAACTTTACATTATATGCTCCTCTTGTCACTACCTTATCGCCTTCAGACAAGCCGCTTAGAACGACAACCCTCTTTCCGTCACTCTGGCCGAGGGTCACCTCCTGCTTTCTGAAGATTTCTTCTTCCTCCTGCACGAAAACCGACATAATCCCCTGCTCCTCGATTATCGCCTCTACAGGAACACTTATACAGTTCTGTATGCTCTGTCCCAACAGATAAACCTGAGCGAAAGAGCCAGGAAGCATATCCGGGTCTCCGTCAAAAGCAAACAACACACGCACAAAAGCACCTTCTGCGTTTCTTGAACGGGAAAGCACTTTCCCATTCAATTCGTCAAGACGGTAAAGGTTTTCTGATCCTGTCAAAGAGAAATTGGCAGACTCTACACCTTTTAAAAATGAATACTCCGATGCCGGAGCGTCCACTTCAAGAGCCAACCTGTTACAGTCCGCTACTAAGGCAAGAGCATCCCCTGTGCTTACATAGTCCCCGGCATTCACCTTCAAATCAAACACATATCCGTCTATAGGCGAGACTACAGCCGTTCCTTTTTCCGAATAAGCACCATTTTTACCGGCATAGGCCGCACTTGAAAGTTCATAGCGCCTTTTGATATCTTCGAATTCCTGCTGCGAGATAATCTTGTCTTCCACCAAAGATTGCGCACGTGTATATTGCTTCAACGCCGCCTCGTATTCGGCCTTAGCTCGAGCCATCTGGTCTCCTTCGGCCAAGTTACCGGCAGATACATAAAAAAGCACGTCGCCCTTATTGACTTTAGTCCCGCTGAAAAGCGGAATGTCAGGATAAGAAACTGTTCCGCTGGCAGGAGCCACCGCTGTTATCCCTGCACCGGGCAACAAGCTTATGCTACCCGTAGCTCTGAGTACAGGATGAAACCCGCCATATCGCAGTTCTTCCACGGTCAGGTGGCAAGCCTGCGCCTGCGAGTGAGTGAAATGTACGTCTGTAGAATGTTCCTCATGATGTCCGTGGGAGTCATGTTCATCATGAATATCGTGTTTTTCATGAGCATCGTTCTTTTCGGGAATACTATGTTTTTCGTCTGAGGTGTGAGAATTACCGCACGATACACCCATTATAACGGCAACCACAATGGCGCCGATTACAAAAAAATGTCTGTTGTATTTTTTCATCTTTACGTCAACTCCGATTTTGCTCCTGCAAAATCTGATTATTATTTAGGAATTTGTTTAAAAAACTATAGATATAGAGTTTTTAAGCAAACCTGGCAGGAGGTGCCCGTAAAGACCACGGCTGAAAATAGCAATTGGAATGATACGTTATTCTATGACGCGTATCATAATACAGAAAGCCCGTAATCTGACGTTCCGGCATATCAAAAGCCGTACGGCACATTACAGGCATAATGTTCAAAAAAAGAGGCTCGGACAGGACAAAAACTTCACCATTTCTAGAAATCAGAAACTGCTCAAACTTAAGACATAGGGCATCCTCACCATCCTCATGATGAGCACAATCGCAGTCCCCACCGAAATCCGTCAAGAGCGTTTCGCACTTGTCAGAATCTACGCAAATCCATCCGTTATGGTGATGATGCGGCACGAACGAAGCCACAAACAGCATATATACTGCAATCCCCAAAAACGATATGCGCGCTACATTTCTGATAATAATCCGGTTTTTAAAAACTGACAGGCAATGTTATCTCACCTGTCAGAAAACAACCAAAATTACAAAACAGGACTTGCAACCGAGTTGCAAAATGCTAATCAAACTCACAGACGAACTCCAATTCCAACTCCCCTATCAAAGCCTCTATTTCAGAAGAATCCTCGATCCAATTTTTAACTTCCTTAGACATATCTCAAATCTTTTAATAATGCAAAAGTACCCTGAGACTTTGACAACTCTTGTCAGTGATGCAACTTTTTTATAAAAACGTCCACGAGTGAGAAAGAATTGCGCGAATGGCCCTCTTTTGGATTTGTTCAGCAACAGCAGACGGCAAGAATAGGGCGATAAACATTTTTCGGCATCTTCATATTATGTTCAGTAGTGGAAGAAAAATGTAGATTTGTTCCACTACTAAACTTTTTAAACGAAGTTTCCAAGCAATACATGTCGAGTAGTGGAATAAAAACGCACTTTTATTCCACTACTGGCATCATAAACGAACTATTTTGGGCATTTCACGTCGAGTAGTGGTAGATTTTCGCGTTTTTATTCCACTACTTAACATCCAAAGTACAGTTTCCATAGCATTTCATGTGTAGTAGTGGACAAAAAACGGGATTTTATACCACTACTCGACAGTGTATGTGATAGCATACCGGCGGCTCGGTTCAGCGCTCTTATTCAGCGGACGGATTATGCATTCCGGTTCCGCGGTCTAGTTCGGTTTTTCTGTTAGGTATTTTGGTTTCGCGCTCCAGGTCTGTGACATGGTTCTGCATTCTGGCGTTGCATCTTCAAGCCACGGACATATCGGGCCAAGACGATACGCGCTTCGCGCTATCCCTCCCACTTCGTGGGCCCCTCCCGTTCACATGACACGGGCGTCAGGCCGTCTTGGCCCGACATGTCCCGTGGCTTAACAGAAAAATCAGCTTTTCTAGGAATTCTAACTATCCAACGGCATTAGCCGAGTAAATTTCTAACAGTTGCTGTTTGTTTACAGGTCAGAACATAACCGAACAAAAGTTTCCTGCCGAGACTACCTATAGGCCTCTGATGGACATCTGAAACTCCCTCCTCATCCAGGTAAGGACAAAAATGGCGTAATAGTTCCCTGCCTGGCGGCTAAGACTGAGACTTTGTCCACTTCGTTGGTCCTTCCGCTACTAGCGCGGATGCTAACGACCGCTAGAGCCAAAGCTGCAACATTCACGAAATGCCGATTCAAGTGTGAAACGCCAATTCAAGTGAATAGTGCAACACTGTCAAATTGAATTTCAGCATGTCTTTTGTGGTTTTCTCTGTTTAGTAGTGGACGAAAAATGGCATTTCGTTCCACTTCTAGCTTTTACATGCACAGTTTCCAAGTATTTTCTGTCGAGTAGTGGTAGAAAACAGGGCTTTTATTCCACTACTGGCATCCCGAGCG
>CAVKBL010000017.1:0-41644 GCA_963654805.1 Lachnospiraceae bacterium | reverse complement strand
CTAAACCGACGTACGGGTCATTCCGTACCACGAGTTCGAATCTCGTCCTCTCCGCACAATCATTTAATCAAATAACTGATGCCGCACATATCCGTGCGGCATCATTGTTTACTTAGCAAAAACACAACATTTTCACTTTTTGCAAAATTAAGTAAGCGGTAAAAAATAAGTTGGTAAAGATTTTCGGTTATTTTACCCCTTATGCAAGTCCTGAAATATTATGGTCGTAACGCGGTTATCGGGACAACCAACACCCCGCTTTTATCAATATATGCATAGTCACCAACCCCCGTCAATACCATTTTGAACGCTGGCGACTTCATCTTGTCCGTGTCTATTCTGTCCGAAAGCTTCATCAAGGACCTTATTCCCTCCTCAATAAGTTTCTCGCCGCCAATCTTTATCTCTATAAGAGCGTAAGTACCATTTCGCAAATGGATTACGGCATCACATTCCAGCCCCGACTTATCTCTGTAATGATATACGTCCCCATTAAGTGCGTCAGCATACACTCTGAGATCGCGTACACATAAAGTTTCAAACATAAGCCCCATTGTGCTCATATCTTCAATCAAGTCATTCGGACCCAAGCCTAAAGCAGCCGTCGCGATGGACGGATCTACAAAATATCTCGTATCAGATGTGCGGATGGCGGTTTTTGACCTCAAATTCGGATTCCACGCAAGTGAATCTTCTATTACGAACAGTTTTCGCAAAGCGTTCAAATACGATGAGATGGTATCTTCCTTCAATGTTTTATCATCATTTATAGCCAAATCTGTATAAATCGTGGAAATTGTAGCCTGCGTTCCTTGTGCACGCGCATAACTTCTCAGCAATCGCCGCGTAAAAACCTCATCTCTTTCCACCTCATCCACCTGCGATATATCAGAATTGACAATTGCATCAATATAATTGTATGCCTGCCTCAACGCAGCCACCTCACCCATATCCACCGATGCCGGCCACCCACCCCTGCATATAAGAAATGCCAATTTTTTTATATCAACTCCTTGTGCGGCATAAGCATTTCTAATTTCTCCACGAAAAAGCGCTTCCAAACTGACAGAACCGTCAGACTCTCCTGATTCAAACAAACTCATCGGCCTCATCTTCATCCATGACGCACGTCCTGCGCCAGAATGCCTTATCTTTTCACGTTCCTCCTTTTTGACAACTGCCGAACCGGTAAAAATAAACTGACCTACACTACTTTCTCTATGATCAATCTCAAACCTTGCCGCATCCCATAGAGTCGCAGCATCCTGCCATTCATCAACAAGTCGCGGTGTCTTACCTTCAAGAAGAACACTCGGAGATGTCTGAGCAAGCTGCATATAAGTGCTTCGATGTGCCGGATCATTAAGATAGACCACGCTCCCGCTCTGCCTTTCTGCGGTTGTGGTCTTCCCACACCATTTTGTTCCCTCTATCAGAACTAAACCGGACGCCTCCAAATTTTCCTTTAAAATCTGGTCTGCTATACGCAGACGATACTTATTCATAATCGGTTATCTCTAATTTTACAAGTAAATCCGAAGGCAAATATACTAATTATTCTGGATTTCGTTCACCCAGTTGGCGAGTTTTCGTTCACCCAGTTGGCGAGTTTTCGTTCACCCAGTTGGCGAGTTTTCGTTCACCCAGTTGGCACTGATCTATAAAGGACAATGGGGAAAACCATTCGCTG
The DNA here is from genome assembly GCA_963654805.1 of Lachnospiraceae bacterium. GTDB lineage: Bacteria > Bacteroidota > Bacteroidia > Bacteroidales > UBA932 > Cryptobacteroides. The sequence goes on along the minus strand of CAVKBL010000017.1, from coordinate 39,954 downwards.
CTTCCGAAAAAAAGATAATCTGACTCGCCCTGTCAGTTCTCCGACGCCATCAAATCTTCATAGTCGGACATCGAGCGGGAAATGACTTCATGGGCCACCTGCGAGCCGTAGATGCTGATAAACTTCATTCTCTGGGTATTGTCGCCCGGAATGTCCTTATAAGTAGTGAAATAATGTATAAGACGACGCGTGATATCCTTAGGAAGTTCGTCTATGTCCTTCAGATGGCCATACACGGCGTCGTTTTTCAGAACGGCTATAATCTTGTCATCGGCCTGGTCATTATCCAGAAGCCTCAGACCTCCGATAGGACGAGCTCTGACGATGATATCTCCGTGAGTTACATCCTTTTCGGTCAGAACGCAGATGTCAAGCGGATCTCCGTCCCCCTCTATGTCGTATCTGGCCAGCGCCTTGTTGGTCAGTTCCGCCATCTTCGTCGAGCAATATGTCCTGGGCAGAAAACCGTACAGAGAAGGCACTATATTCGAGAATTTTTGTGGACGGTCGAGCGAGAGGTAGCCCGACTCTTTGTCCACCTCATATTTGACGGTGTCTGTCGGAACTATCTCGATAAATGCCCTTACTTCCTGAGGCGCATCTTGGCCCAAATCTATTCCATGCCAAGGATGTGCCTTATGCAAATTGTGAATGTTCATGGTCATTAGTGTTTTAAAATACCCGACACATCTGTCTGCATCGGGCTGTGGCCGTTTCAAAATGTAAAATTAGCAAATTAAACCGACAAATAACACTATGCCTGCACTCTACATAAACATAGATCCTAAATCTTTGGAAACATTATAAAGTCCTGAACGGATCCTTTCTTCCTGAACTTTTCTCGGCTTCGTACCATGAACATAAGCCCAAAGTTGTTTTTGAGATATGCCGGTGACTTTTTCGAGAGTAGCAAGCGAAAACCAGCCTTTATTCAGATAGAACGCCATAATGCTGCGCGCATCTATTGTATATACAACCCCAAAGTCCTCGTCCAGAAAAGACGGATATTTAAAACCTTCTTCTTCAGCTATCTCCTTATATCGTTCCATCTGCTTCAACATATCTTCCTTAGCCTCTTCAATGGTATCACCCATCCCGGAAAAAATTTCATCCTTACAATAAACCGAATATGTACCGTCACTTGCTCTCTCGATAATAGCCGCAATCTGTTTCATTTAAGCCCCATATTTTTAGATATCTTCCTGACTAACCCTGTTCCCATCTCCTTTGCTCCATGATATGGAACCGGGTATGTCATCGTCCCCTTTTGATAAATAACATGGCTTCCTGTTTTCCTTACATATATCCAGCCATTTCGCTCTATTAATCTATAAAAATCATCTGACTTCATAAAGCACAACAAAGATAGTAAAATTTCTATTCATTAAAATAATACTTAATAGAAATTTAGCTATTAAAATAATTTATTCCAATTCGAACTTGATGATGACATCGCCGAAGCGTCCAGTAACCACATCTTCACTTTGAAAAAATGAGGCTGAAAGCTGTCCTCGCCACACTATGTCATCATTCTCCTTGTATGGCAGATCAACATCGAAACCATAGCTTTTGGATTTAATCTTCACTGTGGCGGAACATTTCCACGAAGTCTGTGTGCCGCCATCGTCTTCGGTCACCAAGAAAGCCAGATTTTCAAGCTGATTGGTGAAATTGGTCATAATGATGGCGTTATACTCCCTCTCTACATTAAGATACTTGCGCTTTACCGCCACCATAAAATCCGTCACGCTCGGAGAATAAAGTTTCAACTCCGCTTCGGTGGACGCCGTAAATCCATTGACACTGCCACACTTAATAAAAAATTCCGACCCTCCCTGAAACCACGAATCATAATTGCGCAGCATCGTAAAACTTTTCATCTTCAACACTCTATATGCGCCCTTAAGGCCCACGGTCTCTTCCGAGGCGCACTGCGACATCACCTGTGGAGTAAACAGAGGTAGAGGGTTCGCTGAAGCATCATCATTTCGGTTTATCACCCAAACCGGGGTCTTCATCGCAATACTTTCATCCACATACACCTCGTCCACGACCAACTCCCCATTCTCGTCTTTACGAAGCCGGTATCCTTGATTATAATTAGAGCCATATCCCGGGTCGAAAGTAATTATGGGAAGAGTCTCTGCATCCCAATCCTCAGAATATGGCCAATATATCTGCAAATCAGATCTTTCCAGTTCTTCCAGAAACTCCTGCGCAGTAAAGGGCGCCGCTTTTGTCTGCTCATTCTCGGCAAGATACTCCTTTAACAACATTCGTAAAGGGCGCTCATATATCTGGGCCGACTTCGTTTCTTGCTGTCCTACCCCACATCCGGGTGCCGAAAAAAGCTGAGCCATAGTATACTCCTCGTCATACCCGTTTCCACTGGAACTGCAGACAGCCTCATACACCTCATTCATCTGTGAGGACTCGATAGGCAAAGCAGCGAAAACACGGGCCACTTGATCCAGGCCGAAACGGAACGTTTGCGAAGCGTTATCTGAATCATCAGCAAGCAAGTAAGAAGAATGTGACCCGGTTTTGCTGCAAGATTGAAGGATAGCAAGCAAGAAGAACAATATCCTTCCGAAGTAATTCATAGTTTTCATATCGACTTGTCTTTCTTTCCACAAAGTGAGACAAAAAAATCCGTGTATAAAAGTGTATACACGGATAAATTCTTTTCAATTGATAACCAAAGACTTGACCTTATCGTCGGAACGAAACAAATCTCTTTTTGCCGGCTAAATCATCTTCAGTTTTCACGTCTCGGAGCCCACCACTTTCAAAGACACCTGCCGTCTGGGAGCAAAGAAGCTCATTGCACTCCACTACTGCGCAGCCCGTATCCTTAAGTAAAGCCCCTGCACTCCCCGCCAAAGCCCGATAAAAGACAAGCGGATCATCGTCCGGAACGAACAGGGCAAGCGAAGGCTCGAAATCAAGCACGTTCCTGCGCATAAAGGCCTTCTCACTCTCTTTAATATATGGAGGGTTACTCACTATCATATCATAAGTCCCCAACGAATTCAGAAAACCGTGATCAAGCACATCGCCCCTGATAAATCGCGGGCTGTTACAGACGGACTCCCCACCGAATTGGCCTTCCGCCACCCTTAAAGCATCTTCGCTGATATCCACCGCATCCACGCTCCAGTCTTTTCTCTCCAATGCCAAGCTCCACGCTATGGCCCCGCTCCCGGTACATAGGTCCAGCACACGGGCAGGAGAAGAAGGCAACATACCAAGAGCCTTTTCCACAAGGAGTTCCGTTTCAGGGCGGGGAATGAGAACAGAAGGAGATACCTTAAAGGTGCGCCCGTAAAATTCCGCCTTACCCAGGACATACTGAACAGGCTCGCCCTTCAACAGCCGTTCAACATCACTCGCAAGAGAGCCTGGTGCCATCTCGTCTTCGCCTTTAAGAACCAGCTGCCACGAGCAAAGATGCAACCTGCCCTGCAACAGGACAGATATGATGTTTCGGGCCTCCTTTTCAGGATAAATCTCCGACAGACGGGCCACCGAATCCTCTATGAAAGCTCTCAGGCGCACTACTTGCCGGACGCGAAGATGTTACCGCCGAAATCCACTACTTTGAACGACTCCTCGCGGGCTCTCTCAAAAGAGCGGGTGATAAGAGTGTCTATCACATCTGAAAACTCTATGCCCGTATAATCCCACAGATAAGATGACAGCGAACCGGGAATAGTATTAATCTCGTTAACATATACACGTGAATCATCAAGGTCTATCATAAGGTCCACTCTCGAGAGGCCTTCGCAGCCAAGAGTTTTAAATGTCCTTATGGCATAATCCTTTACAAGGGCCGTAACGTCGGAAGGAATACGTGCGGGAAGTTCACGTTTGAGCGAACTCATCCCCTTGCTGCCAAGTTTGCCCCCGGCCGCCATCTTTGCCGAGCATTTCGCGCCTTTAGCACCTCCCTTGCTTCCGCCGCTCTGATATTTGTCCGAATAGCTGAGAATCTCCCCGCTTCGAAGCGGCACTTCACACTCTGAGGCACGGCAATTATAATAGTCTCCCATCACCGAGCAATTCACTTCCTTAAGATGAGACAGCATTCTTTCCACTATTATACGGGTCGTAAACTGTGCGGCATTATCTATCGCATCTACAAGTTCACTTTCATTATGCGCCGGAGAGATACCCACGCTCGAGCCGGAATTGGCAGGTTTTACTATTACCGGATAGGAAAGCGACTTTTCTATCTTTTCCACCACTTCCTTATGACTGTGATCCCACTCCTTGTCAGTAAACCATACAAAATCAACCACAGAGATACCGCTGTCGCGAAGAATCTGCTTCATGGCTATCTTGTCCATTCCGTTGGCCGAAGCGAAAGTGTTGCACCCTACATAAGAAATTCCAATCACCTCCAGCACCCCTTGAAGAGTGCCGTCTTCACAATTAGTCCCGTGAAGAGTAGGAAGAATGGTGTCAATCTTGGCAATCGCCTTCTCGCGAGAGAAAAAGCCCGAATTGGCATAGAGATTATGATCTCCATAAATGGATTTGAAATAGACCTCCGTGCAGTCCTTCAAAAGAGAAGGCATATCGCGGTAACGCCCGAGATCCAGAAGAGCTTTGCCGGTGTACCATTTGCCTGTCTTGGCTATATATATAGGAACAATTTCGTATTTGTCCTTATTCATGGACTCTATGACCTGAGACGCGGTGACAACCGAAATCTCATTTTCAACTGAACGTCCTCCGAAGAGAACACCTACTGTGATTTTCATATGTTATCTATTTACTATTCAAACATATCCGGAAGGTCATTCTCATAAAGAACAACCGAACCGGGAGTAAAATATTTTCCTGCCAAGGCCAATGCTTCCTTCAAAGTGTCCGCACAGATTATCCTCTCTTCCGCCATCCCGGAATCAAGCGCGCCCTGAAGTATGTCCTGCCTATTTATCTTATTGACTATAACCAGAATATCCGCTCCTTTCGATGCCAATTCCCCAAGCTTTCGGCACTCCCTGCCCTGTGCCGAACCCATCTCCACAAAGCCCGGTGTGATTATAATCTTATTGGCCTCGGTGCCCACCTTCATCAAGCGAAGAACGGAAATGGCCATCGCCGCACCCTGCGGATTGGAATTATACGCATCGTCCAGAACCGTCAGGGAACCTTTATGGCTGATGCTTAACCTGTGTTCTACGCTCTGTATCTTCGACACCGCCCTCTTGCGGGCCTCGGCATCCACGCCAAGATACTCCGCTACCATAAGCGATGCGCAAAGATTCAAAATATTGCTTTCACCTAGCAAACGGCTCTGATAATGTTCTGTACCTGATTTGGTAATGAAATCGAATTCCATTCCCGACTGCGTATACTCTATCCCGCTGGCACGAGCCGTGCAGCGATGCGCATCGATTCCATAAGATTCTACTTTGCAATGCGTAGGCACTCCCGAAAATGAAGATATCCCTTCCGATTCCGCGTTCACCACGGCATAACCGCTTGCAGGAAGAGCTTCTACAAGTTCGAATTTGGTCTTCTGTATGTTCTCCAGACTGCCGAAGGTCTCAAGGTGCATTTCTCCCACCGCGGTCACAATCGCGACCGTAGGATGGACCAGATCGCAGATTTGCTTGATATCCCCCTTCTGCTTGGCACCCATCTCCACAATAAACACCTGGTGATAAGGCTCAAGCCGTTCCCTTATGGTACGGACAACACCAAGCAAGGTATTGAAGTTACCTGGAGTCATAAGGACGTTATATTTCTCGCTGAGAATACGATACAGATAATTTTTGGTGCTTGTTTTTCCGAAACTGCCAGTCACACCTATCACGATAAGATCTCCATGTTCGCGGAGAATACGCTGAGCGTCACGATAGTACCACCTCGAAATGGAGCGCTCGAGCGGAGCGCAGAGAAAATTGGCCAGAAGCAGAACAAAAGGAGTGAATACCGCCATAAGCACTGCAGCCCAGACGGAGAATATGCAGCCGAGAATAAAAAGGGTCTCCGCCATGGCAAGCAGACGCTGCATTCGTCTGGTGAAGACGAATCTCACCTTTGACTGACGGAAAAGATGAGGGACAGGATTAGATCGTAACCATCTGAAAAAGCGCTCCGTACGATAGGAATTCTGCTGAAACATATTCATATAATATTGCAGCAGAAGAATATATACTATAGAAGAAAGTATATATATCGCTATTTTAAAACCTAATTGCATCTACTTTAAAAATCTTTGAATCATCAGTCGGAAAAGCGCCGGATCGTCCAGAAAAGAAAAATGACTTCCGCCTTTCACTGTCACAAGACCGGCATCGGGAATCATCTTCTCCATCATACGAGCGTCTCGCAGCGGAGTGGCGGTGTCATTTTCTCCCCAGAAAAGCAGCACAGAAGCCTTGATTTCAGGAAGATAGCATCTCAAATCCTGCGAAACCACCTTCGAAAGCACGGCCTTCATCCTTTCAGATGCGTTATTATAATCCGCTGACCCGCGCGAAGAACGCATTTTCCTGAATTTCTCCTCATTCCCGCATACCTTCAGAAGCCACCATTTGCCAATCTTGTATGTTCCCACTTTCAGATGATATTTCAAACTTCTTCGTGGCTTTATCCCTGCGGCATCGGCCAGAATCATCTTTTCTACATCGTTTCTGCTGGCAAAAAGGATAGATACCCTGCCCCCGAAAGAGTGGCTCACGATACTGGGGCGAGTGATCCCAAGACAAGAGCAGAAAGCTTCGAGCATCTGCGTGTATTCCTGCACCCCCCATACCTTGTCAGGTTCATCAGAAAAGCCAAATCCGGGGAAATCTAACGAAATGACCTTATGGGCAACACAAAAATCAGGGATAAAGGCAGAGAAAATTTCGTGGGTGCATCCCCAACCATGAAGAAGCAAGAGCGGCTTTCCCTCTCCGACCTGTTCATAATAAACCTTTACTCCGTTATAATCAAAAAACATCCCTAATTGAAGAAATCCTGCTCGCTGTCTGTCTGCGTACCGAAGAATTCCGCAGCATTGTCCTCCGTCTCGATATCTCCTCCTGTACAGCTCAAATCCAGATTCATCCCTACAGGAGCGTCAAAAGTGTCGAGTTCACTTATATCCAGATATGGATCGGCCAGGCACTTGGTCATGAAGATACCCCATACAGGAAGAGCCATATTAGAGCCGCTTCCCTGCGCCAAGTCCTTGAAATGCACCATTCTATCCTCTCCACCTACCCATACGCCGGCCGTAATCTTGGGAGTATAACCTATAAACCATCCGTCGGAGTTATCATTAGTGGTACCTGTCTTCCCTGCGATTTCTCCCTTTAATTTATACCTGCCCCTAAGACGGATTCCGGTTCCGTGATCAATTACACCCTCCATAAGATTGACCATAAGATAAGCCGTCCTGTCACTGATCGCTTCCACTTTCTTGTTCGTGAATTCCGTGATAAGATTACCCTCACTGTCTTCTATCCTGGTAACAAAAAGAGGAGATGAATAGACTCCCTTCGACGGAAAGGTATTGAAAGCCGACACCATCTCGCAAAGAGTAAGATCGGCCGAGCCCACACAGAGAGAGTAGACCTCGTCTATATGACTCTTCACACCCATCTTCTTCATCATCTTGGCCATAGCGGACGGCCCGAACTGTTTCATAAGATAAGCGGAGATATTATTCGAACTGTGGGTCAAACCCCATTTGAGAGTAACAGTCTTCCCTATATAGTCTGCCCTGTCCGTACTTCTCGGTGTCCAAGTCTCACCGTTGACCTTGAAAGTCTGTGGCATATTCACCACCTTGTCACAAGGGCTCATGCCCTCCTGCATAGCAAGAGTATAGAGGAAAGGTTTGACAGTACTTCCCACTTGACGTTTTCCCTGACGGACATTGTCGTATTTGAAATACCTGTAGGAAGGTCCACCGACATACGCCCTGACTTCTCCTGTACCGGGTTCAATGGCCATAAACGACGCCCTGAGTATGGATTTGCAATATTTGATGGAATCATTAGGCGTCATGACAGTATCCACATAACCCTTATCATTCCAAGCGAATATGCGCATCTTGACCGGCTTTTTAAACTGCTCCAGAATCTCTTTTTCCGAAAGTCCTTCCTTACGACCGACACGATACCTCTCGCTCCATCTGCGAGCCTGTTTCATTATGGTATTATATGTGGAGGTGTCTATATCATTAGGATATGGCGGACGCCTGCGATAGCGCATCTCTTTGTTGAACTGAGGCTGAAGATTTTTGGAAAGTTGCTCCTGCACGGCTTCTTCCGCATATTTCTGCATCCTGGAATTGATGGTGACATATATGCGCAGACCGTCGCGGTCCAGATTATACTTTTCCCCATTGGCCTTCATGTGCTTGTTCAACCAACCGAAAAGCGGGTCCTGATTCCATCTTACAGTATCCGCTGCATATTCATCTTCATAGAGATATTGGCTTCTCTTAGGTTTCGAAGCGCTCATCTCGCGGCGTATCATGTCCCTGAAATACGGAGCAAGTCCGGAATTATGGTCCTGTACGCTGTAGTGAAGTTCTATCGGGCTGTTCTGGGCCAATACTTTATCGGATAATGATATATATCCCGCTTTTTCCATCTGCGATATGACAAAATCACGTCTTGTCTTGGCGGCTTCAGGATTAAGCGTGGGATTATAGCGGGTAGGCTTGTTCACCGCCCCCACCAGCATAGCGGCCTCCTGAATATTCAACTCCGAAGGTTCCTTACCGAAAAAAGTCTGGCTTGCCGATTTTATGCCATACGCCCCGCTGCCATAAAAGATGGAATTAAGGTACATGGCCACAATCTCATCCTTCGTATAGTTTCTTTCGAGCTTTACGGCCGTAACCCATTCCTTGAGCTTTATCCACACCAAAGATACGTACTTGGCCCCGGGGAAACCGGAGAAAGACTCCTCGCGGGGATAAAGCGTCTTGGCCAGCTGCTGCGTTATGGTACTGCCTCCACCTTGACTTGAATCCCTCATCAAGAATGTCTTTACAAGAACTCGTCCCAGACTTTTAAAATCTATCCCGCTGTGTTCATAGAAACGCACGTCTTCCGTAGCGACGGCTGCATTGATGACATTCTGTGAGATATCCTCATAAGCCACATACGTTCTGTTTTCTATATGGAAAGTACTGATAACTACGCCATCGGAAGAAATCAGGCGCGTAGCCAGATTGTTGTTGGGATGTTCCAGCTCGGAAAATGACGGAATCTGCGCAAAATGCGCCACACAAAACACAAGAGTGAAAATCGCCACGAAAGGCAATGCCAACAATATCCAAAAGCAAACAACTATCCTTCTGCGCGTACGCTGCTTCATAACTTATAATCTGTTACCTAAACAGCGGCAAAAATACTTAAATAATTTTGAAAAATCCTTTATTTGTGAAATCTTTGCAGTATGAATTTAGTAATTGTCGAGTCTCCACATAAAGCGGTCACCATCCAGAAGTTTCTGGGAGATGACTATAAAGTAGTGTCTTCAAAAGGTCATATCAGAGATCTTCAGGAAAATGAACTCAGTGTTGATATAGATCATGGGTTTGTTCCCAAATACATAATCCCTTCAGACAAGAAAAAAACCGTAAGTGAATTAAAGGCTCTTTCAGAAAAAGCCGATATGGTCTTTCTCGCATCCGATGAAGACCGTGAAGGAGAAGCTATAGCGTGGCACTTGCAGCAGACACTTTGCCTGGATCCCAAGAAAACTCAACGCATCACTTTTCACGAGATTACCAAAAATGCCATCTTGGAAGCGCTCAAACATCCGAGAACCGTAGATATGAATCTCGTGGACGCACAACAGGCAAGACGAATACTGGACAGGCTCGTGGGATATGAACTTTCCCCTGTGCTTTGGAGAAAAATCAAACGCGGACTTTCTGCCGGAAGAGTGCAAAGCGTAGCATTGAGGCTGGTGACCGATAAAGAAAGGGAAGTCTTGAATTTCAAGCCGCAGCCTTACTATAAAGTAGAGGGGACATTCCTGGCTGGCAAAAACAAAATCAAAGGCACACTGGAAGAAAAATTCTCATGCGGACAGGACGCGGAGAACTTTCTTCAGGACAGTATAGGCGCCACCTACACCATAATCTCTGCAGATAAAAAAGAAGGCAGCAGATTTCCGGCAGCGCCATTTACGACATCCACGCTGCAGCAGGAGGCCGGGCGAAAACTTAAATTCTCTGTCAGCCAGACCATGAGAATTGCCCAATCTCTTTACGAGCACGGACTTATCACCTATATGCGTACCGACTCCACCCTGCTTTCAAACCTCGCCCTTTCCACTGCGAAGAAATTCATAACAGATAATTTCGGAGAACAATATTCTCACACCCGCCAATTCAAAACACATACGAAAGGTGCACAGGAAGCACACGAAGCCATCAGGCCTACATATATAGAGAATTCCGATATAGACGGAACGCCACAGGAAAAAAAGCTCTATAATCTTATCTGGCGCAGAACCGTAGCGAGCCAGATGGCCGAGGCCAAGCTTCTTAACACTAATATAAAAGTAGGACTGGACAAAAGAAGCGAACATTATTCCATCCAATCCAGCGAGATACTTTTCGACGGATTCCTCAAACTCTATATGGAAAGCTTCGACGATGAGGGGCAGGAAGACGATAACTCTCCGCGCATCCTTCCTCCTTTGAATATAGGTGATATTCTTATAGCCAATAAGATAGAGGCCAATTGCAAATTCACCCAAGCCCCATACAGATACTCCGAACCATCCCTTGTCAAAAAACTTGAAGAATTGGGAATAGGGCGACCTTCAACCTATGCCCCTACCATCAGCACCCTCACTACAGGAAGGGGATATCTGGTAAAAGGCGACAAAGAAGGAACAGAAAAGACTGTCACCGACTATACGCTTAAGGACGGCGTAATCACAAGCGCTCAGAAAGTGGAGAAACTTGGAGCAGAGAAGGGAAAGCTTCTGCCTACCGACATAGGAATGGCCGTAAGTGATTATCTGGTAGACAATTTCTCAGATATCCTGGATTATGGGTTCACTGCAGGGATAGAATCGGATTTCGATAAAATAGCCGAAGGAAAAACAGATTGGCATAAATGCATGCAATCCTTCTACCCTCCGTTCCACACTGAGGTAGACAAAGCGCTAAATAACAAAGACTATAGAAAAGTAGAGCGCGAGATAGGAGTGGACCCGACAGACGGCAAGAAAATCGTGGCCAAACTCGGGCAGTTCGGTCCTTATGTTCAAAAGGGAGATGAAAGCGAAAAAATCTGCGCAAGCCTTTCTGACGGACAGCTGATCGAAAGCATTACACTTGAAGATGCGCTGAAGCTATTTTCTTTGCCGCGCAAAGCCGGGGCCCTTGACGGTAAAGACATCGTAATCAAGAAAGGAAGATTCGGAGCCTACATCCAATGGGATTCTCACAATTTCTCTATCCCGCGCGGAACGGATCCTCTGAGTATCTCCCAGGAACAATGCATAGAACTCATAAACAAGACACCGTCCAAGGCTCCGCTGCACCAATGGGGAGAAATCAGCGTGATAAACGGTCCTTATGGTCCTTATATAAAAGCATCGGGTAAAAACTACAAACTTCCTAAAGGCACAGACGCAGAAGCTCTTACAGAAGAGCAATGCCAAGATATAATTAACCACCAGGAACCAACACACAAAACTAAAAAGAAAAAATAATGGAGCACTTTAAACTGGATGAGATGGATAGAACTATCCTCTCGGAGCTGATAAACGATGCCAGAAAACCCTACCTCGAAATAGCTCGCGAGTGCGGGGTATCAGGAGCGGCCATACACCAGAGAGTCAAACGTCTGGAAGAGGCCGGCATTATCTATGGTTCATCGACACTTATCAAACCATCCTCCATAGGTTATACGATTTGTGCCTTCATGTTTTTGAATCTTACCGAGAACAACAAGTACAAAGAAGTTATAACTGCACTCAAAAAAATCCCTGAAATAGTGGAATGCCATTTCATAACCGGACGAAGTGCGCTTCTTATCAAACTGTACTGCCGGGACAACGCGCACCTTATGGAAGTGGCCCTGAACACTATTCAGGAAATTCCTTATGTGCAGTCAACCGAAACCATGGTTTCACTTGACGAACCGGTCAAGAGACAGATTTGGGTTCACAGGAATCAGTAAATCTTGCTCAGAAACTCCAGGTCTTCAGGAGTAGTGATTTTAATGTTATACCTCTCCCCTTGAATGTAGGTGAGGGGTATTTTATTGTAACTGAGAACAGATGCGTCGTCGGTAAAACTCGTCTGATACGCACTTTCATAAGCCCTTTTCAATATTTCCGAAGGAAAGGCCTGAGGTGTCTGCGCTCCGAAAAGTTTCCCTCTGTCAGGAGCGGCCTCTCCGCTTTCCTGCCATATGCCCTCCTGCTGCGCCGGCACCAGAGACTTAAGCGTATCAGTAACCGCAGTAACAGGAACGACACAGCCCCCTTCATCTGCCATTTCTGCCAATTTATTTATAAGTGAACGGCTTACCATAGGCCTGACCCCGTCGTGGACAAGAACTGTCGCGCCATCGGGGATTTTACGGAGAGCATTCTGGACCGAATGAAATCGTGTGATTCCTCCACCCACAAGCATCTGAGGATAATCGAAGCCGTAGTCCAGACAGATCTTACGCCAAGTATCAAAATGCGTCTTAGGCAATACCACGATAATGTTTATATCCTCTATCGCCTCCACAAACCTTTCCAAAGTGCGCAGAAGGACAGGTTTTCCGGACAAATCCAGGAATTGCTTGGGAACAGAACTCCCCATTCTGACCCCCGAGCCGCCGGCTACGAATATGCCATAAACTTTTTTCTCCATATTGTAATCTATCTGTACAAAAATACTAACAAAAATATTTATTTTTGTGTATACAATTAATTTCACAAACATGGCTTTCGGATTTCTTAACCAAGAATTAGCAATAGACCTCGGTACGGCCAACACCATAATCTATCAGAACGGTGTCATAGTACTCGACGAACCAAGTATAGTGGCTGTAGATGTAGCCTCAGGGAAATGTCTCGCGATAGGAAACGAGGCGAAACGAATGCACGAACGCATTAACCCTACCATCAGAACCATCAGACCGCTGAAAGACGGCGTCATAGCCGATTTCAATGCGGCCGAGATGATGATAAGAGGTTTCATACGCCAGGTGAGCAAAAAAAAGAGTACCATCTTCACTCCTAATCTTAAGGTTGTCATCGGTATTCCTTCCGGCAGTACGGAAGTTGAGATCCGTGCTGTCAGGGACTCTACGGAGCATGCCGGAGGAAGAGATGTCTACCTCATCTACGAACCTATGGCAGCCGCTTTGGGAATTGGCCTGGACGTGGAGGCACCTAAAGGGCATATGGTGGTGGACATAGGCGGAGGCACCACCGAGATAGCCGTGATTTCACTTGGCGGTCTGGTTGAGCAGGACAGCATAAGAGTGGCCGGTGACGTATTCACGTCAGATATTCAGTATTATCTTCGTCAACAGCACAATATCAAAGTCGGGGAGGTCACCGCAGAAAGAATCAAATGGGCAGTGGGTGCCGTTCTTACAGAACTTGACGAGGAACCGGAACCTTTTGTAGTCAACGGCCCTAACATCATGACCGCCCATCCGGTGGAAGCTACCATCACATATCAGGAAATCGCACACTGCCTGGACAAATCCATCGCCAAAATCGAAACATCCATCATGCATGTGCTGGAAATGACCCCTCCGGAACTTTATTCGGATATCATAGAGAACGGGATATATCTCTCCGGTGGAGGTGCTCTTCTTCGCGGTCTTGCAAAAAGACTTTCCGACAAGGTCAACATCAAATTTATCGTAGCTGAAGACCCGCTTCACGCCGTAGCGAGAGGAACATGCAAAGCAATCAAGAATACAGACAGATATAAATTCCTTATGAGGTAAATAATGAACAGGCCTCACAAAGCGACTTATCGACTATGGACAGCAGCGACTTTCATTCTTCTGGAAGCCGCTGCCATCGCTATCTTGGGGGCTTCTTCCTCCTACCAGAGCGTGTGGATCAATAGTTTTTCCTATAAAGTCAAAAGCCGTATCTGGGCCGCTGGAGAAAGGACTCGCATTTACCTTCGTCTATCAGAAAAAAACAAGGAATTAAGCGAAGAGAACGCCCGGCTTTGGGACGAACTTCAGAGATATCATAATCTCGAGCGGAAAGGCGCCATAGATTCTCTGGGATCGCTTCGCGACAACTTTGAATGCCAATTGGCACAGATAGTCAAAATAAGCACAAACGGGCAGAAAAACTACTTCATTATCAACAAAGGCAGTGCTGACGGCATATATCCGCACTGCGGAGTGGTGACGGCAAAGGGAATAGTCGGAGTGACGGACATCGTCTCCGAACATATGGCCTATGGACGCACTCTCCAAAATCCACAGACCACCATCAGTGCCAGGCTTGGACATTCTTCTGTCATAGGAACTCTTTCCTGGGACGGCATTCACAGTGACAGAGCCATATTGCGGCCAATTCCCCTGCATGCCAGCGTTTCGCCAGCTGATACAGTCTGGACAAGCGGCTATTCAGAGTTGTTCCCACCATTTATGCCTCTTGGCACGGTCATAGAGGAAAGGACTCTCAACGGAGCGTCCAAAGAAGTGACGGTAAAGCTTTTCCAAGACCTGTCGTCGCTCAATTTCGTATATGTTCTCAAAGCCGTCAATCACGACGAAATCGTTAGTCTGGAAGAAAGGGGGGCCCTGCTATGAACAAGAATCATTTTTATATATACATCTTGGCCCTTTGCCTTATTCAAGTGTTAATCAATAACTTCTTGAATTTTTCACACCTTCTGTACATCAGTTTGCTTCCGCTGGCGGTTTTTTGTCTTCCTGGCAAGCAGGTAAGCATTCCTTCGCTTATCCTCACCTTTCTGACAGGAATCATCATAGATGTAACATCCAGCGGGGTTGTCGGCATCACAAGTTGCGCTCTTCTGCTATGCGTCTTCTTAAGACCGGAGATTCTGAAATTGGCATATACGGACGGCTTCACTTCAGCGGGAGAAGATTATCTTGATGAAGAACGACTTTCGAAAGACATGATCATATCAATCGCTTTGCTCTGCGCCATTTATTTTCTCGTCTATTGTTGGATTGACAGCGCAGGCACGCTCAGATGGAGCTATGCACTGCTGAAATGGCTATATTCATTCCTCAGCAGCACCGTGCTCTGCGTCTTGATTAAAGCCACCATCATAAAAGGGCGCTGAGTATGGATTCATCTAACAGATATAGCCGGATTCTGATAGGATTTGCGATAGTCATCCTGATCATACTTGCCCGGCTTTTCTACATTCAGGTAATTGACGACAGATATAAGACGGATGCTCTTAACAATTCTATTGTAAAAGAGACCATTCTGGCACCGCGTGGTATCATCTACGACAGAAACGCCCAGATACTGGTCGGCAACAAATCCTGCTATGATGTGATGGTGACGCCACGTGAAATCAAGGATCTTGACACGCTCGCGCTATGTTCACTTTTGGGAATAGAGAAGGATTACCTTAGAGAAAAGCTTGATTACTACCGCACTTACCGTTCAAAGATAGGATACAAGACGCTTGTATTCCTTCCCAATGTCGACCAGCAGACATATGCGCATTTTACAGAGATGCAATATTGGTTCCCCGGATTTCACATACAGGAAAGAAACACGCGCGATTATCCTTACAATGCCGGAGGCAACTTGCTTGGCTATGTCGGTGAAGTAGACGAGGCGTATATTAAAAAACATCCGGAATATCGGAGCGGCGACCGGGCCGGAATTACCGGACTTGAAGCGGTACGTGAAAAGGACCTGCGGGGGAAGGACGGATATAACATCTATCTGCGTAATTCGCATAACCGTATTCTTACACGATATAACAATGGAGAAGATGACCTGCCGGCTAAGAAAGGAAAGGATATCACTACCACTATCGATGCTCATCTTCAGCAGTATGGTCAATCTCTGATGCAGAACAAACGTGGCAGCCTTATAGCCATAGAGCCAGCTACCGGAGAAATACTTGCCCTGGTATCCAGTCCGGGAATCAACGTGTCTGACCTTTCAGATATGGGAAGCAGATACAGTGAACTGAGCCGGAATCCCGACAAGCCTCTTTTCAACCGCCCCGTACAGGCCGTTTACCCTCCAGGGTCTGTTTTTAAGCTTGTCAACGGAATGATAGGGCTTCAGGAAGGAGTGCTGAACATTCAGGACAAACATCCTTGTGACAGGGGCTATTATTACACTTCGTCTCGTAAACTGGGCTGCCATCAACATCGCTCACCTATAGATTTCACTGATGCCGTGATGATGTCGTGCAACGCCTATTTTTGCTATGTTTTCAAGGATATCTTGGAAAATCCAAAGTATGGTTCAGTAAGCGAGGCATTTGACAAATGGAGAGAGTATGTGCTCAGCTTCGGTCTGGGAGAGTCTTTGGGCTGCGATATTCCTAACGAATCATCAGGAACCATCCCTAAAGGTGAGCTTTATGACAAATTATACGGAAAGGGCAGATGGAAGTTCCCTTCAATTGTTTCACTTTCCATAGGCCAAGGAGAGATCGGCGCCACTCCCCTTCAGCTTGCCAATCTCTGCGCAACTATCGCCAACAGGGGATATTATATCACTCCCCACATAATAAAGGATAATGACCAGATAAAGATAGACGGGAAATATAAAGAAAGACATTATACGGAAGTAGATTCCGTGTATTTTGAACGGGCCATCGAGGGCATGTGGAAGGCGGTGAATGCAGGTACGGCTGCAGGCGGCACCGCGGCTTTGGCCGCCATCGAGGGACTCGATGTGTGCGGGAAAACCGGCACAGCCGAGAACCCGCACGGTGCCGACCATTCCGTCTTCATCTGCTTCGCCCCACGAGAAAATCCACAGATTGCGGTATTGGCATATATTGAAAATGCCGGATTCGGTGCCCGCTGGGCATGCCCAATAGCATCCCTGATGATTGAAAACTATCTAAACGGCGAAACTGGAAAATCACGTATATGGCTTGAAAATTACGTCATGAATGCTGACCTTATGAACGTCGAAAAATAACAACTATTCTAAATTGTAAACTTCAAATATAGTTGGCAATCGCCTCATAACTATTATACCAAATCTCCCGTCCAGTAATTAAACACTGTCGGCCGGAGTTTCCTATGATTCATATGGCCAACTAGAAATAGCGGTTATTATACCATTTGTTACAAAAAACGACGTAACATGATCAAATGTATAGCTCTTATACCATATCACAACATTATATCTCACATAACCTTCCGCATAATTTTCCCTTATACTATAAATTGGGTAACCCATAGAAAGAAATTTATCCCATTTATCTCCGACTTTAACGTATTTCCCAAATGCATATAAAGTCATTACTGGATATTTAGACGAATTAAGATAAAAACTAAACAATTTCCCTTTTTCATCTAAATGTAACACAAGACCATCGTATATAATTTCGTAATAATTATACATATCTGCCTCTATATATGCTTCAGAAATAGGCGTACCAAAGTGATCATTTAACTCTTCTTTTGTAGGTGATGTATAAAGTTCAATTCCGTCAATATCAACAAAGACACTAATATTTTTTTCTATAGTGTTTTGAGCATTAGCCTTAAAAGATAATATGATACATATTATCAAAACAATTATTCTTTTCATACTATTCAATTTTTATTAATTCATCACATTTAATCTCTGTAATTTCTCCGGTATCCGCATTTATCTTCCCATTAATATAGGCAGACGGATCTACGACTATCCCATTATCGTGAACTTCAAAATGTACATGCGGGATTGTGCCACCTGCGTTGCCACTTGAGCCTGCATAACCGAGTATTTCACCTGGATATACTTTATCTCCTTTCTTAAATTTTCTTCCCTCTCGATTATTATAACCAATCGCCTTCCCCTCACCCTGCAAATGACAGTAAAAAAACAATTTCGTACCGGACTGTATTATAATTCTATTCCCGTGAGAGCCTTTCACTGTAACATCATCATGAAAACCATCTCGCACTTCATACACAACCCCTGCACACTGACAATATATCGGAGTACCTTTCTCTGCATATATATCGATTCCCTTATGCATTATTGGTTTTCCATAATCATCATGCCTGGTCATTCCAAAAGTACCACCTCTATACCCAGCTTTAGTTGGAGCAATCGACATCTCCTTGCACATATTAGCAAGGCCTTTCTCTGTATCCACACACGGACGCGTCTGTTCCTCGCCGACATATGAAAAATATGCCACCGCGCTTATATCCTTCGCGACTTGCAGCGTCACACTCGAGCCCTCTCGCTCCAAATCTCCCGTCCAGTAATTGAACACTGTCGGTCGGAGTGGCACCTCACATATCGGTTCCGCCTCTATCTCCACTACCGTCCCCTTCACATAATTTCCACTTCCTGTCACTCTACCTTTCTGCACATCTGACGAATACAATGCAATCGTATATAATTTCGTCAACCCATCTTTTGATATATCATCATCTCCCGATTCCGTTCCACCACCTCCACCACCTTCCGGGAAACTTATCACAAAATCCTTATGCTTCCACTCATCTTCTTCTCCATCCTCTATACCGAAATTGAAATTTCCGCTAACCCAATTCTTCTTTGTCTTATCTGCTATACATACCGCCGGCTCAAGTTCCTGCCCATCCGATGATTTAGTATACAACCCCTCCGTCCTTACCAAAGTAAGATAATGCGTAGATTCTTCCGCGTCATATATCTTCAGCCTATAGGCTCTGCCCTTATCATAATACTCAACTTCCATCAAATCTCCATCCAAATCTGAAAACAGGACATAACCCCTATAATCATGCATATACAATATGCTAATCTCGGTCTCATCATAATTCTTATAATAATCGTACACCGAAAGCATAGTGACGACATAGGCCATGGCGCCGCCTGAGTTCTTCCTGTATATGAAAAAGTTCTTCGCGCGAAGCGTAGAGTCTCTTGTCACAATCTCTCCGGTTTCAGGCAAATGCTGCGTCAATGCATAATACATAGGGGCAGCGTTGGATTTAAATGCGATGGCGGTATATTCAGAACCGTCCTCATATCTACGAATATACTGCCTGGCCGTATCAAGAAGCTCTGTCAAACAACATTCTTCTCTCCCGGAAGTTTTAGTATTGGCTCCACCGGCATCGCCAAGACAACAGAAAATACCATCCGACGGGACAGGTACATTTGCCGTAGATAATATCTGTTCGTAACTCATTTCTTCCAACCGCCAATTGTACCTGCTGCAGGAATACACAGCAAACAGCAAGAATATGGCCCAACTAATGTTTCTTAAACTATGATTCATATGGCCAACTGGAGATAGCGGTTATTATACCATTCTTAATCGTAAATGTCGTAACATGATCCGGCACATAATCTTTCCTTTTCACATAAAAACAATACCTTTTTTCTAAATCATTGACTCCATCTATTTCATAATGCCAATAAACGGGATAACCAGCTTTAAGAAACTTATCCAAACTATCTCCGATTCTTATTCCTTCACCTAATCCATATAACGTCATTACCGGATACTTGGATGAATTAAGATCAAAACTAAATAGTTTCCCTTTTTCATCTAAATCTATCACAACGCCATCGTATGTAATTTCGTAATAATTATACATATCCGCTTCTATATATGCTTCAGAAGTAGGAGTACCAAAGTGACTATCTAACTCTTCTCTTGTAGGATAATCCCCAATTTGAATACCATCTATATCTATAAACACATCCGGTCCATATTCTACAACATCCTGAGCAGATAGGACTGTCACCATAATTAATTGAGCTACAAACAAAATCAACTTTTTCATATCCCTTATTCCTTTATTAATTCATCACATTTAATCTCTGTAATTTCTCCGGTATCCGCATTTATCTTCCCATTAATATAGGCAGACGGATCTACGACTATCCCATTATCGTGAACTTCAAAATGTACATGCGGGATTGTGCCACCTGCGTTGCCACTTGAGCCTGCATAACCGAGTATTTCACCTGGATATACTTTATCTCCTTTCTTAAATTTTCTTCCCTCTCGATTATTATAACCAATCGCCTTCCCCTCACCCTGCAAATGACAGTAAAAAAACAATTTCGTACCGGACTGTATTATAATTCTATTCCCGTGAGAGCCTTTCACTGTAACATCATCATGAAAACCATCTCGCACTTCATACACAACCCCTGCACACTGACAATATATCGGAGTACCTTTCTCTGCATATATATCGATTCCCTTATGCATTATTGGTTTTCCATAATCATCATGCCTGGTCATTCCAAAAGTACCACCTCTATACCCAGCTTTAGTTGGAGCAATCGACATCTCCTTGCACATATTAGCAAGGCCTTTCTCTGTATCCACACACGGACGCGTCTGTTCCTCGCCGACATATGAAAAATATGCCACCGCGCTTATATCCTTCGCGACTTGCAGCGTCACACTCGAGCCCTCTCGCTCCAAATCTCCCGTCCAGTAATTGAACACTGTCGGTCGGAGTGGCACCTCACATATCGGTTCCGCCTCTATCTCCACTACCGTCCCCTTCACATAATTTCCACTTCCTGTCACTCTACCTTTCTGCACATCTGACGAATACAATGCAATCGTATATAATTTCGTCAACCCATCTTTTGATATATCATCATCTCCCGATTCCGTTCCACCACCTCCACCACCTTCCGGGAAACTTATCACAAAATCCTTATGCTTCCACTCATCTTCTTCTCCATCCTCTATACCGAAATTGAAATTTCCGCTAACCCAATTCTTCTTTGTCTTATCTGCTATACATACCGCCGGCTCAAGTTCCTGCCCATCCGATGATTTAGTATACAACCCCTCCGTCCTTACCAAAGTAAGATAATGCGTAGATTCTTCCGCGTCATATATCTTCAGCCTATAGGCTCTGCCCTTATCATAATACTCAACTTCCATCAAATCTCCATCCAAATCTGAAAACAGGACATAACCCCTATAATCATGCATATACAATATGCTAATCTCGGTCTCATCATAATTCTTATAATAATCGTACACCGAAAGCATAGTGACGACATAGGCCATGGCGCCGCCTGAGTTCTTCCTGTATATGAAAAAGTTCTTCGCGCGAAGCGTAGAGTCTCTTGTCACAATCTCTCCGGTTTCAGGCAAATGCTGCGTCAATGCATAATACATAGGGGCAGCGTTGGATTTAAATGCGATGGCGGTATATTCAGAACCGTCCTCATATCTACGAATATACTGCCTGGCCGTATCAAGAAGCTCTGTCAAACAACATTCTTCTCTCCCGGAAGTTTTAGTATTGGCTCCACCGGCATCGCCAAGACAACAGAAAATACCATCCGACGGGACAGGTACATTTGCCGTAGATAATATCTGTTCGTAACTCATTTCTTCCAACCGCCAATTGTACCTGCTGCAGGAGCATATCAGAAAAAATAGAAAAGCGGTTAAAAATTTCAGGCTATTGCAGTTCATTTTGTTTTGCGTTTCTCAAAGTTAATAATATATCTTAATTTTGCCATATATGTCAAGACAGAGTTATAATAGAAGGCTGGAACAGACGATAGATTGGAAAATCATTATCTGCTATCTGCTTTTAGTCTTGATAGGATGGGTGAGCATCTATGCGGCGGGACATTCCGCCGAAGGGTCTCTTTCCATTGTAGACCTACAAACCAGAGCAGGGAAGCAGCTTGTCTGGATAGGCATATCACTTATTACTGGGCTTATAATTCTGTTTGTCATCAAACCCTACCTGTGGGAAGTGATATCTACTCCGGCATATGCTTGCGTTCTGCTGCTTCTCTTATTCACGATAGTCTTCGGAACGGAGATAAACGGCTCCAAATCCTGGTTCAAGCTCGGCCCTGTCAGTTTCCAACCTTGTGAAGTGTCAAAAATCTGCACCTCCCTGGTATTGGCTCATTTCCTAAGAGGACACGGATTCAATTTATCCAAAATCAGGGACACCATTACTACGCTGGCCATTGTGGGGTTGCCTGCCATACTGATCCTGGCAGAAAAAGAAACCGGTACTGTACTGATTTACTTGGGGTATATATTTGTCCTTTATCGCGAAGGGCTTTCCGGCTGGTGGATAATGCTTCTTATAATGGTCATAAGCCTTTTCATACTCTCCATAAAATTTCCGATTTGGCTCGCTTTCATCGTCCTGGCATTATTGATCACCATCTATTATCTGGTCACGCGCAGCTCCATCGCCAAAACCATGAAGGCAAAAAGACAGTTCAGAGCTTTCATCATAATGGTGTTTCTGATCGGAACCGCCACCATACTATGTTCCGATTTGGCATTCAATCATATATTGAAGCCACACCAGAAACAGAGAATAGAAGTTCTGCTTGGCATTAAGGAAGATCTCTCCGGAGCAGGTTACAATGTCAACCAATCCATGATTGCCATAGGTTCAGGGGGACTCACAGGGAAAGGTTTTCTTGAAGGGACACAGACTACTTATGGGTTCGTCCCCGAACAAAGTACGGATTTCATATTCTGCACCATAGGAGAAGAATTCGGATTTGCAGGATGTTTTGTCCTTATTGCCCTTTTCTCTTATCTAATCTGGAGAATTCTTAAAACCGCGGAAGAATGCAGAGATCCGTTCAACAGAGTATACGGATACTGCATAGCCTCGTGCTTCTTTATGCACGTAATAATCAATATCGGCATGACTGTCAAACTGATGCCAGTAATAGGGATTCCTCTTCCACTAATCAGTTACGGCGGATCGTCGCTGCTTTCGTTCACCGTGATGCTCTTTATCTTTTTGGCCCTGGTCAAACACGAAAAACGATATTTTTAGTATATTTGCACTCTCTTTGGCTTGCCTTGGTGGTGGAATGGTAGACACGAGGGACTTAAAATCCCTTGGCCAGAAATGGCTGTACGAGTTCGAGTCTCGTCCGAGGCACTTTACTAAAACCAGAATCTCGAATGAAAAAAATTCTTTTATCCATCACGCTTCTTGTGATGAGTTCAATGGCGGTTTTCGCTCAGGATGTACTTGGCAAATGGAAACTTGATGACGGCAGCGCCATCGTGGAAGTCTACAAAGACGGAGATTATTATAACGGACGTATCGTTTGGCTTGCAGAGCCTAATATGCCGGACGGGACTCCTGCAAGAGATGTCCTGAACCCGGACAAGAATCTTCACTCGCGTTATATTTTAGGTCTGGATATGCTTCATTCCCTGGAAAAGGACGGGAACAAATATGTCAACGGCAAGATTTACGACCCGGGGAATGGAAAGACCTATTTCTGTTCAATGACAGTCCACGGAGACGTTCTTAAAGTCAAAGGATCCCTTGATAAAAAGGGCCTTTTCGGACGCACCATGGACTGGTTCAGAGTAAAAGACTAAAATTATTTTCCTAATAATCCTAAAATTGATGACACGGTATTGACTGCCGTGTTAACGTCTTTATTGTTTGCCAATGACGACAACGCGTCGCTAGTGCTTCTTGTGGTCTCGCCCTTGGCAGCAGAAGACGTACTGTTGCTCTTTGTAAGAGCCGATGTAGCTGCTGAAGTCAGAGAAGAGAGGTCAAGCCCGGCAAGAGAAGCCAAAGAAGACGTAACGCTTGTTGAATTGCTCTGGCTGACAAGATTGTTTGAGCCCAGAACGAGACCGGCGGCGAATTCCTTATAGAAGGTACTCTTGTCATCCTGTCCCTTGAGACCCTCTACACCATTGGCCAGAGTAGCAAGATTGACGACATTGGAAATATTCTTAAGATCAAGAGAACCGTCGCTCTTATACTGAGTATACAGATTCTTAAGAGCGGCACCGCATGCCTGACCGTTAGTTGTGGCTGCTGAAGTTGTACTTTTAGCGGATGAGCCACCGATTATTCCGCAAGAAGCCATTGCAACCACTGTGGCGGCAACAGCCAGAAATTTAACAAATCTCATATTACTTTATATCAATAATATCTTCTACTCTGTTCACCGCTCCGAACACTCCGTATCCTCCTTCCACATTGGTATAGGCATAATTCGCAGGACTGAGCCCCATACTGCCGAGAAAATTGTTTTCCTGATTGAACCTGGAATTTAAGAATCCATAGGCCTCGTCAGAGAGACAAAAAAGTACTAATTTATACTTGGATTCGGAATAATGACTGGTTTTAAATGAAAAAATTCCATCCGGCATCTCCACTCCTCGAAGAAGCGTCAAAGTATATTTGTTATCGGGCTTGGTTGAATACATAAGGCTTCTTAAGCCTGAATCAAAAAAGTCATAATAGGAATTGCCTGACATCTCTGCTGATATCGTGATATTATACCAGGATTTTCTCGCTTCCCCTTCCGGAGTAGACCATTCTTCCTCAACATAAGCCATCAGTGCAAAATTTCGGTCCTTCACGTTGCTTATTTTCATTTCCCAATGAATTTCCTCATTAGCCACAGTGTACGAATATTGCGTCTCTACCTTTTGAGGAACTGTACTATACGCTTTTATAGAAGGCTCATCCTGCGTAGAAAGGCTGAATGCCAATTGGCTTCCGCCCTCTGGCATATAAACAGAATAATAATACTCTGCTTCCGGGTCCTTAAAAAGATCCACCTCCACCTCATTTTCCGTAAAATGCATAGACTCAAGCACGTATGAATTACCATCCTGTGCGGCGGCACCCACAGGTACGGCCTTACGTATCTTCACATAATCTATCTCGTCCAATCCCACTATCCACTCCACCATCATCCTGTTTCCGTCTACAGGGGAAGTAACGTCAAATTTATATTCACACGCAGATACTGAAAGTATCAAGACAAGACCCAAAATTATCCTCTTCATCATACTTATAGCCAAAATCAAAACTTCCACGCATAACTGAACGTCGGAATAATAGGAATTATTCCATACGCTATACCTACAGCCTTGTTTCCACTAGTGTCAATCGTCCCCACAAAAGCGTTAAGTCTGTTATAAACATTATATATGCTTATGTTCAATGTCCGTATGCGCCCGCTGCTCAGTTTCCTATGCCAATTAAGGCCCATATCCAGTCTGTGGTAAGACGGAAGCCGGTAATTGTTCGGTTTATCAAAAATCTCCACATTGTCATTTTCTTCCCATACAGTCAAGCTCGCGGCGGTGAACCTGTTACCGGTATGATAGGTCCAGCTGGCATAAACCTCGAATTTTGGAGAAAAACGATACGACAGTCCCAGATTAATCTTGTGCGTATTATCATTACGGTCAGGGAACCACGTGTAATAATATGAAGAAAAATACCTTTCGTTCTTAGAAAGAGTATAATAAGCGCTGGCCTGCAGCTTCTCTGCTGCATATTCAGTGGATAATTCCACTCCATATGCTCTGCCACGCCCTTCGATATAATCGATTTCCCACTTATCCAGACTTGGCAGAAGAGTATTAGTACCGTTATACTCATACAGATGCTCCATCTTCTTATAGAACCCCTCAACATCCACCATCCAGTTATCGCTTACCCTATACGTCGCGCCAAGCACGAACTGGTCCGAAGACATGGGTTTGACAGAGGCGGTGGACGGCATCCACAGGCTTGTCGGCACATCGATATAACAAGCGGACACCATATGAGAGAATTGATTCATCTTGGCATAGGATGCCTTCAAGTCCATATTCGGCATTATGCTGGCTTTAATGGCCAATCTCGGCTCCAATCTGTTATACGAGCGGTCTTTTACTATAAAAAGAGCATCTCTCAGGCCCAGATTGACATTAACTCTGTCCCCTATGGAGATTTCATCCTCATAGTACAAACTGATCTCCCCTCCCAGATAGTGCTTATACACAGAGGTATTCTCCTGCGTGTATGGCACAGAGTTAACTGACATGGACATATCCATCTTCCTGTAAGGATCATAGATATGTGTTATTCCATCCAGGCCAAAACGCATATGATGATTATCTATGGCATCATAGAACCAGTCAGAAGAAACGCCTATATCGTGTATGCGAGTATAGTCCTGCTCAACAAGACTTCCTTCCAGCACCTTCAACTGTCCGGACTCTTCATCCCTATCTTGCTGATATACGCTCAGATCCATCCCTATATCCGAGCGGTATCTGGTATAATAAATCCTGCTGTCCATAGACAAGCCTTTTTCCTCCCACATCTTATCCCACCTCAATGTACCAAGAGCATTCCCCCATATCATATGACTCTTAAGAGAACTGCTTGATTCCAAACCGGATTCTGACATTGATTTGGAAACGCCTTTGGCGTTAAGATCATCCTGTCCATAATACACCGACAGAGAAAGTTTGCTTGTCTGATCCAAAAGATGAACTATCTTCAGATTATAGTCGCCGAAATCATAATGGAAAGAATTCGCCAAATCCTCTGCCGTATTGGCATCTTCGGCACTTGCCTTTAAAATTGGCGTAGCCAAGGCCTTGACTATATCAAGCCAAGTTCTTCTTACCCCAAAACTCAAACTGGTCTTGTTCTTTACAATAGGGCCTTCTATCTGAAAGCGGCCGTCCACCAGGCCAATTGAAGCCGTGCCTTTCCATTTGGTAAAATTCCCGCCCCTGACATCCACATCCACGACAGATGAAAGCCTCCCGCCATATCTGGCCGGAAATCCACCCTTGTAAAAATCCACTTCCTCTACCATGTCTGTATTGAAAGACGAAAAAAGTCCTCCCATATGGTTCACCTGGTAAAGCGGAACACCATCCAGAAGAAACAAATTGTCGGACCCGTCTCCGCCGCGGACATATAATCCGCTGGAAAGTTCCGCTCCACCGGATACACCGGGTAAAGTCTGAAGCGTCTTTATCAAATCCGGAGACCCGAGCACTGCAAACCCTCTTTTAATCTTCTGCGAATCCAGACGTTGAAGACTCGTCTGCGTGCGTGCCGCACGCTTCTGTTTATCCGTTTTTACGATTGCCGCAGACAGAGTGTCTATCTTAAGAGAATCGGCTCTGCTTTGTGCCCGAAGCATCCCGCAGACAAAAACGAGCAGGCATAAAATAAATAATTTTCTCATAGTCTGATAGTTTCTTATTTTTCTACCCCGAGCTCTTCCTTCAAATGCCGAAGCAAATCAAAAGCCTGCAACGGAGTCATATTGTTAAGATCTGCGTCACGTAGCTGGTCTCTAATGGAAGAAAGTGCCGGATCGTCCAATTGGAAAAGCGAAAGCTGATATTCCGGGGCCTCTGTCCGTGGAAGATGCTTCTGGGCCCCCTGCTCCAGAGCATCAAGCGTGCGTTGCGCGGCATCAATAACTTCCTTAGGCATTCCGGCCATTCTGGCTACGTGCAGACCGAAGCTGTGAGCCACTCCTCCGGGAAGAAGTTTACGAAGGAACACAATATTCTTCCCGTCTTCTTTGACTGCTATATGATAGTTAACCACTCTCGGCAATTCTTCCGCCAGACCGTTAAGTTCGTGGTAATGAGTAGCAAAAAGAGTCTTAGCTCCCTTACCGTACGCGTATATGTATTCCACTATTCCCCTGGCTATGGACATGCCGTCATAAGTGGAAGTACCTCGTCCTATCTCATCCAAAAGTACGAGAGAACGCTCACTCAGATTATGCATAATCATGGATGTCTCCAACATCTCCACCATAAAAGTGGATTCTCCACGCGAGATGTTGTCACTGGCGCCAACTCTGGTAAAAAGCTTGTCGAAGTATCCGAAATGTGCCCTTTCTGCCGGCACGAACGAACCTATCTGTCCCATCAGAACGATAAGTGCACTCTGCCTCAACAAAGCGGACTTTCCGGCCATGTTCGGGCCCGTCAGAATCATTATCTGCTCCCTGGTGCTGTCCAGATGCAGATCGTTCGGGACATATTCCTGCCCCGCAGGCATATTGCATTCTATGACAGGGTGTCTCCCGGCTTTTATTTCAAGAACTAATGAATCATCTATCTCCGGACGTGTATAATGTCTGTCGGCAGCCTGTTGGGCGAATCCTTGAAGAACGTCTATTTGAGACACTACTCCGCAATTGGCCTGGATATCTTTGATATAATTGCCTATATATGCCACCAGATCAGCGTATATCTTAGTCTCTATCTCATAAATTCGGCTTTCCGCTCCAAGTATTTTCTCTTCGTAACTTTTAAGTTCTTCCGTAATATAGCGTTCCGCGTTTACCAAGGTCTGTTTGCGTATCCACTCCGCAGGCACTTTATCGCGCGATGAATTACGAACTTCTATATAATAACCGAAAACATTGTTATAGCCTATCTTAAGAGCGCCTATCCCTGTCCGCTGTATCTCCCTTTCCTGTATCTTAAGGAGATAGTCTTTCCCGCCGGTAGATATATCGCGCAACTCGTCCAGTTCCGCGCTTACCCCTCTTTCTATAACCTCACCCTTGCCAATCTGGGCTGCAGGATTGGCACAAAGCGTATGTTCTATCTTTTCCACCAGAGCGTCGCATCCGTGCATTTGAGAAGAAAGCTTCGACAGCGCCTCCACCCCGGAAGACGATGCCAATTGGCATATGGGGGTCATCTGCGAAAGGGACCGTGAAAGAGTCTTAACCTCGCGCGGAAGAATCTTTCCTGTTGCGGCTCGCGATATTATTCTCTCCAAATCCCCTACACCGCTAAGAAGAGATTGGCATTTAGAAAGAGAAGAATCATTATCGAGAAAATACTGAACTATGTCGTGCCGGCCGCTAAGTTCTTCGACAGAAAAAATAGGCATGGCAAGCCATGACCTTAGAAGACGAGCCCCCATTGGCGTGAGAGTACGGTCTATACATTCTACAAGCGAAACTCCGTCTTTTCCGGCAGCAGAAGAGAATATCTCCAGATTACGGAAGGTGAACCTGTCCATCCATACGAACTTTCCTTCTTCTATTCGTGAGATGCCGCAGATATTTTTAAGCCCGCTGTGCTGAGTCTGCTCAAGGTAGAAGATAAGCGCTCCGGCGCTGCATATGGCTACATTAAACTCCTCGACACCATATCCTTTAAGGCTGTTGACACCGAACTGGCGACATAGTTTGTCATATGCCGCATCGTGGACAAAAGCCCATTCGTCAATCGCGGAGACATAATAATCTGAGAATTTCTCCGCCGCCTTCGCACGCAAATCCCTTTTTACGACTATCTCCCTGGCCTTAAAAGAGCCAAGCAAAGTCGTGATATACTCTATATTGCCCTGTGCGACCTTGAATGTGCCAGTAGAGACGTCCAGAAATGCCGCACCGCAGATATTATTGTCAAAGTCAAGTCCGACCAGGAAATTGTTTTCCTTCTGGTCCAGCATACCGTCGCCGAAAGCGATTCCAGGAGTAAGGATTTCGGTGATACCGCGCTTGACAAGTTTATTTTTAGAAAGCGCAGGGTCTTCCAACTGGTCACAGATAGCCACCTTATACCCGGCACGAATAAGTTTTTGAAGATACGGCTCTATCGCATGATGCGGAAAACCTGCCATAGGAGTCGGCTCTTTGTCTCCATTTGAACGTTTAGTCAGAACAAGACCCAAAACCTTACTGGCCGTGATCGCATCATCCGAATAAGTTTCATAAAAATCCCCCACCCTATAGAGAAGCATAGCCTCAGGGTGCTGCGCTTTAACAGCAAAATACTGTTTGAGCATTGGAGTATCTTCAGACTTCTTCGCCATTACGCTGTTTCCGCTATTTTTCCTGCCAATTCCAAAAATGCCTGTGCATCAGGGCCGCTCGAAAGTGCGATAGGTTCTCCACAATCGCCGCTTTCTCTGACACTTTGAACCAACGGTATCTGACAAAGCAGTTCCAAACCGAGCTCTCCGGCCATCTTCACCCCTCCATCCCTTCCGAAAAGGAAATATTTCTCGTCCGGATGTTCAGCAGGAGTAAACCAAGCCATGTTTTCTACAAGACCAAGTATGTGGCGATGGACATTTTCATTCTGAAGCATGTTCACACCTTTCATGACATCGGCCAAAGCCACTTTTTGAGGAGTCGTGACAATAATGGCACTCTCCATAGGAATATCACTTACCAGTGAAATATGAATATCTCCCGTTCCGGGAGGCATATCTATAAGAAGAAAGTCCAATTCGCCCCATTTCACCTCAAGGATCATCTGCTTCAGGGCGTTGCTCGCCATAGGTCCGCGCCAGATAAGAGCCTGCTCCTCACTTGCAAAATAACCTATGGACATCCATTTGACACCATACTTTTCAACGGGAAGAATCCAAGTCTTTCCGTTCTCCTCCACCGCTTCCGGCTGAGTACCGACCGTTCCTGTCATCGTAGGTACCGACGGTCCGTAAACATCAGCGTCGGCAAGCCCGACCTTATAGCCAAGTCTGGCAAGCGCAATTGCCAGATTTACAGCTACAGTTGATTTTCCTACGCCTCCCTTGCCGGAAGCTACCCCTATGATGTGCCTAACGCTCTCAAGTTGCGAATTATCCAGATCAAGCGTCTTCTTTTTAGGCTTTACTTCATCGATTACTACAGCCTTCACCTCACTTTCCATTTCCGGAAAATTACGGATCAACGCTGCCCTGGTCGCACCCACAAGATATTCCGTAAGCGGATCACGACGTTTAGGAAAACCAAGCGTCACGGTAAGTCTTCCTGAATTATCCTCTATACCGGTGACCATACCAAGTTCGACTATGCTCCTGTTCTGTTTCCCCGGATGGAGCACCTCATTCAAAGCGCTCAATATCTTATCCTTATCCATAATACTGCTATTTGCACCTAGCCTACAAAGTTAGGCTTATTCTTCAATTAATTCACCTTCAAAAATCTCTTTCAAAGGAATTATCACAAAATCCCTTTCCCACATTGACGGATGAGGAATTTTCAACTCCTCAGAGTCAATTTTTTCGTCACCAAGCAGAATGATATCTATATCAATCGGCCTGTCCTTATACACTCTGCCTCCCTTTTCATCCAAAACCACACCCTCATTCATCCTGCCAAGCTGCCTCTCAATTCCTTTA
Source organism: Lachnospiraceae bacterium (assembly GCA_963654805.1). GTDB lineage: Bacteria > Bacteroidota > Bacteroidia > Bacteroidales > UBA932 > Cryptobacteroides. Next base: position 8,902 of record CAVKBL010000017.1, on the reverse strand, counting down.
CAAATCTTCAAAATGTCCTCCGCCCTTAAATCTGTTCTGTAAGAAACCGCAACATTCAAAAATTCTCCACCGGCAAAGCCCCACGAAGGCGTCTGAATAAAAGAGGACATTCTCAAATGAGAACCTAATTTTTCATCTAAAGCCTGCACCGCTTCAAGAATATTTTCACGACGCGGAGCGATATTAGATCCTATTGAAAGATATAAAATCCTACTTTTCATCTAGTTCCACATCCATCCCGAGGGCCAATTTCGCCTCATCCGAAAGCAGACTCTGATCCCAGGCCGGTTCAAAGACAAGTTCCACCTCGCATGACTTCACTCCCGGAGTAAGTTCCACACTGTGTTTAACCTCCGCAAGAACCTCGTCCGCCATCGGACAATTAGGCGCCGTAAATGTCATGACAATATGGACCTCATGCTCCTTGTTTATATTCAACTCATAAATAAGGCCCAAATCATAAATATTAACCGGAATCTCCGGGTCATACACTTGTTTAAGGGCCAGCACCACTGCATCATAAAGCGGGGCCAACTCTTTTACATCATCGGCAGTAAGTACATTATTATTATCTGACATTATTTTCCGCAATAGTTTTAATCGTTTGCACCATAGAGGCCAATCCATTTGAACGGGTAGGAGACAGATTTTCCTTCAGACCAATCTGATCTATAAAAGAAAAATCATCTTCCGCAATTTCTTCGGCCGTTCGTCCGGAATAAACACTTATCAGAAGAGAGATTATCCCCTTGGTGATAATGGCATCACTGTCTGCCGTGAAAAAAAGTCTGCCATCCTTTACTTCACAATCAAGCCAAACTCTTGACTGACAGCCTTTTATTAATCTATCATCAGTTTTTTTGAGTTCCGGAAAGGAATCAAGTTTCTTTCCGAGATCTATAATATATTCATACTTATCCAACCACTCGTCGTACATCGAAAAATCATCTACGACAGACTGTTTTGCCTCTTCTAAAGTCATAACTATACCAATAAATTTATCGCCCGATTCAAACAATTGATAAAACATTCCGCTTCCTCCATAGTATTATAAGGAGCAAACGAGGCCCTGAGAACTCCGGTAACGCCAAGCCGTGACATAAGCGGTTCTGCGCAAGCATGACCGGAGCGCACGGCTATTCCCATCTTATCCAAAAGCAAAGCCAAATCTTCATGATGCGCGCCTTCAACTATAATGCTGAAAAGCGGAATCTTATCATTCAAATCTTCGGAAGTGCCGGCCAAATGCACCCTCTCATTACGCATAAGCTCTTGATATACAAATTGTTTTACATTTTCAAGATTCTCTTTTATCTCCAGATCTTCAAATGTATACTTCAAGAGAGACAAGGCAGATTTGAGTGTCGGAATATTGTTGAAATCCGGAGTTCCAGCCTCGAATTTATATGGCAAATCCGCATATGTGGTCTTACCCCAAGTAACGGTACCTATCATCTCTCCTCCCCCCAAGAACGGAGGCATCTGTTCCAATATCGCCTTTTTAACATACAGGACACCTGTTCCTGTCGCTGCAAAAACTTTATGACCGGAAAAAGCATAAAAATCACAACCCATTTTCCGAACATCAGTTTTCAAATGCGCCATTCCCTGTGCTCCATCTACCAATACTTTCACCCCCCTTTCATGAGCAATCTTCGTGACCTTCTCAACAGGATTAATCAAGCCGAGAACATTTGATACCTGAGCGACACACACAAGACGAGTCCGTTCATCTATAAGAGAAGGTAATTTTTCCACATCCAGAAAACCTTGCTCATTTATAGGCAGCACCCTTATCTCGCATCCATTTCTTTCAGAAAGAAGTTGCCACGGTACTATATTGGAATGATGTTCACTCTCCCCTATTATTATGTTATCACCACTACCTATAAATTTGTCGCCATAGGTATGAGCCACCAGATTAATTGAGAAAGTGGTCCCAGTCGTAAATATAATTTCCTCGCGATGCTCCGCATTAAGATATTCTTTTACATAATCACGAGTAGCTTCATACGCGCTTGTAGCCTCCGATGCCAGTTTATATACAGACCTATGAACATTTGCATTATGCTTCAAAGCCAGATCATTTGATAAATCCAGTGCCGACTTCATTCTCTGCGAAGTGGCGGCATTGTCCAGATAGACCAGATTCTTACCGTAACTCTGTTGCTGTAAACCAGGAAAATATGACCGTAATTCTTCGATTTTCATTTTTAATCCTATAAATTGTTCCACGTAGAACACGCCTACAGAATCTGCAAGGCTAACTTTATAAGTTCCTCCACCTTTATATTAGGATGCTCTGACACTATCTGCTTTATAGCCTTTGTAATATTAGGCTTAGAAAAACCAAGCATAAGTAGAGCAGAAACAGCTTCGTCCACTATAGTATTACGATCAGAAATAAATAGAGCATCAGAAGAAGAGCCCTCCCCCTTTGTAACTTTATCCTTCAATTCCAAAATCATCCTCTGCGCTGTTTTTAAGCCAATGCCCTTTACACTCTTAATAGCATTAACATTCTCCGATAGAATCGCTTCACGAAGTTCGTCGGCACTGAAAGATGAAAGAATAACTCGCGCAGTATTAACACCCACTCCGGAAACACTTATCAAAAGTTCAAATAAGGCACGTTCATCCTTAGAAGCAAATCCATAAAAAAGTTCCACATCAGAACTGCTCTGGATATGGTGATAAATAAAGACCTTGGCATCATCCTTACCTTCAAGCAAAGCGTAAGTCTGAAGAGAAATCTCTATCGAATACCCTATTCCATGGTTATCCAGGATTACCTGCGTCGGAGTAAGCTCCGCTACCTTTCCTATTATATAATCTATCATAATTCCCTGTTTTTATCTTCCGAAATACAACAGTAATACCGAAATGTCTGAAGGCGACACCCCGGAAATACGGGATGCCTGGGCGATAGTCTCAGGTTTATACTTTTGCAGCTTTTGGCGACATTCAATACTGAGAGAATTGACTTTAGAGAAATCAAAATCCTCAGGAATTCTGATGTACTCCAAATGCTTAATCTTGTCCGCTTGCTGCCTCTCCCTGTCTATGTAACTCTGATATTTTATGGTAATGTCAGCCGACTCTTTTTCCAACTCGGTATACTCTGTTCCACGTGGAACAATTGAGATAAAATCTTCCACCGAAAGTTCCGGACGGGTAATAAGATCGGATATCTTTCTAGACTCAATAATAGAACTTGATCCTTTAGATTCAAGCAAAGGATTGATATTAACCTTGGCATTGTGCGAAGAAAAATACCTGACCAATTCATCCACATCTGCGTACTTTTTCATGACAGCATCATATCGCTGCCTGCTTACCAAGCCAATTTCATAAGCTCGTGGAGTCAGCCTCTGGTCAGCATTGTCTTGCCTTAATAGAATTCTGTATTCAGCCCTTGAAGTGAACATTCTATAAGGCTCATCGACTCCTTTGGTAATAAGATCATCAATAAGAACACCGATATAAGCCTCATCGCGCTTAAGAACAAACGGCTCACGCCCCTGGACCTTCAGCGCGGCGTTAATTCCCGCCATAAGTCCCTGTGCAGCAGCTTCTTCATAACCAGTAGTGCCATTAATCTGGCCCGCCAGAAACAGTCCCTCGAAGTCTTTGAGCTCCAATGAACTGCGAAGCTGTACCGGATCGAAATAATCGTATTCCACAGCATAGGCAGGGCGAAAAATATGCGCGTCCTCCATCCCATGGATCTTTCTTAACGCTCTCAACTGTATGTTCAAAGGAAGAGATGAGGAGAATCCCTGAAGGTAGTATTCATTTGTCATGGCACCCTCGGGCTCCAGGAACAGCTGATGTTCCGTCTTGTCAGGAAAGACCCTGAGCTTGTCTTCTATGCTTGGACAATATCTCGGTCCCCTGCCGTGAATAAGGCCTGTGAAAAGAGGTGAATCCTCGAAGCCACTACGAAGAATGTCGTGGACTTCCTCATTGGTATGAAGAATATAGCAAGGCATCTGCGCCGAAGGATTGGCCTGAGCTCTGGAAGGAATGTCCGTAAATGAAAATCTCGAAGGAGCGGCATCTCCATACTGAAGCTCGAGTTTTTCGGTATAAACAGAAGTAATGTCGATTCTTGGAGGGGTTCCTGTCTTCATTCTGTCTGTCCTGATGCCAAGTGATTTGAGCTGTTCAGTCAGTCCATACGAAGCACTTTCGCCGATTCGTCCTCCGATAAGCTGCTGTCGTCCGATAAAAAGCTTGCCTCCCAGGAAGGTTCCGGCAGTCAAAACAACCGCGCGAGATTTAAAAATCCGCCCTGATTTGGTACGAATCCCGTAAAATTTTCGATTCTCAACGAGAAAAGATTCCGCAATATCCTCGTAAATATCTAATAATGAATTACTTATAAGGATTTCGCTCCATTTCTTCGAGAAAGCTATTTTATCGCACTGAGCACGGGGACTCCACATTGCAGGGCCTTTAGATCTGTTCAGCATTCTGAACTGAAGAGTGACACTGTCTGTCACTATACCGGTATACCCGCCAAGAGCATCTATCTCTCGAACTATCTGTCCTTTGGCAATACCCCCGACTGCAGGATTACATGACATCTTGGCAAAGGACAAAGCATCCATAGAAACAAGAAGTGTCCGGCAGCCAAGATTGGCAGAAGCCATGGCGGCTTCACAACCTGCATGACCACCTCCCACTACTATGACATCATACTCCGACAGCATAAACAATTATTCCAGTTTGCTTCTAATATCCAGATAATAGTTCTCCTTATACCTCATCATCGCGATATCCTTCTCGGTATGGTCGTCGTAACCTATAAGGTGAAGCAGACCGTGCACCATCACACGATTGAGTTCATCACTGAATTCGGTTCCATAGAATTGGGCATTATCCCTTACGCTGTCTATGCTTATGAAAAGATCACCGCTTAGAATATTACCCTCGCAATAATCGAAAGTTATGATATCCGTAAAATAATCGTGCTGCAGGTACTTCATATTGACATCGAGAATATAATTGTCCGAACAAAAGATGATATTTATATTCCCTATTCTTCTGATCTCGCTCTCAGAGACCATCTTCAGCCAACGGTTATTCAGGGACTTGCCCTTCAAATCAAATTTGCAGTCTTCCTTATAATACCTTATCATAACTATTCGATAAAAACCTCCAAATTTACGATTAATCTAAACTTTGAACAAAATAATTTTCAAAGTCGGCCTTATTTATTACCAATTGCAGAACGTTCGAAACATCAGGGTATCTCCAACAAAAAAACAAAAATGCAGTCGCTTATTAGCAGGATAAAACAATTTTGGGACTTACTTAACCAAACATCAATTCAAGTGAATCGTGCAACACTATCAAATTTAAATCAAAAAGAATTAGCTGTAATATTTTGATTTCCAGAAAATTATTTTTTCCTTTGTTCGTAAAATCGATTATAACTTAAACAGTTTACGGTTTTTCAATAAAGCAACTTAAGATTTCTCATTATGCGTCGCCTTACTCAACTTTTATTATGCTCCTCCCTACTACTTGCTTTTTCATGCTCGCACGACACACTCACAAATGAAATCCCAGACACCACACAACGAGCAGATGGCAACAAAATGATTATCGGAGAAAAACTTGAAAACCCCTACTCTCTGAAAAACATGCAAAAAGCTCTTGATTCTCTTATCAAGCTCAAAAGCTTCAACCCCGGAACACAATTAAAACTTGAAACAACTGACTATTACGTCCGTTTCAGGCCCACTGATACAACACAATATAGAACTCTTTTCGAACAAGGGTTCGAACTTTTTGATTACCCTCTAGACTGCGAAATTCTTTCCGAAGGAAGTTATTATCACGATCCTGACATTCCCGAAGATGAAATCACCTGGCAATACACCATTATCCCTGTATCCAAACTTGACTCTTCAATCAATAACGAAAAAATATACAAAATTCAAAAAACAGGAGATGATATTACAATTACCGACTGCAATACAGGTACTTCTATTTCAGGTCCTATCATAGAAGACTGCTATATCCCCGGAGACGACGTAAAAGCTACTTCCGGACTGCCTGTTTCTGCCGAGGAACTGGAAAACATGGCCATAAGTCTTACTCATCCTGATGACTTAATCTCTGGTACTAAAGCCTCCGGAACAGGATACCCCAGAGGCCATGTCAAAGTATACGATGACATTTCAAAAATTTATGTTCCAGTTCCCGGAGTTAAGGTCCAAGCAAGATATTTTCTCAAATGGAAGAGCACCTACACTGACAGTAACGGATATTACTATATAAACTCTTCATTCAAGAAAAACTCTTATCTTTCCGTTATATTCGACAATTCAAAAGGATTCTCAGTATGGGGTAATTTCGCATTTCTCGCTCCTGCGTACTATAATGACGGTAAAGAATCTAGCTTCGCCGATGATGTGCCAATCAAAATAGACAAATCTAAACAAGCCTGGACATGGGCAGTAATAACCAAGTCAGCTTATGACTATTATACTTCCTGCTCCTCTTCCTCAGGACTACTGTACGAAGTGCAGATACCCCACTCCAATATAAAAATCTGGAGCATAGGCAATTTATCCGAAAATGCAAGCACCCCAATGGCCAGACATCTTACAGCAGCGAAAACCCTCTCAGCATTAGGAACAATGCTTTCTTTCTGCACATCGTGCCTATCCTTGCAAATTTCTTCATCAATTGCAGCATTTGCACTGCACATAGCGCTTCCTGACATGTTCATCGGTTCTAAAAACACCAACTATCGCAAGCTCTATCTTAGTATTCAACACGAATTCACACACGCCAGTCACTTCAGGCAACTTGGCGAATGGAAGTGGGGAGATGTAATCTGGTATGAAATGCTACATAACGGCTATGGAGCTGAATCTGACGACTCTAGAGGTGAAGAATATGTAAGGCTTACTGAAAGTTACGCTTACTCTATTGAAAATTACATAAATAAAAATTTATTTTCACCTTGGCTAACTGAAGATCAATATAATGGGAAAGAATGGTTCTTTAAAGAAACAGTTTGCCAATACTCTACCATATTGATTGAAAACATACTAAAACCAAAAGATTTTTCATATGAATTAAAAACATCATTAACAACATCAGCATTAAAATCTGCTCTTTTATCTAACTATCCAGCAGTTCAAGAACCCTTAAATAATATACTATCACCTAAACTATGAAAAAAACGTTACTCTTATTTTTAATATTTCTGCTTTCTGCATGCGAAAAAGAAGTTCGATATACCGCTAGTTTTATATTAATAAATAAAACAGGATACGACATAGAAATATTTAAAGGTGCACAACTATACAAAACAGTTTCCAATGACAAGTCCTGTCAATTATTTTCTGGCAAGTGTCGAGCAAATGCTGAAGCCCTTACTATAGGTGATGTCATTAATGACACCAGAATAATTTCTTTATGGAAAATAAATTCAAATGAATTTACGTTTCTAAAAGAATGGACATATGAAAATCGAAATGAATCAGGAAAACAATTATTTCGATTATCTGACTACACCATGAGTTGCACGATTTCAGACCATGGAGGTAATTTTATTCCCGAAACATATTGTTATGAAATATTTATATATCCAACAGATTTGCAATGAGATACTCAAAAATTATAACTATACTACTTTCTCTATTTATCAGTTACTCCTGTACATATAAAGATGAGCAACTCTCTTATAAAGGGAAAATTTTCATATACAACGATTCAAAATATGACATACATGTTAAGTCTTTAAACGACGATAAAACATTATATGAATTTTATTTAGCCCCTAAACAAAATGGCCTGATATACAAAACTAGATCAGAAAATAATTTATTTACGAGTATCAACGATATCAGCATTGAAGATTTCCTTTCTTCGACAAATATTGATGAGAATAATAAAAGATGTGTTAAGATCTATTCCGTTAAAAGCAATATACTACTCAAAAGCTGGTACTATAAATATAGAAACGAAATAGGAAAACAACTTTATAGACTATCCGATTATGAATATATAGCTGAAAACGATAACGATATTATTTCTATAAATTACGAATTTCATATTACAGACGAAGACTTGGAGAATCTATGAAAAAACAAATTCTACTCATATCAACCTTATTGTTTTCTGCATGCCTCGGACCGAAGCACTACGATGTCAGCTTCGTAATCACCAACAAAACAGGATACGATATCGAAATATTTAAAGATGACGAATACTGCACCACGTCAAACAACGACGACGCATGCGAAATCATTAGAGGTAAATGTCCTTACGACATAGATAATACCGGTTTTAACCTCGATAAAATCATTAAACAAAATAAAAAGATTTCCATTTGGAAAATAGACGGAGACTATGCGACCTTCTTGAAGGAATGGACATATGACAACAGAAACGAACCTGGTAAACAGTTGTTCAGAACATCTGACTACACTCAAAAAATGACAATCACCTATATTGAAGGAAATCCACTAATTACTGATTATCAGTTTATTATAACAATTTACCCGGAAGACATATTATGAAAAAATTTATTTTATTGTTTTCATTGTTTTTTTTTATTTCTTCATGCAAAGAGTCTGAATGTTATCTTCATCTTTATTTATACATAAACAACCAAACAAGTTACGATTTAGAACTATTTAAGGATTATAAATATTCAGCAACTATTAAAAAAAATGAATCCTTTTTATGGTTGCAATTCGATGAAGAAAAAGATAACATAGCGATACAATATTCATTAATTAATGATCTAATTAAAGAAAACAATGCCTCTGTGTCTCTTTGGAAAATAAAAGATAACAATATTTCTCTAGCAAAAAAATGTATAATGTACCCCTGATTTCGGACGGGGAGTTAAGTCAAAAAAAGACTATAACTT
>CAVKBL010000016.1:0-42105 GCA_963654805.1 Lachnospiraceae bacterium | reverse complement strand
GCATACGCCTATTGCGCCGGCGACCCGGTGAACTTCGTGGACCCGGACGGAAGGGATTTTAAAGATACGATCTACGGAATTTTAATTGGGGTATTAACTAATACTATTGCAGGAAGTGGAGCAATAAGGGATGCATATAGTCCAACCGATACGGAAGATTATAACAAATCGCTTAAAGGTACTGACCAAGCTTTTGATGCTTTAGGTACAGCATTAGTGGCAGTAGGCGGAGGAATGACAACTTATGGTGGCATTATGGCCACACAGGGGACTGTTGTTACAATAAGTACTGTCGGCGTTTTATCTGAAGTTGGTGTCCCGATTGCCGTTGCTGGAGAGGGAGTAGTCGCTGCAGGAGCGGCTTCTAGCGCTGTAGGATTAATATTGCAAGCAAATAGCATTAGTAACCAAACAGCAGGCTATAATAGAGGTGGTTCATCATCTGATAGCCAATATAAATCGATTAACCAATTACAACAAGAAGTAAAAAAAGGAATTGCCCCTAAGGGTATTTTTCGCTTTGATAAGTCTCATGGGTATAGGGGGCAGGATCATGTACATTTTAAAAATGGATCTGCTTTAAACAGGGATGGAACATGGAAGGATGGGAAAGGGTATAAATTAACAACAGAACAAATTAGATATCTAAAGGAAAATGGATGGAATATTGATAATTGAAAATTGGATTTCTGAATTTGCCAGAAGAAATATGGAATACTCCGATAGGCATATTGATGAAATATACCCGCATGTAAAGAGAAAGGATTGGCTAAGTAAGACTATAGAGATAATTCATGTTATTAAAGGATTGCAACAATACCCCAATGTATATGCGTACTGTGTAATAACATTAAATTCATTGAGCCACAGAAGCCCAGTACCTTCCAAGTTAAATAATAGAAGCTTTTCTTCTGTTGTTTGCCCACCTGTATTTGTTTTAGAAAACGGAAACGAAAATTTTGATAGTTTTCGATATGCGGAGGGGATTAGTTTATTAATCGGTGCTGATGCTTATTATGAAGAGACTAATTCGGATGATCCAGAGATATATAACAGATTTATACATATTAGAATATAATGAATAGTAAACTGTTTTCCAGGGTTAATGATTTTATTGCTGGCTCAAAAAATGAAATAACTTTAAATATTAAGGATTTTTATCCAGATATCGTTAAAAAAAACTGGAATATAAAGACGATTCTTGCTTGTAAAGAAATAGTTCAATTAATATCATTTAGCCCGATAAGTATTAGTCTAGATAGTGTGATTAGAATTAATTCTACAAGCACAAAAAGGCCTGCTCCAAGATATATTAATAACTATTTAACGTCTTCATCTTTTGAATTGCCAGAAATACATTTAAAAAAGGGTGATATTGCTCTTCCTTGTAATTGTGAATTAGTTCAAAAACTAAGCACTGATACTGGGTTGAATGTGTATTATAAGCAAGAATATTTTGAATTATGGGATATATATTTGAGGGAGATTCATATTCGTTGGAACCGTTAAGTTAGCAGAGCTAACGGCTCTCTGAAGGCAGAATTAGAGAAACAAGTAATTAGTCATTAATTCTATGAAAAAATACAGGTATTTCGGTGGGCGTTTTTCTGAAGTGGATAGAGAACTTCTTTCTCGATATAATATTAGTCTTGAAAAGGGTAAAATTTTTAATTGGGTTGAAATTGAAGAAGGAGAAGAATATTATAAAATAATAAAAAAGTTGTCAAATGAATTTAATGATACGTGTTTAAATAAGGAATCGATATTAAATGAACAAAATGTTCGGTTTAAATATTCTATAGACGATATTAAAAATTCTGACTATTGTGTTTTTGATAACGTTTTAACTGGTGGCGGATATCCGGAGCCAAGCAGTAATTTTGAATATCTGCAAATTACTTATGCAGGGAAGCAATGCAAACATTGTAGTATCCCTAAAATTCAAATTGATAATTTTAATGTTAGTAGGATCTCTACTAAAAGATTATGGGGGTTCACTGCGTGGGAAAAAGATGCAAAAGTATTAGTATTGAAAGATGTTACCTGTTAAATAACGGTATTATTATAATTGTAAGTACATTTTTGATATCTTAGCGAAATTAATATGAATAACGATAATTACGGATTAATCAGAGTGGCGGCGGCATGCCCGCAAATAAAGATTGCGGATATTGACGCGAACGTGAAACAGATCGCTTCGACCTGCCTCAAAATAGAGAAAGAGTGTCATCCTTCCATCATCACTTTCCCGGAGATGAGCATCTGCGGATACACCTGCGAAGAGATGTTCAATCAGCATGTCCTGTACAGCCATACGGAGACGGGGTTGAAGAATCTGATGGCCCTTACTGCAGAATGTGAAGCGCTGATAGTAGTAGGCATTCCACTTATATATAATGCCCGGCGCTTCAATTGTGCGGCAGTTCTGCGAAAAGGAAAACTCTGTGGGATGGTGCCTAAGATGTACCTCCCTAACAATGCTGAATTCTACGAAGCTCGCTATTTTGAAAGCGGAACCGTACTGGGTAACCGTCTGATAGAAATCGATTATGCCGGACAAAGATGTAATTTGGGCATTCTTCAGATTTTTAATTTGGGGAAGGCCAAAGTAGGCGTGGAAATCTGTCAGGATGTCTGGGTGCCTATTCCGCCAAGTTCCTATGCCGCACTTAGTGGCGCGAACATAATAGTCAATCTTTCGGCTTCAAACGAGACCGTAGGTAAAAATGATTTTCGCAAATCACTCCTGTGTGCGACGTCAGGCAGACTGCACTGCGGTTATGTCTATGCCAGCAGCGGATTCGGAGAATCTTCGGACGATTTGGTATGGGGCGGTTCAAGCATGATTTATGAGGATGGAGCACTGTTGAAAGAAAACGCCCGTTTTGACCATACGGCGGAATGGATAGTGGCCGACATAGACCTGGACTCTCTTGAAGGCAGCAGACTCCATAGCGGAACATTCTCTCTGGACGGAGACGCTTGGCCGGACAATTGGTCATACAATAAGACAGGCGCCCAGTATACGCTTATAGACTGCGGGGAGTGCGTGAACACCGATTTTGAGAGCAAACTTTACAGAGAACTTCCGTGCCACCCTTTTTTCCCCGGCGGCACTGAGCAGATAGAGGCGCAGTGTCGCGAAGCTTTCAGTATACAGGTGCGCGGACTTGTCACCAGGCTCAGCCACATTAATTGCCATAGGTGCGTGATAGGAGTATCAGGAGGATTGGACAGTACCCTCGCCCTGTTGGTGACGGTGGAAGCCTTCGATCAAATGGGTCTTGACCGCAAGGGTATCATAGCGGTTACGATGCCCTGCTTTGGTACCTCTCAGCGCACGCATAATAATGCTAATTCTCTAATGTCCGAACTCGGCGTCACTCTCAGGGAAATCAACATAGCTCAGGCGTGTCTGCTGCATATGAAGGACATAGGATTGAATCCGGATGTGCATGACGCTGCATATGAGAATGCGCAGGCCCGTGAGCGTACTCAGATCCTGATGGATATAGCCAACAGCGAGGGAGGTATCGTAATCGGAACCGGCGACTTGTCGGAATTGGCACTCGGATGGTGTACATACAACGGTGATCACATGTCAATGTACGGAGTAAATGCTGGCGTACCCAAGACTATGATACGCGAAATTACCCGTTGGAAGGCGCAAGGCCTGTCTTGTAAAGACACTCTTATGGATGTTCTGGACACACCGGTGTCTCCAGAACTGGTGCCTGGAAGTCAGATGACGGAAGATCTGGTGGGCCCATATGATCTGCACGATTTTTTTCTGTGGCATTTTTTCGATGGAACAGAACCGAAAAAAATCTATCTTTATGCCCGTGACGCCTTCAGGGGCATTTACGATGCGACTGTCATTCTACGCTGGTTGAAAGTGTTCTATAAAAGATTTTTTAGTCAGCAGTTCAAACGCTCGTGTCTACCGAACGGGCCTAAAGTTTGCAAGGTAAGTCTGTCGCCAAGAGGAGATTGGCGTATGTCTACAGATACTTCGGATACGCTCTGGAGAGAAGAATTGGAAAAGTTAATTTAATATACCTGCCGATGAGAATCAGTCATTTATGTGCCGTAATCAGCGCGATGCTGCTTGTGGTCTGCGTGTCGTCCTGTTCAAACAAAGAGGGAGCGGCTCTATTCGAAGGAAGTTATTCGTTTAAGACAAGCGGAAGTTTGAAGGTGGAAAAAACACTTTCGGAGGAGATTGGAGATGAATCACCATCCTCGACGGAGGCTACGCTGTCGCTTACCGCCGAATCCGGGCAGATGAATATCGTTAAGGACGGTAAGAATCAAGTCATCATAACGATGAATATCATAGGTTCGGACGTGTTGGTATTCAAAGGGGAGGTCAGCGGACAGACCCTCAATATCACGGAAGCGAAGAGAACTGCCAATATTCACGACGGTTCGATTTCCGCTGCATTCGACTGCACGGTAAACGGATACGCGAAGAAATATGATGATCTCCTCATATTCACCCTGTCATATTCCGGAGACGGTTCTTCCGCACTTTACAGCTACACCATTATCTCGAGTGAGGTGAACTGTGTCGCAAAACTGAACAAATAGTCTGTCGTCATGAGCAACACATTCAAGGTGGCCATATTGGCCTTAAGCCTGTTGGCAACAGTGACAGGATGTAAATCGGGGGGAAAAAACGCCGGCGCTGAGCCACGGATCGTCAAAGTGAAGGTGCAGGAGATACGGCCGGTCAAAGCAAGCACTACAAAAACCTATGTCGGCAAGGTTACAAGCGGCACGGACATAACTCTTAAAGCCCCTTTCCCTGGCACTCTCGAAAAATTAAGCGCCTGCCAAGGCCAAAAGGTGGGCAAAGATGAAGAATTGGCATATATATATTCTGAGACTGTGGAAAGCTCATATGCGGCTGCCGGCGCTTCACTTCGTCAGGCTCAGGACGCTTACGACAGGATACAGTCCGTCAAGGGAGATGGAAGCGTGTCGGAGGTGAAACAGATGGATGTAGCCACAAAACTTTCTCAGGCGCAGGCTACATATAATTCTGCTGCCAAGGCCCGTGAAAGCTGTCATATAAAAGCCGGTCTTGAGGGAACCGTGAGTGAAGTTTACGTAAAGGAAGGTGAGGAGGTGTCTCTCCTTCAGCCATTGGCCAGAATAATAGATCTGAGCGATCTGGAAATAGAAATCGCAGTGCCTGAAACGGAAATCGCCCCGCTCAGGGTAGGAGATCGGGCTATTGTGGAAATCCCCGCATTGCCGGGATGCCATCTGAAAGGAACGCTTGAGCGAAAAGGAGTCAATGCCTCCACGATGTCACATAACTATACCTGCACACTGCATATCACGGAATATCCGCAGTCAATTATGCCGGGCATGATAGGCAAGGCGCGATTTGAGAGCAACTCTGATGACATCTGCCACATAATACCGGCATCCAGCGTATGTTCAGATAAAAACGGACGTTATGTCTGGCTGGTAAAAGGTGACGATAAAGTAGAAAAAAGGTATGTCACCACAGGAGATTTTGCCTTGGACGGAGTAATCATCGCCTCGGGGCTTGAAGATGGGGACAGACTCATCACAGAAGGCATAGCCAAGATAAGTTCCGGGATGACAGTAAGCACCGAATAGCGCCATGCAGAAGAAAGGTTTGACCTCCCGCATAGTGATGGGAGCGATGAAATACAACAATATCGTAAAGCTGTTCCTTCTGCTTCTGATAGCGATGGGTTCTTACGGACTTTCCGTAATGAACAAAGATGAATTTCCTACATTCGAACTTAAACAGGGTCTTATAGCAGCCGTGTATCCGGGTGCGGACGTGAATATGGTGGAGGCGGAAGTGAGCAAACCTCTGGAGGAACTGCTGTTTGCCATGCCGGAGATCAACCGCCAGGCTACAAAGGTAATCAGCAAAGACGGCATGTGCTACATCTATACCGATCTGAACGTGGCTGCAGCGCAGAAAAATGAGGTCTGGTCTAAGATTAAACTGAAAATCAATTCTTTCAAACAGACGCTTCCTCCGGGAGTGCTCGCAGTGGTCGTGCTCGACGACTTTTCCTCCATAACATCCGTGCTTATCGCCATAGAATCCGAGGATAAGGGAGACATGGAGATGAAAGCCTATGCCGAGAAACTTTCAGACAAGCTCCGCAGCATACCGGAATTGGCCAATGCCAAGATAATCGGCACACAGCAGGAAGAAATCGCCGTATGCGTCGATATGGACAGACTCAGCGAATATGGCATATCGCCTACTTCGTTGATGGCAGACTATCAGAGCGCTACGCTTCAGGCTCCCGGCGGTACCTTCTCCACTTCGTATGCCCATTCGCCCATCCATATACAGAAAGACGTCAACAGCGAAAAGGAGCTGGCGGAAAAGATTATCTTTTCTTCCAGAGAAGGGGAATCGCTGAGACTTCGCGATGTGGCCTCCATACAGAGACGATATAAGGAACCCGGTTCGCTTGTCAATTATAACGGGCACTCCGCCATTATTCTTTCGATTGAAATGTGCCCGGACAACAACATCGTGGCATTCGGTGATAAGGTGGACAAAGTGATCGATGAATTCCTCGAGGAAGCTCCGGACAGCATACATATTTCCAGAATCACGGATCAGCCTAAGGTGGTAGGTACATCGGTATGGTCCTTTTTAAGGGATCTGGTCATATCCATGCTTGTGGTAATCCTGGTGATGCTGCTGCTGTTCCCTATGAAGAGTGCGCTGATAGCTTCTTCAGGTGTGCCGGTATGTACCGCGATAGCATTGGCCCTTATGTTCCTTACAGGCATATGTCTCAATACGGTATCTCTCGCTGCCCTTATAGTGGTGTTGGGAATGATAGTGGACGACTCTATAATAACGATGGACGGATATATGGACAAATTGGGCACTGGGATGAACCGCATAGATGCGGCCTGTGCTTCGGCCCAGGAGCTCTTCACGCCTATGTTCATGGCTACGTTCGCCATAAGCGCCATGTTCTTCCCTATGCTTAAAATCATCTCAGGATACCTGGGTGATTTTGTGCAGACATTCCCTTGGGTAATCACCTTCGCGCTGATGACCTCACTCGCCTATGCCATATTGGTGGTGCCTTCGCTTGAGACGCGCTTCATCACTTCCGTCAACAGGACAGGCAGGAAGCAGAGCATAATAACACGGTTCCAGAATATTCTGTTCAAAGGCCTGCAGGGAGCGTATGACTTCATGCAGGACAAATGTTTCAGGCATCCGCACCTTACCATTCTTGCGGGGATAGGTGCCGTCACTCTCGGAATCCTCATGTTCTCCAAGATGAACGTGCAGATGATGCCTATGGCAGACCGTCCGCTCTTCGCCATCGAGATGTATCTGGCGCCCGAATGCGACATCGCGCAGACGACCAGATTGGCAGATTCACTGTCGTCCATGCTCCGAAAAGATGAACGGGTATGCTCAGTCACTGAATTTATAGGAACAGGCACTCCGAGATTCCACGCCACATATGCGCCTATCCTTCCGGGGCAGAATGTCGCTCAGCTGATAGTAAATACCCGCTCGAACAAAGACACTCAAAGCCTGCTCAAAGAAAAGGAACGGTATTTTGAACATTATTTCCCTCAGGCTCAGATACATTTCAAGCAGATGGATTATCAGGGGACTTCCACGCCTGTCGAGATAAGAGTGTTCGGAGAAGATTATGATCAGATAAAAAGCGTGTCAGATGAGCTCAAGGCTTATATGAGCACTCTTGATATGATCAAATGGGTGCACTCGGACGCAGACTACCTGACAGGCGGAATAGCCATGCATCTAAATGAAGACGAAGCGCTCAGGCTGGGTGTAAACAGGGCCGTTATGAACCTTTCCCTGGCAAGCGCTCTCAATGGGGTGCAGATAAGCAGTCTTCGTGAAGACGGGAACATTATCCCTGTCAATCTCTATAGCGCCGCCTTCACCAAGGATGCGCAGTATGAAGATATAGCCAATACTCTTGTCCCTACTGCCGTACCGGGGCTAATGGTTCCCGTAAGGCAGGTGGCAAGCATGCAGGCGGATTGGAATCCTGAGTCGCTTGTCAGAATAGACGGGAAAAGGGTTATTTCCGTCTATGCCGACATGACGTACGGCAACAGCCAGCCTACAGCCACCAGAGCCATAAGCAAATATGTTGACAATATGACCATCCCTGAAGGAGTCAGCATAGAATATGGCGGGCTGAACAGTGTCAATGATTCCATAGGCCCGCAGATAGTGCTCGCTTTCCTGGCTGCCGTATTCATTCTGTTCTTTTTCCTGATTTTCCATTTCAAGAAAATTTCTCTGGCCGTGCTCACGATAGCGCTCAGCTCTCTCTGTCTGTTCGGCGCGTTTTTCGGCTTATGGATATTCGGCCTGGATGTCTCGATGACAGCCGTTTTAGGACTTATCTCTCTTGTGGGGATCATAGTAAGAAACGGCATAATAATGTTCGAATATGCGGAAGAACTTCATTTTCAACAGGGTTTGAGCATAAAAGATGCTGCCGAACAGGCCGGAAAACGAAGGATGAGACCTATCTTTCTGACTTCATGCACCACCGCGCTTGGCGTTCTCCCTATGATTATCAGCGGAGACCTTCTCTGGATGCCAATGGGCGTGGTCATCTGCTTCGGAACCCTTCTGTCCGTCTTTCTCATAACTTTAATAATGCCTGTTTCGTACTGGCAGATATTCCGTAAAGCCAAATGAAAAGTTCAGTCAAGATAATGTCTCTTGCCCTTTCAATCCTGCTTGTGCAGATGTCTGCACGGGCGCAGAGTCTGTCTCTCAGCCTTCAGGACTGTAAGGATGCCGCATTGAGTCGCAATACCTATATTGAAAATGCCGCATTGGATATAAAGAGTGCCGAACTTCAGAAAAGGGAAGCCTTGTGGGAGTATTTTCCAAGAGTCAGTGCTATGGGACTTGGATATTATGCCTTGAATCCATTGATTGATTTAGGAATAATAGACATTCTCGGGAATAATGACTATGCGTGGAATATACAGAATGAGGTGGAGTCTTTAGGTGATCTTTATGGAATAAACACGCGTTATAAGGCATTCCAAAAAGGATACACGGCTTCAGTATCGTTAATTCAGCCTATTTATGCAGGAGGAAGGATAGTGCACGGCAATCAATTGGCAAGTGTAGGCGTTCAGGCCACGCGCCTGCAGGGGGAGATACAGAACAGAAAGACAAGCACAGAGATCGAGGCTTTATGGTGGGACATATGTGCGTTGAATGAGAAAATAGCTACCATAGAATCGCTTGAGAGCACCATAGATGCTCTATATGGCCAACTTCAACGAGCAGTATTGTCTGGATTGGCCAGTGAAACGGATTTGCTTCAGATAGAACTTAAGCGAAGCGAGCTCAAAGCGGGGAAGAAAAAGGCTCAAAGTGGAGAGAAACTGCTGAAAATGAATCTTCTGAATTCCGTTGGAATAGAATACAGTATGTCGGCGCTGTCGGCAAGCCAGCAGGCTCCGCTGTTGGATTCCATAATCTTGCGGACCTCTGCTGACATTATCCCAGAAAGTCCAGAGTTTTATTATCATGATGTGGACAATATGGTTGATGCAATGGGCGAAAAGGGGCTCTTGGAACTGCAGGTTAAGGCTAAAAAGCTTGAGAAAAGCATGACAATTGGCGAGGCATTGCCACAAATAGGGGTCGGTGCGTCCGCCGGCTATTCGAACATGTATGGTAACGCGGGAAAATTTAATTCAATAGCGTTCGCTACCGTTCAGGTCCCTCTTTCAGATTGGGGAAAAATATCCAGAAAAGCTCAGAGAATAGACCTACAGATACAAAAGGCTGAGAATGAACGTGATTTTTTGAGAGAGCAGTTGCATCTTCAGGTTGAAAAATATTGGCTTGATCTTACTTCTTCATATGACGAATGGGAAGTGGCCTCTGAGAAAAGAAAGGTCGCGGAGAGGCTCTATAATCTCTGCGTATCGCATTTTCAAAATGGTCTGATATCTTCTTCAGAACTGCTCCAG
The DNA here is from genome assembly GCA_963654805.1 of Lachnospiraceae bacterium. Classification (GTDB taxonomy): domain Bacteria; phylum Bacteroidota; class Bacteroidia; order Bacteroidales; family UBA932; genus Cryptobacteroides. The sequence goes on along the minus strand of CAVKBL010000016.1, from coordinate 32,082 downwards.
TCGGAAGCCGCATTCCTTCAGGCTGCATCATCGGAATCAGATGCTCTGGCTTCTTACAGAAAAGCAGTGTGTGCTTATACTTCTTTGTTCAAAGACCAGAGTTGATCGCCCTTGTTTGCAAAGTTGTTCGAAAATGGCTAAATTTGTGCGATTTGCATTTACTGAAAGTATATCGTTAATATACATTATGAAAAAAACTAAAATTCTTATAGTCTCTTTGGGTGTTGTTTTAATGATGGCTTCATGCAGTACACCTAAAAACATACCTTATTTTCAGGATGTGGTTGATGGCAGCACGGATTCTATCGCTGTGTCCAAAACCATAACCATGCGCCCGGGAGACAAGATCTCCATTATTGTGAACAGCAAGAACATGAAGATAGCTTCTATGTTCAATCTTTCATATGCCACGCGTTATATGGGAACTGTCACGGATGATATTCAGACTACAAGTCAAAGCACCGGTGTACAGGGATATATGGTGGAAGATGACGGAACTATAGATTTTCCCGTATTGGGACGAGTCCACGTAGCCGGATTGACTCGCGATGAAATCTCTCGTCTTATAAAGGAAAAACTTATTTCAGAAGGATTGGTTCAGGATCCGGTGGTCACTGTCGAATATCTTAACTTGAAGGTGAGTGTTCTGGGAGAGGTGATCAAGCCGGGAAGAGTCGCTATTGACAGGGATACGTACACGATTTTGGATGCGCTCAGTGCAGCCGGGGACCTGACAATTTATGGAATGAGAGAGACTGTGCGTGTAATAAGGTCCGAGGAAGGCCTGAGAAAAACCTACGTCGTCAACCTTTGTTCAGCTCAAAACCTGTATTCTTCACCTGTATTTTATCTTCAACAGAACGATATGATTTATGTGGAGCCTAATGACGTGAGGGCGCGTCAAAGTACGGTTAACGGAAACAATGTGCGAAGTACTTCATTCTGGGTGTCAATCGCTTCGCTTCTTGCGACAGTCACAAATACAGTCGTTCTAGTTTTGAATTATACAAAATAATCTATTTTTATGGAATCATCGTTCGATATAAAAAAACTGATTTCAGTCTTTCTTCATAATTGGTATTGGTTTGTTATTTCGGTCGCGGTATGCTGTCCTATAGCGGTTTATAAAGTCCTGAGTACTCAGCCTCAGTATAATCGTACAGCCATACTTCTCATAAAAGAGAATAATACCCGCCGGACATCGGCCTCCGATGTGGAAGCCATGCTTTCGCAGGTCGCTCAGACTCCGTCCAAATTGGCCAATGAGATAGTGGTCTTTCAAGCTCCGTCTCTTATGTCGGAAGCCGTAAGCCGGCTTGGACTCACTACAGAATATTCGTTGAAGGGCAGGTTGCGTGAAACCGTGGTCTATTCTTCAAGTGTACCGCTGCTGGTGGATTTTTCCAAGGTGCCGGAGGATATAACAGTTCATTTTACCATAACTCCCAATTCTGATTCCACCACTTTCACCGTCAGCGGTGTGAAGTATTTTGAGAAGGGACAGAAATTCAAGCATAACGGTTCTTATAAGGTCAGCCTCGGAGAGGAAGTGGAATTTCCGTTCGGCAAAGTCTGTCTGAACAAGAATCCATATTATTATTCAGAAAAACCGTGGACTAAGCCTGAAGTGGTTACAAAACGTACGCTTCGCTCTACTACCAGCATGTTCATGTCACGGTTCTCGGCTTCCACTCAGGATTCCAACAAGCGAATGTCGGATGTTTTGAATCTTTCACTTACAGACTATAATGTCAACAGGGCGGAGGATCTCATTAACATGCTCATTACCGTTTATAATGAGAAATGGGTCATCGACAATAACAAAATGGCGGCCAGCACGTCCGTTTTCATCGAAGATCGTTTGGCGGCCATATCTTCGGAATTGAACAAGGTGGATAATACCATCTCCGATTATAAGACTAAAAACAAGGTGCCTGACGTGAACGAAGCTTCCAGGATGTACACTTCGGAAGTTACTGACATCGTAAAGCAGGTACGTGAACTTGAAAGTCAGCTTTCAGTAGCCAAGTATCTCAGGAACTTTTTGAGCGAGGTGGACAATACCACGCTTATACCGTTGCCATCAGGAATCAACAGCCAGGGCATATCATCGCAGGTTACGGAGTATAACAATATGCTTCTTAACCGTAATTCTCTGGTGTCCGTATCTTCGGAGAGAAACCCTATGGTCATAGACCTCACCGAGGCACTCGCTTCCATGAAAGAAGCCATAATAAGTTCTGTGGATAACTACGTGGCAACTATCGAAGAACAGGAGAACATAGCCCTTACTCAGCAGAGCAAGACGGAGACGAGAATCGCACAGAGCCCTTCACAGGCTATGGATCTTATCAAGTATGAGAGATTGCAGAAGGTGCAGGAGAATCTTTATCTCTTCCTTTTGCAGAAGCGTGAGGAGAATGAACTCTCTCAAGCTTTCTCGGCATATAACACCCGTGTGGTTAATCCTCCTTATGGAAGCAATATCCCTGTATCACCGCGTAAAATGCAGATTCTCCTGCTGGCTTTCCTTATCGGACTTGCTCTTCCTGCCGGCATATTGTATCTGCTGGTATTGACAGATACCAAGATACATTCCAAGAAAGATCTGGAAGGACTGACCATCTCTTATCTGGGCGAAATTCCTAAGGTAGGTGAGGTTGAAAAACCTGTCAGAAAAATTATCGACAGGCTCATTAAAAAAGATAGACAGGACGAGGCTCTCAGTAAGCTGGTGGTGGAGAAGGGTAACCGAAATGTCAGTAACGAAGCCTTCCGAATTGTCAGGGCCAATCTTGAATTTGCCTGCAAGCCTTCTTCTGACAAAGTGATAATGGTTACTTCGTTCAATCCGGGTGCCGGCAAGACTTTCATTAATCTGAATCTGGCTTCGGCTATGGCCATCAACGGAAAGAAGGTGCTTTTGATAGACGGAGACTTCAGACGTCTGACACTTTCTTCTTTCCTGGGACTCAAGCATAGAGGATTTGCAGATTATCTGGCTTCTCCGACAGGGGATATAGATTCATTTATCTGCAAGAATGTCAATTTTGAGAATCTGGATGTCCTTCCTGTAGGTACATTGCCTCCAAACCCAAGTGAGCTTTTGACTAACGGGGACTTGGCCAGGATTATAGAAGAATTCAAGCAAAAGTATGATTTCATATTCATCGATTGCCCTCCTATAGATATCGTGGCGGATACTCAGATTATTGCACCTTACGCTGATCGCACCATATTCGCAGTACGTGCCGGGCTTTTTGACAGAAGCCAGATTCCCGATATCGACAAGATAAGGAATGAAGGCAAATATAAGAATCTGACGCTTATTCTTAATGGTACCACCGCATATGGCGGAGGTTATTACCATCGTGGCTCTGGCTACGGCTATGGTTACGGTTATGGCTACGGTTATAATAGGAAAGACGGCGGATATTATTCCTCAAAAAAATAATGTCACTTTTCTGTCATAAGAAAGATTTGTCGGAGCTTTTCGCCGGATATGTGGATTTTCATTGTCATATCCTTCCGGGGGTGGATGACGGGGTGCACACGTTTGAGGAAAGTGCCAAGATTCTCTCTTTATATTCAGAGTTGGGAGTAAAAAAGGTCTTCCTTACGCCACATATTATGGAAGAGGTTCCTAATGCTCCCGAGGATTTGAGGAAAAGATTTGAGGAGCTGAAGGAATATCTTGCGGTGAATGAGCTTAAGTCTCCTTCACTGGAATTGGCGGCGGAGAATATGATGGATGCTCTTTTTACGACTCGTCTGTCTTCTTCGGAAGTGCTCCCTCTAATGGGTTCCACGCTGCTGGTCGAGACATCCTATTATAATCCGCCACTGAATCTGCAGGACATTCTTTTTCAGGTGAAATCCAAAGGATACAGGGCTTTGCTCGCACATCCTGAAAGATATATCTATATGGAGGAAAAGGATTATGAGGAACTGAAGAAAAAGGATATTCTTTTTCAGCTTAATCTCTCCTCACTTTCCGGTTTTTATGGCACGACTGCCCGGAAAAAGGCGGAGGCGATGCTAAAAAAGGGTTTTTATGATTATGTGGGAACGGATCTTCATCGTTATTCGATGTTGGAGTCGTACAGAAAGGTCAGGCTTTCTGAAGGACTTTGGAAAGCTCTTTCCTCCCTCATTGAGAGCAGCGTAGCAAGTGTGTAATAAATTCGATTATTTTATTAAATTTGTAAGATGATTGAAGATCTGAGAAAAAACATAGAGCGTCTGGTCGCATTATATGAAAACGAAAAAAAACGTGGTGACGGCCTGGCTTCCTCTTTGGCGCTTTCCCAGTCAGAAATCAAAGAATTGAAACAGCGTAACGCTGAATTGACAGATAAGTTAAGAAAACTTGAGATCGCAAATGCATTCGCGTCTAAAGACACTTCTTTTGAAGCGAAGAGCAGTATAGACAAGATAGTCAGGCAGATAGACCAGTGTATAAAGTTAATTGAGAATTAGAATGGCTCAGAAGATAACTCTCAATATCGCCGGCAAGACTTATCCGTTGGAGGTTAAAAGCCCAGCTGAAGAACAGAATATGCGCATCGCGGCGCGTAAGATCAATTCTCAGCTTGAACCTTACAGCAGAATGAGTAATGTGTCTGATTTTGATAAACTCGTATTCGTGGCTTTGACACATACTATGGAGATGCTTCGTCTCGCTAAGGCGGAGAATGTTCTTGAGAGTTCTATTCAAAGTATCTCGGCAGAACTCAAATCTTATCTGGAAGGTATTGACAGATAACCGTTAGTTCTTACTCGCTCTAACAAACAAGTTCTACGGAACCGGGTAAGCTCTTTGCGAAGATGGTAGGCCCTCAAGTGGGAAACTTGAACCGTGAAGGCCCCCAAATCTTATCAATGATAAGTTTCAGCTCAGAACTGACGGTTTTTTATAAATAGACTAATTTTTAACGTATTATGTTTTTGTATTATATAATTGCTGCCGTAGTGGGCGCCGCTCTCGCTTTAGGAATATATATAGCAGTAAATCGCGCGGTAAATAAAGGACGTGCAGATGCCATAATAGAGAAGGCTACTGTAGAGGCTGAAAATATCAAACAGGGCAAGATGCTTGAGGCTAAAGAGCATTTTCTTCAGTTGAAAAGTGATTATGACCGTAAGGTGAACGACAGGAACAATCAGCTCAGAGACCGTGAGAACGGAATCAAAAACAGAGAAAACCAGCTCAATCAGCAGTCCGGAGAACTTGGCCGTCGTCAGAAAGAACTGGAATCTCAGAAAAATCAGTTGGTTGTTGACCGTAATGAATTGGCCAGACTTCAGAAAGAGGCCGATGCCCTTATCGAGCAAGCCAAGCACGAGTTGGAAGCAGTGGCGGGGATAAGTGCCGCGGATGCCAAGAATATGCTCGTCGAGAATCTGAAGGCAGAGGCCCGCAGCGCTGCACAGTCTTATATCAACGATACCATGGATGAGGCTCGTCTAAATGCCACCAAAGAGGCCAAACGAATAGTTATCAATACTATACAACGTACTGCCACGGAGACTGCGATTGAAAATGCAGTGACTACATTCCCTATAGAGAATGATGATGTCAAGGGGCGTATCATCGGTCGTGAAGGACGCAATATCAGGGCTCTTGAAGCGGCTACCGGTGTTGAGATAGTAGTGGATGATACTCCGGACGCCATTCTTTTGTCCGCTTTCGATCCTGTAAGAAGGGAAGTGGCCAGACTTGCTCTGCATCAGCTGGTAGTGGACGGACGAATACATCCGGCCCGTATCGAGGAAGTGGTCGCCAAAGTCAGCAAACAGCTCGAAGATGAAATCCTGGAGACCGGTAAGCGTACCTGCATAGATCTGGGCATTCACGGTATGAATATTGAACTCGTCAAGCTTATCGGACGCATGAAGTACCGTTCTTCTTATGGACAGAATCTTCTTCAGCACTCTCGCGAAGTGGCGAATATCTGCGCCATAATGGCCTCAGAGCTTGATCTTAATCCTAAGATTGCCAAGCGTGCCGGATTGCTCCACGATATAGGTAAGGTAAGTGAGGATGACCCGGAACTTCCACACGCACTTCTGGGAGCCAAACTCGCAGAACAGTATAAGGAACGCCCTGAGATTGTCAATGCGATAGGCGCTCACCACGAAGAGATGGAGATGACCTCCATTTATTCTCCGCTTGTTCTGGTGGGTGATGCGATTTCAGGTGCCCGTCCTGGAGCACGTAGAGAGGTCATTGAGAGCTATATCAAGCGTCTCAAGGGCATGGAAGACCTGGCTACATCATATAAGGGAGTCACCAAATCTTATGCTATACAGGCCGGCAGGGAACTGCGCGTCATCGTAGGCGCCGATGAGGTTTCAGACGATCAGGCAGCAAGACTCTCTACTGACATAGCACAGAGGATCCAGGATGAAATGACATATCCAGGACAAGTTAAGGTAACAGTGATAAGAGAAACCCGCTCAGTGGCTATCGCCAAATAAGCGGGTCTGCGAAAATATATGAAAGGCTCGCCTTTAGAGCCTTTCTATCATTTTCTCGAACAGGGCAGTCATCTTGCAGGAAGCTTGATCGGCTGCCTTTATTATTAGTTCGCCGTCTGTCTTGTAGTCTTCGGGCATATCGTCGTGCGCCAGGTCCGTAACTACTGACATTCCGAAGCAAGGAATGTTGCAGTGACGGGCTACTATAACCTCCGGCACGGTGCTCATTCCCACGACATCGCTTCCTATGGTGCGGAAGAACTTGTATTCTGCCGGGGTCTCATAACATGGTCCGGTGCATCCTATATAGACACCTTCCTGAAGGTTCAGTCCCATCTCCAACGCTATCTTGTGAGCGAGTCGGCGCAGAGCCGGGTCGTATGGTCTGGACATATCCGGGAATCTTGGCCCGAATTCGTCTAAGTTTGGTCCTATGAGAGGGTTAGGAAGCAGGTTTATGTGATCTCGTATGATCATAAGGTCCCCTATCGCATAGTTCAGATTGATTCCTCCGGCGGCATTGGATACGAAAAGGTAGGAGATTCCCAGCAGTTTCATCACTCTGATAGGGAATGTCACCTGTTGCATGGTGTATCCTTCATAATAGTGGAACCGTCCTTGCATGGCCAGGACTTTTTTGCCTGCCAAATCGCCGAAGATGAGATTGCCCTTATGTCCTATGGCTGTACTCTCCGGAAATCCCGGAATCTGCTTGTAGGGGATGGTGACAGGATTCTCTATTTTATCTGCCAATGCCCCGAGGCCACTTCCCAATACTACTCCCACAAAAGGGGTCTGTCCTCCGATCTTCTCTTTAATATACTGCGCTGCAGTAGTGTAAGCGGTCATTATATCTGTCATAATGTTCTGATTAATTCAGTAAAGATTTTAGTCATTCTCTCGGTGGCTGAACCTGCGGCTTCCACCACTTCATCTCCGTCATTAGCATAATTGTCGTCCAGAATGTCCGCTGACACATTGGTGACGACAGACATGCCGAATACACGGATGGAGCAGTGTCGGGCCACGATGACTTCAGGAACTGTGCTCATGCCGGCGACATCTCCTCCTGCTATCCTGAGGTACTTATACTCGGCGGGAGTCTCGTAACTTGGCCCGGTGTCACCGCAATACACTCCTTCTTTCAGATCTATTCCCAATGCCTGGGCTATTTCGTGTGCCTTTCTGATAAGAGAAGGGTCGTAAGGCCTGGTCATATCCGGGAATCTCTGCCCGAATGTGTCTATATTAGGGCCTATAAGGGGGTTCGGTAACATGTTGACCTGGTCACGGATAATCATCAGATCGCCAATCTTGTAATCCGGGTTAAGACCCCCGGCCGCATTGGACAGCAGGAGCGTGTCTATTCCCATAGTTTTCATTACTTTGATAGGGTATGTGGCTTTATCCATGTCCCCGGACTCGTAATAATGAAGTCTTCCCTGCATGGCGAGAACACACTTGCCGGCAACGGTTCCGCAGATAAGGTTCCCCTTATGACCTACGGACGTGCTTGTCGAAAAACCCGGAATGTCTTTATATTCCAGCACTATAGGATCTTCTATATTATCTGCCAATGACCCCAGTCCGGTGCCGAGCACTATGCCTATATGTGGTTGACGACCTTCTATATGGTCGAGAATATATGCTGCGCTTTTTAGACAGTCACTAAAAGGTGTCATTCTTGTCAGTCTGTGTTTCCGGGTATTCTTTGACTGGGATTTCCCCTCCGAAGCACTCGTCTTTAACATATTTCAGGGCTTCCTCAAGCCCTTCCTTGAATTTTTCGAAGTCTTCCTTATAAAGAAAAATTTTGTGCTTGTCGTAGGTGTATGTCCCGTCGGCAGCGGTATGCCGCTTGCTCTCGGTAATGGTCAGATAGTAGTCTTTACGGCCTTTGGTCGTCTTGACATCAAAGAAATAAGTGCGTTTTCCAGCTTTTACGGGATAGGAGTATACGTCTTCTGCTCCCCTTTCGCCCTGTGTGGCGTCAAAATCATTCCTATACATAAAATTTGGTATTTTAGTTTGTACAAAATTAGAATAATTTTTGAATAGATATTATCTTTGTGCGAATTTTTGAAATATCATAAATGCTGAATAGACAAATTCTGCGTATCAAAATCTTCAAGACTGTATACGCATATGCTGAAAATCCGACGATGTCTCTCGCTCAGGCTCAGGCTTATTTCGATGCTTTGTGTGAGGGAACCAGAGATTTGTACCTGTTTATGTTATCGTTGGTGCCGGCCCTCACCTCTCAGGCGAAGTCCCGCATGCTGGCAGCCCAGGCCAAGTTCCATCCTACGGAAGAAGAAAAGAATCCTAATCGTAAATTCGTGGAGAACTCCATTTCGTCTCTTCTTTCTCAAGATCCGGATTTTCAGAAACTTATCTCTAAAAAGAAATTAAGTTGGGATCAATACGACGCTTTCTTGTGGCACCTGTATGATTCATTGAAGACGAAGGAATATTTCCTTTCTTATATGGCCGAACCTTCGCGCAGTCTAAAGGAAGATGCTTATCTTTGGATAAAGATTTTTGAAAAGGAGCTGGAAGATAACGATGATCTGGACGCCATACTCGAGGGTATGTCCATATGGTGGAATAATGATTTGGCATATGCTCTCACATATTGCTGCAGAACCATGAAGGAATTGGCCAAGGGTAAAGCCTGGGCGCTTCCGGAGCTGTATCTGAGCCAGATGGAAGGGCAGGAGGGTAAGGAGTCCGACAGGGATTTTTCACACGCCGTGCTTCGCAGAGCCATTCTTGATTATGATAAGGACGTGGAGAAGATAGGCACTCTCACTCAAAAGTGGGACATAAAAAGGGTGTGTGTCACTGACCTTGCGCTTATAGTGTGCGGTATGGCTGAAGCCGCGGCTTTTCCTGTCCAGCCAGCAAAGGTCATCATGAATGAATACGTGGAGATTTCCAAATATTTCAGCACTCCGGACAGTAACGCTTTCGTCAACGGTTTGCTGGATAAGATTATTAACATTAAAAAATAACGATTATGAACTTTTTGGTAGCTTTTCTTCAGACCAACGCCGCTGCTCAAGGTACGGGCGCATCTTCTTGGAGCTTTTGGATAATGATTATTCTCATGTTCCTCATTATGTGGCTCTTTATGATACGTCCACAGCGCAAACAGCAGAAGGAACTTGAGAAATTCCGTAACGAGCTTAAAAAGGGAGACAAGGTAATTACGGCAGGAGGCATCTACGGCACTATTGCAGAAGTAGATGAAAAAACTGTGCTTCTTAAGGTGGATGGTGAGACCAAACTCCGTGTTGACAAGTCGTCCATCGTTAGAGACAATACTCCGTCAGCATAACGCTGTTGAGCTTTGAAACGTTCCGTTTCCATTGCCCTTGCGGCTCTCGCTTCCATTACGATATGGATAATCAGTAATCTTAGCGAGGAGACTTCCGATATTGTGAGCGTCCAGGTGGTCGCTCACAGTAATATCGTGGGACATAGCAATATCAGTGGGGAGAGCGTAACTATAGCGGCGGTCGTGTCAGGGTCCGGTTTTTCTCTTCTGCGGCTCTCGCTTAACCGTAATTCGGTGGTGGATGTGACTTTTGATCCGGAAGATATGGTCAACAGGGAGGGCGATTTTTATACCATATCGGATAATTCCCTCTTTAAGTATGCTTCTCAAATAATGGGCCCGTCCGTAAGTGTGAAATCATTTCTTTCTCATTATGTGACCTTCCGTTTTTTGACGGAAAACTATAAGAAGGTGCCTGTCGTTCCGGTGTCCATGGTATCGTGCCGTGATCAATATATGCCTTATGGTGAGATGAATATCTCCCAGGATTCGGTAATCGTCTATGGCTCCCCGGTCAGGCTGGAATCTCTTGACAAGATTATGACCAGGCAGATCGTGCATCGTGACGTGTGGCGCAGTCTTCACGGTGTCGTGGAGCTGGAGTGTCCCGCAGGGATGCGTCTGTCCCAAAATCAGATAACATATTCGCAGGAGATTACGCGTTATGTCGAATACACCACCACGTCGTCCGTGTGGGTCAAGAATCTGCCTAAAGACAGGAATCTTACCATTTTCCCGGAAGCCGTGCATGTGACCTACCGTTTCGTGTTCCCGGTTTCAGGTAATCCGGCACAGAACGTGTCGTTTTATGTGGATTATAATGAATTCATCAATTCTCTGACGGGCAAATGCATGATACACGCCGAGAATCTTCCTGATGTGGCTATCGATTGGCAGTGCAGCCCTCAGATGTGCGACTGCGTGGAGACCATGGTGGAGCAGGCCATATGAAAAAGATTCTGGTTACCGGGCTTATCGGAAGTGGCAAATCGGCCGTATGCCGTATATTGGAGCGAAAAGGATATCCAGTTTATGATTCTGATTCCAGGGCCAAGGCGCTGTATCGGAGAAAAGAACTTGCGGACAGGGTAGAGAAAGAGATTGGCATAGAGATATCTGAATTGGGAAGCATCTTCTCCGATCCGCAGAAATTGCGCATATTGGAAGCGATAGTGCATCCTGCCGTGTTGGAAGATTTCAATGCGGAGGCCGCAGCCAGTGGCTCGGATGTGTATTTCTTTGAGTCGGCCATAGCGGGGACTTTACCCCTTTTCAGTGACGCGTTTGATCTTACTATACTGGTGCGCTCGGACAGGGAGAAACGCCTGCAAAGGAATGGGAAGGCGAAGATACGGGACGCTTTTCAAAGTGAACCGTCGCGATACGATTTTTTAATAGAAAATAACGGGTCATTGGATGACCTTGAAAAGAAAATTGAATTAATAATAAATCAGTTATGAAGACAGATTTAGCTAAAATACTTACAGTTTCGGGAAAGAGCGGACTGTTTCTTTATGTGGCTCAGGCACGTGGAGGCGTAATTGCAGAGAGCCTTAAAGACAAGAAAAGAATCATTCTGGATGCGCACAGCAAGATTACCACTCTCGCCGACATCGCCATTTATACACAGACGGAAGAACTTAAGCTTTCAGAGGTTTTTCTCGCGCTGCACAAAACTCTCGAGGGACAGCAGGCTCCAAGCGCCAAGTCAAGCGACGCTGATCTTAAGGCTCTTTTCGCCAAGGCAGTGCCTGATTATGATGCAGACCGTTTCTATGTATCGCATATGAAAAAGGTGGTCGAGTGGTATAATGAACTGCTTGAGCACGCGTCATTTGATTTCGTCAATCCGGAGGAGGATGAAGCATAGTCTGCGGACACTTACCTTAGGCTGTTCCAAAAACAGGGTGGACACGGAGCATTTCGTGTGCCAATTGGGCCCCGACTTTTCAATAATTGATGAGTCGGATGTCGATTCTGCGGTTGATTATCTGCTTGTTAACACTTGCGGATTCATAGGAGATGCCAAGCAGGAAAGCATAGATGCCATATTGGAGGCCGTAGAACAGAAAAAGAGAGGCCTGATAGGGCAGATCCTGGTCTGCGGATGTTTGAGCGAAAGGTATTCCAAAGAGATGCCCGGGCTCATCCCTGAGGTGGACGCCTGGTTCGGGGCCCGTGAGACGGATTCAATACTTTGCTATCTGGGAGTTACACCTGACCATTCACTTTTTAAATATCGCATACCTACCGAATGTGGCCCGGGAACGGCCTATCTGAAAATATCCGAGGGCTGCGACAGGAGATGCTCGTATTGTGCCATTCCGCATATCAGAGGGGCCCATAAATCCGTTCCTATGGAGGAACTGGTCGAGGAGGCTCTCCAATTGGCAGAAAAGGGAGTCAAAGAGCTGATTCTCATCGCACAGGACAGCACTTATTATGGGCTGGACCTTTATAAGCGCAGGGCATTGGCAGAACTGATAGACAGGCTCTCGGCCATAGAGCAGATTCACTGGATCAGGATTCATTATTCGTATCCGGACCAATTCCCCGAGGACGTTCTGGAGCAGATGGCCCATAACCCGAAGGTGTGCAAATATCTGGATATTCCGCTCCAGCATATAAGCGACCGTGTGCTTTCTGCCATGCGTCGTCACGTGGACAGCACATGGACCAGAAATCTTGTCCAAAGACTTCGTGACGAGGTCCCTGGAGTAGCATTGCGCACTACTATGATAGTGGGGCATCCGGGCGAGGCGAAGGAGGATTTTCAGGAACTGCTGGACTTCTGCGCGCAGGCGCACTTCGAACGTCTGGGAGCATTCAAATATAGTGAAGAGGAAGGAACGTACGGTGCTGAGCATTATAAGGATGAAGTGAGTCCTGAGGTGAAGCAGCAGAGATATGACACGCTGATGGAGGCGCAGAGCGAGATATCTTACCGTTATAATCAGAGCCGTGTGGGAAGCGTGCTTGAAGTTATGGTGGATGAAGTGTCTTCCGGACGTCTTGTCTGCCGCAGCCAGTATGAAAGTCCTGAAGTGGACGGAGTCATCTTCGTGGAGGTGCCGCGGGGAGTGGACGGTAACGCCCTGGTAGGGAACTTTATCAATGTGAAGGTCACTTCGGCCGATCTTTATGATCTGTGCGCCGAGATGATATAAAGAAAAGAAGGTGGAACCGTAAGCCGGTTTCTGTTTTATTCCGTCATTTATCTTCGCAACCTACCCCCTGACATCGGACGGGCAGTCCTCGTCTGTCAGTATATTTGGTTTTGCAAGTCGCAGTGCCGTACCCATTTATCATTGCTGATAGATGTCGTGAGCTTTTGCCTCGCGTTTTCACCTGTACCGTTTCCGGTAGTTATTTTCTGTTACGGCGTCCGTAAGGTTACCCCCACCTGCGATTTCCGCAGTGCGATGCCCTGTCTTGTCCGGACTTTCCTCAGCCTTGCGGCCGCGACGGATCGTCCCACCTTCATTTGCGGGCAAAGTTATTAAAAATTTGAGTATTTTCGTAGTATGAAACGAGTTTTGGTAAGTATGGTGTTGGTACTTTGCGTGCTTTGTTCGTGTAGTGCGCAGGTGCGGCGCTATAATATAAAGGTCGAAAAGACATATCCGCACGATACACAGGCCTATACGCAAGGGCTGTTCTTTCACGGTGGCGTCCTGTATGAAAGTACAGGTCTCAACGGAAAATCTACCATGCGTACCGTAGATCTTGAGTCCGGCAAGGCCTTGGAAAAACTTCCTTTCAATAAGAAATATTTCGTGGAAGGCTCGGTTATTCTGGGGGATAAACTTTATATTCTCACCTGGACCAATCATGTGCTTTTCGTATATGACGCCGCCACTCTGGAATATCAGATGACTTATTCTTATCCGCGCGACGGATGGGGACTCACTACTGACGGACAGAGTCTTATCGCAAGTGACGGTTCGTCCAAGCTGTATTTCCTGTCGCCGGACTTGAAGCTCCAGAAGACCCTTAATGTCACTCTTAACGGGAGGGCGGTGCGCTATCTTAATGAACTTGAGTGGATAGACGGACGCATCTGGGCCAATGTCTACACTTCTGACCTTATAGTCATCATCAATCCCGAAAACGGAAAGGTCGAAGGTATCGTAAACTGCGAAGGGCTGCTCCCGGATAGCAAGCGTACGGAAGAAACGGACGTGCTTAACGGCATAGCGGTGGATGAGAAGGGCAGAGTTTATCTTACTGGAAAGAATTGGCCCGAACTTTACAGAATCAGTCTTGTAGAAGAAAAAGAATAGGCGTATATTTGCGCCCTAAATAAGCAGAGGGGTACTTCCAAGGCCGGTCGCGGCCAGAAGAGGTTGAGAGAGTCCCATTGAACCTGACACGGATAATGCCGTCGTAGGGAATGCACTCCAGATAGCACGAAGCGTGCTGACCCCTTGCGTAATGATTTATTATGCGAGGTTTTTTATTATTGGCAAGTGTGGCTATTCTTTCCACACAGTCGGCATTGGCTCAGGAGCCCGGTGCCGATGAAAAAGAAGAAAGACTTGACAGTGTGGTAGTCAGCGTATCCCGCGCAGGAGAAAAGACTCCGGTTACTTTCACTATGATTCATTCCGAGGAGCTGAAACAGTCGTCTCCGCTCAACTCTCTTCCTATGACCCTTTCGCTTCAGCCGTCAGTGGTGGCGAGCAACGAGGGCGGTACGGGACTTGGCTATTCGAAGCTTACCGTACGCGGGTCCAAGGGGTCTCAGATCAACGTCACGCTTAACGGCATCACCCTTAATGATGCTGAATCCCAAGAGGTTTTCTGGGTTAACATCCCAGCCCTTGGCGGCATACTTTCTTCCGTACAGCTTCAACGCGGACTTGGTACGTCGGCAAGCGGGGCGGGTGCATTCGGAGCAAGCATCAACATGAGCACGGCCTCAGTTGGGGCGCAGCCATCCGGCTGGGTGGATATCACCAGGGGCGCCTGGAACACGAAGATGACCAGCTTCGGCGCCAGTACAGGCCTTCTCCCTCATGGCCTGTATGTCCATTTTGTCTACTCAATGAACACCACCGACGGTTATATACGTAATGCGTTTGCCGATTCGCAGTCGCTTCTTGCCGTGCTTGGCTGGATAAAAGGCAGCAATTCCCTGAGATTTACTTATCTTATGGGTGAGCAGCACACGGGCATCACCTGGGAGGGAATATCGCAGGCCAAATTGGCAGAAGACCGCACATATAATCCGGCAGGAGAGTATTATGATGCTTTCGGTAATGTCCATTACTATGATAATGAGACGGATAACTATCTACAGCAGCATTTTCAGCTGAACTATACGCATCAGTTCAATTCGGCTCTCAGCTGGACCACTACGCTCAATTATACGGACGGTGGAGGCTACTATGATCAGTATAAGGCAGGGAAGAAGTTGACTAAATACGGACTGGAGTCGCCTGTGGTAATAGACGGTGTATCATACAAAAAGGGAGATTTCATTACGAACAAATGGGCCGCTTCCGATTACTATGTCCTGAATTCTTCTCTCAGGTATTCCAAGGATGCCCTCAAGTTGGATGCCGGCGTGAGCGCTTCGCTTTACGATGGAGATCATTACGGTAATGTAAAGTGGTGCAGTCTTCTGGGCGATATGGACCACGAATGGTACAGGAACAAAGGCCTGAAAAAGGATTTTTCTGCATTCGCACGCGGTGAATATTCGTTCACTTCTTCACTTACAGCTTATCTGGATCTTCAGTACAGGCTTGTGACTTTGGATATGAACGGCAAGGATGACGAATTTTCGGACCTTACCTATTCTACTCAGTGGGGATTCTTCAACCCGCGTGCTGGTATTACCTTCACTCCTGCGGAAGGGCATAAGGCATATCTGAGCGCGGCGCTTGGACATCGTGAACCGGGCCGCAGTGATATTAAGGAAGTTATTGAAAGCAATAACGCCGGAGTGGAAAAATCCGAACTCCGCCCGGAAAAGATGCTGGATGTGGAACTTGGCTATGAATACAAATGTTCTTCTTTCGCGGCCGGAGTGAATCTGTATGCGATGGAGTATTGGGATATGCTTCTGGAGACGGGAAAACTCTCTTCTTCCGGTTATGCCATTAAAGAGAATGTGGACCGTGCGTGGAGAAGGGGAGTTGAGCTTACCGCCGCTTGGAAGCCTTCTCCTGTAGTGGCTTTGAACGGTAATTTCACTGTGAGTGACAACCGTATACGCGAGTTTCACGCTTATGTGAGCAAGTATGATAATATGGATGACTGGAATCTTGTAGGCCAATTGGACGAGAAATATGAGAATACCGCTATCCTTCTTTCGCCTGCTTTGATAGGAGCAATGAGTTTGAATGTCAATCCGTTCGCATATTATGCTCCGCTCTCCGAGGTGCAACTGTCCCTTCAGGGCAAATATGTAGGGAAACAGTATTGGGACAACACCGGCAGTGAAGAGCGCAGTCTTCCGGGATATTTTGTAGCGGATGCGTCGCTCAGCCATACTCTGCATTTCAGGGGAGGCAATTCTCTGCAGTTCGGAGTGTATGTCAACAACCTACTTAACGCGCAGTACAGTGCCAATGCCTGGGTATCAAGATATTTCTTCGTGGCGGAGAATACCTACAGCCAGGACGAAGGCCTCTTCCCTCAGGCCCCGATCTCCTGCATGCTCAGGGCGGTGTACAGGTTCTGACGGCTTCTGAAATGGGATGCAAATGTTATTAAAGATTTTGCAAATTAAAATAAACTTGTTATCTTTGCATTCCCAAAAGATGGTGCCATAGCTCAGTTGGTAGAGCAAAGGACTGAAAATCCTTGTGTCCCTAGTTCGATTCTCGGTGGCACCACACGAAAAAGACCGGTCGCAGTGACCGGTCTTTTTCGTAGCAGCTTCCAGAGTCATGGATTATTGGTGAAGTAATCCTGATAATTCTTTTTCTGGTAGTCCAATAATTTCGCTGATGACTGACATCTCAAATCCTTTTGCCAGCATGTTCTTCGCTATTTCGAGTTTGCTTTCTGCCTTACCTCGAGCTTCACCTTCTGCCGTGGCTTTCTCTGCAGCTTGTTCTACGGCATATGCCATTACATTCTCGTAGTCGTATTTCATTTGCTGATCTTTTATGTATGACAATTGTTCTGCGTCGGTGAAGTTAACTATTTTCGCCGTTTCGAACAATTTTTTGAAATATTTTTCGCTCAGTTCGTCCGGGACAGCCTTTAGTTCCGCGAGGTTGTTGAACACATACGCCCATTTTTCCGCCATCGCCGAATTCTGCTGAAGCACTTTCTTGAACCTCGGCAGTTCGACGAAGATGTAGTTCAGCGTGTCACAGTAGAGTTCACCGGTCTGTTTTTCGTTTATGCAGTACCAACTTACGAAGTTATCTTCAGGCCAATTGGCTTCGTGCTCCAAAGCAAAGTCAGTGACGGAGACTATGTACACCGGGCGGAGCTTATATTTGAAGATGAATGGTTCCATCGGGTGTGTTTCTTCATGCAGACGTTTGGCTTCCACATACTGATGCTGAATAGGATAGGTGGAGTAGAAGACCATACGCTCACGGTAATACCGCTGTGAGCGTCGTTGCATTTCCACGATGAAGTCCTTGCCGTCCGAGCAATGGCAGTAGAGATCGTAATAAACTTTGTGGTCTTCGGTGTCGAACCCAAGTTGCTCGACATTGCGGTAGTCGATGTCCTGAATCTTGTCGGTTCCCAGAATGTCGTTCAGAAACGGAATCATGATGTCTTTCTGCGCGAAGGCTTTCTTGAACATGAAGTCGGTACGCAGGTCGGCGTACACTGCCCCGGGGGCAGATGTTTTTGAAGTTTTCATAATTTAAAATGTTTTATGTCGGGGCATCGTTGCCACGACTCATGTTTGCAAACATACGAAAAATATTTGTGCAATCATACGGATATCTTGTAATGTGCTGTATATGATATGGTCTTTGGGCGGATGAGATCTTGTTAATCGTGAGGTTGCTTATTCAGGCCGAGGACTGAGTCGCGTCGGATGAGTTCGGTGGCGAGCTGCAGTTCGGATTTGGTGCGTTCTGACTTTGGTTTGATGATATCGTTGAAAAGCAGCCGCACGGCGAGCTTGGCCATCCCTTCGACCGGTTGGATTACTCTGGTGACAGGTGGCTCCATATAATCCAGATATATATTGTCATCAAAGGAGACTACGGAGATATCTTCCGGAATTCTGAGACCGCTTTCCTTTATGGCTTTTACAGCTCCCAACACTATTGTATTGCTGAGGGCAAATATGGCCGTAGGCCTTGTTGAGGAGGGGGCGGACAGCAGCAGTTTAGTTTCAACATACCCGTTCTGGATAGAAAAAGCGTCTCCTCTTATATCAATGTTATCTTCTAATCCGGCTTCTGTCATAGCCCGTTTATAACCTAATACACGTTTTTGGTTAGGAATGGACTCTATGACTCCCTGGATGCAGGCGATTCGGGAATGCCCTTGTGAGATAAGGTGGCGCACGGCTAGCATTCCGCCCTGCAGATTGTTGGCGGTTACATATGAAAGGGAGGAATCATTGAAATATCGATCTATGAGAATTATCGGAAAGTATTCTTGATTTATCATTTCCAATTGCGAAGGGTCATCACCGCAAGGCGCTATAATCATTCCGTCTACTCCGCGTGTGGCCATTGAACGTATGCAGTCTTTTTGGAATTCTTCTTTTTCTGCAACATCCATTACTATGGTTGTGTATCCATTATGCCGGCATTCGGATATGACTGTGCTGGCTATGTCTGCGAAATACTTATTGGAAACAGAAGGTAGGATGAGGCCTATCATATTGGTTCTCTGTGTCCGGAGACTTCTTGCCACCATGCTTGGAGTATATTTGCAACGCATGGCCTCGTTCATTATGAGTTCCTGTGTTTTTGCGCTGATGCGATATTTTTCTGCATTCCCTCCAAGTACTCTGGATACGGTTGTAGCAGAGAGGTTAAGTCTTTGAGCTATAGTCTGAAGTGTTTCCTTCATAAATTGGTTATATGTGGTGTTATAAAAAGGCTTGCGACCAGTTTTGCGCAAATTTTCTGGACAAAGATAGATAAAATCTGCGATGATTATGATTATTTGATGTTGTTTCATATAATTTTGCCTTTGGATAACGCAATCGTTATCGCACGACACTGAACAATAACCGATCTTATAAAATGGCAAAGAAAAAGATACTTGTCATAGGCAGTAGCAATACTGATATGACCATTAAGGCAGATCGTCTGCCAGCTCCAGGTGAAACTATTCTCGGTGGCGAATTTGTGATGGGGCGTGGAGGCAAAGGCGCCAATCAAGCCGTCGCCGCCAGTAGACTTGGAGGAGATGTTACTTTCGTCTGCAAAGTAGGAAAAGACCTGTTCGGAAAAGAATCTGTAGAGAGCTACAAGAGAGAGACTATAGATACAGAACATATACTCTACTCGGAAAGATCATCCGGAGTCGCTCTGATTATGGTCGCAGAAGATGGCGAAAATTGTATATCCGTTGCCTCTAGCGCCAATGATGACTTTTCTGTGGAGGATGTTGAGTCTTTGAGGGGACTGATTTGTTCTTCTGATTATCTAATCCTTCAGTTAGAAATCCCAGTCACATCTGTGGCTCGTGCGGCTCAAATTGCCCATGAGGCCGGTGTGTATGTGATATTGAATCCGGCTCCTGCTGTAAATCTTCCGGAAGCACTCTTTCATAACATAGATCTTATTACTCCTAATCAGACTGAACTGGCTCTTCTTACCGGGGTGAAGGACGATAATCGCGCTGCCGCTAAGAAAATAATCGAGATGGGAGTGCATTCTATCGTCATGACTATGGGTAGCAGGGGATGTGCCATTGTGAATGAAAAAGATTTTATCCAGATTGATGCCTGCAAGGTAAAGGCAGTGGATGCCACTGCGGCAGGCGATACTTTCTGTGGGGCTCTTTGCGTTGCGCTTGCCGAGGGGCATACTCTTGTCGAGGCTGCACAATTCGCGACTAAGGCATCTGCTCTGACTGTTCAGAGAAGAGGTGCGCAGGAATCTATCCCTTATCGCAGAGAAATAGAGTAAAACAATTAAAACCATATAATTATGTTTATCGTTAACAGCACTTTACTGGCAGTGATATTCTGCTTTGTAACTATGATTTGCTGGGGTTCCTGGGGAAATGCCCAGAAACTCGCTGCCAAGACTTGGCGTTATGAACTGTTCTATTGGGACTATGTAATAGGTATGGTCCTTTTCGCTCTCTTTATAGCTTTCACTATGGGCAGCATCGGAGGGAAAGGTATTCCTTTTGCTGAAAATATAAGGCAGGTGAGCCTTGAGAATTGGGGATGGATAATACTTGGCGGTATTATATTCAATGCTTCCAATATACTTCTTTCGGCGTCTACATCCATTGCCGGAATGTCTGTGGCATTTCCGCTTGGCGTAGGCATATCTATGGCGCTCGGTACGATAAATACATACATTGTGGAGATTGGTCAAGGACTGCACAAAACTGACCCTGTATTCTTGTTCGCGGGCGTGGTACTCGTGGTATTTGCCATCATCTGCAACGGAATCGCGAGCGGTAAGAAGGGCAATTCTGACATTCCGGCCAAGGATAGAAAGAAAGGCATTCTTTTAGCGCTTGTTGCAGGAGTACTTATGTCGTTGTTTTATAGTTTTGTGGCGAGAGCTATGGATCTGGAGAACTTTGCCGCTCCTGCAGCCGGGAAGGCTACTCCGTATACTGCCATTGTAATATTTTCATTTGGTGTGCTTTTGAGTAATTTCTTGTTTAATACGCTTGTAATGAAGAAGCCTTTTGTCGGCGCTCCTCTCTCATATTCAGAGTACTTCAGGGGAAATGTCAAGACACATCTTACAGGTATTCTTGGAGGGTGTATCTGGTGTCTGGGTACGGCATTCAGTTATATTGCTTCCGGAAAGGCCGGTGCATCTGTTTCTTATGCGCTTGGTCAGGGCGCTCCCATGATCGCCGCGATCTGGGGCGTGTTCATCTGGAAGGAGTTCAAGGGTTCAGGAAAGAATGTTTATGGACTGTTGGGGCTAATGTTTCTTCTGTTCGTGGCCGGATTGGCTTGTATTATAGTAGCATCTAACTAAAGTTTAAGGATGAAAAAAGATAGTTTAAAGTATATATTGGCCGTTGCTCTATTATCTGTGGTGCTTCCGGCTCGGGCTCAGATGAGACAGGTGGGCGGAACTGTGACAGATGACCAGAAGTTTCCGGTTCCGGGTGTCGTTGTAGTGGTGTCAGGTACATCCAGATATGGAGTCACAGATGTGGACGGAAAATATACCGTCGAAGCCAAGACGGGAGAAACACTTCAAGTGTCGTTTGTAGGTTATGCTGATGCTAGTGTAACCGTAACAGAATCAAATATATATGATATAATGCTCAGAGTGTCTGAAGATATGATGCTCGAGGAAACGGTCGTGATAGGTTATGGTACTTCGACTAAGAAGGAGATAACCGGCTCGGTGGCAAGTCTCAAAGTTGAGAACTTTGACAAAGGTGCGTTCAGCGATGCTTCAGGACTTCTTCAGGGTAAGGTGGCAGGTCTTTCCATTACTAATCCAAATGGTGCAGATCCTAACTCTTCCATGGAAATTCTTCTTCGCGGTACTAACACTCTTTCAGCGGGCCAAGGACCTCTCATCATTATTGATGGGGTAAGCGGCGCGGACCTCAACAGCATCAATTTCCAGGAAGTGGAGACCATAGATGTGCTGAAGGACGGTTCTGCCGCTGCCATATATGGTACCAGAGGGACGAATGGAGTGATTATTATCACTACCAAGCGCGCCAAATCCGGCAAGACTTCAGTAGAGTATGATGGTCAGGGTTCTGTTCAGACTGTCCTGTCCCGCGCTGTCCCAATGTCTGCTTCTGAATTCAAGTACGCCATAGAAAATTATAAGCCAGCCTCATCATCCTCGCTTTATGGAGCCGAGACGGACTGGTTCAAGGAAGTGACCCGTACTCCGTTCTCTCACCGTCATTCTCTTGCGGTATCCGGCGGTTCGGAAACATTCTCTCATAGAACCACGCTCAATGTGGAACAGAATCAGGGTCTTCTTAAGAATAATGATGCTCAAGTGTATCTCTTCAAGACCAATATTCATCAGGAGGCTTTGCAAGGATGGATGACATTTGATTATAACCTCAGTTACGGTAAGCGTAAATATGAGGGAACTCGCACCGGTATCTTCCGTCAGGCATTCCTTCATAATCCTACGGAACCTGTTTATGACGAAACGGATACGGAGCACGGAGGATATTATACCATTACATCCATGGATTATTATAATCCGGTGGCCATGCTGAAGGAAAGGAAGAACGCCTATGATATAGACCGTATTGCCGCCAATGGCCGTGCGACTCTCAATATCCTGCCGGTAAAAGGTCTGAAATGGGATAACTTCGTCTCTTGGACAATGAAAAATACCCGCCATACGGACTATAAGACCAAGTATTACCCTGGTGAATGGGGCCTTAACGGTTCTGCTGAGATAGAAAATTCACGCGCGTCGGATCTTCAGTATGAGAGCACTCTCCAGTATAGCAGGCATTTTGACAAACATTCCGTTCAAGCTGTCCTGGGTTATTCTTTCGAGGAACAGATAAATGACAGTTCCGATCTTTATAACTATGATTTCGATACCGATTGGTTCGGAGTAAATAATATAGGTGGAGGCAAAGCACTTTTGTCCGGTAATGCCACGATGAGCTCGTATAAGGAATCCAACCGTTACATCGCATTCTTCGGCCGCGTGATGTATAATTATGACGAAAAATATATCGCATCGGTATCGCTTCGTCGTGACGGTTCAAGCCGGTTCGGAGTGAACAACAAGTGGGGATGGTTCCCTGCAGTCAGTCTCGGATGGCGTCTTACTCAGGAGGAATTCATGAGTGATGTCACATGGCTTGAGGAACTTAAGCTTCGTGCCGGATTTGGTATGACAGGAAATCAGGATTTCGATAATTATAAGTCTCTCTTCCTTGTGAAGACCAATGGCAACTTCTATTATGATGGCAAATGGTCCACTGCCTATGCTCCTGCAAGCAATGCCAATCCTGATCTTTCGTGGGAGAAGAAGTCGGAATTCAATACAGGTTTGGACTTCTCCGTCCTGGATGGCCGCCTGAGCGGAACGGTCGACTATTATTATCGTCTTACTACGGATCTCCTTTATAATTACACTGTTCCTGTCCCTCCGTATGATTATTCTACGTTGTTCACAAATGTGGGCAAGATCAGTAACAGCGGTGTCGAGATTACCATTATTGCAATTCCGGTGCAGACTAAGGACGTGATTTGGCAGACTGCTTTTACATTTGCCCATAATGAAAATAAACTCGTATCTTTCACGAACAGCGAGTTCTCAGGACAGGAATATAGAATAGGCTGGCTCAATACTCCTCTGGGATGTTATAGCCAGAGACTGATCGAAGGCGAAAGTATTGGCACGTTCTACGGCCCTGAATATGATGGACTCAGAAGCAGCGGAACTATCAAGGTAAAGCAGTCCACCGAAAAAGACTGGGTGAAACTTGGTAATGCTTATCCGTTCTGTGATCTTGGATGGAGCAACAACGTCAAACTCGGTAATTTCGCTCTTAGTGCTACACTCAGAGCCTCTATTGGAGGAAAGGCTTTCAATCAGATGCGTGCCGTTTATGCCTGCATCAACGAACTTGGACTGAAAAATGTGCTGGCAAGCTGGTTGGATGAGCCTGAATATACAGGCAAGGTTGTTTATTGCTCGAAATATCTTGAGGATGCTTCATTCCTGAAGCTCGATAATTTGTCTGTCAGCTACAATGTGCCTTTGAAAAACAGAAATTTCGTAAAGGGGCTCAGCTTCTCACTTACCGGCCAAAATTTGTTCGTCCTTACAAAATATACCGGTGTGGATCCGGAGGTGTCGCGTTCAGGTTTGACCCCTGGTATAGAGGGCCTTAGCTATTATCCAAGGACAAGAGTTCTTACTTTAGGCGCAAGCATAAAATTCTAAGAAAATGAAAACCATTAATAAAATACTTCTTGCTTTTTGTGCGGTGTCATCAATTTCCGCCTGCACAAATCTGGACGAACAGATATATTCACGTATTCCAAAGGATGTCTTCCTGAATGATGATGCCAATATCGCCCTTTATACTGCACGTCCATATACTGCACTTCAGTCATGGGGCTCGGAGCAGAGCATGTTGACTCTCATATATCAGCTTTCTAATGAGGCGGCTATTCCGAAATCATATAACGGAAGCTGGGGAGAGTCCAGATATGGTGAACTGCAAAGACACGAGATTACAGCCGGCAACAAGCTTGTCCGCTGCGGGTGGGATTTCTGTTTTGACGGCATAGCCGCATGCAACGATGCCATCTATGAACTTGAAAGAACTGCCAATCAAAGCGAGACCGTGCTTAAGAGCATTGCTGAGATTAAGGTATTGAGAGCCTATTATTATCTTCTGGCAGTGGATTGCTGGGGTAACGTTCCTTATTCTGTGGACAAGACCCAGACAGGATATCCTGAACAGAAGGACCGTAAATTTATGTTAGGCTGGATTGAGGATGAACTTAAGAATAATATTGATAAGCTCGATGAGAAGGTGACTACTGCTACTTACGGCAGAGTAACTAAGGGGGTTGCTCAATTCTTGCTCGCTAAAATTTATCTGAATTCTGAAGAATGGACCGGTACGCGGCGTTATGCTGAGGCCGAGACTGTCTGCAAAGCGATTATGGACGGAGGACAATATAGTCTGTTTAGTACTTATGAAGCCAATTTCGCAATCAATAATGAAAACGGAAGCGAAGCTGTATTTGCTCTTCCTCATAGCAGTGTTTATACTAATAACGCTTTCTATATCTATGTGATGACATTCAATGAGGATCTGCAGAAGGCGTTCAACATCGGCGATACTTGGAACGGTTCTCTGATGGCGCAGCCTGATTTCTTTGATTCTTATGAGGCTGGGGATATCCGTAAGGATGCGACTTGGCTTTACGGTCAGGTATATGCTGCGGACGGGACCAAGTATCAATATAAGGAAGTGGTGCCTGACGGGAGTGGCGGTACGACTACCGTACTGAAAGATTATATTCTCACGGCTTCTCCTATAGACGAGGATAAATACAATAACGGTATAGGTCGATTCGAGGGTGCAAGAATCATCAAGTGGCCTTATCAGACTGACGGTACGCTCACTTCATATAAGATTTCGATGGAGAATGATTTCTATCTGATGCGTTATTCTGATGTGGTTCTTATGTATGTGGAGGCACTCGTGCGTCAAGGTCGCGATTCTGAGGCTGCTGCTATTCCTGAATTCCAGACTATACGTACAAGAGCGGGTCTCTTGCCAATGTCGGTAGCGGATCTTACTCTTGATAATCTTTTGCTTGAACGTCAGCATGAGCTTGCTCTCGAAGGCTGGTCGCGTCAGGATCTTATCAGGTTTGGCCAATACACACAGGCGTGGTGGGCAAAGGATGCCGACAAGGATTATGTTAAACTTCTCCCAATTCCTGACGAAAGAATGGGAGACAATCCTAATCTTGTTCAAAATCAGGGATATTAGTGTAAGTAGATATGAAGAAAAGATTTTTAATATTGTTCGCATCGGTTGCTGTATGCCTGTGTGCTTGTCAAAATGTTTCAAAGGATGAGAAAGAAATTTCTTTCGAAACTTTGAGAAGTAAGATAGCCGGAGCGTGGCTTGGCCAGATGGTAGGAAATATCTATGGTCTTGAATATGAGAACAAGTTCATAGAGGAACCCGGACAGGGGCCTTTCGTATGGAATAAGGCCATGCGTAAAATGACGGCCGTGGATGGAGCGTTTTCCGACGATGATACTGACGTTGAGTATATGTATTTGATAATGATGGAGAAATACGGAGTACGTCCTACTTATGCTCAGATGCGTGAGGGATGGATGTACCATATCCGTGACCGTGTGTGGTTGGCGAACAGGGCAGCTCTCGGTGCTATGCACTACGGTCTTACTCCACCATTTACCGGGGCTATGGAAAACAATCCGCATTGGTTTCAGATTGATCCGCAGCTTATCAACGAAATATGGTCTTATACTGCTCCCGGTATGACTTCTTATGCTGCCGGTATTTCCGAATGGGCGGCGCGTATCACCTCTGACTCTTGGGCTACATCTCCAACCGTGGTATATGGAGCGATGTATTCAGACGCTTTCTTCGAATCGGATATCAGAAAACTGATGGAAAATGCCTTGACGTATTTGCCTGAAGATGATAAATTTGCGATAACTGTCAGGGAATGTATGAGTCTTTATGACCAGAATCCGAACGATTATACGCAGGCTCGAGAGTACATCAAAGAAAAGTATTACCATCAGGAGCCTTCATTTACCAAAACCATTTGGAATGCCAATCTTAACGGTGCGATGGGAATGCTTGCTCTTCTGTATGGCGGTGGAGATATAGAGAAGACCCTCAACATAGGTTGCTCCCTTGGATTCGATGCCGACAATCAGACCGCCACTACTTGCGGCATACTGGGCGTCATTAACGGTGGGGAAAATGTGCCCACTTCGTGGTCTATGCCTTTTGAACATTGGACGAAGCCATTTAACGACAGATATATTAATGTTACCCGTTATGATCTTCCAGACGCATCCATAGAGGATATGATAGACAGGACAGTAGATGTCGCTGTAAAGGTTGTTTTGGATAATGGTGGTCGAATAGAAGAACGTGGTGGCAAAAAATACTTGGTAATCAATACCAAGGCCAAATTCAATGTTCCTCTTGAGTTCTGTGAAGGGCCTCAGCCACGCATAGTCTGCGGTGAGAAGGTGGATTATGATTTTGCATGTGTCTCGAACAGACATTTCAAATGGCGTTTCGTATCCGGTAAACTTCCAGAAGGGCTCAAATTCAAAGATGGAAAACTTACCGGGATTACCTCTCAAAAGGGCAACTATGATATCCGTCTTTCGCTTTCTGATGGGAAACAGACTATCACGAAAGATTTTACATTGGTGGTGCGTGGCCGAAACATTGCACAGGAAGGACATATTGTCGCCTCTGCACAGAAGACCAATTTCGAGGTTCTTGACTCTTGCTGGCTAACCAATTCCAGAGCATACTATGCACAGGATGTGAGCGTGATAAATGATGGCATTCTTTCCGGGGCCAATTCCGTATTCTGCTCATTGGCATCCAAGTCAAATGCACCGAGACAGGACTGGTTCGGCTATACATGGGATGAGCCGAGAACTTTCGATCAGGTAGCATTCCATTATGGATGTCTGGAAGAGTTTGGCGGATGGTATAGCAACATGCGCATCGAAGTCCTCGATGAGAATGGAAACTGGATCACGGTCAATTCATCGGTATCTCCGGCGCTTCCTGAAAGTGATGTAGTCTTTATTCAGCCGCACAATGCCGAATTTCTCTTTACGTTCCGTCCTGTTACTTCAAGAGGCGTCAGAGTGATAGGAGATGACCATATCGAGCATCATTGGAATAAATATACTAAGAATGTATCTGCTTTTATATCAGTGGCTGAAGTGGAGGTGTTTGAAACCTCAATGCCTGAAGTGGAGAACTTGGTGGAGATGTCAGTGGCGGAACTTCGTGATCGCATAGAAGGCGGATGGGCCGGACAGACCATTGGCGTAGTGTATGGCGCGCCTACCGAATTCAAACATCAAGGCACACTTATTCCTGATTCTCAGCCTATTTCATGGGGAGATGGGTATGTTAAATATTGGTGGGACAAGAAACCCGGCCTGTTTGATGATATTTATAACGATCTCACTTTTGCCGAGGCTTTCGAACAGCTTGGTCTTGATTGCACTGCTCAGCAGTTGGCCAATCGGTTCGCATATGCAGACTATCATCTGGCCCATGCGAATCAGGCGGCACGTTATAATATCCGTCAGGGTATCATGCCTCCACTCTCAGGGAATTGGATGAATAATCCGCATGCTGATGACCTGGATTTTCAGATTGAAGCTGATTTCATAGGCCTTATGTCTCCTGGAATGGTCAACCAGGCTTTGGATATTGCTGATAAAGTGGGCCATATAATGAATAGTGGAGACGGATTCTATGGAGGCGCATTCGTATCCGGGTTGTACTCCGCCGCTTTTGTTCACAAGAATCCTTCTGATATTCTTGATGCGGCCTTGGAGGGGATTCCGCAGAAGAGTACATTCTGGCAGTGTGTCAATGACGTCCGTGTGCTCTACAAAAAGTATCCGACTGATTGGAAACAGTGCTGGTTCGAGATACTTAAAAAATGGGGGTCTGATACCGGCTGTCCTAAAGGTGTGTTCTTGAGTTTTGATATAGATGCTAAGCTCAATTCAGCATATGTGGCTATGGGACTGCTTTATGGACAGGGAGATTTTGCCAAGTCCATAGAGATCGCGACCCGCTGTGGACAAGATTCGGATTGTAATCCTGCGACTGTGGGCGGAGTGCTTGGCGTAATGTATGGCAAAAGTGCCATTCCGGAATTCTGGAAGGCTCCTCTCGATGAGATTTGGACTCTGGATTTTGAAGGAACAGACGTGTCGCTATCCAAAGGCTCTGAATTCTCCCTAAGGCACGCGCTTGCTCTCATAGAAAAGAATGGTGGAGAAGTTGACGGTGTTTCGGTGAAGATGCCTCAAACCAAAACTGAAGTTCTTCCGTTGGAGCAGAATTTTATAGACACTTATCCGGTTTATCGCGACCAGAAGGACGCTTGGATGGATAAGGAATATACATTTGATTTCAACGGTAATGGTTTCTGTATTTGGGGTAATCTTGTTTGTCTGAGAGGCATTTCTAAAGATTATGCCGACAGAGTGTCCAAAAAGCACGTCGGCTCCGAAGTCTTTGCGCTGGCTGAGCAGAAAGATGACTATGTGGCAGAGATAGAGGTGTGGATAGATGGTATTTTGGATCAGGTTTCGATTCTTCCTATGAAGGGAACATCCAGAAAACTTGAGCCTGCATGGAAGTATCGTATGGGAGAGGGGAATCATAGTGTGAAACTGGTATGGCGCAATCCTCGACCACAAACTTATCTTTTAAGAATCAATGCTATACAGTATTATTCGGATCGTCCTGTAGAGGATACCTATTATCACAACTGATAAGATGAAAAGATTTTTAATAATAACTCTGTCTATGCTGGCACTCTGCTCCTGCAGTGTGAAGACAGGTATTCCGTATGGTCAGGAAGTAACCATTCCTGATGATGTTCTTCTGGATAAGGTCAAAGGTGGCTGGTTCGCGCAGACAATTGGCTGTACTTATGGAGGGCCTACTGAGTTCAAGTTCAAAGGCGGACTGATGCAGGACAGTGAACCCATTCTCTGGCATGACAATTATATCTATGATACTTTTATAGGAGACCCTGGCTTATATGATGATGTCTACATGGATCTTACTTTCCTTGAGGTCATGGCGGAGAATGGCTTGGATGCTCCGGTGGAGCTGTACGCGCAACGCATTGCCCATGCTGACTATAAACTTTGGCATGCGAATCAGGCGGCGCGCTACAATATTCTTAATGGTATAATGCCGCCACAGTCAGGGCATTGGATGCATAATCCACATGCTGATGATATAGATTTTCAGATCGAGGCTGACTTTATAGGAATGTTATATCCGGGGATGACCAATTCTGCCGTAAAGGAGTGTGACAAAATAGGTCATATAATGAATTATGGAGACGGATGGTATGGAGGAGTGTTCATCAGTGCGCTCTATTCGCTTGCATATGTGAACAACGATATCCCTACACTCATCTCTGAGGCTGTGAAAATAATTCCTGAAGGCACGAAGTTCCGTTCATGTATAGATGATGTTATCCGCCTGCATGCAGAATATCCGTCAGACTGGAAGCAGTGCTGGTTTGAAGTTGATAAACTGCACAGCTTTGATATCGGATGTCCGGAAGGCGTGTGGAACGGATTCAATATAGATGCAGTCATAAATTCGGCGTATGTTGTGATTGGTTTGCTGTACGGTGAAGGTGATTTTGAGAAGACTATGGATATCGCGACACGCTGCGGCCAGGATTCAGATTGTAATCCGGCTTCTGCTGCAGGGGTGCTTGGCGTTATCTATGGGTACAATGCGATTCCTGAAAAATACCGCAAGTCTGCTGAGTTGATAGCCGATCTGCCATTTCCTTATACTTCACTTAGTTTAAATGAAACCGTAAGACAGAATATTTCTCTTATAAAATCAGCCGTGGAGAAAAACGGAGGTGTGGCGAATGAGGATGGAAGTATTTATTTTACCGTTCAGACACCGGCACAGGTGCGTTATGAGCAGTCTTTCGAAGGACTTCGTCCTGTGGGTAAAGTTGTATTGAAAAAGAGGTTTACGGATTCTGTGAAATTGAAATTTACGGGTAACAGCATAGTCGTAGAGGGCAGTGTGGTGCAGACAGGGCATAGTGACATTGACTATAAGGCTCATCTTCAAGCATGGATTGACGGCGAACTGGCAGAAGATTTTTTGATGCCGTATGATTACATTACACGTAAATACG
Organism: Lachnospiraceae bacterium; assembly: GCA_963654805.1. Lineage (GTDB taxonomy): Bacteria > Bacteroidota > Bacteroidia > Bacteroidales > UBA932 > Cryptobacteroides. The sequence goes on along the minus strand of CAVKBL010000016.1, from coordinate 1,699 downwards.
AGATTTTTTCAAAGTATTGTCTACAGAGTGGAGACCATACGCTTGAACTTCGCTTGTTAAATCCGCATCCGGATTATGCAGTCAATGCTCAGGAAATGGTAATATACGACAGAGATGAATAGAATAGAAGGAATATTGTTATCGCTCACTCTTTTTCTGACTTGTGTCATCAGCTGCAGCTCGAAAAGAGTGCTCCCAGATGACCCTGGCACATTCCAACGATACAGTCAGGACTTGGTGATGCATAGCGATATACTTGGCCGAGATATGAACTATAGCGTGTATTTGCCGGCAAGTTATAGGGATGACCGTGAAAAGCGTTATAGCGTAGTGTATATGCTGCATGGGTATGGTGATGACTATAATTCGTGGAACGGGAAGTATCTTCATGCCAATTCCAAAGTGGACAATCTCGAAGCTCATGGACTAAGTGAGATGATATATGTTTTCCCACAGGGATTTACATCGTACTATTGTAATACATATGATGGCAAGTATGATTATATGGAGTTTTTTGTGAAGGAATTTATTCCATATATAGACTCTTCGCTCCGGACGATAGCCGATAAGGACCATAGAGGCATTACCGGTTATTCCATGGGAGGATTCGGTGCCATGGTGCTTGCCGAAAAACATCCTGAACTATTTGCCTGCAGTGCTCCGTTAAGCATGTCCTTCAGAACAGACGCGCAGTATATGACAGAGTCTGCCGGGGGATGGGATAATCAATGGGGCAGGATTTTCGGAGGTGTTGGCCAATATGGTACGGGCCGTTTGACGGAATATTATCTTGCCCACAGTCCCTATCGTCAGTTTAGTGATGCGAACCGGTCAGAACTTGAAACGGTAAAGTGGTTCTTTACCTGTGGAGACGATGAGGAGCAATTGCTCGTGGCTAATGATTCTCTGCATGTTATTCTTCGTGAACGTGACTTTGTTCACGAGTTCAGAGTAGCTAATGGTGCACATACCTCGTCTTATTGGATGGATGCTTTGAGTGAAGTCCTTCCGTGGATGGACAGTTGCATGAATGGCACTTCAACCTGGCCGGAAGGCAGCAGGGCTACTTATTCGAAAAACGAGATAACGGTGCAGAATGATGGTTGTGTAGTATCTTCCTTATATGAATCTCAAAAGAAGGGTACCGGAGTTTTCTTCTTTCATTACGGACTTGATTCGGGAGATGTGAAGAACGCGATGGCTGTGCTTTATACCCCTAATACTAAGGCAAGTTTTGTATATATGCCTTGTGATTTGGCAGTCAAGAGTCTGGATGAGTGGGTAGAACAGTATTCTTCTGTATATAGTTTGACAACTTCCGCCGCTGTGGCATTCGGGGATGCCGGTGTGGCTGTGACGGAGAACCGCGGCAAGTTTAATTATCTGGTATTGGCGGATTCTGCAATTTCGGATTTCGATGCAGCAGAAGGTGAAAAATATTATTTCGGACAGACAGATGACTCTCCGTATTATGAGGGTATGGATAATCTTTACCGTTCATGCAAGAGAAATGGGGCGTCATTCGAATACAGAGTAATTAACGGCAGTGGCAATGAGATCGAAGACAGACTTTGTATTCTGTTCCAGCTAAGGACTTATATGAATTATTAAACACTAATTATTAACATTTTAAAAAACTAAAAACACTGCTGTCCGGTAAAAAATCATAAAAGTTCTTTGAAAATATTGGAAGTTAGGT
>CAVKBL010000015.1:0-49925 GCA_963654805.1 Lachnospiraceae bacterium | reverse complement strand
GTATCGAGTCTGCAAGATCTACGGCTAATCAAACCCATGCTTTTGCAGGTGAGCCATAAAAAGCCCCTGAGGCACTCTTTAAACTCTTCATTCTTCTTGTATACGCCTTTCCACAATTGTTCCTGACGAAAACTTTTCAGTTCAGCAATCTCAGCATTTCTGGTAGCGATATTGCCAAGTGCTGTATCAATAGCTTTTGAATAGCCAGCTCTTTCTTTGTTCAACCGCTCAATATCTGCAATCGCCTCGACAGACACTTGCCCGAGCGTAAAAACGCCTGGGATGTTAGCTTCACGGAAATTATTGTTACGAAAATCGTTATTATAAGTCATTACCTGAAGAGGACTTCCTTCCCATTCCACATTACACCGCGGATAGGTATGTTGAATCTCCTTGCAAGATAGCACTCGGCTGATTGTGGTTTTTCCACACGCATTACCGCCATAAATAAAGTTTACTTTCTTGAGATTATCAAGAGTAACACCTTCATCATCAAAAGAAGCAACATCCTTAATAACGATCTTCTTAATCATATTCAGAGCAGTTTAAATAATTGATATATGGTTGATACTCACATACACCTGTACCGATATCTATTTTGTCTTGTCAATAGCGATAGGTCGTTTCTATTCGCACAACCACTGCCCTACCACCTCCCTTCTACAGCCCCATCTTTTTCATCGCCTTCCCGACCCCGTCAAGTGGCACGTTGAGCATACGGCTGACATAGAGTGGGGTAATAACTTCCATACTGCCCGAGTGGCGCTCCATACCGATGAGATACTCGATGTTCTTTTTCAGGTCACCGAGGCAATTCTCGAACTGTTCCTCACCAGATGTAGTCTGCGCTTCATCATCTTCTTTCGAATTCTCACGGTGTGTCAAATCAAGCTGTTCGCTTCCATCCTCGCCATATCTGCCATCTTTAACCTCTATGATGACCGATTGCTCATAAGCCTCAATGGAGTGCCAAGTACCTTTGGGAATCTGACATCCGAAGCTGCCGTGTACCGGACAAAGAGGAATCCTCTCTATCTCCTGCCCATTATCATCGTAGTAAACCTCCACAACAGAGCCGCAGATGACCACCACACTCTCTGAAGAATTTGGATGACGGTGTATCGGCACCTGCGTACCCGGGAGAAGCGCATTCAACATTCGCTGGGAGCCATCCTCGGCGGAGTTACGCAAATCATAATTCATCCTGAGGCGAGGATTAACAGCTGCCTGATCTAACAACTGTTTTAAAAGTTTTTTATCAATTGTCATATCTACGCTATCTTGTTAAGTGATTCCAGATATTCGGCGTGAAGGTGATAATACTTCTTCATAAATAGCAGGTACGCTATCGCAAGCACAATCAAAGCCGCAGCAAGATAAATCCAGTGGGCAAGTGCGGTATCAGGCACGAGAAATATAAATCCAAGTGACACAGCGAGCTGGAGTGCCATATAAATCAACGACACAACAGGATGACTCACCTTCAGTTCATTAGCCATAATCTGATAGGCGTGCTTTCGGTGGGCCTGTCCGAGGTTTTCGTGGAGCAAGATACGGTGGCAGATGGTAAGGCATCCGTCCATACCATACACCATCAGAAAAATCAGCCAGGTTACATCACCTGTTTGGACTATCAGAAGTCCTATGGCAAACAACACAATAAACGCAATTCCTACACTTCCGACATCACCCGCAAAACACTTCGCTTTCCCACGCGGTCTGAAATTGAAAAACGAGAACACCAGCACCGCCAGCGCAATCACCACAAGGAACGAAGGCTCGACAAACTCCACACGAGTGTTCATAATCATCAACGGCACAAGCACAGCCAATGAATACCCCGCCGTGATTCCATTAATGCCGTCCATAAAGTTATAGATATTTGTTGCCCCCACGCAGATAACCAGTGCCACTACAACAAACAGAACCTTCGCCCACACACTTCCCAGCATCTCAACACTCCCAGCCAGCATCAACAACAACTGCCAAATCATCAACCCCATAGCCGCGAACTGCGCAACCAGCCGCACCGAATCCGTCAAAGAATGGATATCGTCAATGAAACTGACTCCAGTCGCCAAAGTCACCGCCACCAGAAACAGCGGATAGTGGAACCCGAAGAATGCGCACCACAGCCACACTCCAAGCAGGAAAATCACCCCTCCACCGCGAAGTACTATTGTGGAATGGCTGCTCCTTTCGTTAGGCTTATCAATGATGTTGAAATGTTCTGCTATCTTAAAATAGAGCAGTTCAAGAACAACAAAGATAATTAGGATTATCCCGTAGATTAGGTATGTGTTCATAATCAAATACTTTGTAGTCTCTTCCAGCAGAAATGCCAGAGATAGTATATTGGAGTCCAGAGCGCTTCGCTTGGATAATGAGTGACAAGATGGAATGAACGGCTGAGGGCAAAAGCGAACTTGTTCACCCTTCTATTGGATAACCAACTCCGTCGTTTATTCCCCGTGCCAAAGTTCCCGCCTTTCAGAATATCATTCAAGATAAACTGTCCCCCCTTCTCGTCCGGTGTCCAGAGTATCAGATCTTCATTTATATTGAAGACATCCGCAAAAATCCACATAAGACTCTGAGCGAATTGCTCCATTCCAAAGTCCTTTACCGCATCCAAGAGTTTCTGCTTATCCTCATCTAATAGAGAAATGGTCTTCAGTGAGAAATAATAGTCCATCACCTGGCGAAGTCCTATGCCTTCGGAGAATAGATGACGATAGATGTGGTGCAACTGATAGAATAAATTCATCCAGCCAGATGGGACTACAATGCAACCAGCATCGGCCAATTCAATAGAGTCGCTAACAAACTCAAACTTATTATGCTCAACGAATCGTTGGAACTTTCTGTCCCTGATAAGATTACGAAATATGCTCGTCCTATAATGTAGTTCAACCTCGACATCATCAAAGAAGTGTGGATGGGCGTGAACATAATCCCAGCCGTAGCAAGTAATGCCGTTATCCTTCAAATAATTAAGAGCGGTAATTCTATCTACATCAACAAACACATCGATATCTCCAGATTGTCGAAATGAAGCGAGCGGGCCATAGAATGATGCCACACCCTGTCCCTTCAAAATACAACTCTTGAGACCGGCATCAGAAAGTCGTTGCTGAAGTTCAACACAATGGGCATTCAGATGCTCGTTACGGCGCTGAATAATTACAGCAGTCCCCATCCAACGAGTCTTCAGGTCTGCCGACAAAGAGGCAATCTGTTCCGGCCTTTCTTGATAAAGTCTCTGAATACCCCAAAAACACACTCCCAAAAGAGCCTGTTTCTTTGCCATATTGAAAAGCTGAAGCCAATCCTCGCCAGTCGGAACGGAAGAAAATGAATCTATCTCTCCCACTGAAATGAGAATCAGCTCTCTAAACTGCTCAAAATCCATATATCAGTCAAGTAACGACGAACTTATCTGAACAACTTCTTAGCTTTTTTCAGTATATTGCTCGGAAGGAACACAAACAGCCCGGTAGTCCAGGCTCGGGCAGAAGACATTCCAAGCACTGACTTGTACATTTGTATGACTGCTTTCAGCATCACCCATTTATTGCTGGTCTCGGAGGCCGGAACGTGACGATATTTCCAGAGAGCCTTCGGATAAGTGTAGAGGTAATCAACATCCTTCAATATCGTCATCCACATCCCCCAATCTTCAGCCCGGCGGAGAGGCGGCATAAACTTATTCCCGATTCGCTGCGTATCATAAATTACCCCAGGAGTGCCGACATTGCATCCAGAAATCATTGATTTGTAAGACTGCCGAGTGGCTTGCTTCATTGTGTAATAAGATTCCAACTTCTCGTTGGAATCCTCGTACCAGGAGCAGGTAAACTCATAGCCATTATCCTGCATAAACTTCAACTGTTCTTCCAGCTTAGTAGGATACCACCAGTCATCGCTGTCGCAGAAAGCGATGTACCGTCCCTGTGCCGCCTCAATGCCGAGGTTTCTCGCCAAGCCGGCACCACCGTTCTTCTCTGCCCGGATGACTTTAATCCTCTCGTCCATAGACTTGACTCTATCGAGAACATCTGAGGTTTCAGGAGCTGAGCTGCAGTCATCAACAATAATCAGCTCCCAGTCCTTGTATGTCTGAGAGATAACTGACTCGACGGTTTCACGGATGTAGGTTGCCGCGTTGTAGTACGGCATAATGATACTTACTTGCATCGTTTGCGATATAAGTTATTTTTCAGTTTAACATAGTTGCTGCCCAGAATCGCCTTTGCCACATTCAGTACGCTCCTTTTGCACGAAAGGACAAAACGAGTTCTTGGACTACTGACAATAGAAAGCACATAGTCATTTGGATTTTCCGCCAGTAGGACATATCGGCCAATGACTTCCATCCCCTTGAAATTAGACACCTTCGTAGTAGGTTCTGATGTGTATATCTTTTCTATTCCATACTTCCTGGCATATTCCAACACCTTTTTGGATTTATCACCATTGGGAATGGAGGCGTATCTGACAGGCTCTCCGATAATGCCACTTAAGATTTCAGCGGATTGCTTCCATTCCTCTTCCACTTCTGCATCCGACAGAGTATAAAGATGCACGTGAGTATGAGCGTGGGAACCGATAATGTGTCCTCTTGCGTAAAGATCACGGATTTCATCTCCATTCAAGAATGTTTCAGTCTCGATATACTTAGTAGAGATGAAGAACAAGCCCTTATACCCATATTTCTCAAGAATCGGGGCAATCTCGCTATGAAACGACTTGCCACCATCGTCAAAAGTAAAGACAACGGAATCTTTGGGCAAGTTTGCATCCTTGCAATAATCAGAAATCGCTTTCACCTGCGACTCAAAGACATCTACCTTTATCTTATATGGCAAATCCCGCTCACGGATAAAACCCGATTCGTGCGCATCACTCTTATAGACATCGTGATACATTAAGTTGATGTTTCCCATACTAATCCTGACGGCCGATAATAAAGACATAATTGGTTGTCGCAGAACCACCTATATTCAGCATCATACCATTCTTGGCTCCCATAATCTGATAATCTCCTGCTTTTCCGGTAACCTGCTTGTACAAATCCAGGAACATACGCGCTCCTGATGCCCCGACAGGATGACCACAGCCAATAAGTCCGCCAGAAGGATTTATCGGCTTAGAGCCATTAAAAGCAATCGTCCCATTCTCTACCGCCTCATACTCTCGACCAGGTTGGGTAATCCCAAATGCAGAGATTGCAGCATATTCGCTGGAAGTGAAACAGTCGTGCGTTTCAAAAACATCGATGTCGTCCACAGTCATTCCCGCTCGTTTATATGCATCAAGACAAGCTTGACGAGTCCACAGAAGAATATATTCGGAGCCGGTATTCTCGGCTAATTTCTTATCAAAAAGGATTGGAGCAGTGCGATGTCCGTACCCCTTTACAATAGGTTTACCTGTAATCCCGCGCTCCCTCAGATATGTCTCTGAACATAATACCACTACGACTGCGCCATCTGTCACCTGTGAGCAATCGGAAACCCCCAGTAAACCGCCCACACAGACATTGGACTCAGTTCCTCTGTGTGAGGCTTCTTCGTAGCTCATAAACCACTTTCTGGTCTGCGCTAACGGATTGCGCTTTGCATTACCATAGTTGATGGTAGATATTGTCGCAAGGGCATTCAGATAACGTTCCTTATCCAGCCCATATTTCTCGATGGTAGCATCTGCCAAACGACCAAAAAGCTTAGGGAATGGAAAATCTATTCCCTTTCCTTCTTTCTCATAATAGGCAGCTCTGCCGAGGATACTTCCGCCAATCTTGGAGTCAACTGACTTCATTATCTCCCAACCTACAACGATACATACATCATACTCCTCGGCAGCTATCTTAGTTATGGCCGCATCCAATGCGACCGAACTTGACGCACAGGCTGCCTCATATCTCGCAGATGGAACACCATAAAAGGCAGGATTAACTTCTGTCAGAAACGCGCCCAGATGTCCCTGGTCCACATACTGCTCCGCGATGAAATTACCAACAAACGCTGCGATGCGATTGACTTTATTGAGGCGAGTCAATTCTGCGTAACTAAAATCAGCTCCGGCGAAGCCATCTTCTACGGCCTCACGCAGGATGGCAATCATATTTTTCCCCTCTTTTGTCCAGTTCCTCTCGAAATCAGTCTGAGCACCGCCCAGCACATAAACTTTGTTCTTCATACTTGTCTTTCTCTTTTCCGGTTCTTATTTATTTCGCCTTAAAGAAAGGCCTGTAATCATATTTTGAGCGCTGATGTTCTTCAATTATCTGGTCCATGTTAACCTGACTGACGATTTCCGGCTTCAAGCGGGTCTTCATCAACTGTGACAAATCGCACACATTAGATAAAGCATCCATCAGTGCAAACGGCGGGCACCAGGTAAAACCTGTTGCCATCACATCGTCTGCGACCTTGAGGTCGTAGCCCACGTGTTCAGCAGTGTAGAGCGCATAGACTATGTAACGGAGCAGAAAACGCAAGCAAATATCTGCCTCTTGAGAATGATTCTCGACCAGAACTTTTAGAGCATTATCATACTCGCCGACTTTAAGATAGTTTTTCATCTGAATCGCAAAGGGGAATGAGTATTTGATGACATCTCGGAATACGCCAGATTTGATGTCATACACTAAGAGCCTCTTATCCCCACTGTCATTGCGCACCAATTTATAGAGTCCTTCTCCGGATTTGCGTCCCAGTTTTTTCTGGTCAATAAGCATTTGCACATACTCTGGAAGAATAAACTTGTCGTGAACATAGTCATTCGTGTTCTCATAAATATTGTCCACAATGGCCTTATGTACATCCAGTCCCACAAAATCCGCTGTGGTTATAGGCGGCATAGTCCTGCCGGTGAACGGCCCCAGAATAGCATCAATATAATCAACTCCGCCGTTGTCAGCATATTCTTCAGCATATTGCAAAGCTTCGTTCATCACATAAAACCCGATGCGGTTCCCGAGGAATGCCGGAAGATCTTTACTCTCTGCAACAGTCCTATGGAGGGCAATCGTGAGATAAGACTTCAACTCTCCGTAAAGCGTCATATCAGAATATGGAGAAGCAGTAAGTTCACATAGCGTCAGCTGATATGGAGGATTGAACATATGCACCCCGAAGAACTGACTTCTGACCCCCTTAGGGTAGCATTCTGCAAGCCTTGTGATGGAGAGTCCTGAAGATCCTGTACAAGCAACAGCGCCCTTACGGAGAGACTTGCCAATTCTGGTGTGAAGATCTATCTTCAGATCCAAATCCTCTGCTGCACTCTCAAATACAAGGTCCGAATTCGAAATACATTCTTCGAGAGAATCATAATCCACTGCGATAAGATGAGATGTGATGCTATCTGCTTTTACAGATTTTCCAGCTCGGACAGCAGCCGCCCATGACTTTTCGACATTACGGCTGACCATATAAACCTTTGCTGCACCAAAAGACGCAAATATTCCGGATACATTCGCACCCATTGTGCCGTTTGCGCCAACGACTGTGACTGTTTTAATATTTCGCATTTTTGTCTGGGTTAGAGCTTAATCAAGATCAAAGAATGATAAGTTCCACTTAACACCTTCAATCTCCGATGGCTGTTGATTTATGATAAATGGATTAGGATGAGAGAACTTCATAAACAGAAGTTTCTTAAGATTTCTTTCCATAATGAACCCCTGCGTAGTCCACACGCGTACAAAGGCGATTTCTGGGAACTGCCTAGCAATACAACGTAATATTAGTGCTATTGCTTTTTTTTGAGACAATGTTGACTTTGCGGATACTTCTAACTTCTCAAGGACTAAAACAGGAGCGCCTTTGAACTCACCAATGCTAAACAGGCAACTTGCAAGTCCTTCGCCATTTTTCTTTAGGTTATATGTTTTAAGACCTTTATAGCGTTTCTTCCAATCTATTAGTTCTTCTGAGTGAGCAACCGATAATACGTGTTCACAATCATTCCATACGATTTCATTTTCATTATTGCAGACCTCCTCAAACTTATAACGCTTGCATTGTCTTCCTACAATACCAACTCCTATCCTTTGCGCAACAGAGATTTGCCCCATAAATCGGATTAATTTGTTTGAAGACAGAATCTTCGAGAAGGCGGTAGAATTATTTACAATCAGATAGTTATTCATATTGGTCAAAGTCGTCCAGCCCATTTTCTTGAACCCTGGATATGAATTTCTATAATTCGGAAAGCCAATCACGGCTTTATAACTCGTGTTGGTGAGAATATAATTCATTGCGAACTCAACAAGCTTAGACCATATTCCCTTCCCCTGATACTCTGGAATAACTCCACTCTCACAAGACTGAAGTAGGTGTAACGTTTCTCCCTTATACAAATAGTCAACGGGCATAAATGAATTCATCCCTACCAATTGCCCATCGGTATAAGCGCCAAACACTAATGAATCTCCGAGAGGATTTCCATAGTGTTTTTTCTCCCACATTTCGTAGACTGCCTGTTCACTCAAAGACGAATGGAAGGCGGCACGAAAGACCTTTACCTGCGCGGCAAGAGAGTCACGATTTATAAGTTTGAATTCAAGAATTGTGTCCATAAGGTAAAAAATGATGTGAAACTTTTAGTAGAACTCCCGTTCGACTACAGCAGGGCATCTATTATTTTCTTTGCCTGACTATCAGCCGTTTTGTTAGACAGGATAAAATGAGAGGCATTTGAGCCCAGCGTATTCAGTTTATCAGGATCCATATCCAGACAACTCTTGATCTTTTCAGACATGCCTTCGACACTTTCATCATTAAATAAAAGCAGATACGACAGATAGTCTTCAGGTAGGCATTTCAAATGGCACATAAGGGTTGGTGTACCTGAGGCCATATATTCCATAGTCTTTGAGGGAAAAGAATACAATGTAAATTCATCTGTGCTGTGTCTGGGATTCACCAGAATCGTTGCCTGCTTCTGAATCTCTAAAACCTCCCGATGCGTCAAACTCCCTTTGTAGATGATTCTACTATCATTCGCTGAATACCGATTTACCATATCAATATCACCGGTTCCGCACAACCACAAACGATACTCATCTCCTTTGATTCGTGTAAACGCTTCCAGCAAATCCTCGAGTCCGAACCACTTTTCAATCTTGCCAGTATATAACAGTACTTTATAAGGTGCTTTCTCTTGTTCCGGGACAATATCCTTAATACCGAACAACCCTTCCACCGTTACCCAAGGTCTTGAGCCTATGTCTATCTTTTCTTTCATATATGGGCTGAAAAGTACGAAGCCATCCATATGCTTTAACGTCCAGTCTATAAGCAGTTTGTCTATTTTCTTGGCAAAGAGATATAAAAGATTAGTATTGGAGGACATAAATTCCGGCAAATCTGGGACAATGACAATCTTTCTGACAGACCTGCCAACCAGAACAGCTGGAAGAAGACGGCGAGAGGTCAGTTCATAGATAATGATGGCGTCTGCATCCTTTGCGTATTTTTTTATCTTTCCAGAACAGGAGACAATCTGACTGAGTTTTTTTAAAAAAGGGAGGTTTATGAAACTAATGCTTTCGCAATTCATTCCATCAATACAAAACTTCTCGCTCTTTATGTATGCCGTCTTTATCCTTGGATAGGTCGGAATAAACATCTCACTAACCTGCCTTATCTCGCAATAATTTGCCAGTGCATTTAATAGAGATGACTGAAACGTATTAGAAGCATAACTGCAAGATAGCCCATAGTCTGACAATGCTTCTAACATCTTCTCAGACTGTACCGATCCTACGAATAGAAGTTTTTTCATATCTTGTATTGGTTGTTAAACCATAGAATAATATAATGTATAAAACTTGATTAAATATCAAATCTTCGTTGGAGAACATCACGCAGAACAAAATGAATACATACATCGCAAAACGATTAGAAGTAAGACGTCTGCAGGACATATATAATAATGATAAAGTCGAAATAAAATAAAATATCCCATGGACTGATAACATTTTGAGGAAAGTATTAGTATTGTGTCCAGCAAGATAACCATTAGCTTGTGCAACGGCCTCAATACTATTCTCCACATACTGATAACCGTTACCGAACAACATCGATACTACACTTCTTTGCCACAAGTCTATATTATTAGATATGGCGCCAAATCTTGAATCGGAAGAAACATTATTCCCTGTCATTTTGTCGAATATGGACAAGACGATGTGTTCGTTTGATATAACGAAATATGCTCCTGCCGCGAATAAGAGTAAAATGATTAGCTTTGAACCCGTTCCTATTTTTTTATTGGTTCCAAATACAAAATAAATAAGCCAAAGAAATAAGCCAATATAACCAGCGGTAGAAAATGTTGTAATGATAGCGACAGCGAATATGATAAATATGACTGTTTTCTGCCTTGATTCGATTGCGTCAATGTTATACAAGAAAAGTAACCCTATAATCAGAAAAATGGCATATACACCTGGTTCTCGAAATAATGAATAGTTTCTTATTATACCATATAAAGGCATTTCACTTATATTAACAAGACCACCCATGGAATGGAACTTGAGCCCAACTACATTACTAAACGATGGCAAAACCTGGATTATCGAATAAGCAAGTAAAGATATAAAGTAGCATGCTACTGATAGTATCGACAGATAAAAAACCGAATACACAAATTGCTCCCTAAACTTGGCATAGGTTATAACTCGAGTGACATTATAAGCAATGAAGAAGAGAAGTATCTCATAAAAGTACTTCAAGGTCAGGTCGGCATTAAACGTAGCTGACAGCATAGACATTGCCACAAGTCCGACCAAGGTCACGCGAACATTCTTACTGCTATACTCAGGATTTAGAGTCGGTCTTCTCACTATGTATATAAAGAACGCCACCATAAAAATGTTCTTAATCAAGAAGCACACTCTGTTGGCATTCGTCCCGAATAATAAGGTATCTTGGGAACAATATATCAGCAGGAAGACTATCCAGAAACTGCTATCCTTAATTCTCTCTCGAAATTTCATTGAATTTATGGGTCGCACATCAATTATGATTGAATAATTCTATTATGATACCTCGTAAAGGCTGTATAGGCTTCTGATTGTAATTGAGATATCTGCGTATTATCCAAAGCAGTACTGCTGAGTTTCTCGTCCAAGCATAATTTTATAGCATTTCCGCTCGCCCACCCAAGTTGGGATACTGTTTTTACAGTCCTTGCCGATGAAACAGCTATCTGGCTTGCTCCAAAAGCCTTACAACCAATAAGCGTATTTGACAGGAAACTCGGAACAAGGCTATCATATTTTATTCCATATGGCTTGAGTTTAGACTGATTAAACCGCTCAATTCCTGACAGCCCACTTTGATTATGCATATCAACATTATGACTGCCAATGGCAATGAACCTTTTCTCTGTTAATTCTTTGCATTCGCGCACATCGCTTGTTAAATCATTCTGACTTAACATATATCGACATTTAATCCTATATGACTCCCGCACACCACACATTGGGGCGAAGTTTCCCGTCATATTAAACTGACAGTTTGACACATACCATCCGCTCCCTGCCCATTGTCCAGATTCTCCTTTCCTGTTCGCCAGTAACAAGGAGTATTTTATAAACTTCCAATACTCAGATGTTTTGCGTTTTATGTATTCATATCGTAGTTCTTTAGGATAATGTAAATACTCATATCCAGTCACCCCAGCGCCATACATAGGGTTACAGAAAAATATCTTTTCATTGTCGTGCTTGAGTGCATCAACATAGCCATCAGTATTGACATAATCTGGCTTTACAATACGAATCTTGTCTAACCTATCCTCGTATTGGCCCTTAAACAAATCATCATTCAAGAAAATGTCATCGTCTATCTTTTCGTTTGAGCACATTGCATATACCTTTGTAATGTCACTATATATTTTTGTATCAACCTCAGAATTAACCAATTCAAAGAATAAAGATGGCTCATTTAACTGATGCGGATCATCCGTACTCATCGCCAAGCTTTCATCGAACTTTGATTTCGCATCTCGCCCTATGTAGTACACACTCTCTTTCGGGAGTCCCAGATACTCCCCAGCTGACCTACACAAAGCCCCATCTCCACTAGAATCAATGAAAAAAGTGGCCGAAAACAAACACTTTTCTCCCTTGACAGATACAGAAATCTCTGTAATCGCATCGGACTTCATTTTTGTCACAAATTCAAATGAGGAATTATAATACACCTCAACATTTGCTACATTCTCGAAATACTTCTTGTAGTATTCCACAATCTCCAATGGATTCATCTTGAGTATATTGGAAGTCTTGTCTGAAAATTTAGTAGGCAACCAACTACTCTCAAGTTCCCCTTCTGCATTACCGGTATTCTTCAAGTGACAGAACATCTCTCGATGGAAATCCAAATTCACTCCCTCTATCCAGGTCGAAACGCCACCCTCGGTCGTTGTTCCACCCAAAGCAGAGTTCTCCTCTATAACAGCGACTTTATATCCTGTTCCAGCCAAGGCGGCAGCAGCACAAACACCACCCGTTCCTCCACCAACAATTATAACGTCATACTCTTTTTTATTCATACTGTAGCCCTCCTTTTATTAATGTTCCCCACAAGCACAGTCCAAATTTCGATCGTGCCGATTTTTATGATTTTCAACGGATTCAGGGACATTTCCTTATGCACTTCACTCGGCCATTTCCAAAATATGTAGGCGGATTCCGTTATGGCACGAATCAACAGCAAGCCCCATATCCCGAACGGAAGATATACACTTACAAAAGATAGAACGATGATGATTACTGATGTTATTACCACAGACGGGACAAACGGCAACCGATTCCCTAACGATATGAAACTGGCATACATTGAATAATTCATCTCTCCGAATGAGTAGTATGCAACTATCAAGAAAATCAAAAGATTAAACTTCGTTTGCGAATGAATCAAGTTCAATAGATAATCCCCCGACAAAACGCATAAGAGAGTCCCTAAAAGGAATATTCCCCAAGCGATGCATAATGACATAGAAAGCCTCCTTTTACACTTATCTTTCTTGTCATATTGGCGGAGCTGTGTCAACTCAGGTATTGAGGTTTGATAGAATATCTGAGATATGGCTATCAGCGCGCTTAGTATTTGAAGGCAGACTCCATATTCGCCAGTCATATTAACTCCAAAGTATGCAGAGCATAACATTGTCGTGCTTTGAGTCATCAAGACAGTTGCTATAGATGACACGCCCGCTTTTTTCGCATTATACCATATAGTGCCAAAGGTTGACTTAATTTCCTGCTTAGCGAACCCGCATTGGGCTGCTAATATTCCCCGGATATCCTGATAGTGGGTAAAATAGTAATAAGAAACGGATCTTATAACTATTCCGCACACAACAGTTGCTACAGCGAGCGCAATTATTCCAAACCCACACAATAATCCGACATAGGACAATACCAACTGGGCCAAGTAACCTGCAATATTCGCTTTCTGAGAATGTTTGATGGCACCAACGCCTCTTAACAATACACTCCAATACCCTGTATATAAGTTCAAAGTAATGCCGACAACCATAATAAGCCAAGCGATTATGTATTCAGGCATATAAATGTCTCGAATCACATAAGATATATACCAGGTACCAAAGGTGACTGCGGCTACGAATGCTATAGCTCCAATTATAAGGTATATTCTTTTACAGGTTTGTATTGTCAGCAGGAAAAGTCTATCGTCTCTTTTGTCAGTGCTTTGGGTGTGGTCATAACCTTCGGACCGCAGTTCTTTCGACCCGCCCCAGACGTATGTCACATTTCTCAAAAGTGTGCTGGAAAAGCCGAAATCGAACAGGTTGACAATTATCGTTAAACTGCTGAAAGTAACCCAGAGGCCATATTCAGCCGTATTTAATATGTTAAGGACTATCGGGAAAACGAACAGGTTAATCCCGAATTTTAAAAAATACGCGGCAAAACTCCACAGATAATCTCGTTTTGAAGCTCTAATTTGCATTGCGGCCGTTCAGGTTTGTCAATATTTGAGCGTATTCATCACAGTTTCTGAGATACTCTGTCCCCTCATATTCGAACCGTTCGCCGTTTATCGAGAAATCAAAGGTTTCACTATTAAGGATGTTCATATATCGGGATTGGTAAAAACCGTGCTTGTCTATCAAATCGAGAAAGGCCTTGATTTTACCATTCTTTGAATCCGTGTAATCCAGAATATAATTATTGCCGTTCAAGAAGCTTTGAAACACTATGGAATGATATCTCATCCCTACACAGCCTTCGGCACTTGATACTAGATCATACGCTTCTTTTAAGCTCAACGGTTTTTGAATAACCTTGATGTTGTCGTACTGCAAGTCTTGGGCTATACGATTCTGGATATACCGGTCGTCACCGCCGATATAAAAGGTATGCATCGGCATAAGGATTAAACTAGGGACTAACCTTGCAATTTTGGCCACAGCTTCCTTGATTCTCGGGTAGTAGAATTCTTCCTTCGCATATACATAATCCAAATCTCTGACATTAATTATCCATTCGTCCTTGTGCTCCAGGTTTCCCGAATTTGAGGTTTGTAAAGGCGAGTTTTTATAATCACGGACTGAGATAATGGCAGGATCCAGTAATGAATAAACTTCCTTATCGGGATGCTTCGAGGAGATGAGTTTTTTCATTTGCTCTTTGCAATTGTCAGTGCGCATAATTATAGCATCTGAAAAACCTGCTATATCTATCAAGCACTTTTCATAGGCACTTTGGTTAAGAGGTCCATATCCGCACCCCACAAGTGCAGTCCTTTTATCCAGCCTCTTTGCATAATGAAAACCGCATCTGATAATGAACATTTCTTGCAAGTCCATAAGCGGGCCTCCACCCATAATGACATAGTCGGCCTTTTCTACGGCTTGCTTGATTTGCTTTCTATTTTTTGCGTCGAAGTAACCGATTCCGATTTGCCTAGCGTGTCTTTTATACATTTCTTGGTCTTCGAAAATAGTCCGCTTGGTCAAAACCGGATACAATGAGCCTATATTGAAGTCTAATTCATCAGACATCACGGAGAAGATTCGGATGATACCGTCTAAGATTGCACGGTCTCCGAGGGTTTCACTTCCATACCAACCAAGTACACAAACATTCATAAACTTCACTTAATTTTTTGCGATTTTTAAATGACAGTTTCACATCCTCCTAAAAGACGGCAACTTCTCTCATTCTTTCTTTTACATATTTAGGGAAGTAGTTTTCCCGCTCCATCCTATCTGAATAGTGGGAGCAACTCTTGCAATATTCTTCTTGCATCTGCTTTCGATAAGCCAAGTTTTTCTCATCAAAGAATACTTTTTCTGAACTGTCTGTCAAAGCCGAGCCTATTATATCCGAATGGGTCGCACAATATGACAAGTTGCCATCAGGTGTTAATGTAACGACATTCCTTTTCGAGCCACAAGAATACAGTCTTTCACCTTTGCTTACCATATAATACAAGCCATAATATTGCTCTGTCTTGGTTTTCAGGAATCTTTCATAAAAGAATTCTGCCGCCATAAGTCTCGCGTGCTCATCGGTAAAGACGGAGAAATCTTCATATTTATCTTCGTTACTAATTCTCTTATGGATTGTGGCCACATTGTAATTAATCGGGATACCATGTTGGGCAGCAAATACGTCAATCTCAGCCAGATTATACACATTGATTTTGGTGACAGTGCAGATTGTCCCAAAGGAATCGCAATACCTACTCCGATCTTTCAATATCTCCTGGCAAGTTGCCATTGCGTGTTCGAATGCGCCTTTGCGCCCCCTCATACGATCTTGCATCTGCCCATAACCATCCAATGAAATCGATAGGCTAAATCTGGCAGAATGCTTATGGCATATATCCAGTATTTGCTGAGATTTCTCCAAAATAGCACTTGTCAAGTACCCATTTGAAATGATGTACAGGTGCTTCAATTTCGGAAGAGACTGAAAAAGAACCTTGACATATTCATCAATATCCTTTAGCAGGAATGGTTCTCCGCCATTTACGCCGACTGAGTTAATATTCTTATAGAGATTATCCTTTAAGATAGTCCCTAATTCTTCGGGGGTGAATCCAGGCTGATGAATCAACTTGTGCATTCCGCACATAACACAGTCGAAATTACATTTATATGTTATGGGAAGTTGAATCGTAATGGGGTATGTCTTGTCCTTCTGTTTTCTGTATCGTCCCTTTACGAGAAGTCCACAATAAACGATATGAACTTTTGCCTCAGTAACTATCCAGCGGTATATTTGAGGAACACGTTTTCCCACGAGTCTCTTTATAACATTCTTTGCATTCATCTTCTTAAACTCTACTCTGTTCTTGAAATATTGATTATATGAGATTTGTAAAGTTCGACATACTCCTTGAGGTGTTTGTTCCTATCAAATGAGGCGGCTCTTTTTAGGCAGTTTTCCGTACTGAACTTGGTTTGCCTACACACTTGCTTTATTTTGGTCTCCAGTCCGTCTATGTCGTCGCAATCTACGGCTATACCACAAGAGTCGTCGATAATCTCAGGACTTCCTCCTGTTTTGAAGGTGATGACAGGTGTTCCGCAGGCAAGAGCTTCCATATTGACGGTCGGATAATTCTCTTCACGTGTTGGGTTCACAAACAAGTCGGCGGCAGTATATATCTCCGCTAACTCTGTCTGATTCTGCGTTCTGTGTATGGAGATGATGTTTGAAGGAAGGAGTTTGTCTGTGTTGTCGTCAGTGCCAACAAGGACTATCCTATAGTCTTCATTGAGCCGCTTTGAAAGCTCTATGAACACATCCAAGCCTTTGCGTACTCCCCAACCGAACGAAACACCAAGCAGGACTTTTGTCTTTTCTGGAATGCCGTGTCTAGCTTTGAAATCGCTGGTTGTCGGTTTAAAAACAGACAAGTCAATGCCATTGTTGATGACCTTAACGGGATATTCTCGTAAAAATGATTGCTTCACTAAGTCTGCTAGCCATTGCGATGGCGTGACTATCGTCATATCCTCCACTCCTGTGAACCATTTATTCTTCAGATTCCACATCTTCTTAGTTTGATCCACATAGCTTTGAGGGTAATCATGGTATTGCGGACAATGGTGGCATCCTTGCTTCCATTTATCACATTTTGCCATAGTGAAATGTGGACATTGTCCTGTAAATGGCCAACAATCGTGGAATGTCCAGATGACAGGAATGTGATGCCTCTTTATGTACCTGAACAGCATTGGGATATCTAAGTACCAACCGTGGATGTTGTGCAGATGAATAAGGTCGTATTGTCCTTGCTTGATTTTTCTTATAAGTTTCTTTGTCGCAAGATAGGAGAAGCATCCGTTATATCCGGTGAGTCTGGCAAGAAGTATATGCAGGCTTTTACTCACTATTCCACCGATATTGATATGGTTTGAAGGAAGGTTCTTATTCGGATGAGTAGAATAACCAGAGGATGTATCTACCCGAATGCCTATTGACTCGACTACATCGTGGATCCCAAGCATTATATTGGAGGTGCTTCCGTAGGGTACGGAATTAATTTCGATTATTCTCATCTGTAAAAAATATTGAAGTGTGAAGTTTTATATATTCTCGCCTGCTATAATTCATTAATAGATTTTCTCAAAAATTCGGCAATCATTTAAAAGCAAGAAGGATTATACTGTCATTTTGTCAATTTAAAACATGGGCAGAGTACTTGTATATATATTTCATCATGCTTGACAAACCGTCAAATACTAGCATAAAAAGGAGGTGTATAGAATGGCTTATACAAAAGAAACTTTAGATACCATTTTTGCGAAAGGGGCAATAATTCATGGTAAAAATCCAAATCAATACCGTAGAGATGAATATGGTAACACTATTTTTCGCAATAGTTACGGAAAGGAATCCCCTATGGGTTGGGAAATCGACCATTCCAATCCTAAGGCCAACAATGGGACTAACTGTAGTCGTAATTTAAAACCTGTGCAAAGTTCTGAAAACGCTAGAAAGGGAGATACTTACCCATACAAGAAGAAATAGTTGACATATTGTTGATTTATTGCCGATTGTTTTTAACAATCGGCTTTTTATTAAAATAATACACCACTATAAATTTATATAATGATGCAACTATCTATTCCCTCCTCCACACCATCTTATTCACCACACCTACATAGCTCTGGACGATGCGGACGACTTTCGTGGAGACATTCTCGTCTGTGTAATCTGGAACTGGGAGGCCGGGGTGGGAGTCGCGGATGAGGGCGACGGCGGTGTCGACGGACTGGAGGAGCCCCTTGGTGTCGATGCCGGAGAGGACGAAACAGCCTTTGTCGAGTGCCTCGGGACGCTCGGTGCTGGTGCGGATGCAGACGGCAGGGAACGGATGGCCTACAGAGGTGAAGAATGATGACTCTTCAGGAAGGGTGCCGGAGTCGCTGACTACAGCAAAGGCGTTCATCTGAAGGCAGTTGTAATCGTGGAAGCCGAGTGGCTCGTGCTGGATGACTCTGCGGTCAAGTTGGAAGCCAGATGATGCCAGACGGTTACGGCTGCGGGGATGGCAGCTGTAAAGGATAGGCATATCGTATTTCTCGGCCATCTTGTTGATGGCGGTGAAGAGGCTCAGGAAGTTCTTTTCAGTGTCGATATTTTCTTCGCGGTGGGCAGACAATAAAATGTACTTTCCCTTCTCGAGACCGAGTCTCTTGTGAATGTCGCTGGCTTCAATCTCAGCGAGATTGTTGTGCAGAACTTCTGCCATAGGGCTGCCCGTGACGTAAGTGCGCTCTTTCGGCAGTCCGCAGTCGGCAAGATAACGCCTTGCGTGCTCGCTATAGGCCATGTTTACATCGGAGATGATGTCCACAATACGGCGGTTGGTTTCTTCAGGGAGACATTCGTCCTTACAACGGTTACCGGCTTCCATATGGAAGATAGGGATATGAAGACGCTTGGCTCCTATTACGCTAAGACAACTGTTAGTGTCACCGAGAACCAGGACTGCGTCAGGTTTAATCTCCACCATCAACTGATAACTCTTAGCAATGATGTTACCCATCGTCTCTCCTAGATCTTTTCCGACACCCTCCATATAGATGTCTGGGTCTGCTAACTTCAGGTCCTTGAAGAATACACCATTCAGGTTATAATCATAATTCTGACCTGTGTGAGCAAGCAGGCAATCAAAATACTTGCGACATTGGTTTATCACCGCGGCGAGACGAATAATCTCCGGGCGTGTGCCTACTATAATAAGGAGCTTTAGCTTTCCGTTATTTTTAAACTGCGTCATAATATGTGTCTGGTTTGTTCGGGTCGAAAATCTCGTTGCAGTACATAACTGTCACGAGGTCTTCGGTGTCAGAGAGATTTATGATATTGTGGGTGAAGCCGGGGAGCATAATGACAGACTGTATCTTATCTCCACTGACTTCGTAGTTCAGGACTTCGTCCGTACCTTCTTTGCGAAGTTGGATGAGTCCGTGGCCCTTGACCACTATGAACTGTTCCCATTTGCTGTTGTGCCAGTGTTCGCCTTTAGTGATGCCTGGTTTAGAGATGTTGATGCTGACCTGTCCGCAGTTCAGAGTATGAACCAATTCAGTGAACGAGCCACGCGCGTCGGTGTTCATCTTCAAATCAAAGATGGCCTTTTCTTTCGGGATGTAGCTCAGATATGTGCTGTAGAGTCTCTTTGCGAAGGAATCAGCCGGTATCTCTGGAATCAAGAGAGTCTGAGGCATATCGTGGAACTGGTGCAGGAGATCAACTATTTCGCCGAGAGTCGCCTTGTGGGTAACCGGACAGTAGCAGTAGCGACCGGTCTCTGAAGGGAGAACGGTGAGGCCCTCGAACTCGCAGCGGTGCTCACGACCGGCGAGAGCGCCAATCATCTCATCCACGAGATCATCGACATAGAGAAGTTCGAGTTCTACAGCCGGGTCATTGACCTGGATTGGGAGGTCGTTCGCTATGTTGTTACAGAAGGTGGCGACTGCACTATTGTAGTTCGGGCGGCACCACTTGCCGTAGAGGTTCGGGAATCGATATACGAGGACTTTCGCACCTGTCTGCTCGCCGTA
The DNA here is from genome assembly GCA_963654805.1 of Lachnospiraceae bacterium. Taxonomy (GTDB): domain Bacteria; phylum Bacteroidota; class Bacteroidia; order Bacteroidales; family UBA932; genus Cryptobacteroides. The sequence continues at coordinate 29,846 of CAVKBL010000015.1, read as the reverse complement.
CTGGAGAAAAAGGTCTTCCCCAGCCTTTTTGCTGCGGCCGTACTCACTGTCGCCGAAGCGGCCTGTGAGACTGGCCTGCTGGGAAGATGAGAGCATCACCGGACAGGCGTTCCCGTGCTTCTTCAGAGTATTGAGAAGTGTGGAAGCGAAACCGAAGTTGCCTTTCATAAACTCGTTTGCATCCTTCGGGCGGTTCACACCGGCGAGGTTGAACACGAAGTCACATTCTGCGCACCAGCAGTCGAGCTGCTCCGGGGTGCTATCGATGTCGTACTCGAAGACTTCATCAATGGACGGCTTCTCTATCCCTTGCCCTGCGGGCGAGAAAGGATACCAGCGAGCCTTGCCGTCTTTTATGTTATTCAGCTGGGCGCAGAGGTTCTTGCCGGCGAACCCTTTCGCTCCTGTTACCAGAATTTTCATACTTACTCAGAACGATAGTCTCTTGCTTTAGTACGTGGCTGAAGGCCGAGGTCTTCGCGTATAAAATTGAGTTTAAGAAGAAGCTCCTTCATTCCGTCTACATCGAGGCGTGCGGTATTATGTGAGTGATACTCCTCTACCTGTTCCACTTTATGGTCTCCGTCCGTAAAGAACTTGTCGTAGTTGAGGTCGCGGTTGTCACAAGGGATGCGGTAGTAGCCGCCCATATCGATTGCCTTGGCCATCTCCTCGCGAGTTACAAGTGTCTCATAAAGTTTCTCACCGTGGCGAGTCCCGATAACTTTGACTTCTGTATCGCCGTATTTCGGATTTATGCGGGCATATGTCTGCTTCAGGGCTTCTGCAAGCGTATCAAGCGTAGTCGCAGGGGCTTTCTGAACAAAAAGGTCGCCGTTCTCGCCGTGTGTGAAAGCATATACGACCAGATCGACAGCGTCGTCAAGAGTCATCATGAAGCGTGTCATGTTAGGGTCGGTGATGGTAATAGGTTTGCTTTCCATCATCTGTTCCACCCATAGAGGAATCACGGAACCGCGGCTGGCCATAACATTCCCATAGCGTGTGCAGCAGATGGTAGTCTTGGCATCCTTCCCGAGGGCACGGCCATGGGCGATGACTACTTTTTCCATCATGGCTTTGGAGATGCCCATAGCGTTGATCGGGTATGCTGCCTTGTCGGTAGAAAGCACTACCACGTTCTTAACCCCGTGTGCTATGGCGCTCAAAAGCACGTTGTTAGTACCTTCAACATTAGTGCGTACAGCTTCCATTGGATAAAACTCGCAGCTTGGGACCTGTTTAAGGGCAGCGGCGGAAAAGACGTAGTCGACTCCGTCCATTACATAATCAACTGACTCGCGATTGCGGACATTGCCTATATAGAATTTGACTTTATGTGCGACTTCGGCGCGATTGGCCTGAAGAAAGTGACGCATATCGTCCTGTTTCTTTTCGTCGCGTGAGAAGATGCGAATTTCTTTTATGTCACTGTCCAGAAAACGGCGCAGTACCGCATTTCCGAAACTTCCCGTTCCTCCTGTAATTAGAAGAACTTTGTCTTTGAATACGCTCATATTTATAATAATTTTTTCACGAATTTCTTTCTAATCCCTCCCAAACAAATCTCTGGTGTAAATCTTATCCTGCACATCGTCAAGGGCGGAGTCGTAGCGATTGGCGATGATGGCACGAGAGTCGCGCTTGAAGGCGGCGAGGTCATTCACTACTCTGCTGCCGAAAAAAGTGCTTCCGTCATGGAGGGTGGGTTCGTAGACGATGACCTCGGCGCCCTTGGCCTTGATGCGCTTCATTATGCCCTGGATGGCAGATTGGCGGAAGTTGTCCGAGCCTGTCTTCATCGTGAGACGGTAGACACCTATCGTCACCGGGCCCTGTGCATCAGAGGCTCCGTCGGAGGTTCCGTACTGATTGTTCGAGTAATAGTCGTACCAGCCGGCTTTGCGCAGCACGGCGTCGGCTATGTAGTCCTTACGCGTGCGGTTGCTCTCCACGATGGCGGTCATCATATTCTGCGGCACGTCCTGATAATTGGCCAAAAGTTGCTTGGTGTCCTTAGGAAGGCAATAGCCGCCGTAGCCGAAGGACGGGTTATTATAGTGCGTGCCGATTCGCGGGTCGAGCCCCACGCCTTCTATGATGTCGCGGCTGTTGAGGCCCTTGACTTCGGCATAAGTGTCGAGTTCGTTGAAGTAGCTGACGCGAAGGGCCAGATAGGTATTGGCAAAGAGCTTGACGGCTTCGGCTTCTGTGAGGCCCATGAAAAGGGTCGGGATATCTGTCTTGATGGCGCCTTCCTGAAGGAGGCGTGCGAACTGCCCGGCTGCGGTTTTGAGGTCTTCGCGCCCGGAAGGGTATCCTACGATGATGCGGCTCGGGTAGAGGTTATCGTAGAGGGCCCTGCTTTCGCGAAGAAATTCCGGGGAGAAGAGAAGGTTAAGGTGCCCGCCGTAGCGCTCGTAGAGGCTGCGGGTGTAGCCGACGGGGATGGTGGATTTGATGACCATCACGGCGTGCGGATTCACACTGAGAACGAGCTCTATTACTTCCTCGACGTGTGAGGTGTCGAAGTGGTTCTTGACCGGGTCGTAGTTCGTAGGGGCGGCGATGACCACGTAGTCGGCGTCGCGGTAAGCTTCAGCCCCGTCGAGCGTGGCGGTGAGATTGAGTTTTTCCCCGCGAAGGTATTTTTCTATATATTCGTCCTGAATGGGGCTTACTCGATTATTAATTTTCTCTACCTTCTCCGGGATTATGTCTACGGCAGTCACCTTGTGGTGCTGGCCCAGGAGCGTGGCTATGCTCAGGCCTACGTAGCCCGTGCCCGCCACTGCGATATGTATATCAGAAAATGGTCGCATGTTTTCTAGAAATTTTTCTTTCTTATGAACAGGAAGTTCAGCCGAAGCTATTTCTTTTTCAATGGTGCTGTGCTATAAATCTTATCCGGACTATTTGTCATATTCTCAATACGTCTTTTTACTGCAGTAAAATCAAAGATATAGTCTATCATTTTAATTTCCGGCACTAAAAGATCATCAATATCTGCAAAATAAATAATTGCCTTATCTACCATAATAGGATCATAAGTCGGATAACGATTAAGTAATAGCCTTTTTATTTGATTATAAGAAAAATATACGGACATAAAGGATATATCAACAAAATCCTTCGGGCGTTTTCCTGAATTGATTATGGCGTGCATTTTCATCGCGGCTATATCAGCTATCGACGCCATACGTATTCCATCTTCCACCCTTGCATCTTCTATCCACGGAAACGGATGATAAATTATGTCAATCTTTACTCCATGTATAAAACCAAGCAGGGTCTTATCAGCCACAAACGATGGAATGAATCCATATTTTTCAATCAACAGTTTCTGCACCTGAAGGCCATCAAAAGGTTCTACACTGAACAGGTCAAGGTCATCGCTTTCGCGATGTCCGATCTGCAGACTTAATGCTGTACCTCCGACAAGTCGTGTCGTTGCAAGCAACGGCTCGGCTTGAAGCTGCTTTAGCAGCTCAAATGTTTCTTTCTTAACTGTGCCTGTTTGTAACATTTGGTGTCTTCTTCTCTGATATTTAATGCCTTACACATAAAGTCAAGATCCCTTGGAGAAAGGTCCACCACCTCATCCCGAGCTATTTTTCTAAAACCCTTGATACCACCATACATATCAAATGCGGCATACCAGTCTGACAGCCGGCCCATGGAGATAACCCTTTCTACTACGATACGACGATACTTCGTCCAATCAAAGCTGTCCAGAGAGTAATCCCATAACAGACCAAGATTAATCGTATTCTTACCTCGTTGCTCAGGATATGTTTCAAATATCTTCATATCATTTATCTATTTTTCTTTCTTATGAACAGGAAGTTCAGCCGGAGCATGAGGATAATGTGGCGGGTCTTGTAATGGCCCTTGATGTATGAATTATGCAGCACATCTATCCCGAGGTCCTTCACGGTCTTCCGCCAGAGGGCGTAGACTTCGCGGTCGGGGATGAACTTCATAAGTATGTTCAATGTCCTGTAATACAGGCAGTCCATCACTTCCTTATAGCGCTCGTACTCCCCTTTCTGTATAAGGGCAGACCTGAGCGCGTCGACATTGCCTTTAAGCTGAGCGAAGTTCGTGAATGCTATCTGCTTGGTTACGTGTTTGGTAATGGAGTCGGTGTTGACGAAATAGTGATACAGCCCACGGGGCACATAGCTCACCTTAGGCTGCATCGCGAGAACCTGGAATGTTATCACCATATCCTCTCCCATATTATATGACGGCCATGCGGTTACGCTCTTAAGCAAGCTGCGTCGTATCATCTTATCGCACAGAGACCATGTAGCTTTGTCCCTGGCAGCATCGATGATTATAGTATCGGGGTCAAGGCCTCTGCCGATGCTCTTATAATATCTCTGCATTCCATTGGCATCGTCCGATACGAGATCGCAGCACACCACATCCGCCCCTTCTTCCTCGGCCTTCCGATACATTGACTCATACGCATCTTTTTCAAGCCAATCGTCACTGTCGCAATTAATTACATATTCTCCTGTGGCGAGGTTCATCCCGAAGCGGCGCGCAGCGCATTGACCTCCGTTGGAAGATGTGGAAACTATCTTCACCGTGTCGTTCTTCTTCTCGAGAGTGTCTGCATATTGCTCTACCACTGAGCGGAGTATCTCTACCGAACGGTCCTGAGAGCAGTCATCCACGAAGATAAACTCTATCCCCGTAAGACTCTGCTCGAAAAGGCTTCTGGCGCAGCGCTCTATGTATCTTTCCACCCCGTACACCGGGATCACGACACTTAGATTATACATTCTTTCTTTCTTCTATCAGTCGCAGCAGATATTGTCCGTACTGGTTCTGGGCCATTGGCTGGGCCAGGGAACGCAGTTGGGAGGCGTCTATCCAACCCTTCGCGAAAGCTATCTCTTCCAGACAAGCCACCTTTAGGTCCTGCCTCTTTTCTATGGTCTCCACATAGCTCGAAGCCTCAGAGAGCGAATCGAACGTGCCTGTATCAAGCCAGGCAAATCCTCTTTCGAGTTTTTCGACGCGCAACTTTCCCTGCTGCAGAAAGCGCTGATTGACAGTGGTTATCTCATATTCTCCGCGACCTGATTTTTCTACGCCGGTGGCCACATCCACTACAGAATTAGGATAAAAATAAAGTCCTACTACGGCATAGTGACTGCGCGGCTCAAGCGGCTTTTCTTCTATTCCGAGGCACTGCCCTTCTGGGCTGAACTCCGCCACGCCGTACCTCTGCGGGTCACTTACCCAATAGCCGAATATCGTAGCCTCACCCTCCTGCGCGCGCTCTACCGCCCTTTCGCACTTGGCCTCAAAACCGGCGCCATAAAAGATATTGTCTCCGAGCACCAGCGCCACACTGTCCTCTCCTATAAACTCCCGTCCTATTATGAACGCCTGGGCCAATCCTTCCGGCCTTGGCTGACAGGCATATTGAATGCCAATTCCCCATTGGCCTCCATCGCCAAGGAGCCTTTTGAACGAAGGCAGGTCGTCCGGCGTGGAGATCACCAGCACTTCACGAATCCCCGCTCCCATAAGAACGCTGAGCGGATAGTATATCATGGGCTTGTCATAGACAGGAAGCAACTGCTTACTCACCCCTTTAGTGATGGGAAAAAGCCGCGAACCTGTCCCGCCCGCCAGAATGATGCCTTTCATCGTGCAGAGTACATCTTATCGTAATAATCCCGGTATTCTCCGGAAGTGGTCTTTTCGAGCCAATCGGAATGTTCCAAATACCACCTTACCGTCTTTTCCAGTCCCTCGCGCAACGAAGTTTTCGGCTTCCATGCCAATTCTTTTGTCAACAGAGAATGGTCTATCGCATACCTGAGATCGTGTCCCGGACGGTCCGTAACGAACCTCACCAGGCTGGCAGACGCTTCTTTTTCGCGACCGAGAAGACGGTCCGTTATCTCTATTATCTCCTTTACAAGCGTTAGATTGCTGAGTTCACTGTCTCCGCCTATGCAGTATGTCTGACCGCTGCGTCCTTTATGAAAGATGAGATCTATCGCTTCGGCGTGGTCTTCGACATAGAGCCAATCACGCACGTTATCCCCTTTCCCATAGACAGGAATCTCACGCCCGCATTTTATATTATTAATGGTAAGCGGGATAAGCTTTTCCGGGAACTGGAAAGGTCCGTAGTTGTTCGAGCAGTTGCTTATCACTACATCCATCCCGTAGGTACCCCCGAAGGCACGGACAAAATGGTCCGCACCGGCTTTGGATGCGCTATATGGACTGTGAGGCCTGTATGGAGTAGTCTCAGAGAACTTATCTGAGTCCACTTCCGCGCTTTGCTTTCTTAGAGGCAGCGCCCCGTATACCTCGTCTGTGGATATCTGATAGAAGCGCGTACCCTCAAATCCGCTCTCGCGCTTTGACCAGAAAGCCCTGGCGGCCTGCAGAAGAGTGAGCGTGCCGAGAACATTGGTCCTAGCAAAGCTTAAAGGATCTTCTATGGAGCGGTCCACGTGACTTTCCGCGGCAAGATGTATTATACTGTCAACATTTTCTTTACACAGAAGGTCATAGACAAACACATAGTCGCAGATGTCACCTTTTACGAAACAAAAATTGGCCTTATCCTGCAGATCGCTAATGTTCATAAGATTACCGGCATAGGTAAGGGCGTCCAGACATATTATCCTATAATGAGGATAACGCTGCACGAAGCGTCTTATCACGTGACTGCCTATGAATCCGGCACCTCCTGTAATGAGTATGTTTCTACTGATGGGCATCTTAAGAGGCTACAACTTTTCTATGGTGCAGTTGGCAGAATCCTGATCGATGATGAGCGAGACAATTTTTCCTACGTTAATCATCACCACTTTTTTACGTCTTCCCCGTATGGAAACAAGCGAACCTTCCACTGTAGACCCGTCATCGCGGGAGATTTTGACTTTATCGCCGCTTTTGATATTGAGTGCGGCGAAATCTATGGTTGCAGGGTCGAGAAAGTTCTTTTTGTCTTTAGCGAGTGAGCAGGCGTTGATGAAATTCTGCATCTCACCGTCCGAGACCGTGATATATCTTCGTGCCTCACCGTCAGGCATCATCTTATATTGAAGACGCGGCTGACTGAGTTTCAGACCATCTATTATCTTTTTAGACGAGTGGACAAATATCAGATTGCTTACTGCAGGAACCTGCATCTTGACCCTTCTGCGATTGATTACACGAAAGCCAGTCACCAAAGGGATAAAGCTCTCCACTTCCTTACCGTCCAGATACTCCTTGACCTTGAGTTCGCTGCGATAAGTCGCGCTCATCGCGTACCATTTCACTTGAGTATCCTGCTGGGACATTTTAGAGTCAGGGTAATTCCTTAGCTCCCTAAACTGCACATAAGAGAATAGTTATAAAGCACTTAGCGCAGTTTAAGTGATTATTCGGTTAACCTTTCATAAGTCAATTGTCACTTAAGAAAGACTTACAAAGATAAGCAATATTTACTATTAAAGCAAAAGCATTTAGCCCTGACCGGCCGGTTTTTACCCCCCCCCCAGCCAGGTGGCGTACAGTGGCGATTTCGTGCAGAAATTTTTACAAAATGTCGCCTATTTCCATATGGCGGACAGTCCTCCTTCGGAGGTCTCTTTATACAGAGACGGCAGGTCTTTTCCTGTCTGCTTCATGGCGCTTACCACCTGGTCAAAGGACACGCGATGAAGTCCGTCCGTGTAGGACGCGTAGATATTGGCATCCAGAGCACGTGCGGCGGCATACGCATTGCGCTCTATGCAGGGAATCTGAACCAGCCCGCATACCGGGTCGCAGGTCATCCCGAGGTGATGTTCAAGGCCCATCTCGGCGGCATATTCTATCTGTGCGGGTGTTCCGCCCATAAGCTGATTGGCAGCGGCGGCAGTCATGGCGCAAGCCACACCCACTTCTCCCTGGCAGCCCACTTCAGCTCCGGAGATGGATGCGTTGGTCTTGACTACATTGCCCACAAGCCCGGCCGTGGCAAGCGAGCGCACTATCCTGTTGTCACTGAACTTGTAGACCTTCTTAAGGTGGTAGAGCACGCTTGGCAGCACTCCGCACGACCCGCAAGTGGGCGCCGTAACTATGGTGCCGCCCGAGGCGTTTTCTTCACTCACTGCCAATGCATAGGCGAATATGAGCCCTCGGGTGCGGAGAACATCCTTATAGCCTTCGCTTCGAATATAGTACGACGCGGCCTTACGGCGCAGATGCAGCGGTCCGGGGAGCACGCCTTCCTGATCCAAGCCCCTTTCTATCGAGGCCTGCATAGCTTCCCATACGCTCTGGAGATAATCATAGATATCTGTGCCTTCCACTTGTTGCACATATTCCCAGTAGGCCTTGCCGTTGGAATTGCACCACTGCAGAAGCTCGGTCATAGTATTAAGAGAATAGATCTCCGGGCTTTCCACTTCCGGAAGCTGGTCACATAGAATGGCTCCGCCTCCTACGCTATAGAAGGTCCATTCGTCCGAAAGTTGAAGTTGTTTCTCGTCAACGGTGCCTTCTTCCGGGATGGCTTCGGGATTTGCGACAACGGCGATGCTCATGGCGTTTGGGTGCCTGGTAAGATAGACTTTCGGAAGCCACTCTATATATACTTTACCTGCAGGCGAAAGAACATCCTTTATGGCTACGTCGGTAAGGTGTCCCCTTCCAGTAGCGGCAAGCGAGCCGTAAAGACGTACATAAAAACCATTGGCCTGAGGATGATGCTTCAGATAGACTTCACTGGCTGCCTGCGGGCCCATCGTATGGCTGCTAGACGGCCCCTTTCCTATCTTATATATTTCGCGGATGGACTTCATATTCTATAAATTAAGTAATCGTTAAGCCGAACGCTCGTAAAAATAATCTATCCTAAAAATCTTTGAGACTCTGACGCAACTTTTTTTACACATCACTGGAGGGTATAAAGGTACGATTATTTCGGCGAATATGAAAGCAAAAAGGGCCGGCATTTGAGAGCCGACCCTTCTTGTTATTGGCATACAGAGAATTATTTTCTCTTATAGACTCCGCCAAGTGAGGCAGGTCGGTTCTCTGAGAAACAAGGGAACTGCTGCTTGGCAGACTTGAATACAGGGCTATTCTTCTCGGAAGCCGAGTAGTATTCATAGCTATGTGAGTCTATGAATTCCTGCGCGTCTGACACGCCGTTCTTGTCGAAGTTGAATGGTGTCGAGCTGACAGGTCCGCACACGCCGTTCTCGTCTATGGCGAAACCATAGATTACGCCGTCTACACCGAACGGAACATAGCATTCAGTTGCCCAAGATGAAGGTGTACCGGAGAGAATGGTATAGATAAGATCCTCTCTCGAATAGGTCTTTCCGTCTGCCTTATAGAGGTTAAAGAAATACTTTACTCCAGTGCAGCCGACTGTGACAGGGAACACTGCATTGTCTCCGTACCAGCTCATATCAGGATTCAGTTCCCTGATGGCGGCGCCGTCGTAGTATTTGTCCCAAGAGATAGCGAATGTGGCATCGCTCAATTTGGCCTCAGGGAATGTAACTACCTCGCTGAAAATAGGATCGCAAGCGAACTCTGTCTCACCGTTCTTGATAGGAAGCACAGCTATCTTGCCTTTCTCTCCAGGATATACGGTGTACGTATTATTATCTATTCCATAAGATGAGTACAGGCGGAAATAAGAATCTCTGTCAAGTCCGAGAGTGGCAAATTTCTCTATCGTACTATTCTCGTACTCGAGGAACTGCTCTGCTGTACAATCATCGTTTACAAGTTCAAAGAAATAGTCCACGGTTTCATCTGAAGGTATTACGGTGAATACTGATTCAAATCCCTGGACTTCGCCATCGACACGCTCTATCGTGAAGGTGAGTTTGGTAGGATCTCCTGAAGGCTCGGTGGTAAAGACTGTCTTGGTGATCTCTGTTGATGCCGCTGAATCTACACAACCGAACACGAGAACGGCATACTCTGTACCGCCGAATGTCTCAACCGTTTCAGAGTACGCATCCGCATATGTAGGGATATAGCCTGACTGACCATACAGGAACGATACTATTTCATCTTTATCGGAGGTGTCTGGAAGTATGGAATTCTTGACGACCATTACAGAATAAGGGTCAGAATTAGACGGGGTTACGCTGACAGTAGCACCGCGAGCCTTAATGTCAGTCACTTTCACGTCGAAAGTATTTGATGACGGCTCAGGTGAGGCGGTAGTGAATTCGTGGCACTCGAAAGTTCCGTCAGGTTCACCGTCTTCGGTGACATAACCTACGACTACATAATAGTGGGTGCTTCCGTTAAGCCATTCTATAGAACAGTCTACGACATCTGCGTTATTGCAGAGATCTGCGATAGCTTCTTCCTTAGTGTATCCCCATTCCATCAGGGCATCAATGTTTCCTTTATAGTATACTATGGCTTTATCACTTATCGTAGCGCCTTCCAGACCATCGACATGTACCTTTCTGGATGTAGCCACATAGATGGCTTTATTCTGGTCATCGCGTGTGATGTTAAGAACGCACGAAGAAGTGGTTATATCCGTCACTTTTACATCGAAATGCGTCTCTTCCGGTATCGGTTCCGGTTCAGGATCTGGATCAGGATTTACAGGGTCAGTTTTCTTGTTGCATCCGAAGGAGATCGCCGCACAGATGCAAAGGCACGAGAATGCCTTGATAGTTTTTTTTAAAATCCATAATGATTATAATTAATAAGTAATACTATTCTAATTCTGCAAAAAGTTTGTCGCTACACGGTCATCGCGCAGTGCTTACAAATCCAAACAGCACTATCTTCCGTCAAATCAACTTTTTAAATACCGCGAGCAACATTTTTAGGCTCAAAAGCATAGCCAAAGATGATAAATTATAAGCACTATTGCAAGAAAACGGTAAAAAAAATGAGTTGCCTTGCTTGGATTTATGATAGTCGCATCTCGTTGTACAAAAGTTAATTTGTCTTTTCTACGTTTTATTTCTAGGGCGTATTCTGAAGGTACGTGGATCACGGATAGGTCACAGAATGCTCCGCAAGGCTTATTGCTGTTCCAGGTACCTTGGCAATGAAAAATGGTTAGTGGGCCAAGATACGCCACGGACACTTCGGGCCAGGGCGGCCTGACGCCCGTGTCATGTAAACGGGGGGACCACGAAGTGGTGGGATAGCGCGAAGCGCGTATCGTCCTGGCCCGAAGTGTCCGCGGCATGAAAATACAGATCGGAAATACATAACCCTGCCCCAGAAGCGGTACGCAAAACCGAAATGCCAAACTATACCACAGAGCAAGAATGCAGAGCCAGTCCGCCGAACCAGAATACAAATCCGGAATGCTGCATCAAGTTACCGAACCAGAATACAGATTCGGAATGTAAAGCCAGGTCGCAGAGCAAGAATGCCGAACCATACCTTCGAAATGCTATCTACAGTCAAAATCAAGTAGTGGTATAAAAACGTGGTTTTATTCCACTTCTTGACAGGAAATGCCTAAAAACTGTACTCGTATAGTTGAGTAGTGGTATAAAAACGCAGAAATCTTCCACTACTCGACGTAAAATGCTTCGAATCGTTCGTCTGGGATGCTAGTAGTGGAATAAAAGTGCGATTTTATACCACTACTAAACAGAAAATACCTCGAATCGTTTGTCCAGCATGTCAGTAGTGGAATGAGCGATTCTCCATAAATGGTTAATTCAATTGTAGAATAAAAGTGACAAGGAGGACAAGATGCACAAAAACTTTGCTGGCGGGAGCCATATTTTTAAGCTATTTTTGCAAAATAAGTTTCGCAAGGGCGAAATGCAGACAAGGCCGATAACAAATCCCGCCCACGAGAAGAAGCGAGACGCAACAAACTAACATCAGTATGTCCAAGAATCAGAAAATCAGTTTTTCGAAAATCATAAAAAACGAAGAGCGTCTGGCGAGGAAAAAGCTTGAAAACAAGCTGCCGCAATGGGCTGAGTGTGAAGGTATAGAACTTCCAGCATCCATAAGTCTGGAGCAGGCATCGTCCTTCCTCACAGCCCGATTCAAAGCGGAGCTTTTAAAAAAGGTTCTTCCAAGCACAGGCATCATTGCAGATCTTACCGGGGGATACGGTTCCGACTCCTGGGCCTTTTCCGAAGTCTTCGAACGCGTGCTATATTTCGAAAAGAATGACGCTTTATGCCAATTAGCCCGAAAAAATTTTCCTCTTCTTTTTGAACGGGACAGCAGAGAGTCCAATATTGAATGCACCTGCACGGAGGTTGATAAGGCGACCGTGGAGAGTCTGGATGTAGACTGCATCTACGCCGATCCGACCAGACGCTCCGAAAGCGGGAAAAAGGTATTTCTGATAGAAGATTGCCTTCCCGACATGCTTACGCTTCTCCCTTCCATAGCCAAGGTAAGTCCTTATCTTTTAATCAAGTACTCCCCTATGGCCGATATAGCGATGCTTCGCGAAAGGCTCTCCATAATAAAGGATTATCCGGTAAGGAGCATCGGTGTCGTGGGAATCGGCGGAGAAGTAAAAGAAGTGTTGGTACTACTAGCACGATCTTGCTCTAACGTCATAGAAGCGGTGTTGCCGGAGCTGTTCATCGCAGATGTTAAAACAGCCGGATTCGACATATTCCCCCTTGACGGCCTGGACAGAAAACCTGTACTTTTGGAAAAACCAACTGACTTGGAATCAAATGACCTAAAAAAATCAATAGACCCGAGACCAACTGACCCTAAAAAGTTCAATAAACTTGAAAAAACAAACGAATTTAAACCGAATGCCCTGAAACTAACTGGACCGCAAATATTGGAAGAGTCAAATAGCACAAATAAACTGGGGAATCCGGAAAATCCACGAATTCAAAAAAATCCGGATAAACCGAAAAGTTCAGAAAGTCCAAATAAACTGAATGGAATCAGAAGTTCAGAAAATCATAATGAACAAAAAAGGACGGGGCTAATTCCGGGAACAGACAGGGTTGACGATACTGTGACCCTTAAAGGCAAAGTGCTGCTGGAGCCAAGCGCCATACTGCTGAAATCAGGCTACCATGATGCCATATGCAGCGTGTTCGATGCTCAAAAAATCGGACAGGATTGTCATCTTTATATTGCGCGGAAAGCACCGGATGTCAAGAACAAGTTGACACGATATGTAAAGAGTTTCGAGATAGTTGAATGCCGCGCATTAAGCAAATCGAGCCTTCGGGAGATCGGGCGAAGATACCCGAAGGCGGAGGTGACTGCCAAAGGGCTGCATATAAGAAGCGAGGAGTTGGCTTCGATGATAGGATGCCGGAGCGGAGTGGGCGCAGACGGCAGCCACTACCACATTTTCGGTGTTGGAACCGGCAGACAGAAAGCCGTCATAGTGACACAAAGCATCTAAGTAAAATCCTTACAACAAATCAACGGCCTGTCAAGATGCCGGTGTAAACAATTTCAGCTGAAGCATCTAAGCAAAAGCCATCAACAATCCAATCAACCAACTAATCAATCTATCTATCAATCAACCAATCTATCAACCAATCTATCAACCAATCTATCAACCAACCAATCTATCAACCAACCATCCTTCCATCCAATCAACCATCCAATCGACATTCAAGCCGTCATCGACAAAAAAACGAATCAAGCTTCTAGCAAAATCCCTACAGCGGGTCTACATCGATGATATAAAGTGCTCCGTACTGAACTTTCAGACGAGCCTTGTTTTCCTCCAGGTGCGAATCGCGCTCGAGAGTCTTACGCTCCACTAATTGGCCCGTCTTCTTATCTTTAATGTCCACCAGACGCGTGTACGGAGGCATGCGGAAGGTCTTTCTCTCCTGCAGGAGCGCATCTTCGAATGTTATGTCGCCGATGGCGGAATATACCGGATGAGAAGACGCAGTACATTGAACGACAAGGTGTTTCGTATGAGAAGCGAATGACCGGAGCAGCTGCAGGGCCTTCTCGTCTGAGCGGAAATCATCTCTGTCGAAAAGCGAATCGGCATTCAGAACGGCGGTAAGAGCACTGTCCACCGTCATATGCTTGGCAGAAAAAGGCGTGAGAATCTGGGGATCAAGTTCCGGAAAACGTGTCAAGAAAAACTCGACAATCTCTTCTTCGCTTTTATAAGCGCGGATGATGGTCACGATTTCCCCTGCCGATATCTTCTTCAGCTTGAAAAGCAGCTTTTTTGAATAGTCATCATCCATCCCCTTTTTCTTTTTCTCCGAGAGAATATCTATGATGTCCAACTTGCAGGCTGGAGCCAATTGGCCTTGAAGAAGAGTATATTTTCCTGTCTTGCAGTTATAGAGGCTTTCAAGAGAAGGCGTAAAACTTCCCAAAATCACCTGCGCGCTGTGGATGGAACCCAGAACGATGGCCGTATCCCTGGCATTATAACGTGGGGCCGGCTCGGGCTGCTTGTGCGACGGGTCCTGTTCTTCATCCACTATAACCACGCCCAACTTTCTGTATGGCAGGAAAAGCGCACTTTTGGTCCCTATTACGACCACCGGCTTATCAGCCTTTCGAAGCGTTTCGCAAAGTTTGCGCTTTTTAGCCGGAGTTATAAGGCTATCATAAAGAAAGACATTACCCGGAAATTCATCACTGAGAGCCTGCTGGAGAATAAAGGTATATTCCAATTCCGGGACGAGCACCAGTGCGCTATAACCCTCAACAAGCGAGGCTTTTATCTTCTCTATATAATAGGGGTTGCGCTCGCCGCTCTCATAAAGGATGGGCTTCCCTGCACGAAGGACCTCCGGCTTTGGGACCATAGGACAGGCCACCGGTTCAGGGTCCATTTTACGACGCTTTCTTTCGCTTTCAGTTTTATATTTCGGATATGCGGCCGCATAGACTTCGCCAAGCGTGCAGAGATAGTAAGACGAGATGAATCGCCACAATTTGAGTTCTTCCTCGGTAATGTCGGCCACGTGCGGAAGAAGAGCGGATATCTCGCTTACCCTATATGCAGATGGCGTGGGCTCGGAAGACGGGCCCACGACCACTGCAGTGTAATCTTTACCGCTGAATCGCACTTCCACCCTCTGGCCTATACGAAGCGGCGTCTCACTGCTGTACAGAGGGAGCCAATCAAGCTTGAGGGGAAGAAGCAGATTATATAACATGGATGCTTTTTTTATTCAGGCATAAAGTTAGCAATTTTTTTTGTACTCAGGTGACAGACTGCCTTCTTAAGACCTTTGGCGGAGACTTCAACCTTAATGTCTCCTTCACTGCATCCGCTGCTTACGATAACGGTAAGTTTTCCGCTGAAAAGGTGCATATGCGGCTGCTGGAATGACTCCAAACAGGTAGGATCGCCATTGGCAATAGCCTTGAATGAACCGGCGCCGCTCACTTTCACACTTACTTCACGACTGTCAACCGGAACAGGGTTACCGTCCTTGTCCACGACACTTATTGTAATGTAGCACAGGTCTTTACCATTAGCTTCAAGCACGTTGCGAGCCGGTTCTGCAACCAGTGAATAAGACCTTCCGGCGGTACGCACCGCCTTCTGCTCCGCGATTTCTCCGTTATCGTCATAAGCGACGACTTTAATCTCTCCCTTCTGATATACCACGTCGTTCCACATAAGGCGGTAACGCGGCATGGCATTCTCCCCTGTGCACGGAGTCATCCCGTCTGACTTTTCAAAAGTCCTTACCCCCTGTGACGCTCCGTTCACAAAAAGTTCTGCTGACGGATAAGACGTATATACATAGACAGGGGTCAACTCCCCTTCCCTTCCGGGCCAAGTCCAATGCGGCAGCACGTGAAGAGTCGGCGAAGCGGTGTTCCACTGACTGCGATACAGATAAAATCTGTCCTTCGGAAGAGAGGCCAAGTCTATGGCGCCGAACACAGATGCGTGATTTGGCCAGGCATCCGTGTCATAAGGCGAAGGCTCGCCCAGATAATCGATCCCGGTCCAGATGAATTGGCCTATGCACCAAGGATAATCCTCGTCTGCGGCGAAATCGTCGTCCGGGATGTTGGACCATTCGCAGTACTCAGTATCGTACGATGAGCTCTGATGGTCAGCGTCCAGACGGTCCGGCCCTACAACTACAGGGAAATGATATACTCCGCGCGAACTGACGGTCGATGCGGTCTCACTGCCAAGTATCAATTTCTGCGGAAGCACGCTGTAGGCCTGAGGATAACGGGCAGGCTTATAATTGAATCCGGGGACATCGAAAACTGCGGCGAAGCCTTTGTCCAGAACGGAATCGAACTGGTCCATACCGCAAGTAACCGTGCGCGTAGGGTCTTCCCTGTAACAGAGGTCACGAAGCCAAGTTGCGGTCTTCACCCCTTCTTCGGTAGACTGGGAAGGAACCTCATTACCCACGCTCCACATCACCACAGACGGGTTATTGCGATAATGCCTTACCATATTGACCATGTCTTTCTCGGCCCATTTGACTCCGTCGCCACTGTCCACATCGAACCAGCGGTGATAGCCGTTCTCGCACTTGGCATCGTTCCACTCATCGAAACTTTCCACCATAAGCATAAGGCCAATCTCATCGCAGATGCGGACAAGTTCCTCGGCCGGAACATTGTGCGAAGTCCTTATGGCATTACATCCCATATCCTTAAGAAGAGACAGCTGATAGCGCAAGGCAGATTCATTTACGGCTGCTCCGAGCGGGCCAAGGTCATGATGCAGGCAGGCGCCCTTGAACTGGACCTTCTTCCCGTTAAGGTAAAATCCCGTTCCCGGACGAAGTTCCGCATTTCTTATTCCGAAACGCGTGATAACCTCATCTTCAAGGCAATCTCCATCTTCGACGAGGGTTTTATAGTGACGGTAGAATCCGTCCGCCCAATCGGTATAGATCTTGGCACCGGAAAGAACCTGAGTTCTGGCACTATAGAGCGAAGGCGAGTCCACATCCCAAAGGGAAGGATGCTCTACGGAGAGAATCTGCGTAATCTGCCCTCCAAGAACCTTCTGCGTAACGGTGTTTTCAGCGACGATCTTGCCGTCAGGACCGAATATACTGGTATGAAGCGTAAGCGGCTGTCCGTCAGGGACGCCTTCTATCTGCGTACAGACCTTAACCGTAGCGTAGTCTTCACCCACATAAGGAGTGGTGATATATGTCCCCCATACAGGGACGCTGATTTTAGGGAGGGTGATATAACGAACCTTGCGATAAAGCCCTGCCCCCGGATACCAGCGCGAAGAACGCGGCCTATTTTCGAGAGTTACTGTCAGAGAATTATCTCCTGCCTTAAGAACAGAAGTAACATCGCACCAGAACGAATTATATCCGTTAGGCCAGAAGCACACCTGCTGTCCGTTCACATAGACAGTGGCTTCGCTCATGGCGCCGTCGAAATACAGCAGATGCCTCCTGCCGTCGAGTGTAGAAGGGTCCACCGTAAGAGTGCGCCTGTAAGCGCCCTTACCCACATAAGGGAGTCCTCCGGTGCGCCCGGTTTTGACGGTAGCCACAGTCTCTCCGTTCTGGGTCACAGCCACCTTCTGAAGGTCATTGCTTCTGTCAAAGGGACCGTATATGGCCCAGTCGTGAGGAATGACCACCTTCTGCCAACCGCCACGCGCCTGCACATCATGGTCGCGACGGAATTCCCACTCTTCGAGCAGGACCTCGCTTCTTTTCACCTCCTGGCCAAGGCTCGCGAAACTTACAAGGACAGCGGACAAAGCCAACAGTATCTTTTTCATATAAATCATTAATTTTCAGTCAAAAAAAATACTTGCAAAATCTAAACATCAATCCTGCAAGTATTGCAAACAAAACTACTTACTAAGCCAAATCACTTGATTACTTAATCACTGAAGGCATCGAGGGCCACTGTCGGCTTGCCGTCGGAAAAAGCACCGAGAGCATAACCGTCATTATATCCGAGCGGAGCTTCAGGCTCCCAATAAAACACACCCTTGCAGCAGGACAGAGCCTGCGTCGTTTTGAGCAGATAAGAAAGCATCTCCTTAGCCACCTCAGGCTTGGTTACAGGCATACCTGTCTCGCAAATGATGACATCTTTACCGTAAGAAGCGTTGACCTTGCTTATGTTTGCCAGGCAGGCTTCTGTCGTGGATTTCCAGTCCGTGCTGTAATCTCCTTTCTCGTCGTCCCACCAACAAGGGTAAAGCGACATTCCTATTATGTCATACTTTGCGCCGTTGGAATTGAGAACCGGGAATATCCTGTTATACAAGTCAATATTGTTACCGCTGTCAATGTGAACTATGACCTTGGCATCAGGGAAGACAGCCTTGGTGGCATCGTAGCAGGCTGTGGTGAGTTCAGCGTAGTTCTTGCCGCCGTTCTGCTTATAGTCGCCCAGAGGCTTGAGCATTCCGCTGCGGGTCTCGTTGCCGGCCTGCACCCATTCCACTTCCACGCCATTGGCCTTAAGAAGGGAAAGAACCTGCGTCGTGTGCTCCCCGACAGCCTTTTTCAAAGCGTCTATATCGTATGATGCCCACTCGGCGGGAACGCTCTGGTTAGAAGGATCCGCCCATGTATCAGAAAAATGGAAGTCTATCATTATCCTCATACCCAATTTCTGAGCGCGAAGAGCCTTGACTAAAACATCGGAAGCATTATTCCATCCGTTTTCCGGATTGACCCATACGCGGTATCTGACCGAGTTCATGCCAAGCTGCTTCATAAGAGCCGTACATTCGGTCTGCTCACCGGCTGCATTATAGAACTTGCTGCCCTGGTGCTCCATCTCGGTAATCCAGCTGATATCGGCGCCCTTGGCAAAGGCGGTGCGGTCGATTACTATAGGGTCTTCCTTCTCTACAGAAGTATGAGGAAGCGCGGAAGACGTGCAGGAATTGCAGGACGCACACAAGAGTGCGCCCAAGCAGATTCCGGAAGAAAATATAGATTTAAGTTTTAACATATTACTCGAATTTGCAAGTCATGTTCTCAGGATCATTAAGATCTATGGTGATTGTATATGTACCGGCCTCGACAGAAGGCATGAAATCAACTGTTCCGGTATCCAGAACACCGTCCGCGTCTGCATCTGAGAAGCACCAGTTCCAATCTGAATTAACCACGAAATGGATTCCGTAAGTTCCCCAGGAAGAAACCGTTACATTTGCCGAATAGGTCTTGGTAGTCTCATCGAAAGTCATCTGATTGTCGGTAAGGCTCCAGTTGTTGAAGTCGCCCACGATGCTTATGGTTTCTATCGTTTCATACGCCCAGCTGCGGTCCTCCATGTTGACGGTCACCTTGGCATAAGCGGGGTCCCCTGAAGGGAACCAGATGTTCCAGCGCGATGAATTGCAGAACAGGCGGTAAAGACCCGTATCTGACACAGGTGCCGAGCCATATACCTTAGTGGTGGAAGCGTCGGAGGTGTCTCCGAACACGAAATTGTACCATCCTGTAAAGTAGAAATACCCCCCGTAAAGATTATCGGAAAGAAGAAGCTTTCCTGTTATTTCCGTAGGGTTCTTGTCTCCGTCCGCGGTGTAGATATAAAGAAGATCGCCAGTAGCGGCAGCCCAGTCTGCATCTTCAGGCCAAGTGTCTTCGTCTCCTCCTTCATCGCCGCCACCTTCTCCTTCGGTAAGAGTCCAAGTGTATTCTGACACGTTGAATACGAGCGTGTAAGTGCCTGCTTTTTCTACAGTTACAGTATTGCCGGACGCGTCTGCGCCTTCGACAAATTCAAATGTGCCTGCAGCAGAAGGAATCAGTGAGAACGGATAAGCAGTACCGGTAATGCCGGCATCTGTTCCTGTAGTGGTGTCGAAACGATGGCCTTCTCCGCTGATGGTAACTGCGGCTGCGTCGGCAGTAGTGGTTATGGTTCCGCTATATCCGCCTGCACTCTTGGAGTATTTGAGCTCCACTGCGCTTCCGTCCACTGTAGCGTTTACACTCGGAGCATATACCTGCCACCAGAGGTTGTTCTGCGTGTCGGCAAAGACATATTGGCAACCTGAAGGCTCAGCAAACCAGCAGTTGTTGCTGGAATTGGCCACAAGAGAATATGTAGTCCAGTCTGAGTTGCAGCCCCACTGCACTCCGTCGGCAGCTATGAAGAAGCAATTATACCATCCTGAAGGGGTAACGGCAAATCCTTCGAAAAGTGAAGGGGTGTCTGTCTTGCAGCGAAGCGTGGCGAGAACGGTCTCGGTGTTGTTCTTATCGACTATCTTCATGATTCCGGTTTCTACCGCATACGGAGTAACCTTGACAGTCAAGGTATTGCTGCTGGTATAGGTCTTCCCGAGAGTTACGCACAGACGGATATGGATGTCATATTTCTTGACATCTGTAAGGCCAAGTTTTACAAGAATTTTGCTAAGTTCATCTCCGGTGAGCTGAAGCGTATTTTGGTCTGTATCTACGGAGACCTCGGTACAAGGAAGGAAATCCTCCGTATATGAGAACTGAACGGTCTGTTCCACCAGGTCTGTAGGCAGAGCCACCGTAGGATCGCTCGCCTCGGCCTTTTCCACCTGGTCCCAATAAAGCGTAAGAACCAGAGCGGCGGCTTTGTCTGTCGTAAGAACTATGTCCGTGGCGCTCGCGTTAATCTGCGAAGGAGCCTCCGGGTTTTTCACTATAAGCTTCTCCCCGTCCTTTTCACAGGCACAGAGCAGTGCAGCTATAGCTAACGTGCTATATATAAATCGTTTCATATTGTTTTATCACTAAAATCCGTATTGAGTGTTTATAGCCTTCAGTGCAGGATTGGCAGAAAGCTCAGCCTCCGGGATAGGAAGATATTGGTATTTGGAGTCAACATCCTTGCCGTCCTTCACACCGCCTTTCCAGTTCCAAGTGTAACCCGAAGTGAATTTTCCGAAGCGGATAAGGTCGCTGCGTCGGGTGCATTCGGTGTAAAGTTCACGGGCGCGTTCATCGAGTATGAAATCGAGCGTAAAGTCTGCGTCGCTCACCTGTCCATGACCCTCGCCGAATGCGCGGGTGCGCAGGAGATTGACATATCCCAGGGCATCGGAGCGGGAAGCACCCTCGCCGCCACGAAGCACTGCTTCAGCGAGCATCAGGTAGACATCTGCCAATCTGAACACCGGAAAATCGGTCTCCGCGCCGTTCACACGCGTGTCGGAAGCCACTGCACCTTCATCTGTGACATTGGACCATTTGTTTATAAGCCAACCAGTTGTGGTTTCGTCGTGGCCGGAGATATTTTTCTCCCTGTCCTGATATACGTATTTGGTATCACCTTCAACTTTATACCAGCCTTCATCCGGGGTCTCGCTATATGCCGCCCTGTTACGGCTGCCGAAAAGCGCACGACCATCACCAGCCTCGAATTTGTCCACCAGTTCAGGACGGGTTCTCAAACAGTTCCAATAGGTGGCCACGCCGAAATCCTCGGTCATACCTGCATCGTTATCAAAACGTGTGGCGCATACGAGATAAGTACCTGCTCCCCAAGCTACAGTGTTTGTAGCATTACATGCAAGAGCGAAGATTATCTCATTGGAGCGCTTGTCATTGTCGGCATTGAAAAGTTTCTTGTAATCGGACTCGAGACTGTAGCCGAGAGCGATAATCTTCTGGCAAGTCTGGATACAATCACTATAATGCTTTTCGCCTGTATATACTTCAGCATTAAGATACAGTCTGGCGAGAATCGCAAGGGCTGTTCCCCTCGTAGCGTGTCCATAGTTGCTTACAGGCAGTGCGCCGTCTGCAGAGAGCTCGGTAAGTTCGCTTTCCAGATACTCAAAGAGCTGCGAGCGATCATAAGTGGTTGGAATATATGATCCTACCGGGTCATTTTCCGTAACGAAGTTCATCGCCGGGAAGAGGTCAATGGCGTGATAATATGCAAGGGCACGCAGACAGCGCGCTTCATTGCGCCATAAGACGATCTTGGCCTGATCCTCAGAAGAGAATTTGGAGATGGCCTCGTCCGAAGAGTTGCGGATGAATTCATTGGCCAGGGCCACTATATTGTATATATGATAATATATGGCTGAGATCCACGCGTCACCTGCCGTCCAGGACAGATTGTTGAGGTCAGTGGTGCTCTCGCCGGCCGCCCATACGTTGTCGAGGTTGTCCGTAGTGGCTTCCTGGAACATCACCAGAGCTCGGGTATAGTTCTGGAACCTGTCGTCATCCGAAATGGATGAAAGGTTCACTATCATTGATGTGTATATGCCGGAAAGCACGCTTTCATAATTGGCTACCTCGGCATACACGTCTTTGGATGTGGTGTCGGTATGCGGATATTGTTCCAGTGAACATGAAGCGAGCGTGAGAGCTGCTATAAATATCGAAATTATCTTTTTCATGATCGATTCCATTAAAAATCAAGACCTAAACTGAGCGAGAAGATTCGAGGACGCGGATAGAACGAGCTGTCGAATCCGTTAGGAACCTCAGGATCCACTCCGGAGTACTTTGTCAAAGTGAATACGTTCTGCAGAAGAGCGGAAACCCGCAGACCGCACACTTTATTGATTTTTCCGAAGTTATAGCTTACTGAGAGGTTGTCCATCTTCAGGAAGGACGCGTTCTCGACATAGTAATCAGACCAGAACTGGCGTGTCTGGAAGCCTGTCTGCAGATAGCTGGAATGAAGGTTATTAAGCTGAGGAGCACTGTATTTCATGGTCTCCAGGGCACCTGTATTCACAGCCATGGCGTTATATACATAGTTACCGACGCTTGCGCGGAATGCTGCCGATACGGTGAGGGCCTTCCACGTAAGGGAGGTATTGAATCCCATAAGCAGGTCAGCCGCAGGCGAATGATAGCAATATCTGTCGTCAATGGTGATGACGCCGTCGTTGTTCAAGTCGGCATAGGCGCCTTCTATAGGGCTTCCGTTCTCGTCATAGAGCTGTTTGTACACGAAGAACGAATATGGAGCCTGGCCTTCTGTCATCACCTGCACGTATTTGCCGTCTATGGTAGGTCCTACCAGAGTCTGGGTGACGTTTCCGTTGTCCACGAGCGTGAGGTTGGTGATCTTCACGTTCTGCCAGGTGAGATTGGCCCCGAGTGTCCATGTCAAGTCTCCGGTCTGCACTGGAATAAGGTTAAGAGATGCCTCTATGCCGCTGCTTTCCATATTGCCGACATTGGTAGTGATGGTCTTGGCGAAATTGGTGCCGGCTGCCGTAGGAACTGTGGCAAGAAGGTCCTTGGTCTTACGTGTGTAATAATCCAGACTTCCGGAGATCCTGTCATTAAGGAAACCGAAGTCGAATCCGTAGTTCCACGACGTGGTGGTCTCCCACTTGAGGTCAGACACATAGGCTGATGGAAGCCAGGTATTTATGAATGTGCCGTTTGAGCCTATATACTGACTGTTCGTAGTACCCGAATAATATACCGGCAGATAGTTATAGTCACCTATTCCGTCCTGCTGACCTGTGACACCGTAACTTGCACGGAGTTTCAGATTGCTCAGAACCTGGGAGTCCCGGAGGAACTCCTCTTCGGTGAGGTTCCATGCAAGTGCTACTGAAGGGAATGTACCCCAGCGCGTAGAAGGAGAGAAACGCGACGTTCCGTCACGGCGCACGGTGGCTGTGAGAAGGTAGCGTGAATCGTATGAAAGGTTGACCCTTCCGTAGTAAGACATAAGCGAGTGCCTGTAATCGGTAGCCTTATATGCTCCGTTAAGGCTTTCTCTTGCTGCGTTATAGATGTCTCCTGCAGAGGTCGTGGCTTTCCAGTACTGCGTGTCGTAACCGGCAGTGGCGTCTAATCTGAACTTGTCGACAGACGTACTGTAATTAAGGTATGCAGTAAACAGACTGTTGTATTTGCGTGCCGGACCGTAAGGGGCGTAATAACCTTTCTGGTCATAGTTGGATGCCGCAGTCTCAGGGATGGACGTGTAGCCGCTTCCCTGCGCGTAGTCGTAGCCGTATGCCATATGAAGCTTGAGATCAGGCAGGAAATGCATGCGATAGTCAAGTTCACCGTTCGCTATTACGCGATAAACTTCGCTCTGCGCATCTGTCTGGTTAATAAGACCTAGCGGGTTTTTGACAGCCTCTGGATTAGGCTTGCCGCCGGTCGCGATCTCTGTGTATCCGCCGAACTCGTCACTTCCGGAATAGACAGGGAGCGTAGGATTGAATGTAGCCGCATTCCAGATGGCGGTGGTAGGCGCGAAATGATTCTTGTTGTATGCGCCCTTTACATTGAAGCCAAGCTTTAGGTAATCTTCGAAGAATGAAGGGTTTATGGACAGATTGGCAGTGGTGCGCTGTGCGTTGTCGCTTTTAAGGATACCGTTCTGGTTATAATAGCCAAGCGATGCGCGTATAGGAACATTCTTGGCGATACGGCCGTTAAGGCTGACCAGATTGTCCGTTCCGAACGCCGGAGTATAGATCTGGCTGTTCCAGTCCGTGCGGGTCGTTCCCAAAAGTGAGGTGTAGCCCTCCCCTTGCGCATTGACTACATTAATGAACTCGTCGGTGGAGAGCATATCTGCCAATTTAGTCTTCCACTGCACTGACTGCGTGGAGTTCACACTCACCGAGAGTCTGCTGTTCTGACCTTTCTTGGTGGTGATGATTATGACGCCGTTCGATGCACGCGAGCCGTAAATAGCTGTAGATGAAGCATCTTTAAGGACTGTCATAGTCTCGATGTCGGCAGGGTTGATGAGCGAGAGGAAATTGCCGTCGTTACCGCTGATACCGCCTATTTCAAGAGGAATTCCGTCGAGCACGATAAGCGGGTCGTTGGAAGCGTTCAGTGACGCGCCGCCTCTTATTCGGATGGTACTTCCGGCAGTAGGCGAACCGCTTGAAGACATAATCTGCACTCCGGCCACCTTACCGTTGATAAGTTGCTCGGGAGAAGATACCAGACCGTTGTTGAAGTCTTTGCTTGAAACGGATGATACTGAACCGGTGAGGTCTTTCTTTTTGGTGGTACCGTAACCTATCACTACGGCATCGCCGAGGACTTCCGTGTCAGGAGCGAGGATAACATCTATTCTGCTCTTTCCGTCTGTCGGAACGACCTGAGTTTTAAATCCCAGATACGAGAATGTCAGCGTGGCACCTTCCGGGACCTGTATGGAATATTTTCCGTCTACATCTGTAGGAACGCCTGTCGTGGTTCCCGTAATGAATACAGTCATTCCGACCATAGGCTCCCCCGTATCTTCCAATACGGTACCGCTAACGGTATGGCTTTGGCAGAAAGCCGCAGCACAGACGAGTGTACCCGAGAGAATGGCTAAAAATTTCAGAAACGTTTGTTTCATATCGATACTGTTATTAGTTAATGTCTACATCTCTGAAGCCGTACAACCGAAAGCGGAACCTAAAGACAGTACGGACTTCAGCGCTTGCAAAATTAAAAAATGTGAATATAAGACAGTGCAACAAATCGGACATAAGGTAAAACAAATCGGACATCTTGCGTTTTTGACGCTCAAATTCTATATTTGTCTGCGATGAAAAGACTTCTATCCTTAATAATAAGCCTTTTGGCCTTTATGCCAATTCCCCTTTCCGCCTTGAGCGGAAAAGGCGGGGGCGCATCATCTGAAAGGTTCGATACCATAGTGCTGCCCTCCGGTCAGGTCACTTCCGTGTTTGCGCTCACTCAAGACCCGTCAGGTTTCATCTGGATAGGAACGGATGACGGGCTGCTCCGTTACGACGGTTATGATTTCAGGAGTTACCGCTACCAAAAGGATGAACCGGGCTGCATAGTCAACAATATGATTAATGCCCTTGCATATGACAGTCTGCATAACCGGCTATTCATAGGCACGGATAAGGGAATAAGCGAATATGACCCGGTCAGCGACCGCTTCAGAACTCTTGACGGGAGCACCGGGCTGCATGTCAAAGGATTGCTGGTGGAAAGCGACGGCCTTTACGCCGCCACTACGTCAGGGCTTTTTCTTTTCAGCGGCAAGGATAGCTCCCAAAAACTTGCCGACGCTCACTTTACGGCCGTAAGGAAGGCCGGCCCGGGCATCTGGGCCTGTTCATATGACAGCATCTGGGAATGCGAAGATGGAGAGCATTGGCATAGACATGAATTGGCAGACATTCTGAAAGGCAAGAACATACTGGTGCTGGACATATGCCCCACCGCAGGCGGAGAGCTGTGGATAGGCAGCGAGAACGGGCTTTTCCGCTATAACCCGCAGACTCGCCTTTCAAAAGGTCATCTTATCGACGGAATTCCGGTCAAGACTTTTCTTCGCTACGGGAAGGACTTGTGGATGGGTACTGACAATGGCGCGGCAGTTCTTCACGAAGACGGCAGTCTGGATTTCTGCAGACACAGCGTGAGTGAGCACAGTTCCATTCCGAATAATGTAGTGTGGGCTCTCGCCGAGGACAAATCAGGCCATCTGTGGTTCGGAACGGATCACGGAGCGGCGAAGTGCGATCCGGCGCAGACTTTCCGGTTTACCGGAGTGAGTAAGATAACCGGGCTTGACACTGGTCTGGACATAGGTCTTATGAACGTGGGAAGCCACGACAGACTGTGGCTTGCCGGGCGAGACGGACTTATATGCAGCAATTATTCCCTTGACAGAGGATTCCTTCTTACGGCTGACTCACGCTCCGTTCACGGAAAATTGTCCCATAATAAGGTACGGGACCTTTACGATGACGGCTCCCGCCTGTGGATAGCTTCGGACGGCGGACTGGATTATTACGATTACCGCTCGGATAAAGTGTACTCCTGCCGTGTGGCGGAGCCCGGCGGGCGTTACAGTTCCAACTGGATGTACGCCATAGCGGAAGACCCATATCAAAGACTGTGGCTCGGGACTTATGACGGAGCGCTTTTCTGCGTAGAAAAGAAGAGGCTCACTTCCAGTAGAGGAAAAACCGTGATATGTGAAAGGCATCTGAACGCAGAAAACTCGGACCCGCTACTGCGGAGCAACATCATACGGGATCTGCTATGCCGCGACTCCCTTCTTTATGTGATATACGGTAATTCACTGGATATCATATCACTCAAAGACCGCGGACACGAAAAGACACTTCACAGTATCACTATGCCTGAAGACGATTTCATACTCACCGCCAAAGAAGACAATGAATGTCTGTGGCTGGGAACCGACAGCTGCCTTTATCGCCTCTCAGGGGAAGGTGAACTTGAAAAAATAGAAGGGCTTCAGAGCTATATGATGTCTCTTGACATATACGACGGCAAGGTATGGGTGGCCGGGAAGTCCACATTGGCCGCTTATGATATTCTAACGGACAAATGGCACCATTTCCCTGCTGCCGGACTTCCGCTGATGAGCGTCTGCCATATCTCAGACAGAGTGTTTTTGGGTACTATAGACGGTCTGCTTGAACTTTCCGGCATGAATTCGGTGCACAAAAAATATGGCAACGCAGACATACGCATCACGGAACTGCGTGTCAATGACGAGACGCTACGCGCCGGATCGCTCTACGACGGGAAAACCGTTCTGGAGAGCAACACGGATTTCGCCACAGAAATCAGGCTTCCGGCTGGCCGTAACTCGTTCTCACTATCTCTCTCGGCATTTGATTTCGGAGGCTCGGACAAGACCATATCATACCGGCTCGCGGGATTTGATGACAATTGGCACCAACTGTCAGGCGGACAGAACAGAGCCACATTCATAAACGTGCCGTCAGGCGACTACCGTTTCGAGTATGCTTTCAGCGATGAACTGGACGGCTACTCTCTCCCGTCAGTTCGCATAAATATAGAGAAGGCCTGGTATCAGCGATGGTGGGCACACTCGCTTTTCCTTTTTCTGGCGGTATTGGCATTACTGTCCATCTATTATATACTTTCCACAGGGCACAATCTGAAGATGGAGCGCCTTGAACGCCAGCGCGCCATCGACATGGCCAACAGCAAGACAGAGTTTCTCGCCGACATAGCCCACGATTTCAAGAGTCCGCTTAGCATCATACTCGGCTTCATCTCACAGATGACGGCACGGGAGTCGGACGCCATGAAAACACGCGAACTGCAGACCGTGCAGAAGAATGCCGAGAAGATGAACCTGCTGCTGCACAGCATGGCGGAATTCAATGCTGACGGGTCTTCCAAGTTTTTTGTCCCTACTCCGGTGTCGATACCGGACTTTGTGAAAGACGTGTGGCTGAGATACTGCGAGGTATTTGCAGACAAGGGCATCAATTGCAGGTTCGTGGCCGACGACATCGGTTATCTCTTTCTCATAGACAAGGTACGGATGGAAGCGGCGCTCCAGAATCTGCTGTCCAATGCCCTGAAGTTTACGCCTCGCGGCGGGAATGTCCTGGTGAGCGTGAATCTGGCCGAGCAGACTTCCGATATGGTCTATGTAGACATTAAGGTGGAAGACAGCGGCTGCGGAATTCCGGAAGATGAATTGCCTAAGATTTTCAACCGTTATTACTGCGGACCGTCGTCGAAAGAGGTCAACCCGGCCGGAACGGGAATTGGCCTGGACATAGTAAAACAGACTGTGGAGCTGCACAAGGGGCATCTGAGTGTGAACTCGACCCCGGGAAAGGGAAGCGTATTCACCATAAGGCTGTCCACCATGAAGTCCGACTCCTTCGCTGTCAAGAATGACGCCGAGGAAAGTGCGTCCCTTTATAACCTGTCTCAAGTATGGCGGCACGAGAGAAAGCCTGTCATTCTTCTGGTCGAGGACAATTCCGACATCAGGGACTTCATCATCGCTTCGCTTGGCAAAGATTACGGTTTCCTGACCGCGGAGGAAGGGAAGGCGGCACAGGAGGTGCTCAAGACGGAGAAGATAGATCTTGTGATTACCGATATAGTGATGCCGGGAATGGATGGCATCGCGCTGGCCCGCTCCATTCGCGGCAATCTGGACACCACGTTCCTTCCCATAATCATTCTTACCGGAAAAGATGACAAGGACACCCGCATGAGCACATACGAGTACTGCGATGCGTTCATTACCAAGCCTTTCGACATCAATTACCTCAACGCCACACTCATTCGTCTGCTTATCAAGCATGAACACTATCTGGAAAGCAGCCGCCGTCAGAAGATGCTTTCGCTCGGAGCGGAAGAAGTGGAATCCCCGGACGAGAATTTCCTCAAAGAAATGATCTCCATCATCTCGGCTCATATGGAAGACTGCGAATTCTCAGCTTCTGTCCTTCACGAGGAGAGTCACTGGTCGGAGAAACAGATTTACCGTAAAATCAAACAGCTTACAGGCAAGACCGTTTCCGAATTCATCCGCGACGTACGCATGGACAAAGCCGCAGCTTATCTGGCTCAGGGAAAGCTGACCATAAAGGAGGTGATGTTCAAGGTGGGATATACCACCCAGTCGTACTTCACCAAATGCTTCAAGGAGCGTTTCGGCATGCTGCCTTCCGAATATGCCAATAGCACTGACTCGAAGTAGCCCACGTCGATGTATTGAAGATCTGCGCTTTTGTGGGCACGCTGCTCATTTGAGTTTTACTGCCGTTTTTGGGATTCTCCGCCTTTTGGTGGCTCGCTGTCGCTTGTCGCATGGTGTCTTACGACCACGTTTCGACATCTTAAGGTCCAACACCACCTCAAGTTCAATTCAAGAAGTGGGCACAAAATGGCATTTTATTCCACTTCTAGCTTTTATATTCACAGTTTTCAAGTATTTCGTGTCGAGTAGTGGTAGATTTTCGCGTTTTTATTCCACTACTTGACATGCAAAATATAGTTTCAATAGCATTTCATGTGTAGTAGTGGACAAAAAATGGGATTTTATACCACTACTTAACGACGCTTGTAGTGTAGATAGTATTTCTGCACCTTCAAGCCACGGACATTTCGGCCCAAGACGATACGCGCTTCGCGCTATCCCTCCCACTTCGTGGGCCCCTCCCGTTCACATGACACGGGCGTCAGGCCGTCTTGGCCCGA
>CAVKBL010000014.1:0-53187 GCA_963654805.1 Lachnospiraceae bacterium | reverse complement strand
GCTTCGATGATTCTCTGCGGCTTCAGGTCGCCTTCAAAGGTCTGTACCATAGAGGTATTCTGCGCCAAGTTGACACGGACACAGTTTTTGAAGTGTTTCCGGCCGAACCACTTTTCCAGAATATATGTCTTTCCGACCTGTCGTGCTCCGTTAAGAAGAAGAGGTTTTCTGTCTGGAGAAGATTTCCAGTCAATCAACTGCTGTTCTATTTTGCGTCTCATAAGAACCTATCGTTTCTGACGCAAATTTATCAAAACGCTATGAAAAAATCAAAAAATTGTGATTATTTCATAGCGTTTCGGTCAATGCTGTTTTGGAAAAGTGGAAGAAACTTCGTTATATCCCTTGGAAAAATGGAAAAATGTCTCTAAATTGCGTTAGAAAAATGGAAGTGCTATGCTTAACAGAAAGATTGATAGCTTTTTAAAAGATTATTATAAAAAAACGAATAACGCACTGCTTATTGCCGGTGCGCGACAGGTCGGAAAGACATATTCCATACGGGAATTCGGTAAAACCTTCAAGAGTTTCATAGAGATCAACTTCATAGAGGAGCCTGATGCCGTGGAACTTTTTAGAAACGTAAGAAGTAGCGATGATATATTGTTGCGATTGTCCATAATTACGAATGTTCCGATGATAAAAGGCAATACTCTTGTTTTTTTTGATGAAGTACAGGAATGCCCGGAGATTGTTACCGCTATCAAGTTCTTGGTTGATGAAGGGTCGTATAGATATATTTTAAGCGGTTCTCTGCTTGGTGTTGAGTTGAAGGATATTCGCTCGGTTCCTGTCGGTTACATGGGGGTAAAGGAAATGTTCCCATTGGATTTTGAAGAGTTTATATCTTGCATCGGGATTAATAAAGATGTCATAGATGTTTTGAAAGTGTCTTGGACAAGCAGGCAAGCGGTTGATGGTTTTATCCATAATAAAATGATGGAACTGTTCCGTCTGTACCTTATTGTCGGGGGTATGCCGGCGGCTGTCTGCAAGTATCTGGAAAGTAATAATCTTCAGGATGTCCTTGCCGTACAGCAGGAGATCATTCAACTTTATAAGAAAGATATCGCCAGGTACGATCCTGACAACAAGTTGTATATTGAGGAGATTTTTAACCTGATTCCACCGGAACTTAATACGAAAAATAAGCGCTTTATATTAAAAAGTTTGAATGAAAACGCAAAGTATGACCGATATGAAAACAGTTTCCTCTGGCTCAAAAGCGCCGGTGTCGCCGTGCCGGTATATAATGTAGAAGAGCCAAAGGTGCCGTTGTTGTTGGCGCGTTCGCGCAATCTTTTCAAATTGTTCTCAAATGACATAGGTCTTCTCGCCGCTCAATACGCAGAAGGAATCCAGATGCGGATAATCAGGGGAGATAAGGATATTAACTTCGGCTCAATCTATGAGAATGCAGTTGCCCAGGAACTCGTTGCACATGGCTTGTCGCCTTATTATTACAATAGTAAAAAAAGGGGAGAGATAGACTTCATTATTGAGCAAAACGGCAAGGTGCTTCCAATTGAAGTTAAATCCGGAAAGGAATATACATATCATCGTGCTCTCTCTAATATCATGGATTGCGAAGAGTATGATTTGCGCGAAGCTGTCATTCTGACGAACGATAATCTTTTCATTGACGGAAAGTTCATCTATGCTCCGATTTACATGTCGATGTTTATCGTCAAGGATGCATATGTCCCTTCAAATTATCAAGTGGACATTACAGGGTTGAATTAATATCCCTTGGAAAAATGGAAAAATTTGTGATTACGCCTCAACAGTTTCCCCAGTTCGATGATGACGGCAGGGAAGACCGAGAGCGCGGCTATCCAGCCCCATTGGCATATATTGAGAGGCTCGAGATGGAATATCTCCCGAGCTCCCGGGATGAGCATCACGCTGAGCATCAGGGTAAGCACGAATGCCACGGCCAGCCAGAGATATTTGTTCGTAAAAAGATGGTGCACTATGGCGTTATGTCCCGCACGCACGCAGAAAAGTATGCTTATCTGGGAGAGTGCCACTACGGCGAATGACATGGTGGTTCCGGTCTGCGGGGAAGTTTCGGCTCCTATGAACCAGGAGACAAGGGAAAGACCTGCTATGAGAAATCCTCTGAAAAGGGAATTCAGTGCGAATGAATGTGTCATTATGCCTTCTTTCGGGTCAATTGGTCTGCGTGTCATTATGCCTTCTTCCGCCATGTCGAATCCTAATGCCAATGCAGGCAGACTGTCGGTCACCAGGTTTATCCAAAGGATATGTATTGGCAGAAGGGGAGATGGCAGATTAAGCAGGACCGCGGTGAAGAGAAGCATCAGTTCCCCGAAGTTGGTCGATAGCATGAACCTGATGGTTTTCAGAACGTTATCGTAGATGCGCCGTCCTTCTTCGATGGAAGACACGATAGTGGCGAAATTGTCATCGCTCAATACCACGTCGGCCGCTTCCTTGGCTACGTCGGTGCCGGTGATGCCCATAGCCACGCCTATGTCGGCGAGTCTTAAAGCCGGAGCGTCGTTTACGCCGTCTCCTGTCATGGCCACCACTTCACCGTTGCTTTTGAAAGCCTTGACTATCCGCAGTTTGTCTTCGGGCGACACTCTTGCAAAAACGGAAGTTCTTTTTACGGCTTCTCCAAGTTGCGTTTCGGATATCATCTTCACATCGCTGCCTGTATAAGCGCTGTCAGTATCGTGCATGATGCCAAGGTCGCGTGCTATGGCAACGGCGGTAATCTTGTGGTCTCCGGTTATCATGACAGGCCGGATTCCCGCCTCCTGACATTTTCTGACGGCGTCGCGCACTTCCGTCCGCGGAGGGTCTATCATCCCGGTCATTCCTGCAAATATGAGTTCCTGCTCGCTTTCATTATCAGGTACAGCCCGATCGGAACGTTTATATGCCATGCACAATACTCTGAGGGCCTCGTTTGCCATCTGTGCGTTTTCAGCGCAGAGCCTTTGTCTGTCTTCGTCCGTAAGGGGTCTTGCTGAGCCACAGTCAAGAATTCCGGTGCAACGCGCGAGAAGTTCGTCAAACCCGCCTTTAACCGCTACATAAAAGCTACCGTTCGGGTCGGAATGTATGGTGGTCATAAGTTTTCTCTCCGAATCGAACGGAATCTCCGCTACGCGGGGATATTCGCGCTGCAGGTCGGATTTCAGAGCGGAATGTTGCTCCCCTAAGGCAATCAGAGCCGTTTCCGTGGGGTCGCCTATTGGCTGTCCGTCATCATTGATGGTGGCATCGT
The DNA here is from genome assembly GCA_963654805.1 of Lachnospiraceae bacterium. Lineage (GTDB taxonomy): Bacteria > Bacteroidota > Bacteroidia > Bacteroidales > UBA932 > Cryptobacteroides. Next base: position 49,928 of record CAVKBL010000014.1, on the reverse strand, counting down.
TGCACAGAACGGCGATTTTAACGGCCTCGTCCATTTCCTGAGGATAGGTCTTCACTACAGTCATCTTGTTTTGCGTAAGAGTTCCCGTCTTGTCCGAACATATGACGGTAGTGCTACCGAGGGTCTCGACCGAAGGCATATTGCGTACGATGGCGTTGCGCTTGGCCAATCTCTGTACCCCCACGGCGAGAACTATGGTTGATACTGCCGGGAGGCCTTCCGGGATGGCGGCGGCAGCCAGACTCACGGCAGTCATGAACATGGACAGCAGTTCGTGACCATATATCATGCCCACTATGAAAATAATGACGCAGGCTGCAAGTGAAGCCCATGCGAGGGCTTTGCCAAGTTTGTCCAGACGGATCTGGAGCGGGGTCTTGAAGTCCGGAACGGCCTGTATCATCGAGGCAATCTTACCGACTTCAGTGTCGGTTCCGGTGCCGACTACGATGCCTTTTCCGTGGCCATAGGTTACGTCGCAGCTTTGAAAAGCCATGTTCGTTCTGTCACCAAGACTTGCTTCTCCTTCTATTTCAGATGGGTTTTTCTCTACCGGAAGAGACTCTCCGGTAAGGGCTGCCTCCTGGATTTTCAGATTGGCCGTTTCTACCAGGCGGATATCCGCAGGGACAGAGTCACCGGTTTCAATCTCCACTATGTCTCCGGGCACTAAGGTTCGCGATTCTATGATCTGCAGTTTCCCGTCTCTGAGGACCTTGCAGTGCGGCGCAGACATTTTCTTCAGGGCGTCAAGCGATTTCTCCGCTTTTGATTCCTGAATAACCCCTATGACGGCATTCAGAATGACTATTGCCAATATTATTATAGTGTCAGTGAATCCTTCTCCATTGATGCTTCCTACCACGCCCGATATGATTCCGGCCAATATGAGCACAAGTATCATGAAACTTTTGAACTGGTTCAGAAATTTGACTGCCAGACTTGTGTGCTTTTTGGAAGTAATCTCATTGGGGCCGTACTCAGCGAGCCTTTCTGATACCTGTGAATTGGTAAGTCCGTTTTCGGGGTCGCAGTGCAGCTTTTCTGCCGTCTGCTTTTCGGATAAATTGTAAAAATTCATAATTCTATGGCGTTTTTGCACATCTCCTTGCTTCCTGTTCTTAAATGACATTGGTGCCCTTCGCTTGTTTGCTATGCTCATCAGGAAGGAAAAAGTTTTGCAAATATCGAGGAATGTTACCGGTAATTCGTTACATTTATCTGCCAAAATATTTATCAAAAGTCGGATGATAGCAAAAGAACTCCGGAATATGGAAAGCCTTACCGTTGAAAAATTCAACCGGAAAGGCTCTATGGACGAATTTTATTTAAGTTATGACAGGGCGGGGGATTTGCCTGTAGTAGGGGACTCGCCGTTCTCGATAGAGGGCATAATGATAGTTTTGTGTCATAGTGGTCATTCTTGCGTAACGATAGACGGAAAGAACCATCTTCTCAGCGCGGGCAATGTGCTCATCCTGCCGGAAAAACACATAATCAGGATAGAAAGGAACGCGGAGCCCATGACCAAGTCCGTGCTTTTCGTCTCTACTGATTTTATACTCGATATGCCGTCTCCCATAGACACTGACATTTTCGTCTATTCCCGGTTCGCACCCGTAATAAGCGTGAGCGAGGAGCGAATGGAAGATTATAGAAGTTATTTCCGTTTTATAGAAAAGGAGCGCCGGGAAGACGGAAAATATCGTAAACATATAATTCGTTCCCTCATCTACGCGCTTTTTCTGGAACTCACCGCTGAATTTGAACAGCACTATGACGTAGGTTCCGATTGCAAGATAAAGGATGAAAGCCTTTCGGATGCTTTTTTCCGGCTGTTAGCTGCCAATTTCAGGGAACATCGTAGCGTTAGCTGGTACGCCGAGAGTCTCAACCTTACGCCCAAGTATCTATCCGGAGTGATCAAGGAGCATACAGGGCGCACCATCCTTGACTGGATACATACGTCAGTGACGATAGAGGCCAAGATGCTTCTGAAGACAAGCGGCATGACGGTGCAGCAGGTTGCGGACCATCTCAATTTTTCAAGCGCTTCGGCTTTTGTGCAGTTTTACCGTAAGCACAGCGGCGTTACGCCCGGAAGCGAGAAAAGATGAGTATAAGAAGGCTTGTGAGAATCTCCGTAGCGGGGAGAGCAAGCCATATTCCGTTCACTCCGGCAATCAGCGGTATTACCAGAAAGCACGGCATCAGAAACAGTACTCCTCGCGAAAGAGAGAAGAGTGTTGCGGGAAAGGCTCTTTCCACGCTTTGATAATATCCTATGGCTGACACGTTGACTATTGCGAACGTGAATCCCAAAGCCATGAGAGGAATTCCGTGAGCGGCGAGGGCATAGGCTGCAGTGTCACGGCTCAGAAACAGCGCTGCTATCTCTCTGATGCCTGATCCTATGGCGAGTGAAACGAACAGCCCCAGGCCAAGAGCGGTAAGAAGTGATACTTTTCCGGCTTCAATTACGCGCATACGGTTTCCGGCTCCGTGATTGAAGCTGATGATGGGCTGGGCCGACTGGGATATGGCATTGCCCGTCATGAAGATGAACGGCATGATGTAGCATGCTATGGAGAACGCTGCCACGCCGTCTTCTCCCAGATATCTCATAAATACGTAGTTGCCGGTGAACATGAGCATGGATATGCTTATCTCTCCAAGGAAGGCTGAAAGTCCCAGGCGGAACTGATAGCCGATGTTGCGAAGCGACAGGCGAAGACTTTTCCATGAGAATTTAAGACGGTACAGTTTCATGGTTTTGGACAGGAACAGAATGTATAAAAGTACCATCAGACCGCCTATCCAGCAGCCTATGGCCGTGGCTATCGCGATTCCTTCCAAACCTTTGTGCAGAACAAAAAGGAACACATAGTCGAGAACGGCGTTGGTAATGGCCGGAATGCAAGATGCGGCGGACGCATATTTCGGAGATCCGTCCAGTCTTATGATAAGAAGCCCTACGGATTGCAGAAACAGGGCGCTGAATGCATAGGACAGCCATTTCTGGTAGTCAAGTACGTAAGGCAGCAGTCTGTCGGAGGCTCCGAGCAGCCGAGCGGTCCGTATGCTGTTGCTCTGTACCAGAATGCTGATAATGACAGTTATCAGAATGCCGAAAATAATGGTCTGTGTCATATTGATTCTGGCGGCTTTCACGTTATTCTGCGAAAGATGGACGGAAGACACTACGCTGCAGCCTATGCCGAAAAGTAGGCCCAATCCTGTCATTATCATCCAGAAAGGCGCGAATATGTTTACGGCGGCCAGCGCATCGCTTCCTATGCCACGACCGACGAACACTCCGTCTATGGTAGTCATTACAGACATGCAGACCATACCTATAAGGGTCGGGATGAATATCTTTCTGAAAAGCTGCGGAATCCTGTCCGAGCCGAAGTTGATGGAGTCTCTGTTCATGGTTTCTATAAGGTGCTTGTTTTTATTGTACAGACGTTGTCCTGTTTTCGGGGCGCGAAGATAGGACGGGTCTGTGGGAAAGAAAAATTTAAGACCCCTTATCTTCTCTTGGCAGATGTTCTTTTTATCATTTGTTAATTTTATTGGCCGGCCGGTCTGGAATATCAGATGACTTGGTAATCTTGCAGTCATGGATTCGGCAATCATCGTATATGGTTATTTGGAAAAGTAAGGGTATCTTTGCTGGCGCGATGGAAAAATTGGCGAAAATATTAGGCAGGAAGTATGGAGTCGGCAGGCAAGAGGCTTTGGGTTTGCTCTCTGAAGCGGATCGTGTGTCTTTCCGTAAAGGGCACGCGGTGGTCGACAGCGGCTCGTTTGACGATTCCATATATATAATTGAGGACGGAATTTGGAGCGGTTCGAAGCCGACTTCCACGGGCGATGCCGTAGTGTGGTTTGCTTTCAGCGGAGAGGCGGTGGTGGACATATTCTGTTATAACGCGTCTTCTCCTTCCCCGATAGCCATCATTTCCGAGACGGAAAGCACGGCCTGGCGCATAAGCAAATACCGCATCGAGACATTGTGCGCTGGCTCTATCGGTATTGCCAATCTCGTAAGAAAAATCTTTGAAACCAATGCCTTCCATTTCGAAGACGATATAGTCTGGATGGCGGATAAGGGAAATGCCGGCTTGAGGTATTCCGCTCTTGTGAACGAGCATCCGGAGCTCATACTCAACATTCCGCTGAAGAAGATAGCATCTTACCTGTGGATGACTCCACAGTCGCTGAGCCGGATTCGTGCGGCACTGGCAAAAGAGCGTGAGGAAGAGGGGTGAGCTTGTAAATTCGAAGATAAATATTTAACTTTGAGGTCCACTAATTATCAAACGATGACCGAAAGGAGTTTAAATATCTCGTTTATCGAGTATGATTCTATAGAAGAACTTTGCGGGGCGGATGCTTTGCTTGTAAAAGAGGCGATTGATGCCATGAAGGGCTCGTTTGCTCCATATTCCCATTTTAATGTAGGAGCAGCTTTGAGGCTTGACAGCGGGCGTATAGTCCGTGGAGCCAACCAGGAGAATGCCGCTTTCCCTTCAGGAATGTGTGCTGAGAGAAGCGCCATGTTCGCGGCTTCGTCGCAGTTCCCTAGTGATCATATAAATTGTATAGCTATCGCCGGAGGCCAAAGCGGCGTGCAGGCAGATGAACCTGTATCTCCTTGTGGGGCTTGCCGGCAGGTCATGGCTCAGTATCAGCGTAATGCCGGACATCCCATAGAGGTTATATGGGTCGGAGCCAAGAGAATATGGAAGTTCCCTAATGTTGAGTCCATACTTCCATTCATATTCGACAATATCTGAAAAAATCTTGTACCCCCTAGGCGAATCGAACGCCTATCACAGGAACCGGAATCCTGAATTTTATCCATTAAACTAAGGGGGCTCTTTTTTTAGGAAAATTCACGGGAAGCTTGCATCACTGCGAGCTTCCCGCTACTTAACCTAAACTTAAACTATGAAAAACTTCGGTACAAAAATAATTTTTTTTCTAATAAAATGCAAACTTTAAAAAAGAAATAATAAATTTTTTGCTATCATTGCGCCCAAGCTGCGATGTTGCAGCGATACTAAACTTATTGATTATGTTAAATTTTAGATGCAGAGCCGTGTTGGCTCTTGGTATGACGGTATTTATTCTGTCATCGTGTGATCTCAATCTGTCGGATGAACTTTCTCAAGGTTCCTTGACTTTTCATTTTCCTGAAAATATCGATCTCCCACGGGTCCCTTTGGTAAGCCTGCTCTCTGAAGATGAAAGAAAAAGCGCTTCTGTCGCGGAGAGCAGCGTGGAAGTTCAACTTGATACCAATGATTTTATAATCTCAGTGACCAATTCAGCGGGAGCCTCACTTTATTACGGAACATTCGGTGCCGCGCCGGACAAGATTATAACATCTGCAGGTACCTATACGGTAAGCGCGAAATCATGTGAATTCTATACTCCGGTATTCTCTTCTCCTCAATTCGGTGACAGTAAGGTGGTAGTTGTAAATGCGGGCAAAGAATGCAGTGTCACGCTCGACTGTGTACAGCTTAACAGCGGAGTTCGTATAAAAATGGACCCTCAGTTTCTTACGGAATATCCGAATGGAGTAATTTTCCTCAAATCTTCCGAAGGTAAGCTGATGTACGGATATTCTGAAAAGCGCATCGCTTATTTCCGTCCGGGAAAGGTGTCCCTGGTGCTGAATGACTCAGGTAAGGAAACTACATTGGCCACGTATACTCTCAATGCGAGAGAGATACTGGATCTTAAACTTGAAATATCAGCATCCTCACAGACGCTGCTGGAATCCGGCCTGCACGTAAAAGTGGATACTGCCAGAGTTTGGATTGATGATAAGATAGTGATAGGCGCTCCCGACGGAAATTCCGGATCGGATAAGGGATCAGATAAGGCCAATGCTCTCAGTGTCAGTCAGGCCAAAGACATGGTTGGTGCATCAGACGTGTGGGTTTATGGATATATCGTAGGAGGAGACCTGTCTTCCAGCAAATGCAGTTTCACTCCTCCGTTCTCTTCCAGAACCAATATCGTTCTGGCCGCCAAAAGTTCGTGCACGGATAAGGAGGAGTGCCTGTCTGTACAGCTTTCAACCGGAAAAATCCGTGATGCCATAAATCTTGTGGATAATCCCGGCGTTTTAGGAAAGAAGATATATCTGAAGGGGGATATAGTGGAGGCTTACTACGGAATACCGGGCCTGCAAAGTGTGAGTGAATACGAATTTTAGAAAGCGCTCTATTCAGAAAAAGTCATTATCTTAGTGGGCTCGACTTATTTTGTTCGGGCCTGCCGGTATGAGTATAAAAAAGTGGTTGGATAATGCCAGATCCCTTTCGCTGGCACAAAGCGTGATGCCAGCAGCTCTCGCTGTCGTTCTGGCAATAGGACAGGACGGGTTCCGTTGGTGGGATGCGCTGCTTGCCGTACTGGGTGTGGCGACTGCGCATCTTTCCATGAATCTGGCGGACGATTATTTTGATTATAAGGTGGATGTGCTCGGAGACAGGGACAAGGTGACTCGTAATGGCCTGCGTGCCATGATGGTCAAATATCCTTATCTGACGGACGGGTCTCAGACTCTGCGCTCAACGGCGTGCGCCATTGCGTCATTTGCCGGCGTGGCATTGCTGTGCGGTCTTGCAATATGCCTTGACCGTATATGTCCGTTTGCTCCTGCCGGTCAGGGCGTGTCTTTCTGGGGTGAGAACGGACTTTGGTGGATAGCAGCGATAGTGTGCTCTTGCGCTTTTCTTGGAATCTTTTATTCCGCACCTCCGTTGAAATTGGCATATAGAGGGCTGGGAGAACCGGTTATCGGGGTGATTTTCGGACCTCTGGTCATGATGGGCGTGTATTATGCCAGTTGCGCGCAGATGAGTCTTCAGGTGTTGATGATAAGTATTCCGGTAGGACTTCTTGTGCTCAACATCCTGTTTACGCATAGTTTCATAGATATGGAAGGGGACAGGCAGTGCAACAAGATGACGCTTGCACGTCTGGTGGGTGGCGTCAAGGCCAATCTGCTGTGTTCGGCTATTTTTATATTCGTGCCTTTCCTGATGATTGTCGCAGCGGTGCTTTCCGGCATCCTTTCCGTGTGGTATCTTGCTGTACTGCTTGTTCTTCCGCGTGGCATATGGCTGTTTTATTCTCTGCTGGAGTATTCGAAAGGCAGGCTTATCGAGGTGGAAATACCTCACCGGTGGCTTGGCAATTTCGGGCAGTGGGACAAGTACAGAGCCGCTCACATCGATTGGTTTATGGTCAGATGGCTGACTGCACGTAACCTCCTGAGCGGTTTTTGCCTGATACTCGCATTTGTATCATTAATTTTATATATGGTCTAATACGATGAGATTATCCCAAATTTCATATCTCGGATGGTGGTGGTTCAGAGCCAAGTTCTTCGGAAGAAAAATGCCTCTTCAAAGTGTGATTTTCATTTCCGACAAGTGTAATCTGAGCTGCAAGCATTGCAGTGTATATAATCATAAGGCTCCTGTTACGAAAACCTATGATCAGATAAGGGCGGAGCTTGAGTATTGTTATTCTCTGGGTTCACGTTTTGTGGATTTCGAGGGGGGAGAGCCTTTTCTGTGGAATGACGGCGGACGGGATGTAAATGACCTTTGTGATCTGGCACATTCGCTTGGCTTTTTCAGTTGCACCATAACCACTAACGCCCAGAAGCCTTTTCCATCAAGCCATGCGGACAGCATATGGGTGTCGATGGATGGCGTAGGGGAGTATCATGATAGAATCAGAGGCGAAGGTACTTTCTCCAGACTTGAAAAAAATGTCAGCGAGTGCGGTCATAAGGCATTGTCGGCGAATATGGCCATAAATACTCTCAATGTGGACGGAGTGGTTCAGGCTATCGAATATGTGAAGAGTTCACCGTATTTCGATAAGATTTCGCTTAATTTCCATACTCCTTTCAAGGGTACGGAGCAGTTGGCCTTGAGCATGCAGCGGCGTGCGGAGCTTATAGACACTATTATTGAATATAAGAAAAAAGGCTATCCCATAATGAATTCCGTAACAGGTCTCAAGTATATGAAGACCCTCTCTTTCAAGAAAGTTTGCTGGATGACCAACTTTATCTTCACTGACCGTACTTGTTGTCCGCAGTGTGCCGGATCTCTTACCGGGGCTTGCGACAGGTGCGGTTTCTGTATGGCGGGAGAAGAAAGGGCCATAATGAATCTGGCTCCGGACACTGTCTTGGCAGGTATGAATCTAAGGGTGAAGAAGTAAAAAAGAGAGCGGGATAGGGGAGTCGAACCCCCCTCCTCAGCTTGGGAAGCTGATGCACTACCGATGTGCTAATCCCGCGTGGATTGCAAATATAGAAAAAAACGCGATAATGAAGAAATTTTTGAAGAAATATGGTGCTTACGTAGTGGCTGCAGCAGTGTTTGTCGTCATTACGCTGGTTTATTGTGCACCTGCTTTCGAAGGCAAAGTGCTGAGTCAAAGTGACACTATGCAGTGGAAGGGAATGGCTCATGAGCTCAAGGAGTATAACGCCACGGCTGATACTCCGGCCAATTGGACCAATTCCATGTTCGGAGGCATGCCGTCGTATCAGATAACTGTAAAACATCCCGGAGACGCTTTTTCCGCCCCGATTTGGTATGTGGATCAATTCTTCAGAAAACTGGTTACCCTGTTTTTTGATTCCATCTTCGCGTTGCTTTTGGGATATTTCCTGGGATTTTTCATAATGCTAAGGTGTTTTGGTGTCAACAAGTGGCTAAGTATCATAGGCTCCATAGCCATTTCGATGTCCTCGTATTTCTTCCTTATCATTCCTGCGGGGCATGAGGCCAAGGCGCTCACGCTGGGGATGATGGCTCCTGTCATAGGTGGGTTCTTTCTGATATTCAGAAAGCGCAGATACCTTCCCGGAGTGGCTCTTGTGATGCTTTACAGCTCGATTGGCCTTATGAAACATCCTCAGATGTCATACTATATGATCATGATGCTGGGTCTGTTTTCCGTAGCTGAGATTTATCTTCATGCCCGGGACAGGAAGGTGAAAGCCCTGCTGGTGTCTCTGGCGGTATTCGTCGGCTCTATTGGCATAGGTGTAGGAACCGGGTACAGCCTTCTGAAGGCCAATTCGGAGTATGTCAAGGAGACCATCCGAGGGGGGCATTCGGAACTTAAGGCCGATGGCGGCGAACAGCAGAAAGGACTTGATATAGATTATGCGACAGCCTGGAGTTACGGAATAGACGAGACTCTCACTCTTCTGATTCCTAATTTCAAGGGAGGTGCCAGCACCACGGACGTGGGCACTAATTCCGTTATTTATAAGGATGTCATCGCGAAAGGATACGGTTCGTCTACTGCACGGGCTTTGAGTGCGCAGTGCCCGACATATTGGGGAGAACAGCCTTTTACAGCAGGGCCTGTCTATGTCGGAGCGATAGTTTGCTTCCTGTTCCTGCTTGGCTGCATATTGGTTAAGGGAGCTTATAAATGGGCTTTGCTCGCTTCCGTCCTTTTTTCTGTGCTTCTCAGTTGGGGACATAATTTTATGGGGCTTACGGAACTGTTTTATAACTGTTTCCCGTTCTATAACAAGTTCCGCACGGTGTCTTCCATACTGGTGGTCGCTCAAGTGGCGATGCCGCTTCTGGGTTTTCTGGCTTTGAATGATATAATCAGCGGTAAGACAGAAAAGCAGAAAACTCTTAAAGCCATATATATAAGTGCCGGCATTACAGGAGGGTTGTGCCTTTTGATTGCACTGTTTGCAGGTTCTTTATTTTCTTTCACATCGTCTTCCGATGCCAGGACTCTTTCCGGAATGCCCGCGTGGTTCCTTCAGGATCTTTGTGCGCAAAGGGAAAGCATGCTTCGTAGCGATGCGCTTCGTTCGGCTATTTTCATCGCGCTGTCTTCCGGTGCGTTATATTTGTTCGTAAACTGGAAAATCAAGCTCGCCCATTTGATACCTGCGCTTGGAGTTTTGATATTGGCCGATATGTGGGGCGTGGACAAACGTTATTTCGGTGAGGCGAATTGGGTAAGGCAGAAGGAAAACTCTTCGTATTTTGCGATGCAGCCTTATGAAAAGCAGATTCTGCGCGACGATTCTTATTTCCGTGTGATGAATCTTACCACCAACACGTTCAATGAAAGCCGCACCTCATATTATCTGCATTCCATTGGAGGTTATCATGCCGCCAAATTACGTCGTTATCAGGATCTTATAGACGCTCATCTGAGCCGGGGCAACATGGCTGTGGCCAATATGCTCAACACAAAGTATTTCATAGTGGAGGGAGAGAATAAACAGCCTGAAGTCGTGATTAATCCTGAGCGACTTGGCAATGCGTGGTTTGTGGATGAACTCTCCGTGGTCGGAACTGCGGTGGAGGAAAGTGACGCTCTGCGTACGCTGGACCTCTCCCGACAGGCCGTGACAGGAGATAAATTCTTGTCCTTTGATCTGGGCAATACGTCTTCTGCGAGCGGTACCATCAGTTTGACCTCGTATGCTCCCGACCGTCTGACTTATGATGCGGAACTGGATGGAGAGAAAACCGCAGTCTTTTCTGAAATATATTATCCGTATGGCTGGAATGCTTACATAGACGGACAGAAGGTGGAGCATTTCAGGGCGGATTATGCGCTACGTGCCCTCAATATTCCGGCAGGGCGTCACGAAGTGGTATTCGAATTCAGGCCGGACAGCATATACAAAGGATATAAAGTCAACGCTTTGATGCGTTATGTGATGTATCTGTTTATATTTGCGGCCGCAGCAGCTCTTTGCTTACGTGAAAGCGGAAAAGGACCAAAGTGGCTGCGGAAGATGGACGTATAGTCATAAGGTAGAAAAGCGATAGGACGAGAGTCCCGCACCACTTTGCTGTTTCTGAAAGAAGCCTTCGGGGGTATGTTCCTTCGCCAAGGCTTCTTCTTTTTTCACTGCGTCCCACTCCTTTGGCAAATTCGATGACATAGCTCCGTGTGGTTCGTTTTTGCGGGATTACGTGGTCTACAATGACACTGTGCAGATAGATGATCTTTCCTCCGTGAGCCTTAACTCGACGGAAGAGGTCCTTTTCTTCTCCTCCCATAAGGTTTCCTGCGCTTCTTCCAAGGGCGGTGTTGAATTCTCCGCACTCCGTGATGGCGCTCCGGCGCAGTCCCATATTGGCCCCAATGGGAAATTCTTTTCCTTTGAAATAGCAGTCCCTTTCACCCTTGTCAAGCCCTGATACCCAACTTAAAGTCCATCGGCATAGCCATTTGGGAGCAGGACATTCATCGAAAAGCGGAATTATCTTTCCCCCGAACCCGCAGGCCTGAGGATGAGTTTTCATTCCGCTCTCCAATTCTGCCAGATACCCTTTGCGTGGGATGGCATCATCGTCAAGAAAGGCCAGAATCTCTCCTGAAGACTCTTTGATTCCGGTGTTGCGTGCCCATGAAAGACCTTGACGGCTCTCCCGTAGCAGCCGCAGTGGAAAATCATGGTGGGCGTCCGCGTAGTCTTGAACCTTCTGCAGAGTCCCGTCCGTGGAGTTGTTGTCCACGACCAGCACTTCATAGTTCTTGAAATCTTCCTTATGCAGCGCATCGAGGACTTTTTCTATGTAATGCACTCTATTGTAGGTGCAGATAATCACTGAAATCATAGTATGCCTGTTTACCGTTCCAGAATTTTTCTATCAGCTGTTTTCTTTTCTTTTCATCCAAAGGCTCGGGTCCTTGCTCAAGGATACGTAGCAGTTCATCGAATGTACGAGCCTCTTGTCCTATGACATTTTCTTTGAAAGGGTAGAAGAAGTCCCGCTCTCCGGTGTAGTCGTCATAGTCGAATATATACAGTATCACGCTTTTGTCTTCCATCAGGATGTAGTCATAAAGGACGGATGAATAGTCCGTGATAAGCGTGTCTGTGTATGGAAGAATGGGATAGATGTCCTCTGAAGGTTGAAGGAAGAAGATATTCCCTTCTCTGAAAGTCCCTTTGCCCGGGTTGTTGAAGTGATCCTTTACGACAAGAGCATCTCCGTTTTTTTTAAGAATCGGCATTATCTTCTGATAGTCAAAATTATGCAGAGCTGATGACCCGCTGTCACGCCAAGTCGGCATATAGACATATACTATGTTGAACTCTGCAAGGTCCTTTATCAGTCGGGCGGTGTTGTCTTCCTCATATGTGGCGATGAAGGACGCCCGCTCGTTTTCGGAGCAGAGCAATATCCGGTTGCGCGGATATCCTTCTTCTATGCATCTGTCTTTCGAAAGTCTGAATGCGGGACTGAACATCCCGGTCTGGAAGGCGGAGGCGGACAGGAAGAGATCCGGCCGCCTGTAAACTTCCGGATGATAGAATCTTTCCTTAAGAGTCTTTTTATAATATCTGTCTGCGAGCGGACCGCTTTTTATGTTGAATTCGCAGAGCTTGAGCCCCACACCATGCCAGAGGTTCAGCACCTTGGCTCCGCCGCTGAGAAAAAACATTATGTCGGAAGTGTATGCTCCTATTATCCACCACGATGAAGTTAGAGCGCGGTGAAACCCCTTTACGGAAAAAAGATAGTAGGCATGCAGGCCCTTGGCTCTGATTTCTTTCACGACGGCTTTATCTCCGCTTATCCAACATACATCATATCCCTTACGGATGTATTCTATGAAGAGGTATTTGGGATTTCCTTCAAAGCGGTTGCGCGGACAGCCGAATGCAAGGCGTCCTTTCCTTCTTATGAATAGAAAGGAGAGCGGATAGAGGGGATAACAGAGAAGGTATTTGATGAATTTGTTCATAAAAGGATATCGTGTGCCTTTTTGTCTTTTGGGACTATGGTGTAGTCTCCGTAAATGAGTCTTAAATACCGGTCAGGGTCTGCCGGAGCAGGAAAGACTGCGTCTTCAAACTGAATCGTGCCAAGCGGGAAAATATCAGAAGCTTTTCTCACGCTATAGAAGGGGACGCCGTAATCGTGCAGGAGATTACCCTTGTGGAAGATTTTTCCTGACAGCAGGGCCAATCGGACCGTTACCCACAGCACGGGGAATGCCAAATATGCCAATAAGCGCTTGATCGCACCGTCTTTTATGCCTTTATATATGCGTCTCAGGCATTTGCCGTACAAGGGGTCAATGGCTTTTTTTATGCCAAGACTTCCTTCCCTAAGAACGAAAGTGTCTATCCAGAGAGGTTCTTCCTTTATTTTCCCTGTTTGGGGATCTGTTCTTCTGACGATCTGGCTTCTGTCTACAAATCGAGGGGAAAGTCTGGTTTTGCCTTGGCGCGAGCAGTCGTAGAAAAACGGCTCCGGACAGTTTTCTTTAAGGAGCTTGCGTATTTTAGGGTAGTCTTTCCCTAAGATGCATACGTCCAGGTCATCGTCCCATGGGATAAAACCGCGATGGCGCACGGCTCCGAGCAGTGTCCCCGAATCCAGCCACCAGGTGATGCCGTTATCTTTGCAGATGCGGTCAAATTCTTTAAGCAGGGCCAAAAGAGAGAGTTGATGCTGTCTAAGAGCAGTTGACATGGGATTTACGTTTTTCTATGAGAAAGGCGGCTCCGCAGATGAGCATGCTGAGTGCAATGCTGAGCAGCAGCCGCAGTATTCCCTCTTCCAATATGTTGGTCATAATCAGCATGGCAAGCGAACCCGTTATGGCTGTGAACGTCACCGGCAGGATTACACTTTTTAGGTATTCCGTAAGTGGAAGGGAGATGTATCTGATTGACAGTAATACTCTGAGAATTTGTGACATCACGCTCCCGGCCAGGATGAACCAGAAAACGCTCAAGGCGGGTGTGGAGGTAAGTTTCAGTACAATATAGGATGCCAGAATAACCGCAATCTGGCATCCTCCGACCAGGATGTTCATCCATTTGACCTGTCCGCTGGCCTGAATGCCATAAAACAGGGAAGGGTAGAGCGAGTCTACTAGCGCGGCCAGCATCATCAGACGGGCAAATGCTACACTGTGCTCCGGCACATCCACCAACCACAGCTTCATCACCATGTCCATCTCGGTTATCAGCGGAAGGGCTATGACAAAGAGCAATAGAAACGACAATCTGGATGTTTTGAATATCAGATTCAGGCATTCTTTTTTCTCTCCTGTCGAGTACGATTTGACAATTTGGGGAGCGAAAGCAAGAGCGTAGTTACCCACAAACTGATTTACATTGACATAGACTTGATTTGCAACTCCCCGGGCTGCATTGACTACCGGACCATAGAACAGATTAAGCAGAATATTTACGCCTTGACTCCTGGCTACGGTAGCAAGAGAGCCTATCATACCCCATCCGTTGAAAGACAGAATTTCTATGGCCAATTTTTTATCGTAGCCTTTTGAAAATCGACATTCTTTATAGAATCGTCTGCAATAAAGAACATAAAACAGATTTGTTATTATGGAAATCAGCATCATAAGAAAACCATAGAAGACTAATTTGTCAGCCTCGGCATTACTTAAAAGCAGAGCGGCTGCAAATTTGGCTGCGGCTTCCAAAACGCTGCAATAGGCGTAGACTTTCATCTTTTCCCTGGCTATGATGGCAGATTTGAAAGGTATGGCCAGAAGAGAAGACAGAAATGTCACTATGCTGAACTGGTACACCCATCCGGCGGCATTCATCCTTTCTTGGGGAATGATAAGTTTATTCTCAAGGAGCCATAGTCCCGCGGTCTCGCAGATCAGAAGGATAATCAGGCAGAAGATGGTAAAAATCAGGATATTGGCTTTGAATACTTCGTGCAGGCGCTTAAAGTCTCCTTTGCCCAATTCGACCGAGTAGAATCTGTTGCAGGATGCGTTCATGGCTCCGCTCATGAAGGAAAAAGCCACGACTATGCCTCCTATTACATTATAGAGGCCGAAATCGGTTGCGCCGAGCGCATTCAAAACCACACGCGATGTCCACAGGCTGATAATCATAATCAGCCCCATTCTCGCATATAGCAAGAGGGTGTTGCGGGCTATCCTTTTGTGGTCTATTGCAGACATATAGTGACAAAGTTATTGTTTTTTGGTGAAGTTCCCAATATTCGTTATCTTTGAAGGATTTTAAATATTATTATTAATATGGCATTGGCAGGTATCATAAAAACGATTTTCGGATCGAAGGCCGATAGGGACTATAAGGCTATAAAGCCTATTTTGGACAAGGTCCTGGAGGCGTATAAAGATATAGATAAACTTTCGGACGATGAACTTCGCTCACGTTCAGCCGCACTCAGGCAGCATATGATTGAGGTCGAGGCGCCTTTCGAGAACAGAATCGCGGAGATAAAGCTCAAGTTGGAGGAGAATCTTCCTATATCGGAGAAGGTTAAATTGGCAGATGAAAGCGACCATCTTCTGAAGGAGGAGGACGAAGCCATAGAAAAGGCTTTGAATGAGATCCTTCCGGAGGCATTTGCTATCGTCAAGAGTACAGCACGACGTTTTACCGAGAATGAGACCATCACCGTGACAGCCACGGATTTCGACAGGTCGCTGAGTGTCGATAAGGATTTTGTGCGTATAGAAGGTGACAAGGCCATTTACCAGAACCATTGGATGGCCGGAGGCAATGACCTCAAGTGGAGTATGGTTCATTATGACGTGCAGATAGTCGGAGGTATCGCTCTTCATCAGGGAAAGATAGCGGAGATGGCTACCGGTGAAGGAAAGACCCTCGTGGCTACCCTTCCTGTATTCCTTAACGCATTGGCCGGGAAGGGTGTACATATGGTTACCGTGAACGATTATCTTTCAAAGCGTGACTCCGAATGGATGGGGCCGCTTTATATGTTCCACGGACTTAGCGTGGACTGTATAGACAAGCATCAGCCTAATTCTCTGGACAGAAAGAGGGCTTATGACTGTGACATCACGTTCGGAACGAACAATGAATTCGGCTTCGATTATCTGCGTGACAATATGGCTGTCAGTGAGGCGGATCTGGTTCAGAGAAAGCATCATTATGCTATAGTCGATGAGGTCGACTCCGTGCTTATCGATGATGCCCGTACGCCTTTGATTATTTCCGGACCTGTTTCACGCGCTCAGAATGACGACCAGTATATGGAGTTCCGTCCTTTTGTCGAGAAGTTGTATCAGGCGCAGAGAGCTCTTGTGAACCAGACGCTAAATGAGGCCAAGAAAAAATTGGCGGAGGGTGATGAGGCGGAAGGTGGAAAACTCCTTTTCCGCGCATACAAGGGACTTCCTAAATATCAACCGCTCATTAAGTTCCTCAGCGAACCGGGAATGAAGGTCATAATGCAGAAGACCGAGAATTACTACATCCAGGATAACGAGAAGGAGATGCCTGTCATCACAGATCCTCTTTATTTCGTCATCAGTGAGATGCAACACTCCATAAATCTTACGGATAAGGGACAGGACCTGCTTGCACAGAGCGTCGGGAATGACGATTTCTTCGTACTTCCTGACGTGGGCAGCAAGACAGCCGAGATAGAACATACGGATCTCAGTCCGGCTGAAAAACAGGAGAAAAAGGATGCGCTGATGGAAGATTTCGCCTTGAAGAGCGAGCGTGTCCATACGGTGAATCAGCTGCTTAAGGCATATGCCATGTTCGAAAAGGATGTGGATTATGTCGTAATGGTGGATGCCAACGGTTCCGAAAAGGTGAAGATCGTGGATGAGAGCACGGGCCGTATCATGGAGGGACGCCGTTGGAGCGACGGTCTTCATCAGGCAGTGGAGGCCAAGGAGAATGTCAAAGTGGAGGCTGCTACACAGACCTTCGCCACCATCACCCTTCAGAATTATTTCCGTATGTATCACAAGCTTGCCGGTATGACAGGTACAGCTGAGACTGAAGCCGGCGAGTTCTGGAGTATATATAAGCTTGATGTCATGGTGATTCCTACCAATCGTCCGGTTCTTCGTCAGGATCTTCCGGATGTGGTTTATAAGACCAAGAAGGCCAAGTATGCTGCGGTGATAGATAAAATTTGTGAACTTTCGCAGGCCGGCAGACCTGTTCTTGTAGGTACTACCGATGTGGAGACTTCTGAACTTCTCAGCCGTATGCTCAAGATGCGCGGCATCAAGCATAATGTATTGAATGCCAAGGAGCATGCACGCGAGGCGGAGATAGTGGCTCAGGCAGGTATGCGTTCGACTGTTACCATAGCCACCAACATGGCCGGCCGTGGTACCGATATCAAGCTTTCGGATGAAGTAAAGAATGCGGGAGGACTGGCTATCATAGGTACGGAACGTCATGATTCACGCCGTGTGGACCGTCAGTTGAGAGGTCGTGCCGGACGTCAGGGAGACCCCGGTTCATCCATTTTCTACATATCTTTGGAAGATAAACTGATGCGTATTTTCGGAAGTGAGAGAATTGCTTCCGTAGTTGACAGGCTTGGTATGGGGGAGAACGAAGCGCTTGAGGGCAATATGCTTTCTAAAGCAATTGAGACTGCTCAAAAGAAGGTTGAGGAGAACAACTTCGGTATCCGTAAAAATCTTATCGAGTACGATGACGTGATGAATTATCAGAGAGAGGCCATCTATTCGAGAAGGCGTAATGCCATCAATGGAGACAAGATAGAGATCGATCTTCAGAATATGATGATAGATTCCGCATCGCTTTTTGTTGACTCTTGCAACGGAATGTCTTATGAGGATTTCTGTGAATCTTTGATGGCTAGGTTTTCTATAGATCCGGGGTTTGATGCCAAGTTCTATGAGCATTCAAAGAAAGACGATATCGTATCCGCTCTGTGTAAGCATATGCAAGAATGTTATCAGCGCAGAATGGAGGGCCTCGTGGACAGATTGAGTCCTATTATCAAGCAGGTATACGAGAAGCAGGGCAATATGTACAAGAATATTGCCATCCCCGTTTCTGACGGACGCAAGGTGATCACTCTTTCTGTCAATCTCGAAAAGGCTTATAAATCAGAGGGTCGTGAAGTGGCGAAGACTTTGAGCAAGAATATCATCCTCTATCAGATAGATGAACATTGGAAAGAGCATCTTCGTGAGATGGATGACCTCAAGCAAAGCGTTCAGAACGCGGTTCACGAGCAGAAAGACCCTAAGGTGGTGTACAAGCTTGAGAGCTATAATCTGTTCGCCCAGATGCTCGAGTCCCTTAATCAGGATGTACTCTCGTTCTTGCTTCGCGCTTTTATTCCTATTCAGGAAGAGCAGCCGCGTCGTGCCGTTCAGTCCCGTCCTGATGCCTCACGTATGCAGGCACACCGTAATGATTTGGTGACTAACGGAGAGCAGAAGGCCAAGGCCCCGGTAATCGCAGACAAAAGGGTCGGTCGAAATGACCCTTGTCCATGCGGAAGCGGACTGAAATACAAGAACTGCCACGGTAAAGGATTAGTTTAAAAATTTAAATATTTAGTGTTATGAATATGGATTTAACGAAAGTAAAAAAGGCTGTTGAACCGGAATTGAATGTGAACGATGTAAGTCGTATTTCAGCCGGAACAGCCATCAAGGGTGAGATTTCTTCTGATAACGATATCCGTGTAGACGGTAAAATAGACGGTAAGGTTTACTCGAAAGGTAAAATCGTAGTCGGCCCGCAGGCGGTTATCTCTGGTGGTCTCGCTTGCAGCAGCGTTGATTTTCTCGGAACCATGAAGGGAGATGCCTATGTGAAGGATCTTCTTACCCTTAAGTCAAATGCTGTAATTGAGGGTAATATCTATGTGAACAAGCTTCAGGTTGAGATGGGTGCCCAGGTTAATGGCTCTTGTCATATGATTACTTCAGAGGAATATGACAAGCAGTTGGGGTCCTTCATCACCACGCCTGTTCCGGAAAAGCCTGTCGCACCGGTTCATAAGAAATAAACTGCTACAGGTAAGATATATTGAAGATTCTGCTTTTGGACATTTGATATTGAATGTCGTAGCAGTGGAATATTCGGTTGTTTTTTAGACCTATAGTATAAGTACAGTAGAGGGTGTTGAACCCTAAAGCGTCCAGCTCGTCGAGCCGGGCGCTTTTTATATTTGCATTAAGCAGGTGGACAAGTATGGAGTAGTTCTTCTCCAATGTCTTTTTTACCGCCAGGTGCATTTTGTTGCGGCGATGTTTGATGATGTTATTGTATTTGTCTTTGCAGGATGCGTTGCAGTATTTCTTGTCAGTTCTTCCGTATATGGGAGAGTCGCAATAAAGACACCTGCATCCGTTGGCCTCTTCTTCAAACAGCAGTTTCATAATTAGTGGTTTTTGCAAATATATAAATTGGTCCGTTATGGTGACGCGCAGATGCCTAAACCTTTATGAAAGAATTATTTTATAGTTTGAATTTGAAGTTTTTAATGGGCATCAAAAATTTTTCTCCCATTAAAGAATCATCAACGTTCTGAAAAGTATTTGACATTCTGGAAATTTCTGTCCCAGAAGTGAGGAAATTGCAAAATATGTTTTGATTTTTGCCTTCGGTTATTCTGCGGGGCGCATCAGGGTGACCGGATATTAATTATAAACTATAGAACTTCATGGAAAATTTAAATCGAGTCGAACTGCGCGGAGTCGTAGGTTCGGTACGCTGTCAACAGACAGCAGAGAAAAAAGTCTACAAATTCACTCTTGCCACATCCAGAGCTTATAAGGATAAAGGAGGTAATGCTGTAATAGAAACTACTTGGCATCAAATAGTTGCTTGGGAATCTGAGTATCTGACCGGTCTTGACCAGATAGGAAAAGGGACCAAACTGTATGTTTGCGGTAGAATACATACCAGAGAATATACCAATTCAGAAGAGGTGGAAAAGACCGTGGTGGAAGTTGTCGCTAACCGTATCGTGGTGGTGGATTGCGAGGAAGGTCTTCAGTGTGAAATGTAAATTGCCTTGCATTATGAAAAAAAAGTTTTTTGTTATTCCTCTGTGTATGGGGCTTCTCTCAGTAATGTCTTGTAACAAGAATCTTTCCCGAGACGATTATTCGCTTGTTCAAAATGGTGATGAATGCGTGTTGACGGTGGATGCTGTGAGTGCCGTACAAGTGAAATCTACGGGTACTTCTACGGAGATTTCGGCGTCGGAGAACAGTATCAAGTCATTGCAGGTGTTTGTGTTCCGTGGCGATTTCTTGGATGCCTATAAGACAGTTGCTTCCGCTTCTCTTAGCGTGAAGTGTACTTCAGGTCAGAGAGATGTATATGCGATAGTGAATGCGCCGGATATGTCCGCAATCAACTCTAAATCGGTCTTGGAATCCACTATGATAGATCTTTCTGCCAATTCAAAATCAGGATTTGTCATGTGCGGAAAATCTACGGTCACTCTGCCGTCCTCCAAATCGATAAGCATCTCTGTAAACAGAATGGTGTCACGAGTCGTGGTGTCTAAAATCACCAGGGCATTCGAATCCGCTTCACTTGCCAAGATGGATTTTACGGTAAAAAGTATCTATCTCTCTGATGTTGCGGGTAATTGCAATATTGAGGGAGCTGTCAATACCAAATGGTATAATGCTTCCGGCAAGAAAGATGAATTGGCATCTTTGCTTTCAGATACGGTATCTTCTGCCATAGCCGATGGCACCGCATATTCTACGCCTCATTATTTTTATGCTATGCCTAACAATAATAAGACGAAGACTACGAAGGTGGTGATCGAAGCGCTGTTGGGAAGTCAGACTTTTTATTATCCGGTTCTTCTTCCTGCTCTTGAAAGTAATCATTCTTATGAGATTTCAAACATTACTATAAAGCGACCGGGATCCGACAGCCCTGACAATCCTGTAAGCAGCGAGGATATTTCTTTTACGATCAGTATAGTAGACTGGACAAGCGTTGCAGTTGATGATCCTATGATTTAAAAATATTTAATGATATGTGCACCAGATATTTGCATTCGCTGTTTGTCAGTGCGGCCTTGATATGTTCGTGTAGCGTGAAAAGTGACAGATCGGCTTGCCCCGGCTTGCTGTTTATGAGCGTAAGTGGGGGAGATGATGCGGGTGTAAGTATCAGTGTGAGGGTGATTGGAAGTGAAAGCGGGAAAAAGGTGCACATTGAAAAAATAGGCGGTGTAGCGAGGGCAGGTTTTGATCTTAGTTATGGGGAAAATTATGAGGTGTGTTGTTTTAATGGAGTGGATCAAAACTGGAGCGGAGAGGTTGAGTTTGGTAGTCAGATGCCCTCGCTATTTGCCTATGTTTGCGAAGTGGAATGTGTCAGTGAAATTAATGAAGTGAATGCATTGCTTGCTAAGCAGTTCTGTCGTGTAAATATTGAAGTGAAAGGTGTGGATTGCCGGGTGAGGCTGAGAAGTAATGTTTGTGGGGTGGAATTGAATTCGCTGGCTCCGATTCAAGGTCAGTTTTGTGCACTTGCACAGCCGGTGATGAATTCGGAGGCACCGAGATCTCATTTTATTGTCAACGTGCCACGTCAGATAGATTCGTCATTGTCTCTTGATTTGCTTGATGTCCAGAGTTATGAAATCTTTTATACTCAGAATATCGGCTCTATTCTGGAGGCGGGAGGGATGGATTGGCACAAAGAATCGCTCTCCGACGCATACTTGACGGTTGAGTATGTTGATAATTCATTCAATGTAAGCGTACAAAATTGGGAAAAGATTGAACTATGAAAAGTTTTTGTAAGGCGGTATTCTCTGTTATATGTGTAATGCTGTTGATCTCTTGTCAGAGCGAATGGTTGGAGGAGGCGAGCATATCCGTGGAATTACGGGCCGTGAGCAAGTACACGAAAAGCTCTGTCGATATGCAGGAAAATAGGATTGCGGACATGAATTTTTATGTCTATAGCCAAGGCGTCTTATATTCTTCTTTATATTGCGATAAAAACACGGCGACTTTCGTTTTGGACAAGTCCAGGGAGTATACCGTTTATGCACTTGCCAATGTCGGAGAGGTGTTGGCTCCTTATAAAGAGGAGGATCTTGGTTTGCTCTCTGTTGAGTTTGCTCTAGACGCTCAGGGTCTGCTTCCAATGTGTCTGAGAGAGGGAAAAGTAATAAAGGTAGCAGGGCGGGAAGGAACCATAGATATCCCGTTAACCCGTCTTGTCGCAAAGTATTCCTTGAATATCAAACCTCTTCTTGAACACTGTAGCGTCAATTTCACTTCAGTAAGAATATGCCAGGCATCTAACGAACTGTTTCCTTTTTCAGGCGGCGGCAGTGCGTTGAGCATATGTGATGGTGATTACGCCAGCGCGGATGATTTGGCCTGTCTTAACGCTGGACAGACTATAGATTTTTATGTTCCGGAAAATTGTCAGGGCGTGTTGCTTCCGGACAATACGGATCCTTGGATGAAGAACTTAGAATCCGGACACAGGCAGGCTGGATTATGTACGTATATGGAGATAAAAGGGGATTGGACTACAGCTGGAGCCGATGCCGATTTGACACTTCGACTTTATCTTGGTAATGACAGTACTACAGATTTTAATGTCGTGAGAAATACAAATGTCTCTCTGACCTTGTCCATTTCTGACGACGGGACTCTGAAAAGTAATTGGAAATCAAGTCTTGACGCATTTACAGACGAAAGACGACTGGCGTTTGGCGCTTCTTGTCAGAAGGTTTATCAAGAGGACGGTTGGACCCGTCTGCCTCTCGAAGTGTACCCGAGCGATATGACATTTTACGCCAGCATCCTCTCTGAAGATATCGATGGTAGCCTGGAGATAAGGACAAGCGGTGGAGACCTTTATGTAAGAAGTAAGTATGACGGGAATTTATTTCCGTCAGCAGTTGTAAAGGTAGAGTCTTGGGATGGCAGGCAAGAGAGCGAGACGATGATTCAGTTGGTATATCATCCAAGTGAGTTTACTGCTTACAGCGCGCAGATCCCTCAATGTATAGGCGAGTATGGTCATATAATTATTGGGACATCTTCTGATGATGTGCAGGTCATTACCCGGAACGGGCCAATCTGGAATCTTGATGACGGTTCGCTTGACGGTTGGCAGGAATATTATGATTCCACATCTTGCGACAGAATATATCTTAATCCTGATTCAAGAACGTTGTATATTTACAGGGAAGCCGAGGGAGGTCAGTCTTGCGTATGTTTGAAAAGTTTTAAGTCGGAGAAAGTATTCGAATTGACAAAGTCTTATCCTATAGGTCTTTGTGTTAATGACGGATTTATAACTGAATCGGGATGCTATAATGTGACCGAATCTTCTCAATATTATGACAGTATGATTTCTCTATATCCTGCATATTCGGACGGGAGCGCGGTGAGTATGGACAGGTTCAGGATGCCTGACGAGTTGATGGAGTATAAGGGCTTGAGCGGAGCGGAAAGTGCTTATGCCACATTTGAAAAGTTTTATGGATATTCTATATTTTCTGCCACGTGGGGTACAAAGGGATATTGTATTCCCGGTTTCAATCCTCTTGAAAAGCGTTTTGATTTTTACGAGTCTACTGGTAAGCTTAACGAGGTCCTGGTATTCGGAAAGGATGATTTGACAGATGGTGAGCAGTATAATCTGACTTTTAAATTAAGCGGGAACTCTGCCATGGCCGTGGCCGCTATTGATTGCCGAAAGGCTTTTCCTGCGCAGGGCTTTCTGGGAGAGGTTTATAATTATCAAGTAGCGCCGGGGAATTTGAGAAGCCTGTCTTCGTCTATTCCTTTTGGCTCAGGAAATGAACCTTCCCGCTACTGTACGACTTGGAGCGTACGTCATAGCCTTGCAGATAAAGATGTCTCCGCACAGCAGGCGTATGAGGCGGCATCGGAGGATAATTACAGCGCTTTGGCTTCAGTGAAGGATAATGCTTTCTCATTCACGCAGATGTCCTCGACCACATTCCCGTCCTGCGGTCATTTGGCGCTGAAAGCTCAGGTCACGAATCCCTATTCGAAGAAGACTTATACCGGATATTATACGGTCGATCTTGTACTGTTTGTCAGCATCGGATGTCAGTTTGATTATATTTATGATTCATCCACAGATAAGACGCAGCTGGGAGTCTCTTATGTGCCTTTTTGTGAATTCGCGAAGAGAAGTTGGGCATCGGTGTGGAATGATAATCTGCCGGATTTTTTCCAGACCCGTTCATCTTATATGAATAAAATATATGGCATAAGAATACCGTCCTCATCGAAGGAAAATGCGTGGCAAGTTGACCACGACGGAAAACCTGTGCCAATTCTTCAGAATGCGATGGCAGATCTGTCTTCGCATAAGGATTATTTTGAATTTACATTTTCGCAGTTTCTCTTAGGCGGTACCGAACTTTTGTGCAACAGGTCAGGTTATGGAAAATATCCCACCGGGTCGGGTATGGAAGATTATGCTGACGGAAGAAAGGGATATTATCATTTTGTCCGACAATATGACTTGAACAATATCACACCGGTGGCATATAATAAAGGCCTCGACAATTATCTTATCGAGGCCGCATATGGTAGCTTAAGTATATACTAAGACTGTGATGTCTTCGGATCTTTGAAGAAGATGCAGAAGAGGATGCCTACTACAAAGGCGTAAGCGGCGAATATGTACCAGGCTTTGCTCCAAGAAGGTGTAGGGGTGTTGTATACGCATGCATCTACAACTGCCCCGGCTGCAAGTGTGCCGATTGTGGCTCCAAGTCCGTTGGTCATAAGCATGAAGAGCCCTTGTGCTGAAGAACGGATATCTTTAGGAGCATTCTCATTGACATAGAGTGAACCTGAAATGTTGAAAAAGTCAAATGCAACACCGTAGACCACGCAGCTCAAGATGAAGAGGATGACTCCCGGCATACTTGGGGTTCCCAACCCGAAGAATCCGAAACGGAATACCCATGCGAACATAGCTATAAGCATAACCCTCTTGATGCCGAATCTCTTCATGAAGAAAGGAATGAGAAGTATGCAGAGCGTTTCTGAGAGTTGAGAAAGTGAAATCAGGGCATTGGAGTTCTTGACAGCAAAGGTGTCGGCATATTCCGGTACGCTGGCGAAAGAGCCGAGGAAGGTATTGGCATATCCGTTGGTGATCTGAAGAGATGCGCCCAGGAGCATGGAGAATATGAAAAATATGGCGAACTGTCTGTCCTTGAAAAGAGTGAAGGCTTTAAGACCGAGGCTGTCGGCAAGGCTCTGGCTCTGTCCTTTCTTGGTAGGGCATTCAGGCATTGTAAGTGCATATCCGCAGAGGATGATTGAAAGAATTCCGGATGAAATGAGCTGAGTGTAAGAGTCTTGCATATGTACTCCGCCGAATGATACGAAATTTGTGGCAAGCATGCTTATGATGAAACCTACAGTTCCGAACACGCGGATAGGAGGGAAGTCGTTGACAGGGTCCTTGCCGGCCTTTTCCAAGGCGTTGTATGCTACAGAATTGACCAATGCTATAGTAGGCATGAAAAATGCCACGCTGACGCTGTACAGGACGAACAACGGGGCGAATTCCACAGCTGTACCAGCCTGTCTGCAATAGAGTCCTGCAGCGATCATGAATACACCGGCAAGAGCATGGCAGAGGGAGAGTACTTTCTGTGCCTGGATTTTACGGTCGGCAAGAATGCCCATAAGGGCCGGCATGAAGATGGATACGATACCTTGCATGGCGAAAAACCATTTGATCTGAGATCCCATGCCTATACCTCCGAGATAGCGTCCAAGTGAGGTGAGATAAGCTCCCCAAACTGCAAATTCGAGGAAATTAAGAAGAATCAGTCTAAGGCTGATGGATGAAATTTTCTTCATTAGTTGTTTATTAGTTGATTGTTTGATTCAAAAATGTGTATCGTGCAAAAGTAAGAGTTTTTGCGGGATTATTGCTATATTTGGGCCATGAAATTTCAGATAGAGTCAGTCGATAGAGCTTCTGCAGCCAGATGCGGAGTGATTACAACGGATCACGGTCAGATTCATACTCCCATCTTTATGCCGGTAGGAACAGTGGGTTCGGTAAAGGGAGTGTATCATCACGATCTTAAAGATGACATCAAGGCGGAGATTATCCTTGGTAATACTTATCACCTCTATCTGAGACCAGGCCTTGACATACTGAAAGCTGCAGGAGGTCTGCATAAGTTCGAGAGTTGGGACAGGCCTATTCTGACCGACAGCGGTGGATTTCAGGTTTTCTCTCTGAGTCCTATCAGAAAACTTACTGAAAAAGGATGTACTTTCCGCTCTCATATAGATGGTTCGCGCCATGAGTTTACACCAGAGAATAATGTCGAAACACAGCGTATTATAGGTGCTGACATTATGATGGCTCTTGATGAGTGCTGTCCGGGTGACGCCACGCATGACTATGCACGAAAATCGCTCGATTTGACTAAGGGGTGGCTGGAACGCTACTCCAGGCATTTCCATGAAACTGAGCCGCTGTACGGTTATTCACAGACATTTTTCCCTATAATACAGGGTTGTGTATACACGGATCTCAGGATTGAGGCGGCGGAGCACGCGCTTCAGTTTGCAGATGCAGGAATAGCAATCGGCGGGCTGGCAGTAGGGGAGCCTACAGAGAAAATGTATGAGGTGCTGGAGCTTCTCAATCCAGTGATCCCTCGCGACAAGGCACGTTACCTGATGGGCGTTGGCACTCCGGCCAATATCCTTGAGGGCATCGCCCGTGGGGTGGATATGTTTGATTGCGTTATGCCTACCCGCAACGGACGTAACGGTATGCTTTTCACTTGGAACGGCATAATGAATATGCGTAATGCCAAATGGGAAAACGATTTCAGTGAACTTGATCCGAGCGGAACTTCTTTTGTGGATCACACGTACAGTAAGGCGTATCTGCGACATCTGTTCATAGCCGGAGAAATTTTTGCCGGTATGATAGCCAGTGAGCATAATCTCGCATTCTACCTGGATCTGGTCCGTCAAGCACGTACACATATACAGGCAGGTGATTTTTCTTCGTGGAAAGACTCTGTAATGCCAAGAATAACCTCTAGATTATGATAAATCTTCGGCCCAAAAAACTGGATTGGTACATATTCAAGAGTTTCATCCTCACCTTTTTTGTAGCTCTTATACTTATTATAGGGATTGTCATAATTTTCGACATCTCGGAGAAAATAGACGATTTTGTTAAGAACGAAGCTCCTCTAAAGGCGATAATCGTAGATTATTATCTGAACTTCATCCCATATTTCGTGAATATGTTCAGTCCTCTTTTTGTCTTCATTACCGTCGTTTTCTATACTTCCCGTCAGGCTGCCAATTCTGAAATTATCGCCATCCTGTCAAGCGGGATCAGTTACAGGCGTATGCTTATGCCTTATATGGCTGCTGCTGCCATCATTACGGCACTTTCGCTTGGCCTGAACCTATATGTGATTCCGCATTCCAATTCGGTACGACTCGATTTTGAACAGACATATGTCAAAAAACGCAGCTCCACCAAAACCAGAAATATTCATTACCAGATAGCTCCGGGCCAATTCGTATATGTTGAGTCCTTCAGCCAATGGAACAAGACCGCGTACAAATTCACTCTTGAAAGTCTGGAAGACAATAAACTGGTAAGCAAGCTTTCTGCTGATTCGGCAGTATGGGACAGTACTATGGACGGTTGGAGACTGAGACGTTATACTCTTCGCAATTATGCGGACGGATTGGCTGATCAAGTGCAGACAGGAGAAAAGCTGGACACGGTCATAGCGCTTAAGCTTAATGATTTCTATTTTAACGAAAAGACGGTTCAAACTCTTTCCAAGCACGATTTGGATGCGCTTATAGATACGCAGAAGATGCGCGGTGATTCGAATGTGATGTATGCAGAGATAGAGAAGAACAACCGCTATGCGTTACCTTTCTCTGCATTTATTCTCACTATTATGGGAGTAGCGCTTTCTTCGAGAAAAAAACGAGGCGGTATAGGTTGGAATTTGGGATTAGGTATAGGATTGGCATTCACGTATATACTGTTTATGCGATTCAGTCAGATGTTCGTGTATGCCGGAACTTTGAGCGCTACGGTGGCACTGTGGCTGCCTAATTTCATCTTTACAATTATTGCTGTAGTCTTGTATAAAAAAGCACCGAAATAATAATCTTATGAAAGTCAAGGTTATAAATAAGAGCGCTAACGCTCTTCCCCAGTATTCAACGCTCGCTTCTGCAGGGATGGATGTGCGAGCTGATATAAGTGAGCCTATGAAGTTGGCTCCGCTGCAGCGGATTATCGTTCCGACAGGATTGTTTCTAGAAATTCCGGTAGGGTATGAGGTGCAGGTGCGTCCGCGCAGTGGTCTGGCCGCCAAGCACGGCATAACGGTGCTTAACAGTCCGGGAACTATAGATGCGGATTACAGGGGAGAATTAAAGGTGATTCTGGTAAATCTCTCTTCCGAGACTTTTGTCGTTGAGCCTGCCGAGCGGATAGCACAGATAGTACTTGCCCGTCACGAATGTATTGAATGGGAAGAGTGCAGTGAACTTTCAGACTCCTTGAGGGGCGTCGGGGGATTTGGCAGTACGGGTCTTAAGTAGTATAAGCCGACAGATATTCAGAAGGATAGCTGCCACTATGGCTCCTACTATGAAGCCCACTAAGACGTCGCCCAGGTAATGCTTACCTACGAATATTCTGCTTATCCCCACCAGTGCAGCCCAGATATCCAAACTTACTTTCCAAATTATTTTTTTCAGTATTATTCCCCCTCCTACAGCAAAAGCCATGGCGTTGGCTGCGTGTGCGGAAAAGAATCCGTATGGATGCCTTTTACTGGCGCCGGCGAGCATATGCAGGCCTTTTTTAACTATGTTCGTGTCGTTGCATGGCCGAAGTCTGCAGACGGCATTTTTTATGAGATTGCAGAACTGATCGACACACAAAATAGCCAGCACCAGAAAGAGAACCGCAATAAGTCCTTTTTTTACGCCAAGCCTTACGAAAATAAGAACAAGCACCCATAGATATAGCGGAATCCAGATGAGTCTGTCGCTGAAAAAGGTCCAGATACTGTCTGTCAGAGGTGAGTTGAATGAATTGATCCACAGGCTGACATTCTGGTCTAAATGCTCAAGTTGTCTTATAAAATCCATCATTGTTGATTAGTTTTCTTCATGCAGCGCTTGCCAAAGCAGGTCTTTAAGTTCTTTAAGACCGTCACCTGCCACGGCTGATATGAATACGTGTGGCAGTTCCGCTGGAAGCATAGGCTCTATTTCCTTTTCTATATCCTTGTCTATAAGGTCGCTCTTGGTAATGGCCAGAACTCTTTTCTTATCCAGAAGCTCCGGGTTATACATTTCGAGTTCGCGTAGAAGAGTCTTGTAGCTTTCTTCTATGTTATCTTCTTCTACAGATACCATAAACAGAAGCACTGAATTGCGTTCGATATGACGCAGGAATCTGATTCCTATACCTCTTCCTTCATGTGCTCCCTCTATGATTCCCGGGATGTCGGCCATTACAAATGATTGGTCATCGTAATATTGGACTATCCCTAAATTAGGCTCCAGGGTGGTGAAGGCGTATGAGGCTATCTTGGGTTTAGCGGAGGTGATTGATGACAGAAGTGTGGATTTTCCGGCATTAGGGAATCCCACCAGACCGACGTCTGCCAATAGCTTAAGCTCCAGAATATACCAGCCTTCGACTCCGTCTTCTCCAGGTTGGGCGAAACGTGGTGTTTGTAGTGTCGGGGTTTTGAAGTTATTGTTGCCGAGTCCTCCGCGTCCACCGCGACACAGGATGCGTTCTTCGAGAGGCTCCACCATTTCGAAGAGCACTTCGCCACTTTCCGCATCTTTGACGACAGTGCCGACAGGCACATTAAGGACTATGTCTTCGCCATTTTTCCCGTGACAAAGCCCTCCGCTACCGCTTCCACCATCTTCCGCGATGATGTGCTTACGGTATTTAAGGTGTATGAGCGTCCAGAACTGAGGATCCGCCTTGAGGATTATATGGCCTCCGCGTCCGCCGTCTCCTCCGTCCGGACCGCCTTTAGGGACATATTTCGCCCTGTAAAGATGCATCGAGCCCGCTCCTCCGTGTCCGGAACGGCAAAATATCTTCACGTAGTCTATAAAGTTGCTCTCTGGCATAATTCTTTATCTTTCAATTAAATAAGTGGTATTTCGACCCCTCTTTTTGCCCCCGAGTAACAACGGAGTAACAAAATTTTCGCACAACTTGCCACAAATGTACATAAAAACTGGCGTGTTTAGGCCAGTTGCATAAAAATCAAGACCACATACTATCTTTATGGGCAAGAGCGGAGATGGCATCGCTGCCAGCCGCACGAATATAATGTTAAATGGGCTCTAAGTCCCAAAAATATTTATGCCTATGAGACATAGTATGCGGTCTTGACGTCCACAAAGATAGTGTGTACGCCTGTATTATCAATGAAAACGGCATCGTTTTTTAAGAGAAATATGGAGTTTTGACTCCCGAACTTGAACAATTGCTGTCAGCCCTGCAGTAATACGATGTCGGCGAGGTCTGTATGGAAAGCACGAGCATCTACTGGATGCCGGTGTGGCGTGTCCTTGAGAATTATGTGAGTCTGAAGCTTGTGAACCCATATCTCATCCAGCAGCTCCGCCAGTATGACAGGCGGATATCCGATCTGAACCACGAGATTGTCCGCAAGTTAGGCAAGCTTGACGCCGCACTCCAGCGTTGCAACATACGCATCAGCAACTATGTGTCCACGACGGACGGCAAGAGCTACAAGGAAGTAGTACGCCTGATTACCGAAGGCGAGACTTCTCCGGAGAAGCTGGCTGCCGTCATTCATACAAGAACCGTCAACCGAGTTGGCAAGGACACGATAATCGCAGCACTTACCGGTGTCATCACTCAAACCGATATCGACATGATGAAGCAGCTTCGCGAAGAAGTGGACCTCGCACAAAAGCATAAGGATGAGTGCCAGTCACGGATGGACGCAATCTGCCGGCAGTACTTTCCGGACCAGTTGGAGAAACTGCAGACCATACCGGGAATGTTGGATTACTGATCGCCGGCTATCGAAGCCCTGGTACTGTCCAGACATTGGCGGGACGAAACAGAATTCGGAAAGATTAAATTGGTCTACAATTTTGTCCGGGATGAAATACTTTTCGGATATAATAAAAAGGACTCTCTTTATGGCTTTGCTTCGCAGATAAACAGGAACGCTCTCGGAGTAAATAATTAAGAAGTGGCATTAGTTTTCTTGCCAATTTCAAATTTAGTTGTACTTTTGCATTAACGAGATTGTTAAACGATATTGTTAATAACATTTGAAAAGACAGAAAACCAATGAAATTCAGAACTTCGATTGCATTTGTATCTTTTTTAAGTTTGATCACGTCAACTGTTTCGGCTCAAAAGATCCTGTCTCTGGGCGAATGCCTTGACTATGCCGTGGAACAAAACCTTGAACTGCAAAAAGCCAGATTGGCAAGTGAGTCTGCCAGGCAATCCGTACAGGGGGTTGTCGGCGCACTCCTGCCTCAGGTCAATGCATCTGCAGGTATTGGTTATAACGCTAGAAAAACAACTATAGCGATGCCGAATTTTGTGAATTCCATGCTGCCGGAGGCGATGCGTGATCCTAATGCCCCAAAGTATATGACAGTGACCATGGGGATGGATTATAATGCCAACTGGGGAGCTTCCCTTTCTCAACAGCTAGTGAATTTTTCTCTGTTCAATGCGCTTGATATTGCCAAGCTTGGCGTTTTGATGAGTGAAACGGGGGAGGAGAACAGCAGGGAAGAACTTATTGCGCAGGTAGCCTCCCTTTATTATTCAATTCAGGTTCTCCGTTATGCCGTT
Source organism: Lachnospiraceae bacterium (assembly GCA_963654805.1). Lineage (GTDB taxonomy): Bacteria > Bacteroidota > Bacteroidia > Bacteroidales > UBA932 > Cryptobacteroides. The sequence goes on along the minus strand of CAVKBL010000014.1, from coordinate 18,199 downwards.
GAATGTTATGACGACAGAATAGCGCTGATGGATAAAATGTTGCATATGATGAATGTGAATGGAGAAAATGGTTTGTCCCGTCCGGTAGACATAAAGCAAATAGCGGTCAACCGCATGAATCTGGAATCAGAGAAAGAGTCTATGTTGCAGGCCATCATAATACAGATAAATTTGCTCAAGTTCAGTATGGGATTCCCGATGGAGGAGGATGTAGAGGTGAAAAAAGTGAATATTGCAGAGCTTGAAACGCAGATCTCCGGAAGGAATGTCAAAAATTTTGACGCAAGCGGACGTCTTCCTTTCAAAATGTTCAAGAATCGGCAGAAAATGCTTGACCTTCAGTATAAGGCGGCTGTGTATGAGACGCTTCCGACTTTGAGTCTTGGTGTAACTTACTCCATGAATTATATGGGGGACGCCTTCAAAGGGGAAACTTTCCGACATTTCCCGGTTTCTGTAATTTCTTTTAATCTCAGGATGCCACTCTTTACCGGTTTTTCAAAGACGTCCAATATACGTAAAGCGCAAATAGAAAGACAGTCATCGCTGCTTGATGAAAGAATGCTGACACGGTCCTTGTCCATGGCCTACGATAATGCTCTTTCTTCGCTTGAACAAAGTCTAAAAACCATGGAATCGCAAAAGCGCAATCAAGAGATGGCGCAGGATCTTTTTGATGTGGTGGAAAGTAATTATAGACAAGGACTATCCTCACTTTCCGATCTGATGAACGCTGACGCGGCGCTTATGCGCTCCCAAATGAACTATGTCAATGCTCTTGGCGGCTGTATGAAAGCATATGTTGAATTGAGAAAGGCTGAAGGAACAATAAACGAAATTACCAGATAATATGAAACCGAATATGAAAAAAGCTATGCGGACAGTAATATTGGCTCTTGTGTTCGCCGGGATTGTAGCCTTGTTGATTAACAATAAAAAACAGATGACGCGGCAAAGCCGGTCTGTATCGGAATTCGACAAGACAGTTAATGTATCCACGATAAAGTTGGAACGTTCTTTAATCAGCGACGGTTTTACCGCCAATGGAGTAACTCTTGCGGAAAGGGAATTGATACTGTATTCTGACGTTTCCGGTAGGGTGGCGACAATCTATGCGGACCAAGGGGAGCGAGTGTTGGAAGGCTCTCCGCTTCTCAAACTGGATGATGAATTGCTTTTGGCAGATTATCTGGCGGCAAAGTCTACCTGTGAGGCTCTTGAAAGGGACGAGAAGCGATTGGTCAATGCCAATATAGAGGGAGGAGTGTCGCGTCAGCAGTTGGACAATGTCCGCACTCAACTTTCGGCGGCGCAAAGTCGACTCACTGTCAGCCGTCGTAGGTATGAGGATGCGGTAGTAAAGTCTCCGATGACAGGGACGATAAATACCCGTTTCACACAGGTCGGTTCGCTGGTCTCCCCGAATGCTCCGTTATTTGAGATTGTGGACGAAAGCCGTTTGAAGGTTATATGCTATGTCCCCGAAGATAAGGTGAAGTATCTTTCTGTAGGACAGAAGATTGTCGCAGTTGCTGCGGACGGGATGGATGTGGATTGCATCGGCAGTGTGTCGTATATTGGCATTAAGAGTGACAAGGGGCTGAATTATCCTGTGGAAGTGCTGTTGGATGAAAACCCTGAAGTAAGGATTGGCATCTATATTAAGGTCAGGTTCTGCGATGATTATGTCCACGAAGGCATACTGATTCCACGCAAGGCTGTTATCGGCAGTGCGAGGGCGGCATTTGCATATGTGGTTGAGGAAGGCAAGGCATATAGACGTGTTCTGAGACTCGGAAAAATGTCTGGAGCAAGCGTAGAGGTACTTGATGGACTACGAGAAGGGGAGGAGATAGTAGTCGCCGGGCAGATGAATGTCATAGATGGAAGCGAGGTAAGAATAGTAAACGTGACGGGGTTATGAAAATATCTGAATTGTCGATTCGTAGGCCGATATATGTTGCGGTGCTCTTTTTGTTGATAACGATTCTTGGTCTGTTGGGATTTGTGTCGCTTCAGTCGGAGCTGATGCCTAAGTTTACCCCGCCTTCATTGAATGTGACGGCAGTTTATCCGGGTGCATCCCCGACTGAAGTGGAAAATTCGCTCACGCATAAGCTGGAAGACGCACTTTCATCGTTGCAAGGCATTGAAACCATACGTTCTTTTTCTTTTGAAGGGATGGCGATGGTGTTCGTATCTTTCAGATATGGCACCGACATAGATGAGGCGATGACGGATGCTGCCAATAAGATTTCCTCTAAAAAAATGCAGTTTCCTTCGACTGTTCTTTCACCGGTAATTAATAAGATTACGGTTGATGACAAGTCTGTAATGACTCTTGCACTTCGCTGTAATCTAGAATCTGAAGATTTCAGTGACATGGTCCGACAGCGGATTATTCCTGAATTTTTGAGTGTTCCGGGAGTCGCCAAGGTTGATGTCATAGGCGATCGTCCAAGGGAAATTCAGGTGAATCTTGATCTCGAAACCATGAACGTGCTTGGAATGAGCCCTATGCAGGTGATGGGGGCCATACGGGCCTCTAATCTTGATTTTCCGACCGGTAGCCTTAAAAATGGGAATACTTATACTTCCATACGCCTGTCAGGAAAACTTGCTACGGTGGACGAGATGCGCTCGCTTGTGATTATGACTCTTCCAACGGGTGCACAGATAAGACTTGGCGATGTGGCGGAAGTGGTCGAGGTCTCTAAGGAGGTGAATCGTATTGCACGATTGAACGGTAGAGAAACCATTCTGCTTAATATCTTCAAACAATCAGATGCTAATGCGATAGGTGTGAGCGATGATGTGACCAAACTTGCTTCTAATTTGGAAGATGCCTATAAGGATTGGGCATTGAATATAGAATGTGTTTCCGATACTTCTAGTTTCACTAGAGAATCTATCAGGTCGGTGTTTACGGATCTCTTGCTAGCCGTATTGCTAGTGGCTCTTGTTATTGCCTTGTTTCTGCATAATTTGCGCGACGCGCTGATAGTGATGTTTGTGGTCCCGGTATCTCTTGTCGGGAGTTTTATAGGGATGAGATTATTCGGTTTTAGTCTGAATATCATGTCGCTGCTTGGAATGTCAGTGGTGATCGGAGTGCTTGTCGATGATGCGATAGTAGTGATAGAAAATGTTTACAGACATCTGGAGATGGGCAAGAAACCGCTGGAGGCAACTATTGATGCGATGCGGGAAATAGGATTCACCGTAGTGACGGTCACGATTGCGCTGGTGATCGTTTTTCTTCCCATCGCTCTTACTGACAGTCTGGTTTCGGATATTTTGCGCCAATTCTGCGGAGTCATCATCTTTTCCATTCTGCTCAGTCTTCTTGCCGCTCTCACGCTGGTGCCTCTTTTGACTTCAAAATTCAGTAGAATTGCTGTTTTGGACTCTTCCCGTCCATGGGGACGACTGATGTGTGGATTTGAAAAAGGTGTAGAAGGCTTTGCCGATTGGGTAAGCGGACTTCTCAAGTGGTCGCTTTGTCATAAAAAATGGGTTGCTCTCGCAGTGATTTCCCTTACTGTTTTCTTGGGTGCTCTGTTTCCTATGGGATTCATAGGTTTCGAATTTATGCCGGATGTTGACCAAAGCGAATTTTCGGTGCTTTTGGAAATGCCAAAAGATATCTCCATAGAAAGGGCATCGACATTTGTGGGCAAGGCCGAAGACTATCTGTTGGATAAATCGGAAATAACAGAGGTCGTATCTATGATTGGCCTGACAAATAGCAATAATGAGAGTACGCAAGGAACTCCGTATCTTGCCGAACTTGGGATCAAGATGGTTCCGCCGTCGCAGCGTAAGTCGTCCGTAAAGTTGTTCGCTACGCAAGTGCGTAAGGAACTTACGGATTATCTGATAGATGCTAAAGTGAGAACTTTTCCTGCGTCGTTGCACGGGGCGGCCAACAGTGCTGCGATGGAGTATATTATATGGGGAAACACGTCAGATTCTGTGGAAGCATTCGGAGAATATGCGTTTGACGAGCTCAGAAGAATTCCCGGCACTTCCCAGCAGCAACTTTCCACTGGAGAAGGAATGCCAGAGGCTGTCGTGACCGTTGACAGAGAAAAGATGTCAGCTCTCGGCCTCACCCTAGAGAATGTCGGGCTTACTATGCAGATGGCGTTCCAGGGAAATTCCACACTTAAATTCGTGCGCGGTGAATACGAGTATGATATCAATATAAGGGCAGATGCTGTATATCGTGACGACGTGGACGATCTCTCTAACATGACCTTCATCAATTCTAGGGGCGAGCGCATTACCCTTGGACAATTTGCTCAGGTCAGGACGGGCACAGGTCCTGCCAGGTTGGAAAGATATAACCGTAATCCGTCTGTCACGCTCAGCTCCAATGTCGTGGGCATTTCGCCAGGGAGCGCGTCAAGGCAATTTCTTCAGTCCGTAAGTGACAGAGCTGAGGATATGGGGGTTCATCTTTCAACTACGGGAAATATGAAGTCTATGTCAGAATCGATGGGAGTTCTAGGTCTTGCTCTGATTCTCTCTATTATTTTGATGTATTTCACACTTGTAGTCCTTTACAACAATTGGCTTGATCCGTTTGTGGTTATGCTCTCCATTCCGTTTTCTATTCTCGGAGCTATAGCATCACTTGCGCTTTCGGGTACATCTTTGAATATCTATGCCATGCTGGGTCTTGTGATGCTGGTTGGACTTGTCGCCAAGAACGCCATTATTCTTGTGGATTTTGCCAAGGAGCGGCTCGCTCAGGGTGATGGGATAGACGAGGCTATCTTGAATGCTGTTCGGATGCGCACGAGGCCAATTCTTATGACAGCGTTCTCGACGGTTATAGGCATGATCCCTGTTGCAGTGGCTTCTGGGTCCAGTGCTGAGCTGCGCAATGGTATAGGTTGGGTCATAATCGGAGGGATGCTCCTTTCAACTTTCCTTACCCTGATCGTTGTCCCTGTCGTGTTCAAACTCTTCCATACTAAGAAAGTATGAGAGCCCAATAAGTTTTTTTGCCAATGAGGCAGATGATTTTTAAATTTGCGGTATGACAAAGGAACAGGAAATTCTGCTTGCTGCAGAAGAAGAATTCTTACGTAGCGGCTATGATGCCACATCCACTGCCGTGATTGCCAAGATTGCCGGGGTTACCCATGCGATGGTGAACTACTATTACAGGTCTAAGGAACAGCTTTTCGTGAAAGTGCTGGACAATTGTCTGCAGGAACTGCTCGAAAAGGTCAAATCCCAGATGCGCTCGGATGGTGATTTCGTGGAACTCGCTGTAGAAAGTGCTAATGTTCTCTTTGATTGCTTCATGGCTAAAAGAAGGCTGCCTTTCCTTTTGCTTGACGTCGCACGTACGCACCCGGCATTTCTTGAACATTACAGGGAGATGGTTAAAAATCTTTGTGAAGATAGTCTTAAACGCCACTCTGCATTTTTGAAGCAGCAGATTCAGCAGGGGAAGGTGACGGAATGTACGGTTAAGAACATTTTCGATACGGTGATATCCTTTGCCATGGCACCCTATCTCAATTATCCTATGATGGAGAATGTCCTTGGCCTGTCAGAAGAAGAAATAGAGGCCTATCTGCAAGAACACCGCATGGAAATGGGCAGGATCATCCGTGCACGGTATTTCCGTAATGCCTAATCAAGGTAGTCTATGTAGAGTATTCCGTCGAGATGGTCGCACTCGTGCTGGAAGATTACGGCAGTGAATCCCATGATGGTCTCTGTGGTGTCTTTAAGAGTGACAGGGGAGGTGTAAGTGATGTCTATGTCACGATAGCGGAGTACGTCGCCCCGTCTGCCAGGAATGCTGAGACATCCTTCGGCGCCAAGCTCTTTTTCACCTCTGCATGCAGAAACATGTATATTAGGGTAGACCTCGAACGGTTCACCTTCTTTGTCGAATCTCTGTACGGCTATCACCCGGCGCTTGATGCCCACTTGAGGACCGGCGATTCCTACTCCGTCCTGCTCGGGAGAGGTTACGGTGGAGATCAGTTTCTGACTTAATGCTTCGTATTCCTGACTCTGTATCTCCTTGCACGATAGTGGTTTGCATTTGCTTCTCAGTACCAGGGAATCAGTGCGGTCATCGATGGTAAGAACCCTCATTACGCTCTCCGGCGCATCGATCAGGCTTTTTTCTTCTTCGGTCCAGATTTCTTCGTTATGTGTACAGAATGTAAGCATACAGAGTGTCGTTAACAGTAAAACAGCGTGGAGATGTCTCATAACTAAAATATTAAAGTGCCATAAGGAGAGTGCCCGCCGCTATGAGTATGCATCCGAGCAAACTTTTCAGTGTGAATTTCTCTCCCAGAAATATAAGTGCCAATATGAAAGTAAATACGATGCTGAGTTTGTCCACGGCCACGACTTTTGTCGCCACTCCCATCTGCAGCGCTTTATAGAAGCAGAGCCATGATGCGCCGGTGGCAAGCCCGGATAGAATAAGGAAAATCCAACTTTGGGTGCTTATCGCAGTTATTCCGCCTTGCGCATCTGTCATAAAAACCATAATCCACGCCATAAGCACGACGGCCATCGTTCTTATGGCAGTGGCGAGATTAGAATCCACATTTGAGATGCCAATCTTGGCAAGAACGGATGTCAAGGCTGCAAAGACAGCTGAAAGAACAGCAAATAGAATCCACATGTTTTTGCTCATCAGTCGATTTAAACAATTTGATTTTAACGCGCATTAAAGGCACGCAAAAATACTAATAAAACGCAGAAAACGGAATTATTCTTCAGGAATGATTTTTTTATCTAAATTTGCGTAGCTAAAACGAAAAGAACATGCAAGAAAACAAAGTGTCTGTCTATCCTCTTGTGGATATGTCGGAATTGAACAGGTGTCTGCTATGCAGTGACGCTCCTTGTACCAAAGTTTGTAAGAAAGGTCTTCCGGTGGGCGATATCCTCCGTTCGATTTATTTCCGTAACGGAATGGGAGCCATAGAGAAAAGTCGTGGTGAGACATGTCTGGACTGTGATGCGCCGTGTGAGGGTGCGTGCGTGCTTAATAAAAAGACCTCACAAGTAAGGATAAAAGAGATTATAGACGCTCTGTATGACGGGGCCAAGGCTACGGTGGATGCCGGCGTAGTAAGCGAGGATCAGATACGCGGAGCTTTCATAGTGCCTCAGGAACCGGACCTTACGATGGATATTTGCGGAGTGAAGCTTGAAAACCCGTTCCTATTGTCTTCGTCAGTTGTGGCCAGCAATTATGAGATGTGTGCCAAAGCATTCCGTGCCGGATGGGCAGGAGCTGCATTCAAGACCATCTGCACATTCCCACAGCACGAAGCGTCTCCGCGTTTTTCGGCTGTATCTGACCATTCCAATTCCTTCTGCGGATTCAAAAACATCGAGCAGCTCTCAGATCATAGCGTAGAGGAGAATATGGAGATTTTCCGCCGTCTCAAGGCAGATTTTCCAAGCAAAGTCATCATCGCCTCCATTATGGGTCAGAACGAGGCCGAGTGGACTTCGCTTGCCCGTCAGTGTCAGGAAGCCGGCGCTGATGTGATAGAATGTAATTTCTCTTGCCCTAATATGGAGTCGGATTCTCTGGGTGTAACCATTGGCCAGGATGCTGCTCTGATTGAAAAATTTACCCGGGCTGTACGGAGAGGAACCACTCTTCCTGTTCTGGCGAAGATGACACCTAACATTACTGATATGGTGCCGATGGCTGAAGCTGCCAAGAGGGGAGGCGCAGACGGAATCGCGGCCATCAACACGATCAACAGTATCACCGGTGTGAATATCAATACTTTCACTGCTGAGCCAGACGTCCACGGCAGTTCCATCGTGGGCGGTTATTCGGGACAGGCGGTTAAGCCTATCGCTTTGAGATTCATCTCTGACATGGCTCGAAGCCAATCTCTTACCGGTATGCATATCAGCGGGATGGGCGGTATAGAGAACTGGGTTGATGCCCTGGAGTTCATATCGCTGGGCGCAGGGAGTCTTCAGATAACCACGGCCGTAATGCAATATGGCTATCGTATCATAGACGATCTCATGGACGGTCTGAAATATTACCTTAAGATTAAAGGCTTCAAGAATGTCCGTTCTCTCGTAGGTGCGGCGGTTAGCTCCATAGTGGCGCATAATCAGCTCGAAAGAGATACGATTCTGCTTCCTAAATTCAATGTCGAGAAGTGTGTGGGCTGTGGCAGATGCTATGTTTCATGTTATGATGGCGGACATCAGGCCATAGAGTTTGACATAGAGACCAGGACTCCTCGACTCGATGCCAAGAAGTGTGTGGGATGTCATCTCTGCAGGCTTGTATGCCCGTCAAAGGCTATTGGAGTTGCACAGAGGCGAATCGAAAGAGTTCAGTAATCTGATGAAAAGAATTAATTCATATGTGGTCTTGCTTCTTGCCGTAATTATGGCGGGATGCAAGACTTCTTCGCGAGAATGTCTTCGCAGCGGAGATTTGCTTTTTATAGAGATACCGGCGGATTATACTCTTGCAGATGGGTCTAAGCTGGGGTTCGATTCTGGCGCGTTGAACATACATGTAGCCATTTTAGAGGTAAGCGCGAGCGACACGCTGATTATCGATGCCACCATAGCAAGGGGAGTGGCACGTTATCCTTTTAGAGATTTCAAAAAAGATTTCACGCTGCGCGACGGCAGTCTTCCTCGAATGGAAGTTTATCGGGCCAATGTAAGCAAGGAGCAGGCCGAGAACTTTGTGCAGAACGCAGTTGCTTTACTGGGGCAGGCTTATGACGTGGATTTTGAATATGATAACGGGGCCTTGTATTGCAGTGAACTTGTCGATGAGAGCTTTGTCTTTCCAGACGGAGGTCATTTGTTCACTAAAGGTCCCATTACGTTAAAGGATTCAGCAGGTCGTGTTCCACAATATTGGACAGATATCTTTACGCTTCTGGATAAAAACATTCCGGAAGGGCATATTGGCATTATGCCTGAAGAGATGATGCATAGCTCCGCTCTTTCAAAGGTAGGGCTGTTGAATCCTTCCGGAGTTATTTCCCGATAAAGGTCAGAAGATACTCCTCCATCTTTTTATAGCCTTCCAGAGTGGGGTGAACCGTGTCTTTGGAATATTCCGGGCGTATCTTTCCGTCTTCTCCGGCAAGCAGAGAGAAATAATCGACGTATTCTATATGATTGGCGAGCGCGTAATTTTTCAGCAGGGAGTTGAATTGCTGAATTTGTTCATATGCGTCCGTCACTTCAGGACGCCAATAGCATCTGGTGGAGCATAACAGAGAGCATACTATAGGGATGATGCCGTTTGCCCTGGCGATTTCGCACATGGATTTGATGCTTCCGACAGCGTTTTCAATATCTATGGCGTCGCCGTCGTTGAGGGCGATATCATTCACTCCTGCCAGGATGACCACATAATCTGGGTGAAGATTCACAACATCATTTCTCATTCGGACCAGAATCTGGGATGTTGTCTGTCCGCCTATGCCTCGTCCGACAAAGTTATTTTCTGTGAAGAAATTTGGATCCTGACTGGACCAGCCTTCTATTATGGAGTCTCCGAAGAGAACGGCTCTCGGCTGCTTTTCTATTTGTGCGTTAGCCTCAGCATATCTGCCAGTTCCGGCCCAGTCTGCATTAGACTGTGCCGAGAGTGAAAATGTTGAAAGAAGAAAAAATGTGCTTATGACCAGTTTTTGCGCTATTCGGTTCATATGGTTTTCTTTTTTTTTGATAGCTATGCATTTGTCTGCAGATTTTCGTTCCCAAACCAGTATTACACGATTTGTCCAGAAAACGTGCACGGACTGCTGCTGTTATTTGTTTGAGCAGATGTAGAATTCGAATTCCAGTCCGCCACCAGGGTTGTGGCGTCGGGCAATTACCCTGCCTCCGTGCGCTTCCACAGCGTTCTTTACAATAGAAAGTCCCAGCCCAGAGCCTTCGGAATAACTGTTCCCTCTGGCTCGGTAGAACCTTTCGAACAGTCGTTCCAACTCTTTGTCATCTACTCCTTTACCGGTGTCAAAATATATGAATCTGGCTTGGTTTTCGTTAACTGCGTCACACCTGATTTCTATGGTGAAATCCCTGCCTGCATATTTGAGTGAATTTTCGATGAGATTCCTGAAAATGGCATAAAAAAGCGGCTGATTCGCTTTGACGCACACATCGTCTCCTATAAGATTATTGACCGTAGCACCCATCTCCCTGATTCTCTTATCGAGTTCGAGTACTATGTCGTCCACAAGCTTTCTCACGCCTATATACTCTTTTGACAGTATCGTAGGATCCTGTTCTATTTTGGTTATAAGTGAGATATCTCCAATCAGGTTCGAAAGTCTCAGTGTCTGGCTGTATGCCCTTTCTATGAATTGGCGTTTGTGCGCCTCATCCATATCCGGCATTTCGACCAGAGTTTCCAGATAGCCTCTGATGCTGGCTACAGGAGTGCGGATTTCATGTGCTATGTTGTTGGTCAGCTGATGTTTCTGTGCTTTTAATTTGCTCTCCATCTGCTCCTTTGTGGTCTTCACCACGTGGTAAAGAATTATTACGAAGAGTATCAGAACAGCTGAAAGGGTAAGGTAGAACCAGGTCATATCTTTATACGTTAATGCTGTATCCGAAGCCTATCCTGTTGGTGATTAGATTCTTGCATGTCGAGCCAAGTTTGGCCCTTATCCTGGCTATGTGCACGTCGACAGTACGTTCCGTAATGTAGGGAGTATCCTTCCAGAGAATGTTCATGAAGTCGGTACGGGTGAAACTCTGACCGGGATGCATGCACAAAAGCAACAGTATGTCATATTCTTTCTTGGAAAGATGTACGTCCTCCCCGTCAACATAGACTTTTTGAAGAAGCGTGTCCATCTCCAATGGTCCAAGGCTTATTTTTGTGTCTTCTTTTTCTGGATTTTTCTCTTGCGAGCGCTTCAGGACAGCCTTGATACGTGCCTGTACTTCGTTGATGGAGAAAGGTTTGGTGATATAGTCGTCTCCTCCGGCTGAAAAACCGGTCAGAAGGTCATTTTCGCTGGTACGCGCCGTAAGAAAAATTATCGGGACGGTCAGTTTCAAAGTGTTCCTCACCTCGCTGGCACATTTGTAGCCGGACATTCCGGGAAGCATCACATCAAGAAGGATAAGGTCTATCTGCGTGCCCGATTTCAGGATCTCCAGTGTCTGCTCTGCACTTTCTGCACAGAGAGTTTCGTAGCCCCATGCCTGAATGTTGAACTGAAGGATTTCTCTCAGATCGGCTTCGTCATCAGTTATAAGAATTCTCATAGAAATATTTCTTCGCGAAAACAATAATAGTGATTTTTTTCCGGACTATCAGCCAATTTACGGTCAGTCGGGCTGTTAAATTTCTGTTAAGGCTGTTAAATTGACTATAAATAACAGCATAGGGATGATGCCGGGCTGTGGAAAGGGCGTATAATTGCACCAATTAAGTTAGTAGAAAATATATGATTCTTTCATTGTTAACACTTCTCGGCGCTTTGGGACTCTTCCTTTACGGAATGAACCTTATGAGCTCGGGACTTCAGAAAGCTTCCGGCGACAAGCTTCGCAATTTACTTTCCAGTATGACATCCACTCCTTTCAAGGGAGTATTAACGGGATTTGGCGTAACATCCGTAATTCAGTCGTCTTCTGCTACAACCGTGATGGTCGTGGGCTTCGTGAGCGCCGGACTTTTGACCCTTAGCCAGGCGATAGGCGTCATTATGGGAGCCAATATAGGCACCACCATGACAGCATGGATCATCTCCATCTTCGGATTCAAGGCGGACATCTCCATAATAGCTGTGCCAATTATGGCAGTGGGATTTGTCCTCACCACTATGAAACGCGACAAGGTTAAATCCATCGGTGAGTTTGTGATGGGATTCGCCCTGTTGTTTTTAGGTTTGTCTCTGATGAAAAATTCCATTCCGGACCTTCAAAGTACTCCACAAGTCTTATCATTCATCCAAGGCTGGTCCGGGAAGGGATTTCTTTCAATATTATTATTCCTGGCTTTCGGAACCGTTCTTACCCTTATTCTTCAGTCTTCCAGCGCTACGGTGGCGCTGACTCTTATAATGCTCGATATGGGGTGGATACATTTTGATATGGCCGTAGCGATGGTTCTTGGAGAGAATATAGGAACTACCATAACTGCCAATATAGCCGCGATGGTGGGCAACATCAATTCCAAGCGCGCTGCATTGGCCCATACTGGGACAGCGGAGAATCCATAGGTAAAAGTCTCGGGGCTATGATCAATTATTCAAAATCCTTGAGTGATGACCACAAAAATAAACTTTCTGAGATGATCCGTCTGCTTGACCATGCCTATGAGGTGATGATATCAAATCTGGAGAATTATGCTTCCATTAAGGACATTACGAATGCTCAGGAGGCGGAGGTGGCCATTAACGAGTGCCGAAAGCGTTATCGCAAGGCGGAGTATGATAAACTTAACAGTGATGACAATTCTTACTTCGAATCTGTCTTCTTCCTCGACGTGCTGGAGGAACTTGAAAAAATAGGTGATTACATCATCAATGTTTCCGAGGCTCTGCTGGACTCGTAAAGGTGATTTCGTCGAGAGACGCGGGATGTTGTATGGTGAGTGATTCGGCATGCAGCATCAGTCTGTCGAAGGAAGCATTTCCATAAAGCGCATCGCCCTTGATAGGTCTGCCAAGACCAAGTGGCGATGCCGCATGTACGCGTAACTGATGCGTTCGTCCGGTTAGAGGGTGAAAACGGACGTCCATCTCGCCATCCGGGAACATTTCCAGAATCTCAAAACGCGTGATGGCCTGTTTGCCGTTCTTAAAATCAACCATTTGTCGGGGCCTGTCATAATAATCGGCGCTAAGCGGCAGGGCGATAGTTCCTTCTTTTTTCCCTTTCCATGGCCTGGTGCCCGCACAAAGGTGGGCGATATAAGTTTTCCTTGTTTGTCTCTGCTCGAATTGGCCCTGAATATAAGATTGGGCCTCAGGAGTTTTAGCATATACTATGACTCCGCTCGTATCCATGTCGAGTCTATGGCATGAAAAAAGCTTGCCGTGCTCACTCTCCAGAAATTCCTGCAGAGACTGCGTACCTGTAAGTCCAGGACTGCAAAGCATACCTGAAGGCTTGTTTGCAGCCAGCAGAAAGTCATCTTCGTAGAGAACGTGTATCTGGCTGTACAGGGGAGTACGCTGCAGAGGATTGTCTTCCAGTTCAAGACCTTCCAGCATAAAAGAGAGTAGAGGACCGCATTTGCCTGTACAGGCAGGATAAAATAAAGCATGACTTCTCACTTCTCCGCTTCGCGGGCTGTTCCCATACCAGAATTCCCCCATTTGAAGTGGCTTAAGACCATGGGCATAAGCGTAGTTGAGCATTTTAGGTGCAGAACATTCTCCTGTTCCTCCAGGGGGGACGAGCCCTCTTCGCGCGAAGACTTCCTTAATGCTTAACGCTTCGCCTTTATAGTTTCGTACTATGTATTTGCTGAAAAGCCAATCCTGAAGGCGGGAGGATTCTTCGGCGCTTTGTGCCCTGTTTTGAAGTGCGCTCACTGTCGTGCAGTCGAAAATGGGCGGAACGAAGCCTTCTATGTGGCTTTTCCCTCCTGCAAGTCCTGAAAATGCATATAAGGTCTGTCTTTGCCCGGAATTGTCTTCACATATCAGCACCCCCATCATCTTGCCTTCATGGAAGATATCCCGAAGAGCAGTATTGGCATCAATGGCATCAATGAGCTTTAGCGCCTGCTGCTTGACTTCTTCCGATGGAACATATCTGAACGGGTATGTGAATTTCGAGTAGGCCAATTCAGAATTCGTTTTTTAACGCCTGGTAGACCTTGTGAACCGGAAGTCCCATCACATTGAAAAATGACCCGGATACCTTTTCTATGCCTATATATCCTATCCATTCCTGGATTCCATAGGCTCCGGCCTTGTCAAATGGCTTATAATGAGAGATGTAATAGTCGATTTCTTCGTCTGATAGGGCGGAGAAGGTGACGAAAGTCGTGTCCTTGAAAGAAACGGTCTTGTCTGTAGTGCGAAGAACCACGGCGGTTATGACTTTATGATGCCTTTCGCTAAGGCTGCGTAACATATTCCGGGCCTCTTGCTCGGAATGTGGCTTCCCCATAAGGACAGCGTCTGCAACCACCACTGTATCAGCAGTAAGCAGAATTTCGTTATTTTTTAAGGCTCTATGAAATCCCAGTGATTTCCCTTTGGCCATATAGGCGGGAACATCCGTGGCCTTCATGCCTTCAGGCACTATTTCTTCAAACGAATTCTCGGTGTCGACAGTGAATTCTATATCAAGACCGGCAAGCAGCTCACGCCGTCTGGGTGAGCCGCTTGCGAGTATGATTTTATGATTTTGAACCATTGTTGCCCCCCATAAGGTCAGTAAGGTTTATGGTTCCTGAAGGTTTAGGCTGTTTGAAGTTGATGCCTCCGAATTGAGATTCATACTTGTTGACATTGTCTATAAGTGCATTCATCAGTCTTTTTGCATGTTCCGGAGCCAAGATTATGCGGCTACATACGTGTGCCTTTGGATTAGAAGGCAGCATCTGTGCAAAGTCAAGAATGAATTCTGTCGCTGAATGGCTGATAATGGCCAAGTTGGAATAATTCCCTGAAGCGACGTCAGGTGAGATCTCTATCTGGAGTCCGTTTTCTTTTTCGTTCATATTGTTTTCAATTATAAATTCAACTTCGAAAGTTAGTCATTTTTTAATGAAACTTGATTCAGAAATATTTATAGAATAGCGCGAGCGATTCCATCCCGGCGAAAAATTGGCTTAAAAGATAACTTTCGTTAGGGGAGTGAATGGTGTCCCGTTCCAGGCCGAACCCCATAAGAAGCGGGTCGATGCCCAGAATTTTCTGTACTTCTGCGAGTACGGCTATACTTCCGCCGCCGCGACTCGGGACAGGTTCTATTCCGTAGACTTCGGCCATGGCGCGTGACCCTGCCTTATAGGCGTGCGAGCTGATAGGAATGAGGAATCCGTCTCCGCCTTCACAAGGTGTCACCTCAACCTTGACATCGCACGGCGCTATGCTTTCGAAATAGTCTTTAAACAGTCGCGTTATATCTTCGCTGCGCTGATTCGGAACCAGTCGCATGGAGATTTTGGCGTGAGCCTCGCTTGGAATGACTGTTTTGGCTCCCGCTCCCGTATATCCTCCCCATATGCCGCATACATCCAGACAGGGCCTTATCCCCGTGCGCTCAAGAGTGGTGTAGCCTTTTTCGCCACGCACTTCCTTTATGCCGAGAAAACTTTTATATTCTTCCAGATCAAAGGGAGCTTTGCCAAGCAGATCTCTGTCTTCACGGCTGAGTTCCACTACATTATCATAAAACTCCGGAATCGCCACTTTCTGGTCACTGTCGTGAAGTGAGGCTATCATCTCGCAAAGCACTGTAATCGGATTGGCCACAGCCCCGCCATAGTGCCCGCTGTGAAGGTCCTTGTTCGAGCCAGTCACTTTGACTTCCAGATAGCTAAGCCCGCGCATGCCACAATTGATGCTTGGCACCTTGTCGCTTATCATAGTGGTGTCTGACACCAGGCAAATGTCCGCCTTGAGCAACTCCCGGTGCTCTTTTATCCATTTCGGAAGGCTTGGACTGCCAATCTCCTCTTCTCCTTCGAAGAGGAATTTGACATTATGATGCAGAAGTCCCTCGCGCACTTCATGCTCGAAAGCCTTGATATGCATGAAAAGTTGGCCTTTATCATCATTGGCCCCGCGACCCCAGATGGCGCCGTCGTGGATTTCCGGTTCGAACGGATCGGAATTCCATTTTTCCAAAGGTTCTGCCGGCTGCACATCATAGTGTCCGTAGATGAGGATAGTCTTGGCATCGGGGGAGATAGTTTTTTCGCCATATACGACAGGATTGCCATCGGTAGGGGAGACTTCGGCCCGGTCAGCTCCGGCTTCAAGAAGAAGCTCGCAGAGGCGCTGCGCACAGCGCGTCATGTCGGATTTATGTTCAGGTTTTGCGCTGATCGAAGGTATGCGGAGCAGCGAGAAAAGCTCCTCAAAGAAACGTTCTTTGTTATGTTCGATATATGTTTTCATGTCTTAATGGATTAGTGCTTTATATGATTATTCCTTGATAAGTGTATGACTGGCGTTTTTCAGATGAAGATCGAAATAATCGGAGATCTTATCATAAAGATAGACCCTTTCCATTCCTGTCATATTGTGATATGCTTTGGGAAAAGGAAAATAATCCACCTGCTTGCCGGCGTCTATGCATTTCTGTACGAAAGAAAGTGAATGTTGCCATAGGACCACATTGTCGATGGCTCCTTGGCATATGAGAAGATGTCCGTTCAGTTCGTAGGCTTTATCCAGAAGACTTGACGAGGCGTAGCCCTGTGGATTAGACTGTGGCGTATCCATATAACGTTCGCCGTACATTACTTCGTACCATTTCCAGTCGATTACCGGACCTCCTGCCACGGCCACCTTAAATATCTCAGGGTAGTTGAGTTTTAAAGATATGGTCATGAATCCGCCATAGCTCCATCCGTGTACCCCCACTCGTGATGAATCTACCCACGGCATCTCCAACAGGCGGTTCACGCCCACCATCTGGTCTAGCATTTCCACTTTTCCGCACTCGCGGTTGATGGCCTTCTCGTAAGAAGCTCCGTGCCTGAGAGTTCCGCGGTTATCCTGCACGTAGACGATATATCCTCGCTGAGCCATAAGCATTTCCCACATGCGGATGTTGCCGAGCCAGGAGTTGTTTACCATCTGAGAATGCGGCCCACCATATACATAGACTATAAGCGGGTACTGTTTCTGCGGATCGAATCCAAGCGGATAGATAAGGCGGTAGTGATTTTCATATTTGCCGTCAGCGGAAGGAACAGTGCCGAACTCCACTGCAGGCGTGGCATAATCTTCAAGCGGGTCAGAAGCCTCGAGAAGCGTCTTTTTCAGACGACCGTCCAGATAAAATACCTTGCTCCATCCCGGATTGTTGAAACTGCTGAATATGTCAGTATATTCACCTTCGCCCATAATTATTCTGTGCCAACCGCTTTCCTTGGTCAGTTTCTGAACGCGACCGATTTTTATCTTGCCGATATCGTCTCTATCGCTGACTTTTATTCTGAACAGGTGATTTTCGGCAGGGGAGATTTCGGCCGAAGTGTAATAAATGTAATTTTTATCTGTTCCTGCCCATTCTATGTCGGCATCCGTATTTATCAGACGTTTTATTTCACATGATGACATGTCCACCAGATAGAGATTCTTATACCCGTCGCGATTATCCGTACTGTAAATGAAGACGTTGTCTGATATGAAATGCATTCCGCCGTAAGGCTCCACCCACGCGTCGTTCTTTTCGCCCAAAACCGTTTTTACGAATTCTCCGCTGTGTGCATCATACAGGTTAAGATGCATCTCGCTTTGTGCGCGGTTGAGAACCTGTATAAGCAGATGGTCATCATTATGCCAAGTTACTTGTGTCAGGTACCTGTCTTCTTCGAAATCGTTCACTTGCACCTTCGTGCGCTCCCCGGTAGCGGAATCATATACCCATAGGCCAATTCTCTCGCTTGCGGTACCTGCAAACGGATATTTGAGCGGTTTACCGGTGGCTGTACTGATGTCGAGTATGGGGAAATCATTAACCAGACTTTCATTCTTTTCGTAATAGGCGCACAGTTTTCCGCTTGGCGAAGGGAAAAGTCCGCCGTCTATGCCGAATTCATTGCGGCTTACGGTCGTCCCGTAACTGATGTCTCCTTCGCGTATCGCTACGCTAAGCGTATCGGAACCTTCCACATAGTATACGTTGCCGCCCTTTTCAATAAAAGGACTATGCTTTTTGGAGATTTGCTTCCCTGATGAAGTTTTTGGATAAACGCTGCGAGTTATGGTGGCTTCCTTCATAGTGAGAAGTTTTCCGGAAGGATTGGCTTCCGGACGGGTGGCTATCACTTCCAATACCACCAGCAGGACAGATGCAAATATATTCATAGAGTGTAAAGATACTGCTTTTATTGCCAATTTGGAAATGCGTGTGAGCGTTTATAATTTATGGTGTCATATTGTCTTTTATGCGAATGTTTTTTTGTATCTTTAGAGGAAATTGAGTTTTGTTGTATGAAAAGGAAGTTGTTTCTGCCGTTAGTGATCGGCTCTTTGAT
>CAVKBL010000013.1:0-58070 GCA_963654805.1 Lachnospiraceae bacterium | reverse complement strand
AGTAGTGGAATAAAAACGCAAAAATTTACCACTACTCGACGTAAAATGCTTCGAATTGTTCGTCCAGGACGCCAGTAGTGGAATAAAAGCCCTGTTTTCTACCACTACTCGACATGTATTGCTTGGAAACTTCGTAAAAGTCCAGTCTCTATTCACTTCTTGACCAAAGGATAGATGCTACAACATTATTATCGCGAGCGAATATTGATTATCCTATCTGTATATTCCTGACGCCCGTGTCATGTGAACGTAAAGCTATGTTTACGTGATGGGAAAACCGCGCAGAAATCGTTATATTTGACGCTTGTCAATCACATCGGTATTTGCCGGAAAATGAAAAAACAATCAGAAGGAATGGTGCAAAAAAACACAGAAGAGAATATCGAAAGGCTGAAGTCGCTTTTCCCAAAACAGAATTTTTTCTTGACAGAGTCGCAGGAGTCCCTGTTGTCGGCTATAGCTTGTACGGACGGGACGCATGTGTCTCTGACTGACATCACCAGGGTCGTGTTTGAAAGCAATTCTGCTCAGAAAGAGGATATACGAGTCCTGAGAGAACGCGGATTGGTCCACACTCCCTATTATTCGTGGGATAGAAGATATTCCGTTGACGATTCTGTTTTTTTCCGTGTTTCTCTCAATGCCGTTCTTTATCATTCCTCTCTGGTGCAGAAAATCAGACAAAAGGGGCTTTATGGTAATTCGGAACGGTTTAATGTGATCAAGACACTATCTGATACTGGAACTGTGCCAGATCTTAATCCGTATCTATGGAACGTATCGGACAAATATGGATTGTTTTTGGACATATGTTATGAACCAGTGTTCGAACCATTGTTTAAGAAATTGTCTGCGGATGTAATAAAAGGCGTGGTCAATATCAAACTCAACACCCTTGTGCTTACGAATACGGTAAGCGCCGAAAAACTGGATGAAGCTGAGACGTTCGCGCGGAAATATTTGTCCGGAAACAGTTTGTTACAGTCACTTTCTTCGATAGACGGTCACCGTTATCTTTTTAGCGGGATGCGTGGAGATTCTCTTGACAAGGTCGTGAAAATAAGCGAATGGCCGCATGTAGTGTACGCCATATCATCTCTTTACAGAGGGGACTATGACGGAGCGATGGCGCATATGGACGCGGCTCTTAAGATACGGAACAAGTCCGTCAAGACGAAAAACGTTTTCTATTCGCCTATTTTGGCATATTTTCTTATTCTGCTGTATATTCTTGCCGACACGGAAACGAGCAGGAAGAAGGTGGCGCAGTACATGAATAAGAAGATAGAAGACGCATGGCTTGAAAATCAACGCCCTGCACAATTACTGGCCATGTTGTCGATGGGAGATTCCGATACTTTCATAAGGCAACATATTAGAATGACGCGCATGACGGAGTATGGGATTACTTCATGTATCCTTCTTGATGCAATCGCACGGAATAGAGCCTATGAAACCTCTTTTAAAGCCCCCGTATCAGAATATGCCATAGTACGTTATGAGACAGGCCAATGCAGCCCTGAGGAAGCTGAAGAACTTGAAAAAATATATGGCGGCACGCCTGCCCTTTCACGGCTCAAGGTAAAGGAGCCGTGGGAATTGGCATTGGAGAAGCTTTCTGATGCCATAGGAAAGAGCGCCTCTCCCGCAGAGAAAGCGGAAGAGCCGCAGAAGGATAGAAGAATTTGTTATATAGTCTATTATGACTCTGATGTTGAAATCCGAGAACAGACCCGTCTTAAAAGCGGCAAGTGGGGCCAAGGAAAGCGCGTGTCCTTGTCTTCATTCTCGGAAGGCGTCTATGATGATATCAGCGATGAATATGATCAGAAATTGAAATCCCGCTTGAACAGATACAGCTATATAGGTTTGGACACGGCATTCCCTGTACTTGCCGGCTGTGATCGCGTGTACCGTAATACATATGATCCTGCATGCAGAATAGAGATAACGGAGGAGACTCCGTATATCTCCCTGCAGTTGAAAAACGGAGCGTTTGTGTTCAGTACCAATATTCCGCGCAGTAAATATCGTTCTGATTATCAAAGTGAAAATGTCGTGTGCCGTGACAAACTGCATTATACGGTCGTACGTCTCAACCGTACGCAGATGCAGGTTCTCAAGATTCTGGAGGAGACCGGAGTCAAATTCCCCGAGGCCTCCATGGAAGCGCTGAAAGTCTTCGTGGAGCGGCTTTCTCATGTTATGGAGGTACATTCCCCACTGCTCGAAAGCGGTTCATCCTTAGAGGTGAGACAAGGGAGCGCCATACTGTATTTTCGTATCCTTCCGAAATCCGGAGCGTTCAGTGCACTTCTTTTCACGCGTCCGCTTGACGGCGGTAAACTGACCTTTTTCCCCGGCAGGGGAGATGCAGTATATTATGATTCGGACGATGTTTCGCGCTATCAGGTGAAACGTGATATCCGCGGTGAACGTCACTCTCTCGATGTGTTTTTGTCCAAGACTGGACTCGCGGGATATGATGCAGACGACGGCTTGTACGAGCTCTCCGTAGAGGATATGCTGCCGGTCATTGACGCCTGTCGCTCTCTGGGTGATATCTGTGTGCTGGAATGGCCGGAAGGACGCAGTCTGAAGGTTCTTGGCAGTCTGACTTCACAAAGCATCAACGTGCATATCCGTTCGAAGGAGCAGTGGTTTGAGGTGGAGGGAGATGTTCAACTGTCTGACGGACAGGCGCTCACATTGGAACAGATTATGTCTGCGATATCTTCGGGAGGCTATGGCGGGGGTTATCTCAAATTGGGAGACAGTGAATATGTGTCGCTTTCGGATTCTCTGGCCAAGTATCTCAAGCGTCTTGAGAGCGTGACTCAGTCCTATCGCGGCGGAGAGCGTATATCGTTCTTCCAGACGGGTATGTTGGCGGATATCGTCCACAAATCAAATCTGAACATACAAGCGGATAAGGCGTATGGGGAGAGAATGGCGAAAGTGGAGGAGGCAGCCTCTCTTAATCCAGCAGTTCCCGGCGCGCTTAAAGCTGAACTTCGCGATTATCAGGAAGTGGGTTTTCGCTGGATGGTGCGTCTGGACCACTGGGGCGCCGGCGCCTGTCTGGCCGATGACATGGGCCTCGGCAAGACTGTGCAGACCATAGCCTTTCTGTTGTATAAGGCCTCTGCGGGTGCATCTCTGGTGGTGGCTCCGGCTTCTGTGCTGATGAACTGGTCACGTGAACTCTCCAGATTTTCTCCGTCCCTTAATGTCACCGTTCTCAACGATTCTGACGACAGGAACGTCGCGCTTTCCTCCCTCGGAGCGTATGACGTAGTTCTGACGACCTACGGGCTTCTTGTCCGCGAGAAGGATGCGCTATCGGGTGTAGACTGGAACGTGGTGTGTCTTGACGAGGCTCACACCATAAAGAATCGAGGTACCAAGATGTCGGAGGCGGCCATGTCTCTGAAAGCTTTGTCGCGTGTAATCCTTACCGGTACCCCGGTGCAGAACTATCTGGGTGAACTGTGGAATCTTTTTCAGTTCCTCAACCCCGGGCTGCTCGGAAGTTATGAGTCTTTCCGCGAGAAATTCATCGCGCCGATTGAAAGTGCGGAAGACAAGGACCGCCAGGCGCAGCTGAAACGTATCATACAGCCATTTATGTTGCGGCGGACCAAGTCTGAAGTGGTGGAAGAATTGCCAGAAAAGACGGAGATATACCGCAGCGTGCCTATGTCGCCTTCCGAGCAGGTGGCTTACGAGGCCATGCGGCTTGAGGCCAAGAATGAACTGGATCTGGACACCAAGGTGAATATGAACGCATTGGCAGCTATAACCAGACTTCGGGAAGCCGCCTGTGCTATGGCTCTGGTAAGGAACGGATGGTCGTGTGAGCCTACAAAACTTGCCGTGCTTCGCGAATTGGTCGCAGAGATAATATCCGGAGGTAACAGCGTGTTGATTTTCAGCCAATTTACGGGCTTTCTCGATATGGCTTCTGAGATGCTTGAAAAGGAAGGCGTAGAGCACTTCTATCTGCAGGGCTCCACGTCTATAAAGAAACGTCAGGAGATGGTGAACGGTTTCCAGCATGCCGAAAAGCCTGTTTTTCTCATCAGTCTTAAGGCCGGCGGACTGGGGCTCAATCTTACCGGGGCCAATTATGTCATACATCTTGACCCGTGGTGGAATCCGGCCATAGAACAGCAGGCTACGGACAGAGCATACCGCATAGGACAGCAACAGAACGTGACCGTTTATCATCTGGTGGCTCAGAATACTATAGAAGAGAAAATCCTGAGGATGCACAAGGCAAAGCAGAATCTCGCTGATGCCATTCTCGAAGGTACGGGCGTAAGTCATGCTATCACGCTCGACGAACTCAGGGAACTGATAGGATAGTTATTCTGCCTCGATGCTCAGTCCGTCGTAGGCGGCGTGGACCCCTTCCGGAAGAAGTGCCTCCAACTGCTCGTGCGTGCCAAGAGCATGGGCCAAGTGCGTAAGATATGTATTTTTAGCTCCTATCTTACTTGCCATCTCAAGTGCTTGCTGCAGATTGAAATGCGAATGATGCGGCTTGAATCCTACGCAGTTGAGAGTCACGGCATCCAATCCCTGCAGCTTGTCCAACTCGCCGTCCGCCAGACACTTCATGTCGGTCAGATAGGCTATTTTCCCGAATCTGAAGCCAAGTACGGAGAAGGTTTTCATCTCATTATGATATCCCTGTATGGGTATGATCTCGACCGGTTTCCTTTCGGAAGACCCATTCGCTTTTTCCTTATGATATCCCACTCCGCTTTCCCACACGAGTGTGGGGAGGCTGTCATTCGGCCCTACCTCAAAGGGGACGGAGCCGTTGATTCTTCTGATCCCCCATTCCGGCACTCCGGGGTAGTGGTGATCGGTAAAGGCATAACTGTATTCGCGACGCAAGGACTCTTCTACATACTCTTCGCAATAGATGGTTACGGGCTTATGCTCCAGAAGATTAAAAGCCCTGAGGTCATCCAGTCCTCCGGTGTGGTCTTTATGATTATGTGTCAACAGCACTGCGTCCAGGTGTTTTACTTCGGCGCGAAGCATCTGATATCTGAAGTCCGGCCCGCAATCAACAAGGATGGTTATATCTCCATATTTTACCAAGGCGGAAGAACGCAGCCGCTTATCCCTGCGGTCTGTGCTTTTACATACATTACATTCGCATCCTATGACCGGAATCCCCTGGGATGTCCCAGTCCCCAAAAATGTAAGAGAGGTCTTCATAATGTCACTTCTACTATATTGCCTACCAGCGCTTGATCATAAGGTCTGGTCACTTTGATATAATTTCCGGAATATCCGCTCATCAGCCCGCCTTTCTCCTTGGATTCGAAAAGTACTTGAACAGATGTTCCCTTCTGAGATTCCACGAATTCCGTGTGCAGTTTGATGCAAAGTTCTTCCAATATGTGGGCCCTCTGTTTTTTTACTTCTTCACTTACCTGTCCGTCAAATTCTGCTGCAGGCGTTCCGGGTCTTTGTGAGTATGGGAAGATGTGAATGAACGCGGGACGCAAGCCTGAGATAAAGTCACAGGCTTCTTGAAAGAGTTCTTCACTTTCGCCAGGAAGGCCCACCATTACATCTATTCCTATAAACACTCCATATCCCATTTTTTTTCGTATGTGTTCGATTTTATTCTTGAAGAATGCCGTGGTATAGCGACGCCCCATCGCGGACAGTATACTGTCGCAGCCGGACTGAAGCGGGATATGAAAATGCGGTTGGAATTTGGTCCCGCTTGCTATCCAGTCTATTATCTCTTCACTCAAAAGATTCGGCTCTATGCTGGAGATGCGGTATCTCTGAATGCCTTCCACATTGTTGAGCGCCTTGAGAAGGTCCAGAAAACTCTCTCCTGTACTTCTGCCGAAATCTCCTGTATTTACACCGGTAATCACTATCTCCTTAACCCCGAGCGCCGCCACTTCTTCGGCCATTCGCACGCATTCGCATATGGGAACGTTACGGCTGCTTCCTCTGGCCAGCGGCACGGTGCAGTAGTTGCATCTGTTGTCACACCCGTCCTGAACTTTCAGAAAACTGCGAGTTCTTTCACCGCTGCTGTAAGCGCCGAAAGTGTCGCTGTCTGTTGTCTGGAAGTCACATCCTATATTGAGATCTCTCAGGCAGACCGGGACTATGTTGGACTTTTCCTTACAGTCGAACACTTTCCAAACTCCATCTATCTTTGTGATTTCTTCTTTTCTCAGCTGGGCACTGCATCCGCACACAATCAGCTTGGCATCAGGGTTTTGCCTGTGCATCTTGCGGATGATGTTTCTGGATTTGGCATCGGATGTGGCGGTGACTGAGCAGGTGTTTATCAGGTACAAGTCAGCCTTCTCCTTGTGCCCCACAACTTCCAATCCTGCTTTTTTGAATGCTCTTTCGTATGAGGATGTCTCGGCGTAATTCAATTTGCAGCCAAGAGTTAAAAATGCGATTCTCATTTTTTTAAAGTAATGCGTGCCCTGTCTGTCTCCCCTGACACCGGAGGGTTAAGTTTGCTTACACTTATACTGAAATGCTCAAGTCCTGGGAACTCTTCTTCGACGGCGTGAAAAATACGTTCAGCAACATTTTCAATAAGATTGGACGGCTTGGACATCTGGACGGATACTATATCATAGACGCGCGCGTAATTCAGCGTACTTGCCAATTCATCTGTAAGCCAAGCGTTATGAGAGTCAACCTCTGCACTGAAGTCGACCTCGTATTCACCTCCCTTCTCCTTTTCAAAGTCTAGGCATCCGTGGAAGGCGTGAAACTTCATCCCGTTAAGTTCGAGCAATCCTTTCATTTCAGAAAAATAAAGACTGTGGGCTGTTTGCCGATAAGAAGATTCTCCTTTTTCCATAAGGCTACAGGAAGAGTCTTGATATATTGATGCTCAGATGTAATATTGATCGCTACGCACAAGCGTGTCGAAGCGTCCAGACAAGAAATCAGATCCTGTAAGAGAGCGTCGCTGCGATAAGGTGTTTCTATGAAAATCTGGCTTTGCACAAGTGCACCTGATAGCTTTTCTGCATCTTTTATCGCTGTGCGCCTTTGTGGCGTTTTGGCAGGAAGGTAGCCTCTGAACGCAAAGGATTGGCCGTTAAGTCCGCTTCCCATAAGAGCCAGCATAAGGGATGAAGGTCCGACCATAGGGCATACTTCTATTCCGTTCTTGTGACATAGAGCCACAAGTGCGGCTCCAGGGTCGGCCACTGCCGGAAGTCCCGATTCACTTATGAGCGCCACATCCTGTCCGTCGGAAAACAAATCAAGGAGTCCCTCTATCTCTTCCTGGGTGCTATGCTCGTTGAGCGTGCGGAATGTAAGAGCATCGATATGCCCTTTAAGTCCTGCACGCGAGAGGTATCTTCGCACGGTCCTTTCTTCTTCCACTACATATTTTTTTATATGGCCAAGCAGAGAAAGTACGCCCTGAGGTATCACGTCGCTGACGGGCGCGTCGCTCAGAGGAGATGGTATCAAGTATAATTTGCCTTTATTCATTTTCGATTACGATTTTCTTTGAAGGGACAAGTCCCATGGAATTCTCATCTTCTTTTTTGAACAGAGATTTGATGAAGCTCCTGATGCTGTTGAACTCAATCTGATAAGAAAGACCTACTCCATTCCGCTGGCTGTTGTCCAGGTAATTTGTGTAATCATCGGCAGAGTGGGAGAAGAGATTGAGTCTGAAATGACCGGATTTGTTCAGCTTGATATTTATGTCCAGATCTCCGACCATATTCTCTCCGCTGCTGGTAGAATTGTATTTGCGGTTCCCCACGGAGCCGTTCACGGATACCATATTGTCGAAAAGTTGGGTAGATACCGCCACATCCATTATGTTGTTTCCTAAATCCGTCTGCTCGTAACTCAGTCCCAAGTCCACAGGAATATTGAACTTTTGCATTATCGTGTTCAGCTGTCCTGACATCAGAGATGCCAAGTTGCTGTAGATGAAGTTGGAACCGGAATTATTGTTCACCACACCGTTCTGATCTCCTGAGATGAATGTTCCCAGCACGACAAGTGCCAAGAACTGTCTCGAAACTTTGTCCTCCGTATTCAACTCGCTTTCTACAAGAGCTTTGGTGGTAGGGTCAAGGTCGGGAACATCGACGGAGAATGCCAATTGAGGATTACGTATCTTATCTGAAATCTTGATTCCGCAGTTGACAAGCCTTCTGGTCGCTACGGAAGTGGTGTCCGAAATAAGCACTCCCAAAGAAGTCTTCAGAGAATGCACGGCGGATATGTTCAATTCGGTGTCCATTACATCTCCGGCGAAAGTCAGTGAACTTCCGTCCTGGATGTTGAAATCCTTAGCTATCAAGGACCCTATGGCTGAGAAATGGTATTTTCCTTCCGTTATGTTGTAATTTCCTCCGAGGTTGAGAGCTCCGGATTTGGAGTTGAGATCGGCAGTTATTACGCCGTCTCCGCTGATATTGAGCGAGTTGCTCCCTTCCCTGTCAAGAAAGGCGGTAAGTTCCAGTCCAGGATTTACGGAGAATCGGCATTTGGCATCTATTTGAGAAGATTCGCCGGGAGAACTGATTTTGAATTTCTGCTCCAGTTCATCTTCATCATCATCTTCTTTTTCTTTGAATTGAAGAATCTCGCTGCTTTTGCTGTTTTTGCCCGGGAGCACCATGTTTATTTTCCCGCTTCCGGCATTGGCCAAATTGGCATCTATACTTATATGCGACAAGTCTTTACCAGAGAAGAATACGTCCCCGTTAAGAGAGAGAGTCCCGTTGTAGTCTCCCGTAGCTTTATCTAGAACGCGCAGTCTGTTCAGGTGCAAGGCCAGATTTTCGGGACGCCCGCTCAGGTGGGCGCGTCCATCGTGCCTGTCTTTTATCTCCATTCTGTCAATGACGATTCCGTCTTCGTCGTATCTCGCATCGGCATTGATCGTGTAACTTACTCCTGTAGGTACAAGAGTAAGATTTAAATCTGACAGTGTGAAGTCGTTGCTTCTTATGTTTAGCTTGGACACCGGCCCTGAAGCTGTGATTTTACCGTTGATATGCCCGTCAAGCGCAGAGCAGTATGAAGAAAGGGCCTTCTGTGCGATCCCGGGGTTGAAATCATTGAATGTGGCTCTCGCATTGAGATATTTGGAAAGTGAGTTATAATTGCCGTCTACTTTGAAGGCGTTCTGTCCTGCAACAGGGGAATTGGCCAAACAGAATTTCAGAAGATCGTCTTCATCATCCAGGTGAGCATCAAGCGTAATGGTTCCGGCATACGCCTTGCCAATTGTCACATCGCTGCAATTCAATTCCGCCTGCAGTCCCATATTGCTCTTGAATGGAGTGCGGAGATTGACGAATCCGTTCAGAAGTCCGGACAGGGCGATTTCGTTGCCAAGAAAAATATTGGCCGTTGACAGATTTATATCCTTTATGTTTAATGCCAATTCACTCGGATAGTGCTTGCTCGCGGAACCGTTCAATTCAAGGGATTGTCCGTTATTGAAGAGTCTCAGGTCATTAATGTTCAAAAAGCCTTCTTTGTATGTGATGTTCGGGTGAGAACAGCTCCAGAAGCTGCCGTCGAGATTGATGAAGGAATTGCCGAGGGTCGAATAAACTTTCAGTTTTTTGTCCTCTCTGGAATAAAATGAGTCCACGTCAAGCAACAGGGCGATGTTCTTGTTGAGGATGTCGGTGGCTGAAAGCTGCAGGCAAGTCTTGTCGGATTCGGCCTTTACGCTCAGACGGGCTTTTTTCAGGCCTGTAGTATTGGATTTTATCTCATTTATTCCGGCGCTTAACAGAATGGAACTGTCCTGTGATTGGATCTTCGCGTCAAGACCACGGAAGATGTTGCCTTCGTAACGCACTCCGTTTGAGGCGAAGGTCCCGTTCAACTCTCCAGATGGAGTCATGCTGAGTTGAGCCTGTGTGCCGTGGGCTATAAGGATGTCTTTACGCAGGAAACTGAGTACCTCTTTTGTGTCTTTGATGATTACCTGACTCTCGAAATTACGGCCTGTTTCCGTAGGCTTCTGCTCAGGCAGAATAGAAGGCAGGCATTGGCCTATAGTGTTGTTCAATATAGGGTTTAGAAGCGTGGCCAGGTCCGGGTCTCCGGAATATGTAAGGTCGGCGAAGGCGGAACGCAGGTTGATTCTTATTTTTTCGTGGTCGGTGACGGAGGCGAACAGGATGTCTCCGATGTTGTGCGTGCCGTTTTGGTCAGTGTAGGTCAGTTTGGAGACGGTGGCATCGCCTATGAGGGCGTGTTTGTCCGTGTTGCGGAAACTGAAGTTGACGGCGGTGGAAAGGGTGGAGGTGCCGGGTCTTTTGTCTATGTTCATAGCCACCAGGTCAGCATAACCAAGTGCAAGATTAAACTTATAGATGGAATTTTTGCTCTGGTTTGAAAGTGAAAAACTGCCGCCGAGAATGAAATTGAGGCTCGGATCGTTACACCTGAGATTCCCGGTAAAGGTATTGTCTTTGAAGTATCCGTTGCCGTCTATGTTACTGTAAGTGTAATCGTTGACGGTGAGCTCGCTAATGTCCAGTTTATTAAGCTGTATATCCATCAGACGGTCTTCCCCTCCCAACTTTCCGGAGCTTTGAAGTGAAAGCGAAGTCTTTCCGAACATCTTCCCTAATCCGGCTTTTGCGATATCTACACTCTCAAGATTAATCTTGCCTTCGTATGACAGCGCCGTACCTTGTTTTATCAGGTCTCTGGTCTTGGCGGATAAATCTATGTTTCCGATATTGCTTGCCAATTTCAGATTGGCTTCCAACTCATTAAGCGCCCCGTGAATTCCTCCTCTCAGATTGGCAGACACGCTCTGAGGACAGGCGCTGAAATCCAATTCTTTATCTTTGAGAAAGGCTGAAATGAATTTGCTTATTCCTTCCGGTGTGAATCTGAATTCTTTTGAGACCAAGTCCACTTCTGCCTGTTGCAACGTGAAAAGGTCCTTATAATCAAGTGCCAAATCCGCTTTTACTCCGCTGTAACGATCTGTAAAACGCGCTTCGGTGATATTCATGCTATTTACAGGACCGTCTAGTTTGAGTGCGTCTACGTCCAGAAGTATAGGGGAGTCTTTGAAGATCCCCGCGAAAATTCCCACGGTCTGAAGGCTGAGCGGAGCGGCGGATGCATCTGCGCCAAGCCGTATACGGTACAGAAAGTCAGACCAGTCTGAGTCTTTCTCGTAGCCCATTGTGTAGCGCTTCAGATAAACGTTTGACCAGGAGTCGATTATTCTTGTATCTGTCACTTCGGTAAGTCCGAGTCCGGTAATGCAATGTCCCGTGCCCCAGAATGAATATCCGCATTTTTCCCTGGCTCTCACCCAATCCACATCAAACCGACATCTGCTGTCTACGAAATTGATGTCGTGACCTCGTGCATCCGCCCACAATTCTAGATCGGTCCAATTGATGCCGTGGCCCTTGTAGTGATAAGTCTTGTTTGACAAAATCACCATTTTGTAGTGAAAATTGTCGACGTCTGCGCGCTTTATTGAAAAAAGATCCGGAAAAGTCCTCAGCGTGTCTCTGTTATGAGGCTTGGAATTGAAAATGGATGCTATGTTGTTAGTATAACCACGTGACGTGGTGTCATATATGACCAGGTAGAGGTCGAAATCTTTAGTGCGGAGTCTGTCTATATGCACGCCACCTTTTTTGGCCAATAATCCTTTGAGGGAGAAGGTTGCGGAGATATGCTTGGCGGCCATCACCGTGTCTATGTCTCCCACCGGGTGTCTGTCTATTATGGCCAGATCTTTTATTATCAGAGTGTTGAAAGGCGCGAATTTTATGGCGGAGAAGTGCAGGTCGGCGTCAAGGTATTTTTCGGCCATCTGTGTGGCCTTATGGGCCAATTTGGTCTGCACGAAAGGGGTCTGAAGAAGCAGAAGGGCGATTCCGAGGCTAAGGACAATAAGCTCCAGAATTCGCGTGATTATCTTTCTGATTCTTTTCTTGCGCATAAGGGCTCAAATTTAGTAAAAAAATTCCTATTTTTGCAGGCTACTATGGCAGATATTATTTTAGGAATAGAGTCATCGTGTGATGATACTTCCGCTGCGGTCATTTCGGACAGAGTGCTTCTCTCGAATGTTATCGCAAGTCAGGATGTACATCGGTCTTATGGTGGGGTGGTGCCGGAATTGGCTTCACGGGCACACGAACTTAATATCGTTCCTGTGGTCAGTGAAGCGCTCAGCAGAGCGGGAGTAAAAGCGTCAGACCTTACGGCCATCGCTTTTACAAGAGGCCCGGGTCTGCTGGGCTCTCTTCTTGTGGGCACGTCTTTCGCCAAGGCATTGGCGTTGTCTCTGAGCATCCCACTGGTTATGGTTAATCACCTGCAGGGACACATATTGGCAGGCTTTGTCCGTCAGGAGGGGGTTCCTGTCCGCGAGCCGTCGTTTCCGTTTCTTTCGCTTCTGGTGTCAGGTGGTAATTCGCAGATTGTAAAGGTCAATTCACCTCTTGATTTTGAAATACTTGGCGCCACTATAGATGATGCTGTCGGTGAGGCTTTTGACAAGTGCTCGAAAATGATGGGCCTCGGCTATCCTGGCGGCCCCATTATAGATAAGCTTGCCAAGCAGGGTGATCCGGATAAATTTAAATTTGCCAAGCCGCACATCCCTGGATTGGACTACAGTTTCAGCGGAGTGAAGACCTCACTCCTGTATTTTGTCAGAGACGAGATGGCCCTTGATCCGGAGTTTATGGAGAAAAACAAGGCCGATATCTGCGCTTCGTTTCAGAAGACTCTCATAGATATCCTTATGGATAAGTTGATTAAGGCGGCTAAACAGACGGGCATTAAAGATATCGCCATAGGCGGAGGAGTATCTGCCAACAGCGGTCTCCGCACCCGAATGGTGGAAGAAGGAGAGAAACGTGGTTGGAGAGTGTTTCTTCCAGAATTCAAGTTTACTACGGATAATGCCGCGATGATAGCCATAGCGGGGTATTTTCATTACCTTAACGGAGAACGATGTCCGCTTGATGTCGCTCCCGTGTCCCGAATCGCGGATTTTTAATTCATGCAGATATACGAATTCACCACTGGATTAGACCATAATTTAACTTATGAACAGGTCAGAGAGAAGTTGCGTCGTGAATTGCGCGACTCTTCGCTTGAGGTGCTTGTCAAAAGGAGCATAGATGCCAGGCGTGAACCCTTGTACAGATATCATTGTGAGATTTATTCCGGATCGGAAACGACAAGCCTCTATGTTCTGCCTGAGTATAAGGATGTTCATAATGCAGAGAGCGTGATAGTGGTGGGCTCCGGTCCGGCCGGCATGTTTGCGGCCTTGCGCCTTCTTATGTCAGGGCTGAAGCCGGTCATTCTGGAAAGAGGAAAAGATGTGCATGCGCGAAAAAGGGATCTTGCTTCGCTTTCTCTGGAAGGAAAGGTCAATCCTGATTCGAATTATTGTTATGGTGAAGGCGGTGCAGGTACTTTTTCAGACGGTAAACTTTTTACGCGTTCTTCAAAAAGGGGTGATAACAGGGAGGTGCTCCATCAGTTTGTAAAGTTCGGAGCTTCTGAGGATATCCTTATGGATTCACATCCGCACATAGGCTCTGACCGACTTCCTGCCATAGTGGAAAATATCCGGCATTGCATTATAGAACATGGCGGAGAATATCATTTCGGCAGCAGAGTGATTGACATAAATGATGATTGCGGGTTAAAGAAAGTCAGCTGTGCCGACGGCTCTTCCTATAGCGCCCGTGCAGTGATACTTGCCAGTGGTCATTCCGGAAGAGATGTCTATGAGATGCTTTCTTCCGCAGGAGGGATACTTCAAGCCAAGGGCTTTGCCCTGGGTGTCCGGGTGGAACATCCGCAGGAATTGATAAACAGGTCCCAATATCGCGGACATTGGCAAAAAGGCTATCCTTCTGCCGAATATTCTTTTGTGCAGCAAGTAGATGGCAGGGGAGTATTTTCTTTCTGCATGTGCCCCGGAGGCCTTCTTGTGCCTTCATCCACAGAGGATGGTTCAATAGTTCTCAATGGTATGTCCAATTCTTCCCGTTCTTCTGCATGGGCCAATTCTGGGGTAGTGGTTCAGATAGAACCGGACGATATTCCCGGAGATTCTGCTTTCCGTCTCCTTGACTTTCAGCAGAATGTTGAGAAGGGTATGTATGCCTGTGCTCAAAGTGTTGCAGGAAGTGGCGTTCATCCGCTCACGGCACCTGCACAAAGAATGGTGGATTTCTGTAAGGGACGTCTTTCTTCTTCACTTCCGCGGACTTCCTATCATCCGGGGGTAGTGAGCGCTCCGTTGCATCTTGCGCTGCCGGGGGCGGTGTCTTCGCGTCTCAGACAGGCATTTCCCAAGGTGAAAATTAACGGATACTACACGGAAGATGCACTTCTTTTGGGAGTGGAATCCCGCACATCCTCTCCGGTTCGCATACCGAGAGATCCCGAAACATTGGAATATGTATCTATGAAGGGGGTATATCCTTGTGGAGAGGGATCAGGTTATGCAGGGGGCATAGTGTCATCTGCAGTAGATGGAATAAGGGCTGCGTGCAGCGTGGCCGGAAACTTTAATACATATTTATAAAATTTATTTATCATGAAAAAAACAATTGTAGCAGCAGCTCTTCTTTTGGCTTCTGTATCAGCCTTTGCTCAGAGCCAGGGCGATTTCTTCGTGGAAGGCACATTCGGCCTTTCTGCAGGTTCGGTTAAAACTACCGTAAAGTCCGGTGACAACTCAAACACAAGCAAGAGCTCTCTCGGGACCGATTTTAACATTTATCTTGGTGGTGGTTATTTTGTAATGGATAACCTTAAAGTGGGTGCAGATCTCGGTTATGTTCTCTCAAATGAGGGTGATACCAAGACTCCGGTATTCGCTATCGCACCTAACGTAGCATATTATGTAGAGCTTGCCAATAACTTCTATTATGTTCCATCGTTCAATGTGAATGCTCTTTTCGGTTCACAGACCTATTCAACTACTGTACTCGGAACAGATGTTTCAAAGTCATACTCATATACTGGATTTGGCGCAGCACTTACATTCCTTGGCTTCGAATACAGATTCAACAAGTCTATAGCTTTGGGTGTGGATTTCGCCAGTCTTTACTGCAACTCAATAAAGCTTAAGGATAAGGATGACAAGAAGCAGTCTACAACTGCCAGCACATTCGGAGTAGATTTCGGTACAGCATCAGTTGCTCTCCGCTTCTATTTCTAATAGATTACATACATATGCGCTCGGCCGGGGAAAATTCATTTCTCCGGCCGGATGCGTTTTATGGCTTCTGTTTATTTTGTAACTTTTTCCGGTAATCTTATAATGTGCGCAAGTGTTTTTAACTTTATCTTTGCATTGTTTTGTAAATGAATTGAATTTTGAAGCTTGTGAGCAGAATGAAAAATATATTTCTTCCGGCGATATTCCTTTTATGCTTTCTTCCTTCCTATGCGCAGGTGGATACTCTTTTCAGGTATTCGGAGATGCACGACAGTCTTCAGACAGCGGTGGTAAGCGCGGATGTGGCAGGAAGTTATATTCCGAAAGGAAAGGACATCAAGGCGGAGGTCATAACTTCGGCGGGACTCAGCAAGATGGCCTGCTGCAATCTGGCGGAGAGTTTTGAAAATTCGGCCAGCGTGTCCGTCGGCTATTCCGATGCCGTCACCGGGGCGCGGCAGATACGCCTTCTCGGACAGAGCGGAATCTATACCCAGATGCTGGATGAGAACCGGCCTGTAATGCGCGGTCTGAGCGCTCCCTTCGGCCTTTCTTATGTTCCGGGCCAATGGCTGGAGTCAATTCAGGTCAGCAAAGGGGTCAGTTCCGTGATTAACGGAGTGGAGTCGATGACGGGTCAGATTAATCTTGAACATCGTAAACCCACCGATGAGAAGCCTCTTTTTCTGCATGCTTCAATAATGCAGGACGGCAAATTCGACATCAACGCCGTATCCTCACTTCAGTTCGGGGACAAGTGGAGCACTGTGTTGCTGGCCCATGTGGATGCACTCCGTAATCCTATGGACATGAATTCGGACGGTTTCATGGATGATCCACGTTCGCTTCAGTTCGCCCTGTCGAACAGGTGGCTCTACTTTGATCCTGAAGGAGTGCAGGTCCGCTTCGGAGTGCGCGCCATTCAGGACAGAAGAGAAGGAGGGCAGGACGGGAAGTTCACCTCTGCGGAGCGTCTGTGGCGGACGGATATTTTAAATCGCAGTCTGGACGCCTATCTTAAGGTAGGCTATCCGATTGGAGATGATGCCGCCAATTCCGTCGCACTGGTGGCGGATTATTCGCTTCAGGACATGAATTCGTCTTTCGGCGCGAGAACCTACGACGCCCTGCAGCATAGCGGGTTTGTGAATCTGTTATATCAGAGAGAGTTAAGCGCAGAACATAAATATACCCTCGGCCTGTCGGACACTTTCGATTATTATGATGAGCTGATGCCTGGAGAGCTCGGGAACATTTCCACCATGTTGAACTGCGCCGGAGCGTTCGGAGAATATACATTTCATAAAGGAGACATTTTTTCTTCGATA
The DNA here is from genome assembly GCA_963654805.1 of Lachnospiraceae bacterium. Lineage (GTDB taxonomy): Bacteria > Bacteroidota > Bacteroidia > Bacteroidales > UBA932 > Cryptobacteroides. The sequence continues at coordinate 41,498 of CAVKBL010000013.1, read as the reverse complement.
ATTGGTCTTCGTGCGGATTGGTATCATAATGAAGGAGTTAAAATATCGCCACGTCTTACACTGAAGTATGCTCCGGTGGAGTCTTTGGTTTTACGGGCCAATGCCGGCAGGGGCATCAGATACTCTACTCCTTTGATAGACAATATCGGTGTGCTTTCAACTTCAAAACTCCTGGTTGGCTCCGTTACGGAGCATCCGCTTGAGCAGTCCTGGACTTTTGGCGGAAGTGCCACGTGGTATCTTCCTTTTTCCGAAGGGAGCAAGACATATCTGAGTTTTGATTATTTCAGGACACAGTTCACTTCCCAGATGGTGGCCGATTATGACAGCACGCCAGGCGCTATAGAGTTTTATCTTACTTCCCTTTCATACACGGATAATTTTCAGGTGGATTTCAGTGCGGAGCCCTTTACCCGCTTTACCCTTACTCTTACGGGACGTTATACAAGCGCACGTGTGAAGTATGCTGACCGCGGCCTTCAGGAAAAACCTATGACCGGCAGATATAAGGGAGTGCTGAACCTTCAATATGCCACTAACCTGAGAAAATGGATTTTCGATTTCACGGCGTCTGTCAACGGACCTTGTCGGGTATGGGATTTTATGCGCTCCGACTATCCTACAGGTTATTCTTCTGCATATCCGCTTCTTTATGCTCAGATAACACGCAGATTTAAAGGTTTCGATGTATATTTGGGAGGAGAGAATCTTACCGGTTATACCCAGAAGAATCCTATTATAGGTGCGGATGACCCTTTCAGCGAGTCATTTGACGCCAGTTGCGTATGGGGACCGCTAATGGGAACAAGAATATATTTGGGAATACGTTTAACGATTTGGAAAACAGAATAATATGAAAAGATTTCTTTTGATTGCGATTTTTATTCTTTGCGGAGTCGGATTTACCTGTTATGCCGGAGGCAAGAAGGAGAAAGCCACGGTGGTTTTTCAGACGGATATGCATTGTCATAAATGCGCTGAGAAGGTGAACGAGAACATCTCATTCGAAAAGGGTGTTCTGGATATCAAGATAGACGAGAAGACCAAGCAGGTGACCATCACCTATGATGCTCGTAAGACTTCGGTTGAAAAGCTTCAAAAAAGCATCCAAAAACTCGGCTACACCGCCACCCCTATATCCGGGAAAGAATGTATTGAAGAAAAATCTCCTCAAGGTCAGTAGATATTTTCATTAAATTCGCCAAATATTATGCGCACTGCGGTAGTCATACTGAATTGGAACACATTTTTGTAATGATGTAAAAATTGTATACCTTAGCCCACTGTAACAGCTAATAACCCGTAAATTACCATGAAGCGCTTCAGATTCACAGCTGCAATTTACATTCTGTTTTTTGCGAGTCAGACTTTTTTGCGTGCTCAAAAATATTATATCAGCGAGCCTCAGAAAGATAGTATTGTAACTAATCTTGGAAAGAATTCTCAAGAAATCAAGTATGTCTTTAGTGCGGCAGAGCCTTCTTTGTTGATGGGCGAAGGTATGAATGAAGTGCCAACATCTTCGCTAAAATCGGAGAATTCCATAATATCGGAGATTATTTCTCATAAGAAGCGAAGTGTCGATGATTTGTCCAGCTATGCAGTGGGGGCTATCCCTATCAGAAGTGGAGTAACACCTACCGGGGGCAAAACATATTCCATACCCATACAAACTGTGCCCGGATACCATCTTGTTCCTGATATTGCGTTGGAATATAATAGTCAGTTCGGAAATGGGATTGCTGGATATGGGTGGAGTATTTCCGGAATATCGTCCATAAAGATAAGAAACAAGACTTTATTTTATGAGAATATACAAAATGCAGCATTATATACGGATGTCGGAGCAGTGTATTCATTGGACGGAGTGCCGATAGTTCAGTCCGAAAACTTGATGAGTGGATATGAGCTTGCTACAGCGAAGGGAAATATCCAGATTCATAAACATCAGAATAGCTATGGAACTTCTGCATATTTTGATGTTTTGTATCCAGATGGAAGCAAGGCTGTGTTTGGTTATAAGACTAATTATGTCAGTCAGGTGGAATATCCTCTTACGGAATATGAGGATATAGAAGGCAATAAAATGATTTTTGAATATTCTCAGACTGATGGGGCATATTATATACAGTCTATTTCTTATGGTAAAGATGCAAAAGTTACATTTGGATATTCGAGTGCCAGAAGGAAGGATAGTTCTCCTTATAAAAATGCTGTAGCGGGGAAGGTTATTAGCCAGAATAAGTTGTTGTTAAGAATAATAACAGTGAAAAGCGGTACGACCGTGTTATTTAAGTATACTTTAACTCAGGAATATAAGGATTATGTAAATCTGTTGAAGAAAATAGATTATGCTAGCGGAGTAAAAAGTCTGCCTCCAATTGAGTTTGAATACGGGATTGATCAGGCTGTTCCGGTTGAACAGACAGGATTCACAAAGACTCCGTATGGTCTGCTGTCGCCTATTGCATATGTAAAGTCAGCAGATGTTTCATTGCTCTACAAACGAGGAAAGATAAGGCCAGACAGAATATCCGATGGGCTGGTCGTTTTGCCTAATTATCCTAATTATGGTGTTGTTGGGGTACGAACCGTGTTGTTAAAAAAATATTATAAATACGGCAGCTGGTATCCTTCTAATACTAAGATACAGATTAGCAGTCGGGGCACATATGGATATGATTGCAGTTTTGTTGAGGTGGGAGATGGTTTTCAAGTGTTAGATGTGTTGGATGTGGACGGAGATGGCGTGAATGAGATAGTAAAGGTAAATAACAGTTGCAGTAAAAAAACGGTTACGGATTATAGAATAACCATTTATTCAATAAAAGATAGCGGACAGATAGACTCTTCCTTGTTTTCTTTTTCGATAAATGACGGGACATACAACAAGTATTATAATAATCCGGTGAAAAGCGAGTACTATTTCGGTAACTTCAGGGGCGATGGAAAGATACAGTTGCTGATAATGACACACAACGCATCGAAATTTGCGCTTGTCGATTTGGCAGATAAGAAAAAATTGAGTGAAACGACTTTGTTTACAAAGGCTGCTGACGATGAATATTATCTGTTTGTGGCAGATATGGAAGGAAAGGGGAAATCCGATTTCTGTTTACTGTCTCCAACGGGATTAAAGATTTATCAAGTGCCATCTCTGACAGGGACGACATTTACCAATACAACGACATATTCTTCTTTGACGCGGGATGTAGCATCACAATCGATGACTTTGTCTTCGACAGTAAGGTGTCGCTCTATTCCTATTGATGTGAATGGAGACGGTTATATGGATATCGTTTCATATCTCGAGGCGACAGAATCTGGAGTTACGACAGAATCACGCGAGATGAACGTCAGTTTCTTTAATGGTAAAACTTTTGAGACAGAGACTTTGTTTCCGATAAAACGTCGAGTGGACAGTGAACTGATGTTTTTGGATGTGGATAAGGATGGACTTCCTGATATCCTGAATTTGCAGAGAGATTCGTTATTTTATGTATCGAATAATAATGGCAGTTTTGCAGATGATGTTCTATATGCCAATGTTAAAGTTGACTCGACGACTGACCTTATTCCGATGGACATGTCCACATGGAATGCTCATGGGGACATGGTGACATATAGAGCTGGTTTTGTGGATTTGTATTCTTGTACCATTGACCATAGTATGTTAAGAAAAGTATATACTATGACGGACAGTTTCGGTAATTGGGAATATAATGCATTCTCGCGACTTGGTTCGGAAGATGGTGCTTTTTCTTATGATAGGAGCAAAAGCTGCAAAACAGGATTTATAAATAGAGTCATTCCGATAGAGGTGATAAAAAATAATCGCTCTTATTCGGGTGAGCAGAAGGAAGATACATACTATTATTATATAGACGCAATTTATAATAATCAGGGTCTCGGTTTTTGCGGTTTCAGAAGTGTGCAGGAGATGTCCGCCATATCCGGAGTGACGAAAGTTCAGACTTATTATACGGAAAAATTCGGAGCCCCAGTAAAGACTACGCTTTGTCATTCTAATTCGCAGACACCATATCTGACACGTATTAATACTTATGATTCTTATTCAACTACTTATGGCAAGCTGAATCCGCGTCTGGTGCGCAGTGAGACAATAGACGATGTGTCGGGAATTAGTACGGTTACTACAAATGCTTATGACAAGTATGGGTATCCGACGTTAATAAGAACGGAGAAGACGATAAATGGTTATTCGACTCAAAGTATTGTAACACGAAATAAGTATGCTTACATTACGATGACAGGAGAATATGTGTTGGGTGTTTTACTTAAAGATGCCGTAGATACAAATTTGGATTCTGCAACAGATTCTGTATGGCGAATAACCCATCAGTACGATAGAGAAAAATGGTGCCATCCTACTCGAAAAACAACGGTATGTGGTAAGATTAAGAGTAATCAAGGAGTAGATCACAGCATAGGTCTTTATCAGGTTTCTTCAACCAAGTGGGAGTATGATTCGACATGGAATATTATATCGGAGAAGACTGCGTTATATGGTTCTTCTGAATATGTCGGGAGTACTTACACCTATGATGTGGACGGAAGATTTCTCTTGGCCAAAACAGATCCGTTGGGAAGGGTTACACGGTTTTCGGCATACACTCTATGGGGAAAACCGACAAAGAAAATTGACCATAATTCTAATGTGACCACATATTCATATGATCAGTTTAGTAGATTGGTAAAGACTACGACTGCGGATGGCGCTTACTGCGTGTCAAGCTTGACATGGGGAGGTGATGGATTATATAAAGAGACATTAAGTGGAACGGATCGGGCAACGGTTGAACATCATTACAATGCAGGAGGATTGGAGGTAAGAACACGTGAACAACGGTTTGATAATACATATCGTATTATTGATAAAGTTTATGATGTAAAAGGACGGCTTCAGAAGGAATCTCTGCCATACAAGGGGAGTAGTGCGACTTATTGGACGGGATATTTGTATGACGACTATGATCGGATTATTTCTAAAAGTGAGGCTTCGGGGAGGATATCCACATGGAGTTATAACGGAACAAGTGTTACTTCCAAGATCGATGGTTTAGTATCTACAAAGATGAGTGATGCCTCCGGAAATATCATATTGGCAGGAGATGGAGGTGGAACGATTAGATATACATATCGAGATGATGGCCAAGTAGAGAAAATTATTGCTCCGGGTAACGTGTTGACAACATTTGAATATGACAAGTATGGTAGGCGCATTAAAATGACTGATCCAAGTGCGGGGGTACAGTCTGATTCTTATATATGGAATGCAGATGGGACATCAAGTGTAACGCACACGAATTCAAATGGATGGGTAAGGACTGATAAAGATAAGTTTGAACGTACTGTTTTTGAAGAACGCTCAGATGATAGTTCAACATCATATACTTACGATGATAAAGGAAGACTCATAAGAGAAGTGTCCACAAATGGTTGCATAACGGAATGTTCGTACGACGGGTATGACAGGGTTCAGATTCGGGTGGATAGTCTGCCGGGCGGTAAGTTTTTAAAAAAGCTATATGGTTATCGCACAGGTGGACAAGTGGACAGCATAAGATATGAGTCGCAGGGAGGATATATGTCGACTGAATGTTTCCAGTACCAGTATGGATATAAGACTGGAGTAAGGCTGGTAGGTGGCAAGGTTATATGGAGTTTGTCCAAGGAAAATGAGTATGGACAAGCCACGGAAATCTATACGAACGGTATAAAACGTGAATATGGATATACAGATTTCGGATTCCCTACATATAGACGTATAGATGGAGGAGATATTCAGGATGAAACGTATGTGTTTGACCCCAAGACTGGGAATCTGCTTTCTCGTACGGAATACGCCGGTGGACCGACGGAGACATTTACATACGATAATCTTAACCGTCTTACGAAGATTGGCAACAGGACGATAGATTATTCTTTAAATGGGAACATAACTCGGATTGATGGGGTGGGACAGATGAGATACACTAACACGTCCAAGCCATATCAGATAACTTCTCTTGTGCCGGATTCTACCGTGGTTGTGGGAGGCAGTCATAGGGTGACGTATTCATGTTATAATAGACCGCTTACGATTACAGATGGTGATAACAGTGTGGAGTTTACGTATAATCCGAATGGGGATCGAGTGAAAATGGAGGAGAGAATAAATGGTCAAGTGGTGCGTACGCATTGGTATATAGGAAATAAATATGAGTTTGTGTCGGATGGTCAGGGCCGAAAAATGCGTGAGACTCTGTATTTGGGTGGAGATGCGTATGATGCCCCGATGATGTGGTATAATGGTTGGACGGATTGGCAGATAGGAAGGGATTATCAAGGAAGCATCAAGCAGATTGTAGGTCCAGATGGGGCCTTACCAGGGGATTATAGCTATGATCCTTGGGGAAGACTGAGATCAAAGGTTACTCATGAAGTGTATGGTGTCGGTCAGGAGCCGGACCTGTTTTTAGGAAGAGGTTATACGAGTCACGAATATCTTCAGCATTTCGGGCTGATTAACATGAATGCCAGGTTGTATGATCCGATGTTGGGCAGATTCTTAAGCCCGGATCCGTATGTTCAGGCGCCGGATTTTACGCAGAATTTTAATCGATATTCTTATGCTTTGAACAACCCATTGAAATACACGGATGAAAGTGGAGAGTGGATTTTGTTGACAAGTTTCTTGTGGTTTTATGTTACGATGGATAGGATGATGTTGGGCGTGTCTCCTAAAACGGCATGGGCAGATTATAAGAATGTTGTAAAAAATGCCGCAAGTATTGATATGGGTTGGCTTCGTTCAGATTCGCATAAGGGTTTTGGAGGAAGGATATGGGAGGTTGCTTCTCGATTCACATGGCAATTTGTTCAGGAAACGATAGGTAATACCATGGTGGGAGGATGGAATCTGGTAGGTGGTATAAGGGATGTAACTACGTATGGAGGTGCTACCATAGCTCAATCATATAAGGAAAATTGGGGAGCTGTGACATTGGGTAGTTATATTATCGGAGAAAACGGTATAACAGCATCTCCCCAAAATGTTATATTTCAACATGAATATGGCCATTACATTCAAAGCCAGCGTGCTGGTATAGCTTATTTGACAAGATATGGTATCCCAAGTATATTAAGCAAGGAACCTCATAATAATCATCCGGTAGAGCAGGATGCCAATATTCGTGCATTTAATTATTTTATGAAGAACGAAGTTGGTTTTTCTAAGGAAAATTGGGTGGAAAGGCCAAGTGAGATTAGTGCAGAATGTAATCCAATTATAGGGTATTCGTTAAGTAGTCCGTCTGATGTCGCAAGATTGTTATCTCTAAATAATGGTATAATTAATCCGACATTTTGGGACTATTTCTCTAGCATTACTATAATGTGGGGTATCTCTGGTTGGGTTAATTCGGAAAAGGACAAGAAGAATTATTGATGGTATGAAAGCGAGGAAGTATTTGATAATAGCTATATCAGTATTATGGTTTTCTTCATGCAATTTAGATGATTGGTGGTTGATTTATCATTTAAAACCCCACCATGGCTTTGGCATAGAGAATAATTCCGGAAAGGAAATATATCATGGTGCGTGTCTTGTCGGTACTCCTAAAAGTGAGTATTCTTATTTTGATTATGCAATAAGCGATGGTTCGACAGACAGATGGCTTCATAGAACTATTTACATAAGAAAAGGAAAGCGCGTTTTGAATATTTTACGTGAGAATACATGTTTGAGTATTTCCGGTTTTCCTATTCGTATCGAAGATGTAGTCCCACGTGATGATGGAGTTGTTTGCATTTTAGTTGTTTGTTATATTGAAGATTTGTATCCTGTTTATAATGGTAAGACTGATGAGGTGACGTATTATGAGTATTTCTATACTTTGGAAGATTTACAACGATATGATTGGAATGTGCCTTTTCCTGATGAATCGGGAACGATAAGAATTAAGATGTGTAAGTATACTATAAAAGAAAACAATTCTTTGGGGTATGACGACCTTCATGAAAAATGATTATTATTGGAAAGATTTTTCTTATAATGGAGTGACTCTTGGTAGCTTTATCAATATTAATTACAAGCCAGGTAAAAAATATTATGCAATTGAAAAATATTCAACCTTTAATGATTTTATGAAAAGAGACTTTAGTATAAAATCTGAATTATACAAACATGAATATGGGCATACGATTCAAAGTAAAAAATGGGGAGTTGGGTACCTTCCTGTTCCCGCAATGCTTAGTTTGGTCAACTGTATAGTTGATTTACCTCATCATGGCAGTTATTGGACAGAAATTGATGCAGATAGTTATTCATCTTCTTATTTTGAAAAAAATGAAATCCCTCTATAAATTAGATCCGGTTAAAGGATTATTGTTACTTTTTATCGCAACAATCTCGTCGTGTGTACCAAAACCCCATCACGGATTAGATTTCTGCTTGTACAACACAAGTAATGAAAATGTCATATTTGTGCTTCCCAATAAAATATGTGGATATTGTATGGGAGGTTTAATAGCCGAACATGATTATTTTAAGGAAGTGTCTCCTTCGGATACAACTATTACAGCTGGAAACGGACTTCATTGTTTAGAAAATATCAGTGCTAAGGCTAAAAAAAATACATACTCGGTGTATGAATTTGATGAACTGTTTCAATATGACACGCTAAGAGTATTTGTCGTAAAAGAACGGGGGGGGAGGAGAATCATATGATTATGATTATGATTTGGAAGAACGCTTTTTAGTCAGATATGATATATCGTATAATGATACTTCATATTTATTAAATAAAGATGGTGCTCTTGTATTATATTACCCGCCAGATGAAAGAATGAAAAATGTGAAGATGTGGCCGAGATATAATGATATTATTAGAACAGAGGAATAAATGAAGAAGAATTTGTTAATTGGCTTATTGAGCCTTTTGTTTTTCGTGTCCACGAATGAAATCGTGGAATATACATACGATGATGCCGGAAATCGCATCGAGAAAACAAGCCAATCAGATTCATGCACACTGCGGTAGTCATACTGAATTGGAACACAAGAGAATATCTGGACGCTTTCGTTCCGGGGATTCTGTCGTCATTGGGAAGTGAGGATGCACTTTATGTGGCGGACAACGGTTCCGGTGATGGGTCTTTGGAGCTGCTTTCACAAAAGTATCCTCAGGTGCGGCAGATTCCTCTCGGAGAGAATAAGGGCTTTTCCGGAGGATATAATCAGGCTCTGTCAGTGATAGACGCGCAGTATTATCTTCTTCTTAATTCCGATGTACAGGTAGGCGATGATTGGCTTGTCCCACTCATCGAATGGATGGACTCGCACCCTGACTGCGGAATATGCGCCCCGAAACTGCTAGCGCTGGATAAGGACCCTGACGGAGGGTGGCGTGAAACGAACAGGTTTGAGTATGCAGGCGCCGCCGGGGGGCGTCTCGATTATTTCGGTTATCCATATTGCCGGGGACGGGTCCTGTCCCGCGTGGAAAAAGATCATGGTCAATATGACACTCCTTGCGATGTGTTCTGGGCGAGCGGGGCGGCACTTATGATAAGAAGTGAGCTTTGGCGCGCTCTGGGCGGTTTCGATGCCCGCTTTTTTGCCCATATGGAGGAGATAGATCTGTGTTGGAGAGCGCAGGCTCTTGGCTGGAAGGTGTGTGTGGTGCCGCAGAGCACGGTGTATCATATAGGAGGCGGTACGCTCCCTGCCCGTTCTGCTTTCAAGCTCAAACTCAATTACCGTAACTCTCTGTGGATGCTTCGAAAGAATCTTCCTTCGGCGGTAGGTCCGTTCAGGTCGCGGGTGAGGATAGCTTTTCGTTCATTTTTGGATTATCTTTGTGCTTTAGTATATTTGTTGACAGGAAAAAGGGAATATGCACATGCGGTCGTGCAGGCTCACAGAGAGGCGCGAAGAAGCAAGTCGGACCCTTTTTGCGGGACGTGCAGGGTGAGTCCGGACGGGGGGCTACTGCTGTTCTGGTATTTTAGGATATTGGCACGTCAAGGTGGGCGTGTCCATAAATAAAGGCGAGATGAAAGTAGTAATTGACGGTGCCGGAGAGATAGGCTCTCACTTGGCTAAATTGCTTGTAAGAGAAGGGAATGAAGTCACTGTAGTAGATAATGACCGCTCCAGGCTTGATGCTCTGTCTGCTTCTGTAGACATAGAACCTGTCGAAGGGGAACCGACTTCAATCAAAGCGCTTACTGATGCGCAAGTCGGTAAGTGTGATCTTTTTATAGCTGTATTTCCCTATGTCAGTCAGGAAGTTAATCTGGTCGCTGCCGTTTTTGCCAAGAATATGGGAGCGAAAAGGGTGGTATCCAGAACGCGAGATCTTGAACTGCTTACAAAGGAGGGCCGGCAACTGGTAAAGTCTCTTGGCATGGAGATGACCATTTGTCCTGAGAAGATCGCTGCGGACGAGGTGGTCTCTCAACTTCGATACAATACTTCGTCTGACACGATGAGTTTTGCTCACGGGAAACTGCATATCGCGGCTTATCGCTTGAGTGAGGAAAGTCCGATATTGGATATGAGGCTGGTGGATTTTACAAAGCTGTTTTCGCAGAAGGAGAATGCCGAGTTTCGCGTGATAGCCATTTCCCGTCAGAACAAGACGATAATCCCGCGTTTTGACACTAAATTCAAGTTCGGTGATCTGATATACATCATTATACGAAAGGAAGGAATTAAGGGGCTGAACACTTATCTTGGTCTGGACGACATAGCTGTGAAAAATGTTATGATTATGGGAGGTGGTTCGGTAGGTGCCATCACGGCGTCTCTGCTCGCACCTGACGTTTCGAGGGTGAAACTGATTGAGATTAAGCGCGAACGCTGTATGCAGCTTGTGGAAGATCTGCCTGAAAGCGTGGAGGTAGTCAATGGCGATGCCCGCAATACGGATTTTCTTTATGATCAGGGCCTTAGCTCATACGATGCTTTCGTGGCGTTGACAGGCAATGATGAGGCTAACATATTGGCCTGTGTGGCCGCTAAAAAGTTTGGTGTGCCGAGAACCATAGCGGAGGTAGAGAATATGGAATACGTGCGGCTTGCCGAAGAGATGGGTGTGGATGTAGTCATCAATAAGAAGCTGGTGACAGCCAGCCGCATATATAAACTGACGCTCAGTGATCACGCAAAATTTGTCAGATATATGAGCGGAACAGATGCAGAGGTGGTGGAGTATACTGCAGCACAGGACAGTGCCATTACCAAGAAACCGCTTAAAGATATAGATTTCCCGCTCGATGCCGTAATCGGAGGTGTTCTTCGCGGTAATGATGCTTTTATCGCGGTAGGTACTACCCAGATTCAGGCAGATGACAGGGTGGCTGTCTTTACCGTTCCGTCTTGTGCCAAGCAGATAGATAAACTGTTTAAGTGAACGGGGATCTTTACAGCAGAGCGGAGAGAGTCTGGTAATAAGTCTTTGAGACAGGAATGGCCGGGCAGGAAGCGACGTCGAGATTAGCGAACACGTATCCTCTGGAGTCTTTGCTTAGAATCTTGATGTGCTTAGGATTAATGTAATAGGCTCTATGGCATCTCTGAAGCCCCTGCGCATGCAGCATAGGTTCAAGTCTTTTCATAGATGATCGCAGAGTGTATTTCTTTATTACGTCCGCGTCGGTGTATACTATCTCCACATAATTCTCCTTAGCCTCGATATAAAGCAGGGAATTGGCCGCAACGACGAGCTTGAGTTTCTGGCTGTCGTCCTTGAAATGCAGTCTCCCGTCTTCTGCTCCTAGAGGGGAAAGCATTTCTTCATTCTTGTTTTTCAAGGTGATGCCAAGTCCTATAATCAGATAAGGCCAAACCAATATTCCTCCGAAGCGGGACAGACATCTGGCCACGACAGTGAAATATGTATCTGTCTTGCCCTGCATCAGAAACATATACAAGCCCGCAAAGAGGCAGAAAATGAGGCATTCGATGGCGCACCAACCTATATACACGGTATTGCTCGGATGAAATACTTTTTTCAGAAAGAAAAAAGCCAGTCTGGTCGCGACTAGAACTCCCAGAAGTATGCAGCCCACCATTATGAGATTGAATTCCATAATGTCGCGCCCCATATCCAAAAAGGATACTGTGCCTTCCGGTCTGTACAGCAGGACGAAGAAGACTAAGAATACCGGTATTCCCAGAAAATGTATTATCTGGGAAGGGAATTTGTAGAAGTCGCGTGGCAGTTCGTTTTGTGAGCGCATACCCGCAAAAATACAAAAAAATGAGTAATTTTGTATTCTTGGACAGTTATGTGTTACTATGAACGTTAAATCTGTAAACAAACAACTTGAAGCCAGTTTTAAGGAAAACTGGTGGAAGTTGGCCCTTTCAAATTACAAAGGGGAGACTATGAATTACGCCATGATGGCAGAGCGCATAGAGATGATTCACGTCGTCTTCCAGCGTTGCGGGCTAAAAGTAGGGGACAGAGTAGCCATTTGCGGCCGTAATCAGGCCAATTGGGGTGTATGCTTCCTCGCTGCCATGACTTATGGAGCAGTCCCTGTTCCTATTCTCAATGAATTCAACCCTGACAGCATAATTTATCTTCTCGGGCATTCCGAGTCTCGTGTTTTCTTCGTGGATGAATCCGTGTGGTCACATCTTAATTCGGACAATCTCCCTGAACTTGAAGTGGTGGTGAATATGTCTGACCTTCAGTGCCTTATGTCTGTAAAGGGGGATATTGACGCCATTCGTACGGATGTGGTTATGGAATTCCGCAGACAATACCCGTGCGGACTGCGTCCGGAGCAGATCAACTATTATGAGGACAAGCCTGATGAATTGGCTATAATCAATTATACTTCAGGCACATCAGGGTTTTCAAAGGGGGTGATGATTCCATATCGCGCGCTTGCATGCAATATGAATTTCGCCGCTAATGTAGCGGAACCTCAGATGAACAGTGATTCCAAGGTGGTATCTATGCTTCCGCTGGCGCATATGTATGGGCTGATGTTTGAATTTTTGTTCGAGATGAGCATTGGCGCCCACGTGTATTTTCTTACCAAGACGCCGTCTCCAAGGGTGATAATGGATGCTTTTCACGAGATACATCCGTCCATCATAATCTCTGTTCCGCTGATTATAGAGAAAGTCTATAAGACTCAGCTGAAGCCGGTTGCGGAAAAACTCAAGTTTTTCTTCGGAGCTCCTTTCATAGGGAATCTGATACGTAAATATATGAAAAAGCGTGTCGTAACTGCGTTCGGAGGTAACTTTGAAGAGATTATTATGGGAGGGGCGGCTGTAAACCCTGAAGTGGAGAAATTTTTCCACAGACTACGTTTCCCTTTCACGGTGGGTTACGGTATGACTGAATGTGCACCTATCATTACATACGTCAAGTGGCGTAAGGCCAAGGTTGGCTCGTCCGGTAAGGTTGTGCCTGGATGTAAGATCAGGATAGATTCATCTGATCCTTCACGTATTCCTGGAGAGGTCCAGGTTAGCGGTCAGAATGTGTTCTTAGGTTATTATAAGAATGAACAGGCTACGAGGGATGCGTTTACCGAAGATGGATGGTTCCGTACCGGAGATATGGGTATTCTGAAGAACGGATATCTCTATCTGAAAGGACGTTGCAAATGTATGATTCTTTCTGCCAATGGACAGAATATCTATCCTGAGGAGTTGGAGGGTGTGATAAATAACTTCCCTTATGTGGTCGAGTCTCTGGTGGTGGAGGACAACGGCGGTCTTACCGCAATAATATATCCTGATTATGCTGCTTCCAGAATGTATGGAATCAGTAAGGAGGATATTGAAGGCAGACTTCACAGCATGCTTCCGGAAGTGAACAAGGCACTTCCGAATTATGCGCAGATTCGAAAAATAGAGTTTATCGAGAATGATTTCGAGCGGACTCCTAAACGTAATATAAAGAGATATCTGTATCAGAAAAACAAGTGATGATGAGCAAGTTTGACAATAGATACCTGGAGATGGCCCAGGTATGGGCGAAGAATTCTTACTGTAAAAGGCGTCAGGTGGGAGCCCTTATAGTCAAGGACAGGATGATAATATCGGACGGCTATAACGGCACTCCGTCAGGTTTTGAGAATATCTGTGAAGACGAAAACGGTGTCACAAAGCCCTATGTCCTTCACGCCGAGGCCAATGCCATCACTAAAGTAGCCCAGTCTGGTAACAGCTCGCAGGGCGCTACTCTTTATGTGACAGCTTCCCCTTGTATGGAATGTGCCAAGCTGATAATACAGGCCGGAATCAAGAGAGTGGTGTATCAGGATCAATATCGTCTGATGGACGGTATAGATCTTCTTAAAAAGGCAGGTATCGAGTGTGTTCATATTGAAAAGATAGATGAGTAGTAAAGGAAATACTTTATTGGTAGCCGCGTTGGGCGTGCTTATAGGAGCGATGGGAGTGACGTTTTACAACTCTGTTCAACAGAGAAAGGCTCTTTATCGTACTCAATATGATGACTGGCGGAAATTGAATCTTATCTTGCGTGAAGTCGAGGCTAATTATGTGGATTCGGTTGACAGAAAAGTACTTACTGACGCTGCCGTTGAAGCGGCCCTCGCTAAGTTGGATCCGCATTCTGTTTATTTGCCTCCGGTGGAAAGGGAAGAAAGTGACAATTCTTTGGCGGCAGGCTTTGATGGTATTGGCATTCAGTTCAATGTCCCTAATGATACGGCTGTCGTTATCGAGGCTATACCTGGAGGACCGGCTCAGACGTGCGGTATGGTGGCAGGAGACAGGCTTTTGAAGGTGGATGATATCGATATTGCCGGCGTGCATTATCCGCAGGACAGTATGGTGAAACGTATGAAAGGTCCTGCCGGAACTAAGGTCAAGGTGACCGTGAAGCGAGGCTCAGAGATAATCCCGTTTGATATCACCAGAGGGAAAATTCCGCTTCATTCAGTGGACGCGGCGTTTATGACCGGTCCTGCAGACGGTTATGTCAGGGTATCTAAATTCTCTCGCAGTACCTATGAGGAATTCGTTAAGGCTACCGGTAAGCTTAAAGCTGAGGGTATGAGCCATCTTATTGTCGATCTGAGAGATAATACGGGCGGGTACCTCGATCAGGCTCTTCTGATGAGCAATCTTTTTTTGCCCAAGGATTCCTTGATAGTTTTTCTTGAAGGGCGTAAGAGGCCGCGTGAAGATTATCGTGCCGACGGAAAGGGACCTTATCAGGATTTGAAGGTAAGTCTTTTGATTAATGAGAGGAGTGCCTCTTCAAGCGAGATTTTTGCAGGGGCGCTTCAGGACAATCACCGTGCGACCGTAGTAGGTCGCCGTTCATTCGGTAAAGGACTTGTACAGGAGCCTATCAATTTTACAGACGGAAGCGGAATAAGACTGACCGTGGCCCGTTTCCATACTCCTTCCGGAAGATGTATACAGAAGCCTTACACGGACGATTATGCGTACGAGGTATATAAGAGATACTCGAAAAGCGAGATGACCCTGCGTGACAGCATGAAGGTGGAGAATGGAGGTATCATTCCGGATGTATTTGTTCCTATGGACACGACCAAGGTGTCTCAGTTCTATATGAAATGTACCAAGAAAGCGAGCACACTCCGTTTTGCTTCGGATTATTTCGATCATCACAGGAGTGAACTTTCTGCCATATCGGATTATTCGCAGTTGTTGAGATATCTGGATAATGCGCACCTTGACACTCAGTTCCTGAGTTTTGTCAAG
The DNA here is from genome assembly GCA_963654805.1 of Lachnospiraceae bacterium. GTDB lineage: Bacteria > Bacteroidota > Bacteroidia > Bacteroidales > UBA932 > Cryptobacteroides. The sequence continues at coordinate 25,762 of CAVKBL010000013.1, read as the reverse complement.
CTGGTGGATGGTCTTAGCCCGGAGAAAGGGGAGTGGGAGTCTTCTAAGGATTATATGATGACTCAGATCAAGGCTCTTGTGGGCAGGTATTCGCAGCTTGGCGACAATGCCTTCTATCATCTGTATCTTTCGATAGATGATACATTCAAGGCCGCTATTGAGCAATAAACTGATAGACGATATTTCCTAATTGACGTGCCGGGGCATCGCTTTTCCTTGAGAAGAGACTTGCTCCGGCCGCTTTTAATGCGTAAGCCTGAAGACATTTGTCAGAAGACGATATGTCCTCCTGCACTTTGGCGGACACTACTCGTCCTCCCGGGTCCACGCATATTATGACGGTCACCTCTCCTTCTCCTATGCATTTGTAGGCCGGAATAGGAAGGGAACTTCCTTTGCGTCCTTCGAGACTGTAAGAAAGCACAGACGGTCCGCTATATACTTCTTCTTGTTTTTCATGGGATTTCAGGCGTTCTTCGTTCTGTTTCTCGATGGCGGCGTAATCTTCGTCTTTTCTGGACATGTTTTTTTCATAGTCTTGTTGTATACGTTCCGCCTCACGGTAAAGCTGTTCGGCATCTGTACCTCTGTCGTCTTTCAGGGAGGCGTCTACGCTCACATTCTTTATGTCTTTGGACGACGGTCTCGTTATGTTTTCTTCGCCAATCATCTTGTCCAGTTTCTCGTTTAGGGCTTTGCTTTTTGCGAGTTGACGTTCGAGTTTTTCAAGTTTTTCCTGCTCCGAAAAGTCAAGTTCTATCCTCTCCTGCCGGCTCGAGAACTGAGGATGAATGACAGTAAGCATCAAAACAATTATCACCGCAAGATGTAAACTCACGGTGATAAGTATTCCTGCTATTTTATCAGAGTCAAGCCTTTTCACTTCAAGAATTTTTCTACCGTGGCTGTGATGACTTCAATTGCTACTTTGTTGTGGCCTCCCTGCGGGATTATGACATCGGCGTAGCGTTTGCTCGGTTCTATAAATTGCAGATACATCGGCTTTACTGTTCTGGAGTATCTCTCGATTACCCAGCTGACGTCCTTTCCGCGTTCAGAGATGTCTCTTGCCATCACGCGCATGAGACGGTCGTCGTCATCCGCATCTACGAACAGCTTGATGTCCATCTGGTCACGGAGCTCCTTGCAAGAGAATATCAGAATACCCTCGATGATTATCACATCGGCAGGTTCAACCTTCACGGTCTCTGTCTTGCTCCTCGTACAGGAGATATATGAGTATACGGGTTGATCAATGCTTTTGCCTGATTTTAGGTCTTTAAGTTGAGCGCAAAGCAACTCCCAGTCGATAGCATCCGGATGGTCGAAGTTATGTGCCCTTTTCTCCTCGTCGGTAAGGTCACTGGAGTCTTTATAGTAGGCATCCTGAGGGATAACCACTACCTTCTCGTTCTTGAGTTTTTCTTTGATGGCCCTTACCACGGTGGTTTTTCCGCTTCCTGAGCCTCCTGCGATTCCGATTACAAGCATAAGATATTAAAATTCTGCGTTTTTAGGTGTTCTTGGGAACGGAATTACATCACGGATGTTCTGCATTCCTGTTATGAAAAGAAGGAGTCTTTCGAATCCCAGTCCGAATCCGCTGTGAGGACAGCTTCCGAAACGGCGGGTGTCTATATACCATTCGAGATTCTTACGGCTCATCTTGAGTTCATCTATACGGCCTTCGAGTTTGCCTAGATCGGCTTCCCTTTCGCTTCCGCCTATGATTTCACCTATCTTCGGGAACAGGATGTCCATGGCGCGTACGGTCTTGCCGTCTTCGTTCTGCTTCATGTAGAAGGCCTTTATATCTTTAGGGTAGTCTGTGAGGATGACAGGGCGTCCGAAATGTTCCTCTACCAGAAATCTTTCGTGTTCGCTCTGTAGATCTGTCCCCCAGTCTACAGGGTATTCAAATTTATGTCCTTTGGCGATAGCGTCCTTAAGAATCTCTATTCCTTCGGTATAAGGAAGTCTTACGAACTCTGTGTCGCACACGCCCTTAAGTCTTTCGATAAGGGTGTTGTCATAGCGTTCGTTCAGGAACTGAATGTCGTCCATACAGTTGTCCAGCGCATATTTGACAAGTGATTTTATGAAGTCCTCGGCCAGGTCCATATTATCCTTGATGTCATAGAATGCCATTTCCGGTTCTATCATCCAGAATTCAGCCAAGTGACGTGGCGTATTGGAGTTTTCTGCACGGAATGTAGGACCGAATGTGTAGATTTCTCCAAGCGCAGTGGCTCCAAGTTCACCTTCGAGCTGACCGCTGACGGTCAGGCTGGTTTGTTTCCCGAAGAAATCTTTAGTGTAGTCTACTTCACCTTTCTTGTTTCTTGGGATATTGTTCAAATCAAGGGTCGTAACTGAAAACATCTGTCCTGCTCCCTCACAGTCTGATTCTGTGATAAGGGGGGTATTGAGATATACGAACCCCTTGTTGTGAAAATACTGATGTATGGCGTAGGCCATTTGGCTGCGAAGCCTGAGAACTGCACCGAAGGTGTTGGTACGTGCTCTGAGGTGAGCCACACTTCTGAGGTATTCAAAGGAGGTGTCTTTTTTTTGAAGAGGGTAGCGCATAGGATCGCATTCACCAAGCACCTCCAGACTGTCAGCCTTGATTTCCACACGCTGACCTCCGCCAAGGGACTCCACGAGATCTCCCGTTACGCTGATGCATGCTCCTGTAGTCACTTTCGCGAGAAGCGATGCGTTCTGTTCAGTCTTTTCGACCACTACCTGAATGTTCTTTATAGTAGAGCCGTCGTTAAGTGCGATGAACGCTATTTCTTTGTTCCCTCTTTTCGTCCTTACCCAACCTTTGGCAAGAACTTTCTGACCTGCCTGCAATTCGAGCAGATCTTTCACCTTTGTTCTCAGTATTTCTGTAGACATTTCGTTTTATTTTAAAAAGCGGCCCTCCAAAATCGGGGGGCCGCTCATATCAGATAGGCCTTGTTATTCGGCCGGTTTTCTCGCTGAATACATGATCTTTGTCGCTGAACAGCGGCGAAGTTCCTGTTTTACATCGACAATGATACCCATTCTTACGTCCTGGTCAGCTCTGATACATACGGTCATAAGAGGACGGTCGCCTTCGTTCATAGCTTCACGTTCAGATGCTACGAAGTCACGGATGTCTTCTTTGGTTTTGAATGAATCATTAAGCTGAATACGGGCATCGGTACCATATTGAGCCTGAAGAGACTTAATAGGAGTTCCGATGTTAATGTAGCTTGCCAAGTCTTTACGGTCGAGCTTCACTGATTCAGAAGCCTCAGGTATGTTGACCTGAACTTTGTTCTCGGTCTCACGCATCTGAGTGGTCACCATAAAGAAGAATAGGAGCATGAAGACGATATCAGACATTGAACCTGAGTTTACGCCAGGAACATCCTTTTTGCTATTGCTGCCTCCAAATTTTGACATGATTGTTATCTCCTATTATTTGCTTCCTTTAACATCCATAGGCTCTGCCTCGGAAATAATCTGAGGAACAGCCTTCTTTACCCAATCTTGCTGATTCTCGTCAAGACGAGCATAGGTCTTTCCGAAATTTGCTCTTGCAAATTCATCACGAAGCTCGTTGACGGCTTTTACAAGTTCATTCTGAACGGCAATATATGCCCTGTAACTTGTTCCGCGGTCATTCTGAAGAGAGATGACACCTTTTGATACCGGAACCGTCTTTCCCCAGCCCTCTATGAGCTTAAGCTCTTTGTCAGGCATATTAGGGTCGTCGTTAGGATTGGCAAGGAATTCCTTGACCTTATCTTTAAGAAGGGTAATGTCGAGTATTTCGGAACCTACCAAGATCTTGTCGGACGAACTGATACGTACGATGATGATGTTACGCCTGTTGACTTTCTGGTCCTCTGCCTTCTCGTTAGGGTTAGGCATAGGCGGAAGACGGCGGGCGAGACCCGTCTGGCTTCCCATTGTGGTAGTCATCAGGAAGTAACACAGCAAAAGGAACGCGATGTCCGCTGTAGAACTTGAGTTGATTCCCGGTGTTTTCTTTTTACCCATAATTTATGACCTGGTGTCTCTTTTGTTACGGATAGCTTTGCTGGCTTCACCTACTACCACTGCCACGATAGCTGCGGCACTGATAAGGTAGGTAAGATTAAGCACTGTATCTGTGAGTTTAAGAGTTGTATCAGATGGCTGCTGGGCAAGGCCTACGGCAGGAGCACCTGGTGAAAGGAAATAAACTGCTGCGCATACTACTAAAGCACCTCCTGCGATGGCAAGCAATTTCCAGAGGAACTTCTTGTCATTCTTGATCCCTAAGGCTCCGGCTACAAATACGATAGCCAGGACAGCTACGGCGATCATCGCATAGGTCCAATAGAAGAGCAGATCAACTGAAAGATCGTTGAAGCCTTTTATGAATGCAAAAAGAGCTACGCCGACGCTTATCAGAAGAAAGCACAACAATATAACCTTTATGACTTTAATATAATTAGATTTCATTATTATTTTGCTTTGTATTCTGTAAGAACATCAACAAGATCTATAGAAGCCTCTTCCATATCGATAGTGATGCTGTCGATCTTGGCGAGGATGTAGTTGTAGAAGACCTGAAGAATCATAGCTACGATCAAACCGCCCACGGTAGTGATCAAAGCGACTTTCATACCACCTGCAACAACGTTAGGTGAGATATCGCCGGCTGCCTGGATAGCATCGAATGCCTCGATCATACCTACAACGGTTCCGAGGAATCCGAGAGAAGGTGCGATGGCGATGAAAAGTGAGATCCATGAAAGGTTGTTCTCGAGAAGGCTCATCTGTACAGAACCTGAAGAAACCACATTCTTTTCAACGACGTCGATACCCTGATCGTAACGGTCAAGACCGTCGAAGAAGATCTTGGCTACAGGTCCGCGTGTGTTACGGCAAATCTCTTTTGCTTTCTCGATACCGCCTTCTGCAAGTGCTTTTTCAACCTTTGCTACGAGAGCCTTGGCGTTAACCTTGGAGAACGAAAGATAGAGAATTCTTTCGATAGCGAGAGCAAGACCGAGGATAAGGCAGATGACGATAAGTGCCATGAAGCCTGCACCACCCTCAATGAACTTAGTTTTAAGTGCTTGGTGAAGTGGAACCTCGCTTTCTACTTTGAGAGGATTAGCTTCAGCGGCAGTAGTGACCTCCTCTGTTACCTCAGTGTTAGCCTGATCTGCATCCTGTGCAGAAGCGACGTTAGCGGAGAGGACCATAATGGCCGTTGCTGCCAAAAACATTGAAATCTTTTTCATAACTGTTTTTGAATGTGTTTTGGATTAATAAAATTATTTGTTTTGAATTATTATCAAAAATCGTTGCAAGATAACAAAAAAATGTGTTATCAAAAAATTATTGCGCCACTAAAGAAAAAAGTCTTAATGCATTTTCTGTGGTTTGATTCGCTATATCTTCGACATCCATACGCTTTATTTCTGCAAGTTTCTGGGCTATAAGCGGAATGTTTGCACTTTCGTTGCGCGTTCCTCTTTTTGGGGTGGGTGCTAGATATGGGGCATCTGTTTCCAAAACGATTTTTTCAAGAGGAATCTCCTCCGCTTCACGCGCTATGCCGGCGTTTTTGAATGTAAGTACTCCTCCTATGCCTACGCTCCAGTCTCCATATTTTTGAGTTCTGCGCCAGAACTCCGCGCTTCCGCTGAATGCATGCAGATTACCTCTGAGACCAAGTCCCCGGCAGCTTTCAAGAACCGAGAGAAAATCCTCGGTGGCGTCCCTGAGATGAATGTTTACGGGCAGGTCCAGTTTGGCGGCAAGTTCGAGTTGGCATAGAAGGGCCTCTTTCTGCTGGGCGCTGTACTGTGTGCCTTCGTGGTAGTCGAGTCCCACTTCGCCTATGGCGACGAATTGTCGTTTGCCGCTCAAATCGTACACCAGGTCCATCTCTTCCTGCCAATTTTCCCTTACGGAACCCGGATAGAGCCCGAGCATAGGGTAGAGAATCCCTTTGTGGCTGTCACAGATTGAAAGCATTGCGTCTCTTTCCGTGGAATCGATGTCGGCCAGAAGCATTTTATATACACCGGCCCCCAATGCACGTTTTATCACCGTTTCCTCTTCGCCGTGGAACGCTTCGTCGGTGATGTGGGTATGTGTGTCTATAAATCTCATTTCGGGCTACAATTTTACTCATTTTTTGTGAGAATCTGACATCTTTGCAGCAAATCGATTTCCAGGAACGCGTCTTTTTGCAGCATCATGCTCAGGCTCAAAACCCGGTTGTAAGTAAGGGCCGAGTGAGAGGCAAGGGATTCTATATCTATACCTCTTCGCTCCTGTATGTGTTTTGCTATGAGTAGAATGTCATCCAACATTTCTGGCGGCAGGTTCGAGTAGAATTTCTCGACTCTTTCCATGAATGTGCCTCGCGGCGAGAGTGTGGTGTATCCGAGTCCCAGTCTTGAGGAGAGTGTCTGCAGGTTCGCAATCGGCTCGGCCACCTTCTGCTCGATGAGGTTGTTGCAACCCTGTGAACGCACGTCATCTATTCTTCCCGGAACGGCAAAGACATCTCTGTCGTAGTCGAAAGCACTCCTGGCTGTGATAAGGCTTCCTCCGTGTTTTTTTGATTCTATGACTATGGTCGCGCTGCTCAATCCTGCTATGATGCGGTTTCTTCTAATAAAATTGGCCGCAGTGACAGGATAACCTATGGGAAAGTCGCTGACTAGAGCGCATCCGGGTGTTTCAGCCATTTTCCGGGCCAATTCAAAATGCGAACGGGGTGAAAAAGTCTCAATTCCTGTCGGCAATACGCCAATTGAAGGAAGTCCCTGCTGCAATGCGCTGTTGTGGCCTATGCCATCCACCCCCAATGCCAATCCGCTTACGATGCAGGCATGTTTCGGAGCATGGCTTATGCTTTCTATAATTCTGCGGCAACAGTCTTTCCCATAGGGGGAAACGTCTCTTGTGCCCACGATTGATATCATAGGGGAAGAAAAAATCTGGTCTGCCGTGCTGGCACTTTTATAGTATAAGCCAATAGGCGCATCCTCGCATTGCTTCAGCGGAGCGGGATAGTTGTCATCTTCTATTGAGATGAATCCGGCTTTATACATGGCAAGTCTTTCGATTTCTTTGTAACTTTCTTCCAAAGCATCATCGCCAAGTTTTCCGCGGAATGGGGAGTCTGAAGAGAAAAAAGAATTCCGCTCCTTTTCGCTGAGAGTGAAAAAGTCTCTGATGGAGCCGGTTTCTTCTATTATTCTGTGTGCAATCTGAGGCTTGAAGCCAAATACACGGTTGAGCGTAATCGCGCCCAATATCCCATGGTCGAATGAAGTTTTCATATATTCAAGTTTTAATGGGGCCGTTTGGCGGCCCCTGTCAGTCTAGCTTTGTGCCTTATATCTCAAGGTCTTTTCTACCAGTTCTATGGCCTCGATGAGTTTATCGTCGTTTTCGGCGCAGATGCTCATTATGCATAGAATACCTTTTTTTATCTCTATGCACATAAGCCTCATAGGAGAGTCATCTTCGCAGAAAGCCTCGAATCCATAGGCTTTTTTGCCTGCAAATGGCCATTCAACGATAGGGTCGAAATCTTCCGGGTCGCTTTCGTCGAAGCCCACGATGTCGGCATAATTGGCCAACGCTTCGTCTGCGGCGGTGGTGTCTGAAGGCATCTGACCGGAATAGATGTCGATTATTGCCAGGTCTTTCTGCGCATTGTCATCGGGAAGATGGCACTCGATATGAGTCACTTCCGTCCCGTCCACCTCTGTATAGGTGCTTTCTTCTTTCTCCCAGCCTTCGCCGAGATCTAAACTGATAGTGTAAATGGCCATATATTAGATAATTAACATTGCATCTCCGTAAGGTCCGAACCTGTAGTCCGATTCGAGAGCCTCCTTGTAGGCTTTCATTACCAGGTCATATCCTCCAAATGCCGCTACGGACATGAGCATAGTCGATTTTGGAAGATGGAAATTAGTCACATAAGCATCCGGTACAGAAAATTCGTATGGCGGGAAGATGAATTTGTTAGTCCATGTATCAGTAGGCCTTACTTCGTGGTTCGTGGTGACGTATGTTTCGAGCGCCCTCACTACAGTTACGCCTACCCCTACCACTTTGTTCCCTCTGCGCTTGGCGTTGTTGATATCCCGCGCGGCCTCTTCAGATATGATCATTCTTTCGCAGTCCATCCTGTGCTTGGAGAGGTCTTCCACGTCCACTTCGCGGAAATGTCCTATGCCCATATGGACGGTGATGAATGTTTTATCTATGTCTTTAAGAATCATTCTGTTGAATAATTCTCTGGAAAAGTGCAGCCCTGCGGCCGGAGCTGATACGGCACCTTCGTATTTGGCAAAGATAGTCTGGTAGTTCTCCACATCGCTTTCGTCGGGTGTCTGCTTGACCCATTCAGGGACAGGTGTCTGGCCCAGAGCGAAGAGGTCTTTCTTGAATTCCTCGTAAGGTCCGTCATAAAGGAATCTCAGAGTCCTTCCTCTCGATGTGGTATTGTCAATAACTTCGGCGACCATTGAGTCGTCTTCCCCGAAATAGAGTTTGTTGCCAATTCTTATTTTCCTGGCAGGCTCGACGATGACATCCCAGAGTTTCTGCTCTGCGTTAAGTTCGCGAAGAAGAAAAACCATTATGTCGGCTTCCGTCTTTTCTTTCTTTCCGAAAAGCTTGGCCGGAAATACTTTAGTATCGTTCAGGACAAACAGGTCACCTTTCTCGAAATAGTCGATTATATTTTTAAATGTTTTGTGCTCGATTTCTCCGGTATCTTTATGAAGGACCATGAGTTTGCATTCATCTCTCCAGCGGGTCGGTTCCTTTGCTATCTTTTCAGAGGGCAGATTGAAGTCGAATTGAGAAAGTTTCATATATGTAATTCTATTGAAGTCAATTATTACTTATACGGCGACAATGCGTCAAAAGTTTCACATGAAACTTATTTTATGTTCATAAGTATGCGTCTTGGCAGCGGATGAAGATTGTTGCAGCGGCTTCCTATATTGTTGACAAAGCCCAGAGGGTGAGAATTATAACAGATGACATTGTATCCTGGGGGAGCGCTCGGAAAGCGCAGAAAATCGTGATGCAGGTATTCGAGGGCTTTCTGCCGGTCTGCTTCGATGCGTGGATATTCGTCTTTGTATTTTATGCAGAGTGCATAATCCGAATCCGGCACGAATTTTTTCCCTTTCATCTCGCCTTTGTATACTCCGTAACGTATGGGGCGTATTACTGATTCCAACTGCAATTTACTCGGAACCGAAGGAGAGGAGGCGGTTTTTAGCAGGGCTCCGACCCATTGGCCTTCGCCGAGAACTTCACCTGCTTTGAGAAGATGCCCGTATTCCGTGAGACGGACTCCGTATGCGCTGAATTCGTCTTCCGTAGGGATAATCTCTCCGTCGAGATTCTCTGCCGCCCAACGCAAGTTGTCATCATTTTCCCGAGCTTCATATGTGCAGGTGGAGTATATAAGGTATCCGCCTTCTTTAAGCGAGGGCCATATGTCAGAAAGAATTCTCTTTTGCCTGGCTGCACATAATTCGACCGTCTGCTCGCTGAAGTCTTTTACCGCCTGTCTGTCTTTGCGGAACATCCCTTCTCCGCTGCACGGTGCATCGCATACTATTATGTCGAAAAACCCGGAAAGTCTTCCCAATACGGCCGGGTCTGCGCTGCATACGAAGATATTGGGATCGCCCCACAGCGCTATGTTGTCTGAAAGAATGCGTGAGCGTTCCTTCATCACCTCGTTGCTTACCAGAATAAAGTCATCGCCGTAAATTTCACGAAGAGAAGCGGCCAGGTCCGTACTTTTGCCTCCTGGCGCCGCGCATAAATCCAGTACCTTTATGATGCCGTCTCGCGTATTGAGCCTTTTCAATATCTTGCGGAAAATATGCCCTACATACATGGCGGAAGAGTCCTGGACATAGTAGCATCCTGCGTGAAAGAGCGGGTCCAGAGTGAATATGGGCCGGCTTTCAAGGAGCCTTCCATAGGGACTCCACGGAATGGGCGTGCCTTCGGGCCCGTCAAGACCTTTGAACGGATTAAGACGTATGGATACGGGAAGTTCGTTCATCAGAATTGTGCTCCGGCGTTGACCACGCCATCTACTATCTTGTCCAGAGCGTCTTTTATCTTTCCGCCTATCATCATTTTTATCATTCCGCTTATCTGTGCGTCCACATCTATGTAGAACTCTGTCCTTCCTCCGCCTATGTCTTTGAAATTGAAATCTATGGCGAAATTGAGAGGGGAATTGAATGAGTCGAGCGATATTTTGGAGTATGGCTGTCGCTCCTTGACTTTCAGGGCAAATGTCATTCCTTTGGCCGTGGCTGTCAGGGTGTCGTAATCTGCTTCTATGCTTACTTCTTCATTGGCGGGCATCATAGCCTTGAAGTTCCGAAGGTCTGTGAAGACCATATAAAGTTCCATGGGACTGCGCCCTATATATCCGTGTTTGCTGCTGTATTGTGCTGACATGATGTGTTGTTGAATCTTATCCAGTTTATAAAAACCGCATTTTGCGACAAAGTTTGCAAATTTAATTAAAATATCTCTTAAATTTGCCCCCTGCCAATTTAGCAGACCAGTCATGCACAAGATATATTTCGAAAACAGGTGTATAATAATATGCAGTCCCGATGATGAAAGTCTTTCGGATTCCAATGCTGTGATATTTTACCCTTCGAGCGGAATAGACATAGCTACGTTCGCCCGTATGTTTGAGGTGACGCAGTCTCTTTCAAAGATATATATCCCGACCGAAGACACTGACGACACTTACGCCCGTTTGTGTGCGGAATTCAAGGAGGTGAATGCGGCAGGGGGATTGGTCCGGAACAAGAGAGGAGATTACCTGTTGATAAGCCGTCTTGGCAAATGGGACCTGCCTAAGGGACATCAGGAGGCCGGAGAAGACATCAGCGTGACGGCGCTCAGGGAAGTGAGTGAGGAGACAGGCATAAGCGAACTTGAACTTGGGGATCTGATCTGCATCACGGACCATTGTTATTTCAGAGACGGGAAATGGCATCTTAAGCATACCTGGTGGTATGACATGCTCTATAATGCTCCCCTCGATCTTATTCCTCAGCGTGAAGAGGACATAAGCAAGGCCGCGTGGGTGGCGAAAAGCAGCCTGCCTCCCTTCTTGAAGAACACCTATCCTTCTATTCTGGAAGTTTTCAGAGAGTCTGCCCATTAGTGCTCTGCGCCGGGTCTATCTGGGCTATCTTCCTGGTCGGTATGCTTACGGCGAGCATTATTACCGCAAAGGCCACGAGATTGGCCATAAGGATAAGCGGAATATCCACGTGTACAGGTACATAACTCACAAAATAATTCTCCGGATCGAGCCTTAGCAGATGAGTTCTGTCTTGAATCAGACACAGGATCAGGGCCAGTGCATTTCCTGCGGCAAGTCCTTTCAGGACCGTCTCCGCGGCCATACGGACAAATGTCTTGCTTACCGCGACACTGGTCATGCCAAGCGTTTTGAGTGTTCCTATCGTGGATGTGCTGCGTATTACCATAATGAGAAATGCGGAGATCATATTGAATGCCGCCACTATGCACATAAGGGTCATTATGACCAATACATTGGTATCCAATATCTGAAGCCAATCGTAAATCAGATGGTAGCTTCGGGTGCTTGGCTCGCATAAATAGTCTGTGCGGTAAGCTATTTCCGGATAGATTCGCTCGATTTGTCTTTTGCTGCGATATCCCGGGGCGAGCCTTATTTCCAGGCAGTCCGCCTCATCGCTCTGATATCCTTTTACCCGCTGTAGATCTTCCGTGCCGGCGAATGCGATGACAGTGTTCTTGTCCAGAAGGGCAGGGTCCTGGCAGATATCTTCTACAATGAATTTTCTCGCTTTCACCCTGTCGGTTATAAAATATGAAAGCAGTGTATCTCCCTTATTGACATTCAGGGTTTTTGATAAGGATTCCGGAATTATTATTCCCAGTCTGGAGTGGACCTTGTCTGAATTATGAAATAATACGCCCTGGAGCGTAGCATCTTTTTTAATTATGGAAGGTTGGTAAACGGCAGCATCTACCGACTTTATCCTTTTATCGGACTCCAGACTTTGTCTTTCCGGAATATCAGTCTTGATTTTCCCCTCTGCGCTGAAAATACGTATTTCTGAACAGATGGAGGAGATTCCACAGTACAGCTCTGTTTTGAATCCCTGCAGGATACTGATGGACAAAATGATGATAAGCGCGGATATGGCTGTGACACTCAAAGCCAGATGGCTCTTCAGCTTGAGCCTGTCCGTTATGAATTTGCCCACGCCCATAATCTATTTATTTGCTTACCTGTCTGTTGATTGTCGGTGATATATAGAATGGCCAGAATATGCCCAACTTAAGACTTGGCATGAGTCCGTTGGTTACGATATGCCTGTGCGCGCTGAAGTAGTCGGCATGGTCCATAGGCCAACCTTGTCCCAAGTTCTGGGCCTTGATGAATATGCAGCACTTTTTCCATTGCATGTTGACGAACACGTCGAAGAAGGGACCGTTATTGTACTGCCACTCGGTCTGGTTCTGGAAAACTCCTGTTATGTAATTCCATTGAGGGGAGTACCATTTAGTGTTGAACCATGCATTGATACCTACTTGTATATCGAGAACCCCCTGCTTTATAGGGAATTGCGCAAAATATTTGAGATTCAGCGCCAATTTCGGAAGAGGCAGTGCGCTTTGATCGCTTGAGTGCTGGAAAAGTATGCGGTTGTTCAGGTGAATCGTATTCCAGAGTACGGCTTCATAGCGCAGATTGGCATTGAATACAGACACCAAGTCAGTGTTCTGCTGGAGAATCCCGCTGGTATTATAATAAGTGTAGTTGCCAAGCAGGGCGTATCCTCCGTCGAGGTGAAACTTCCAGTGCGGGATGTCTATTTTCCCGGTTATCTGGGTCTGGGATACCTTGTTAAGTGAATTGTCCCAGCGAAGCTGCTCGTTTATGGTCGAGTAGAAGTGACGCTGGTAGAATTCAGGCAGTTTGATTACAGATGAAAACACGGCGCCTACTTCCAGCGGTGATTTCTTAGCCTTTCTGAAAGGGTAGAAGCGTGAACTCAGTGACGCGCTGACATCGAAGTCGGCTGCTGCCGTACCTATCAGAGTATAGTGTGTTTTGGCATTCCAGCTTGTATTTGCTCCCAAAGACCCGCTCGCTCCGGCATAAAGGTAAATGTTGTTTTCCCGAAGCGCGGAGGTGTCGGCTGCGGTGACATAATGGTATCTGCTGTACTCATCGCCTATCCCGACATCTATTTTCGAAATTATGGAATTCTCTTTCCATGGCTGTAGTCTGATATACAGTTTGTTATCCAACACTCCGCGACCGAGGGAATCGGCGTCGGTGCCGTTTTTGAAGAGTCTTCCGTAATGGCTGTATTCGATGGCGTGTCCGATGAATGCCGTCGTAATGTCGTCTTGCGCCACATATGTACTGTCCTTGGCCAAGCGCCTTTCGTTAATGAAATTGAAAGGAATGCGGAGCTGCTGATCAATATAGAATGTGGTCTTTTGGGTGGTGGAGGATGCGCTCGTCATGGCCACACCCACCTCTTTTGAATCTATGGTCGTATCCCTTATCTCGGAGATGTCCGTGATGCCGCCGTTTTCGCCCATCGATATGTTATTGCGTATCAGGGCCGCGTTCATGAGATATTTTTTGCCCAGGTAATTGACTCCCAGGCCAATCGTGTTGTTGCTAGTCTTTTCGTTAAGCAATATTCCGGCTCCGCCCCATTTTTCGTACAGGATACTGAAATTCAGCTCCGGAGTGATATTCTGGGTGGAAAGAAAATGAAGGTTGTCGGATTCTTTGGCATCGCCGGCCATAAGAGTGCCGAAATATGCCAATTCCGTGTGCGGAGTCTTGGTGTTGTATTGATTGAAATTTTCAGGGGTGTAGCTCCATGCGCTGTATGATTCCCAAAAGCCTGTTTTATAAGACTTTCCTCTGAGGAAGAAGTTATAATACTGCACCGGCGAACCGGCTACACCCAGCCAGGAGGCGTTGACATCGCGCCGCTGAAAATCATAATCGTAAAAGTGATAATTATAGCTTGAGTCCGGAATCTCCACTTTGAGGCTTTGGAAATCCCTGTCTGCAGTCCATGATATGATGCGTTTGTAGTGCATGGAATCCGCTATGGCATAGGTGTCCAGGATACGTGGTGTGTTTTTGATTATGCTGTCTTTGATGGCTTTCTTATCTTCCTGAACCAGCCGGAGCGAGTCTGTGTGCGCCTTTTTGCGAAGTTCCCGTTGCTCGGCGTCGTATTTTTTTCTCTCTTCTTTTGACAGAGAGGCATACCATTTCTGGAAGGCCTCCTTGGCACGCAGGGTTGAATCGACCTTATATAGCGAGTCCAATTTGAATGCTTCGCACAGAAGAAGGGAGTCGCCGCTTGCGCGAAGCGAATCGCTCGTCTGACGGTGTGTGAGAGAATCCAGCAAAGCTACGTAGTACTTGTACCTGAAAGGGTCAATATCTTTCAGAGAATCCGGCGCCTGTATGGTATCTCTGGCAGATATGACTTTCTGCATCACTGAATCCTGGCTGTCCAGAATCAGTGAATCAGGTCCTCCGAGAAGTGAATCAGCTATCTGAACGGAAGAAAAATTACCTTTCCGTCCTATTTTGTAATTATCTTTAGGGTATATGACCGTGTCGGGTGATGCTCCGCTCTCGGTTTTTGACAGGGAGAGCGAGGCGGGTCCTGCCGTCATCTCCGAAGCTATTCCTATCGTGATGCTGCCAAGCAACAGGATGGGGAAAAGCAGTTTTCCTTTAAGATTCATTCGTCTACCAGATATATGTCATCTCCTTTCTGCGCGAAATGAAAGCGTTCTCTGGCGAATTTCTCCAGAGAGTCCCTGTCGTGATTAAGGATGTAGATGGTTCTGTCCAATTCTTTAATTTTTTCTTGATTGGCCTTTATTTCGCGGTTCTGTCCGGAAATTGTGATTCCGGCCTTCATCCACTGGAACAAGTTGCCACTTTTGATGCATAGAAAAATGAGGAACACGCAGAAAGCTATGATGCTCACGCGGATAAGAGAACGCTGTTCCGCACGGTTCCCATCCTCTCTTTTGTCCCAAATTTTATGCATTATGCCCATAATTGCGCAAATTTAACTAAATTTGCCGAGTTCTAAAATACGAATCAAATGAAACCTACACTTCTTGTTTTGGCTGCCGGAATGGGCAGCAGATATGGTGGATTGAAACAGATGGACCCGCTTGGCCCATCCGGAGAGACCATAATAGATTATTCCATATATGATGCCGTGAGAGCCGGCTTCGGTAAGGTGGTCTACATCGTAAGGGAATATTTCAAGGAACAGATGGAGCAGACCGTAAAGGAGAAATATTCCGGAGTCAAATGCGCGGACGGTACTCCCCTCGAGTTCGATTTCGTAACTCAGGAGCTGACCAAGATTCCTGCCGGCTTTACGCTTAATCCTGAGAGAGTCAAGCCTTGGGGAACGGCCCATGCGGTACTTATGGCAAAAGATGTCATTAAAGAACCGTTCGTGGTGATAAACGGAGACGATTTCTATGGACAGACTTCATTCCGGATAGCATCTCAATGGTGTCACGAACATGAGAATTCTCAGAGTGTATATGCACTTGTGGGATTTGAAATAGACCATACTCTCTCGGAGTCGGGCGGAGTATCGCGGGGAATCTGTACCTATGATGCGGCAGGCAAGCTTCTTGACGTGGTGGAAACGCATAATGTGATGTTTGACCCTGATGGAGTATTGCGTGGAGATAACTCCATTACTTCCTGCAGAGGTGAAGTGAAAGCTAAGGATCTTTGTTCCATGAACATGTGGTGCTTTACCCCGGACTTTTTCGAAAAGGCGGAGAGTCTTTTCAAGAAATTCCTTGAACAGAACAGCACTGAACTTAAGAAGGAGTTCTATATTCCATATGTGGTGGATTGTGCCATCAAGGCGGGCGAGGGAGAGTGTGATGTGCTCAATACTCCGGACAAATGGTTCGGCGTCACATTCAAAGAAGACAGACCGCTGGTTGTAGCCAAATTCGCTGAACTCGTTCATGACGGAGTATATCCGTCACCGCTTTATGGGAAGAGCTAAAGGTTTGTCGTGGGCGCCATCGTGGGGAGGAATCATCGCGGTGGCCGCCACTTTTTTAGCCGGAGCGGTTCTAGGCTCGGCGGTGACATTGGCACTTACCGGGAAAGGTGTCGGGATGGATGCCTGTATGCTGATATCTTATCCGGTGATGTTCGTGTTTACGGGATTATTGGCATATCTGAAGGGGAGAAAGCCTGGCGCTGTCCTCAGCCGGCTGGACAGGAGTGTAAAACCGGAGAACTGGTATCTCTTTCCGCTGGTGATGGTGCTGACTTTCGCGGCTTCTTTCGTGTGCGATATTTTCAATCTGGTTCTTCCGCAGATGCCTGAAGGTATTCAGAAGGCACTTGAGGCCGCTACGGGAGGTAATTTCTGGCTTAATCTCGCAAGTGTGGCCGTACTTGCCCCACTTCTTGAGGAGTGGCTATGCAGGGGGGTTATACTTAGGGGATTATTGACTAACGGGACCAGACCTGCGCTTGCCATAGTCGTATCCGCGCTTTTTTTCGCCATCATTCACGGGAACCTGTGGCAGGCCGTACCTGCATTTGCTCTGGGTGCGCTGTTCGGATATGTCTATTATAAGACAGGAAGTCTGAAGCTAACTGTCCTTATGCACTTTACGAATAATTTCATCTCACTTCTGATAAGCCGCAGCGACCGGATAGGGCAGACTGACGGATGGATGGACATTATGCCGGTGGAGTGCTATTGGGTGTTATTTACGGTTTTCGCTCTCGCGCTGGTAGTCGGTGTATGTACGCTCAGCCGCCTGCACATCGTGAACTCTGAGAATGTCGGCACCGTGGCGTAAGGACAGAAGGTGATAATATTCTGTATTCCCTTCGGTGAATCTTTTATCGGCTGCTCCTATCAGAATGGGGCGGCCGAATTTTTTCAGCTGTTCCAGATTCTCTATTATCTCTACATTCTGTGCTGCTGTCTTGGCAAATCCAAGTCCCGGATCCAGAATCCATTCCTTTATCCCCATACGGCCGGCCTTCGCGCTGAACTCTTCGAAATATTCGGTGAGAGTCTGCATTATAGGCTTCTCCTCAGAAGCCAGAGAATCCATAGTTCTGGGGTTGCCTTTTTTGTGCATCGCTATATATGGCAGTGTTAATTCTGCCACCAGGGGAAGCATGCCCGGGTCGTCTTCTCCGGCAGATATGTCGTTGACCATGAACGGCCCTACGGTATCATAGGCTCTGCGGACAATTTCGGCGCTGGTGGTGTCTATCGACAACGTCTTTTCTGAATGCCAATTCTTTAGAAAGCCCTCTAGTCTCGACCATTCTTCTTCCATAGGAATATCCTGCGCGCCGGGTCTAGTGGAAACTGCTCCTACATCTACTATGTCGGCACTGCTTTCCAGAATGGAGAAGTTATACCGGCTTTTTTCGTAAAAAGAATCCGGCGTCAGATTGATTATGCCCATTATTTTTACCATATCCGTGTGTTTTTATTAAAGTTTCGGCGCTTGCCGAAGCGTGTTTGCAAATATGGCTATTTTTGTTTTTTTACGCATCACTTGATTTGCTTTGGTAGAAGAAAAATAATTATTTTTGCAGATATGCTTATAGTGTTGGAAGGACTTGACGGAGCAGGAAAATCCACGCAAGTCAAAAAGTTGAAAGAATATTTGGAACACAAGTGTGGAGCTTGTGAGTATATACATTTTCCTCGCTACGATGCCCCTGTCTATGGAGAGTTGATCTCGCGCTTCTTGCGTGGTGATTTCGGTTCAAACGATGCCGTTCATCCTCAACTGGTGGCGCTTCTTTTCGCTGAGGACAGGCACTCAGCGGCTCCACAGATAAAAAAACTGCTCGAAGAAGGTAAAACAGTCCTTCTGGATCGCTATGTGTATTCCAATATAGCATATCAGTGTGCCAAGCTTTCCGACGACGAGGCTGCAGATGACCTTCGCAGATGGATTTTTAAGACGGAATTCGGCGATTTCGCTGAACCGGTGGCCGATTTGAATATTTTTCTGGATGTGCCGATAGGATTTGTCGAGAAGAACCTTACTCATTCCAGAAGCGGGGAAGACAGGGACTATCTTGCGGGAGCTCAGGATATACACGAGTCTTCCATTATTTTTCAGAAGAAGGTTAAGCAGATGTACCTTAAGCAGGCTGCAGAAGATGCTTCCCTTAAGGTGGTGGATTGTGCAGATCAGAAGGGCAGGATGCTCCCGTCCGAAGATATATTTTTAAAAATCAAAGAATTGGTGGATGAGACGCTTTAGTTTTTCTAGGCGGCTTTCCGCTTTTGTGTTGGGTGCAGTTTTTCTTGTAGGGGGACTTTTCAAGTTGATGGACCCTGTCGGAAGCACTCTTGTAATGGAGGGTTATCTTAACTTTCTTCACCTCGGGTTTTTGAAGGGATTGGCAGAATATGCTTCGCTCTTTTTTAATCTTCTGGAGTGTTTTATAGGCATTTCGCTTATCAGTGGCATATGGGTGAGGGTGATGCGTAATCTTACGCTGGCACTGCTGTCTTTTTTTACTTTGCTAACGCTCCTGCTTCTGATTTTTAATCCTGAGATGGATTGCGGCTGTTTCGGACAGGTGTTGCATCTTACCCATCTGCAGAGCTTTCTGAAAAATATCGTGCTTTTTGCCCTGTGGGCGATAGCATTCCTGCCATACGCCAGAAGTTATCCGCGACCGCTTTACCGCAAGATTTTAAGTGGCGTGGCTTATGTCATGGTGATAGTGTTTACCGTTTATTCTTATGTCAATCTTCCGCTTCTGGATCTTACCGATCTGCATACCGGTAAGGAGATAGAAGAGGGAGATATCAGCCTTATGGACCCGGAAGGAGAGTATGTGGATTCGCATCTGCTGAAAGGAAAGGTGGCTTTCATATCGGTATATGCGCCGGAAAAGGTAAATGCCGAAGACCTCGATTTAATCAGGTCACGCTCCAGAAAAGCCGGGATGCGGACCGTGTTGGCCGTGAACGGAGAACTGCCTTTCGATGAGGAAAGGGCGTATTTGGCTGACAGACGCACGCTTATGAGCCTTAACAGGGCCAATATGGGAGTTACGTTCATATCCGGCGGTCAGATAGCGCAGAAATGGACGCCTCGTGAGTTCTTGTCTTTCGGTGAGGAGTCACTTCGTGCGATTACTTCCACTGACCCTTCTGAATTAATTATAGATGAGGGACTTGACGGGAAAAGGAAATTTGAAATCTTCGCACTGATCTTTTTTGTTATACTTTTAGTGTAGTATTTCTTACGAAAGATTTTGCAGATTTAAAAAATAATGCTACTTTTGTAGTCCCATCGCGGGGTAGAGCAGTTGGTAGCTCGTCGGGCTCATAACCCGGAGGCCGGAGGTTCGAGTCCTTCCCCCGCTACAAAGAGAAAAACAGCGTCCGATAGGTCGCTGTTTTTTTTTTTTGTTTTCCGCTGAGTCGGATGGCTTAGGGGTCAGGTACAAAACCCGGCTCAGGCGCAAAACCGAAATATTTAGGTTCACTTGCAAAGGCCTGTGGCATTCTGTAATTCAGTAGTGGAATAAACCCCCGTTTTTTATCCACTACTTGACGCAAATACTGCAATTTGGACGCTTTGCGTGTCCAGTAGTGGAATAAAAGTGCGATTTTTTACCACTATTGAACATGAAGGATGCAATTACAGGGTTTACCGCCTGAGCCTTAATAGAACTTCTGACGAAATCTGGTAGTATCTAGAAAATTATTACATTTGTAAACAAAATGTTGTCAAAATGCAAAGTGCTCATCTGCAAAATATCCCTTTTCCCACGCCACAAGCTGTCAAATTTCAGTTCATTGACTTATTTGCTGGCATAGGCGGATTCCGTCTTGCTTGCCAGAATGTGGGGGGGGGTGCGTATTCTCCTCTGAGATAGATAAATACGCTCAAAAAACCTATTCTTACAACTTTGGTGATATACCATACGGAGATATCACTCTCGAAGAAACCAAAGCAGCAATTCCTCATAATTTTGATTTACTCTGCGCAGGATTTCCTTGTCAAGCTTTTTCCATAGCAGGATATCAAAAAGGATTTGAGGATACTAGAGGAACTCTTTTTTTTGATGTTGCGGAGATAATTAAACGATATCGGCCAAAAGCAGTTCTTCTCGAAAATGTAAAAAATCTTAAAAATCACGATGGCGGTAATACATTCAGAATCATCAAGAAGACTCTTGAAGATTTAGACTATGTCGTTTATGATAAGATTATGAATGCTATGGAATATGCCAATATTCCCCAAAATAGAGAACGAATTATTGTTGTTTGCTTTGATAAACAGCAAGTTAAAAATATTAGCGCTTTTAAATTTCCAGCCCCGATAAAATTAACAAACACTATTCACGACTGTCTTAACTATTCGGAGAATAATCCAAAGCTCTTCTATGGAGAGAAGATGAGCCATTGGATCGACCTGAAAAACGGAATTACATCCTCAGATACAATATATCAGTGGAGAAGAGTTTATGTGCGAGGAAATAAAAATAACGTTTGCCCTACTTTAACTGCCAACATGGGAACTGGTGGGCATAACGTTCCATTGATTTTGTCTCCATGTGGAATCCGGAAACTTTCTCCAAGAGAATGTTTAAATTTTCAAGGTTATCCACCACAATATGAATTTTCGCCTGAAATACCAAGTGCTGCTTGTTACAAACAGGCAGGTAACTCTGTAGTAGTCCCACTTATTCAAAAAGTCTGCGAGCAGATATGTACAATAATCTTACAGAATTCGTAGACTCATGGAAAAATAATACGACCTACTTCGAGATGCTCAGGCTAATGTCAAGCATCTCAAGGTTGTTTTCGGAAAGTAAGACGCCTTATTTAGATTATCGGCTAACAGAAAACTTGTTTTGTAAATATTACAATGCCCAAAACGATGCTCGGTCTTGCACCGCGTATGATGCTAGATTGTCTAAATTAGGAATTGGAATTAAGACCTTTGGGATTAATGGCGGATCATCCTGTGAAAAGATAGCAGAGTTCAATAAATTAAAGCCTTCTCTAAACAAGCTTCAAGGAATAGAACTAGCTCGCCAAATATCGATATACAGGAATGAAAGAATGGATTTTGCGGATAATACCTATGATGTTTGTGAATCCATTTATCATATCATCGGTAGAAACATTGGAGGACTAAAAATATTTAATGCTCCTTATGAGAAAATTAAAATAGATGATATAGCTGATATTGAAGATAGAGAGGCTTCTATTTCATTTAACGACGGAGTCAATGAATACTCTTTCAATAAAAGCAAAAGTGTTTTGCAAAAGAAGTTTAATCTGCCAAAGGATTATGTTGAAATTCCAGTCGACATAATTGACGAGCCTCTCGAACTTCTTTCTGAGTTATTATCAAGTAACAATGTTATTTACCCGCACGATAATGAATTATTATTCAGCAAACGGATAGAACAGAAAGGGCAGGATTATGTGATTCTACCACTATATAGCAAACGGGGCGCTGACCACGTTCCTGAGAGAAGCGGGCTTAACCAATGGAATGCAAATGGAAGGAAGAGAGATGCTAATGAAGTATATATCCCAATACCAAAATCAATACATAAGAATTATCCGGATTTTTTCCCGAATAGAGATGTCCCTTTCGAATTAATTCTTCCTGATGGAAATAAATTATCAGCTAAAGTATGCCAAGACGGAGGTAAGGCTCTTATGTCAAACCCAAATTCACAACTTGGCGAGTGGATTTTACGAAAAATACTAAGAAAAAAAGAAGGAGAACTGGTTACTATAGAAGATTTATATAAGTATGGGATTGACAGCGTAAAAATCATATCCACACATAGATGTAACGAAAATGGAGAAGCTGTTTATAAAATTCTGTTCTCCAATACATCCTATGAAAACTATTCTGATTTTATGGACGAATAATTCATAAAACAAACTAGATCCCTTGCGATTTACCTGGAACATCAATATGCCTTCTAGGTCTCTCTGTGACACATCAATGATCTAGGTGCCTACGATAAGACGGGGATCTGGAACGCTAAAGTGTCATAGAGTGCACTGAGTGGCAGATAAACGTTCCAGGTAAGGCTGAAAAATATGTATCTTTGCTACATTAACATCAAGGTACAATTCATATATGAGGTCAATTCGCGTGGTGGCGGCGGTAATCGTCAAGAATGGAAAGGTGTTTTCAACACAAAGGGGATATGGAGAGTTCAAGGACGGATGGGAATTTCCGGGAGGGAAAATTGAGGGCGGAGAATCTCCGCAAGAGGCGCTTCATCGTGAGATTTTAGAAGAGTTGGCCACGGAAGTTAAGGTAGAAGAACTGTTGGGAACTGTAGAATGGGATTACCCTACCTTCCACCTTTCAATGGATTGTTTCAGATGCAGCATCGTTTCGGGCGACTTGTTTCTACGGGAGCATGAGGCTGCAAAATGGCTGTCTCGAGAAGAGATCGAAAGTGTCGACTGGCTTCCGGCCGACCTGGAGATCATCCCTAAAGTGAGAGAATTGTTGTTATAGTTTTTCCACTTCTGAATTACAGAACGTCAAGGACCTCTGCAAGTGAGCCCGGAAAGGCTTGGTTGAATGGCGACTAAATACGAGACAGGCCGGTGGAAAACCATCGGCCTGTCTCTGGTCGGGATGAGGCGACTCGAACGCCCGACCCCTACGTCCCGAACGTAGTACGCTACCAACTGCGCTACATCCCGTCTGCAAATTGCAGCCCCTTCAGGTCAAAACCGCAAAGGGACTGCAAATATAAAAAATTATTTGTACAATGTAACACTATTCTTTTACGCATCTTACAGAATATGCGTCCGCTTTGCTTCCCGTTGCGATAGCAGACACCGTGTCATAGTCACTTTCGTGGCTGAATGCCACGATTACATTGGCAGTGCCCTCCTGATAATATGACGAAGATTCTTCAGTGGCAGGGGTGCAAGACCAGTAGTTTCCCCAAAGGCCGCTCTTCGAGCCGTAGAGCATAGCATATGAGCCGTCATACCTGGCGGCTGCAGGAAAGAACAGGCTTCCTTCCTTGACATTGAAATGCCATCCGTAGGTGTAATCTGCTGCGGTGATAGCCCCATCACCGTCGATGTCTGCCACGTCAAAATCCGAGTAGCTGGTGGTGTATCCGCCTGTGGTGGTGAAGTAGGTAAATGCTTTGTGGGAAGGAACTTTGTATCCTGCCGGACATGGGTCGAAGATGGTTTTCTCTTCTGCCCAGAGATGATCGTTCTTCTCCTCAGCTTTCAGCCAATCCCTTGATACTCCGGTGGCGTATTGCGCATAATTTGAAAAACATACGGTAGGGTGGGCGATGGAATACTCGAGGGTGTTGTCCGCTACGCTGTACCAGGAAGAATTCGTGATGGAGATCTGCTCACCTGCGGCGTTGTAGATAGGATATCCGACAGTGCCTGTATCTCCTGTCCTGGTAGGGGCTGACGGGAACGGATCCTTGCGGCCCCACTGGTAAAGAAGTCCATAGCATTTGGTGTCATTATTCTCGCCAAGTTCTGCGCAGAGTGCACCCAGGTTAAGGTTGCATACTTCCACATCGCTTTTGGCGGTAACGGTGATGAGCTTCTCTTCCGGAGCCCAGATGTGCCAGCTCCAAGCTATGTTTCCGTCCTTGTCAAGTGCGGCGATGACGGCGTTACCTTTTGAGCCGTTGTAGTGGAAATGAACTTCAATTCCGTCGAAAGATACTTCTGTAATGAGTCCTTTGACAGATTCCCATACAAGAGAAGCGGATTCAGTGGCGATTCCGGTTGCGGAAACAGGGATGTCGGAAGACACTACGCCATTGCCTTTCACTGTTCCGTCGAAATGGTAGTCGCCCTCGTCGTAGATGACATAGCAGTTTGCTGTACCGTTGGCGTCAAGATCTGAAGGGTCTACAGCTGGTTCCTGGTTTTGGGATGTCTTTGTGCAGGATGCCAATATGGCCAATCCGAGCACGAAAAATAGTTGTTTTTTCATACTACTAACTTATAAATTGTAATTAAAATTCGGTCTCTGAGATTCAGAAAGAACCCTGGCAAGAAGAACGTTGCTCCGGGTAAAAGAGAAAATAATGCAACTTAGCGTTGCATTCGCATGGAAATCAATGATATGATGTTCTCTTTTCTCATCTTTGAAAAACAAAGGTAAAGAGTTTTTTCTGAACTTCCAAATTGTAAGTAATAAATTTATGTTGGCAGAGTGGAAAAACGACGGTGTGAAATCATTTCTCTCTGGAGATCACGCTGACGCTGGCCTGATGTGTGGCCAATATCAGCACTTCGGCTATCTGCACGTGCGCCGGCGCGTTGGCCGCATAGACTGCCACATCAGCGATATCATCTCCACTCAGGGGAGTGATGCCCTTATATACATTGGCAGCCCGGTTGCGATCGCCGTGGAAACGGATATTGCTGAAGTTAGTCTCGACAAGTCCCGGTTTAAGATTGGTCACCCGGATAGCAGTGTCGGCTACATCAATACGCAGTCCGTCTGTCAGGGCTTTGACGGCAGCCTTTGTCGCACAATATACATTGCCTCCGGAGTATGCCGCATCACCGGCTACGGAGCCTATGTTTATGATGTGGCCGCGATTGCGTGCAACCATACCCGGTACGATGAGTCTGGTCATGGTAAGAAGACCTTTGATGTTGGTGTCAATCATCGTTTCCCAATCATCGATGTTGCCCTTATATTCCGGCTCCAGCCCAAGAGCAAGGCCGGCGTTGTTAACAAGAACGTCAATTTCCTGCCATTCTTTCGGCATCTCATTCAGGCATTCCTTGGCTTTTTCTCGGTCTCTTACGTCAAAGTTCAGTGTCAACACTTCAGTCCCTTCGGCAGAAAGTTCGTTTCGGATCTGTTCCAGGCGCTCTTTGTTTCTGCCTGTAAGTATAAGTCTGTCTCCGTTCTTTGCGAACTTGCGGGCGCAGGCGAGTCCGATTCCGCTTGTCGCTCCGGTTATCAATACGATTCTGTTCATTTGTTCTTGTTTATTTAGAATTGGCGGTCTTTCCTGTTCTGCACCGCCTGCACTGCACATTTCTGGCAAAGGATGGCATCTTCTATAGTGATGCTGTACTCCGTGTCACGCAGCGTGTATGGATTACCGAGAACGGTTTTGCCGTAGACTGGCTGGATTAGGGTCTCAAACCATGTGCATGCGGCGATATAACGGCTATACTGGTGTGTAAGGTGGCAGCCGTCGCGGGGGTTGATGGCTTCGAGAAGCCCGGGAATGTAGTCCGTTCCGTCATCGGAGAAGCTGTTGCCTATCGCCAGGATTCTCAGCGTGTCAGGAGCCGATGGCAGGGGATAGTTGGTAAAACGGCTATGAGCGCTCAGTGTAAGGCCGAGGCAGAGCGTCAGGAGGATACAGCCAGCCCTCCTTTTAAGAGTTTTCATTATTGATATCGTGTTTGTTTGTCGACATATCTGTACATACTGAATCCAGCATAGCAGAATGTAAAATTAGATATTTTTTAAGAAAAAAAGAATGCCCCCGACTTGCGTCAGAGGCATTTGCTTGAGGTGCCTAGCGGAATTGAACCGCTCTAACTGGTTTTGCAGACCAGTGCCTAACCTCCCGGCCCAAGCACCA
>CAVKBL010000012.1:0-63436 GCA_963654805.1 Lachnospiraceae bacterium | reverse complement strand
TATTATGGGGTTAAATGCAATTAGATTTGGGGGTCAATTAGCATCAGATTTTCCAGATGCCTCGATGCTTATCGACGAATGGCAAACTGTTCCTAAATTGTGGGATGCTGTCCGTTACACCGTAGATCATCGGCACTGGATGATGATACGATAAGTACTTATCTTGATGCTTTGAGGAAGATTTTCGTGGTGGAGGATATGCCTGCATGGAATCCGAATCTACGATCAAAGACAGCTATACGCACTGCTGATACCAGATATTTTGTCGACCCGTCAATCGCTACTGCCGCACTGGGACTTGGCCCGCAGGATCTGATGAATGATCTTAATACGATGGGCTTTTTCTTCGAGGCAATGTGTATAAGGGATCTTCGGGTATTCGCAGAGGCCTTGAACGGTAAGGTTTATCATTACAGGGACAAGAACGGATTGGAATGCGATGCTGTGGTACATCTGCGAAATGGGAAGTACGGCCTGATAGAGATTAAACTTGGGGGCGAATCTCTGATCGATGCGGGGGTAGTTACGCTCAATGCTCTTGAATCGCAAATCGACACGTCCCGAATGAATCCGCCTTCGTTCAAGATGGTTTTGACGGCTACCGGTGGGCACGCGTACCTTAGACCCGAGGATAATGTATATGTGATACCTGTCGGTTGTCTGAGACCGTAGAGGTTGCTTCCACAGAGTCATCTCAGAAGAAGGATCCTGCAAACTTCGAGCAGAACAGGCAGGTTGCGAAGGATGATGTCCCTCAAGTAGAGTCCGGCGAATCGCGATGAAAATTGTCGGCGGATTTCGCGGATGAGTAAGTATGGGTTTACGATCTTGCAGGGGAGGAAAAAGTAGAATAGTCTGTGAAGATCTATATGCGGTTTATTATCCGTAGAATTTGCGGATAATAAACCGCAAATTGTTATATTTGCAACAAAATGAACTGGATATGTACATTCATCAGACACCTCAGTGGCCGAATTTCGTATGGGACAGGTCGCTGATTGACGCCAAGTTGGCAAAAGTAAATAAGGCGGCGGGCTACCTTGAGGGACGCTTGTCTGCAATCGGATTCAATGTGCAGCAACAAGCTGCCGTTGAAGCTCTGACGCACGATATTGTGGCATCTTCCGAAATTGAGAATGTCGTGTTGAATTCAGATCAGGTCCGCTCATCTGTGGCCAGGAGGATGGGGGTGCGCATTTTAAACGAAACAGAGCCTTCTCATTATGTGGATGGAGTAGTGGAGATGATGGTAGATGCGGTATGCAATTATGACGTTCCTCTTACCGATGAAAGATTGTTCGGCTGGCATAATTGTCTGTTTCCGACAGGTAGGAGCGGGATGGAGGTTATCAATGTCGGTAAATACCGGATAGATCCGATGAATGTAGAATCCGGCGCTTTGGGACGCGAGAAGATTCATTATCACGCGCCGGAAGCAGAACTGGTCCCTGCCGAGATGGGCAAATTCCTCGATTGGTTTAATTCTGCAGACACTCCGAAGGATTATGTGAAGTCTGCCGTTGCTCATTTCTGGTTCGTCAGCGTCCACCCTTTCGACGACGGCAATGGACGTATAAGCAGAGCAATCGCGGATATGGCTCTTAGTCAGGCGGATAACTCGACATTGCGGTATTTCAGTATATCCCGGCAGATTAACAAGGAAAAGCGCAAATACAACGATATCCTTGAGCGGTGCCAGAAAGGGAGCTGTGACATTACGATCTGGATTGACTGGTATCTGGACTGTATGCTCCGCGCAATCGAAGGGGCGGAAGGGATGCTGTCGTCCATTCTGAATAAGGCGATTTTCTGGCAGACGCACGCTCAGGCAATTCTGTCCGACAGACAGAAGACTATGCTCAATGTGTGGCTTGACGGATATTCAGGGAAGTTGACTGTAAAGAATTGGGCGAAGCAGTCAAAGTCGTCTCCGGACACTGCGGCCCGAGACATCAAGGACCTTGTGGACAAAGGCATTCTTGTCGCAAAGGAGGGAATACAGAGAAACGTTCCTTACGGAATAATCATTTCTGGTGACAATCGCATATTCCCCGGCATAGAAAGGGATTGATAAGGACGGTCGCCAAATTACCGAATTCAAGGAATTGATTGTTTTACGTATTTTGCTAGAATCAATTTCTTTTCTAACTTTGCAACGGTGGTAAAATTTACCGCTGTAAAATTTGCGAGTATGAAATTTTTCGACAGAACGCAGCAGCTTTCGGAGCTTCGGGAGATGAAGAAGAGGTCCGAGGAGAAACACTCTATGTTGACCGTGGTGACAGGTCGTAGGCGTATCGGCAAGACGACTCTTATCGACAAGGCGATGGACGGGGAACCGTACCTGTATTTCTTTGTCGGCAAAAAGAACGAGGCTGTGCTTTGCGATACCTTCGCCAGTGAGATTCGCTCGAAACTCGACTTGTTCGTACCGGAGGGCGTGCGGTCGTTTAGAGACATCTTCTCCATTCTTATGCAAGAGGGGGGGCACCGACCGTTTACTGTGGCTATCGACGAGTTCCAGAATTTCGGCGATAGCAACTCGTCCATATTTTCAGACATTCAGGATATATGGGACCGCTATCGCCTGAACACTCACGTGAACCTCGTCGTGAGCGGTTCGGTGTATTCGCTGATGACCAAACTGTTCAGGGACAAGAAAGAACCGTTGTACGGCAGAGACGATAAGACCATCAAACTGCAGCCGTTCGCGCCTTCAGTGCTCAAAGAGATTATGACGGAATATGCCTCGGGATACTCCAATGATGACTTGTTGGCCCTGTACTCATACACGGGCGGAGTTCCGAAATACATCGAACTCTTTGTTGATGCCGAGGCCCTGACACGGGAGAAGATGATTGAGTTCATCTGCAATGCGGATTCTCCGTTCATTGAGGAGGGACGCAAGCTTCTCATCCAGGAGTTTGGAAAGAAGTACGGGACCTATTTTTCTGTGCTTGAGGCGATTGCCGAGGGACACAACACGCAGGCCGACATCTCCGCATATCTAGGTGAGAAGAGCATCGGGGGACAGCTCTCGAAGTTGGAGGAAACCTACAACCTCATATCCAAGAAGCGCCCGATCTGGGCCGGGAAGAACACCCAGACTGTCCGATATGAGATCAGCGACATCTTCCTGCGCTTCTGGTTCCGTTACATCGAGAAAAACGAGTCGATGATAGAAATCGGCCAGTATCCGCTGCTCGCGAAGGTGATGACCGAAGACTACGCTACCTATTCCGGAGATACGCTTGAGAGGTATTTTCGCGCAAAGCTCGCCGAGTCTCTGATGTACCGTGCGATAGGTAGCTGGTGGGACTCTAAGGGATACGTAGACTCAAAAGGAAACCACCAGCAGGGCGAGATTGACATCGTGGCGGTGAGCGCAGATGACAAGAGCGTGGACATCATCGAGGTAAAAAGGAATCCGGGCAAGTACGACGCTGCTCTGCTGAAAGAGAAGACCGAGTTTTTCGCCCGCAAGGAGAACCGTCTCAATAGATATCGCAAGATCCTCCGCTGCCTCTCGCTCGAGGATATGTAAGTTGCTGTCTTGTTAGCAGTTCTTTGGCTACTTCCAATGTCTCCAAGTCTTCACCCGTGAAGGCAAGAAGCTCGCCGGTATAGATGTAGTAGAGGTATTTACTGCCGAGAAGGCCGGAGAACTCCACGGCGAGCGATTCGAAAGACTATGTGAAGTCAGCCGTTGCTCATTTCCGGTGACAATCGCATATTCCCCGGCATGGAAGGGGATTCTGAATAAAGGTTGAAAATTTTTATTTGGCTGGTAAAAAAACTATATCTGTGGGGATAAAGGAGGAAAAGTCAGATGTTGTACCCTATAGGAATACAGAACTTTGAGAAGATCATAACTGGTGGATATGTCTATGTGGATAAGACCGCGCAGATTTATGATCTTGCGTCCACTGGACAGTATTATTTTTTAAGTCGTCCGCGCAGGTTCGGCAAGAGCCTTCTGGTATCCACTATGGAGGCGTATTTCAGTGGCAGGAAGGAGCTTTTCCGGGGGCTCGCGATGGAAGGTTTGGAAAAGGAGTGGAGGAAGTATCCTGTGTTGCATTTGGATCTGACGGGAAGCAAATATACGGAGGTTGAAGACCTTCGCGCAAACTTGAACCAGCATTTGCGTATATGGGAAAACTTATATGGTATTGAAAATCTCCCGGATGATGATCTTCCGGTGCGATTCAAAACTGTAATCGACGCGGCTTACCACAAGACAGGGGAGAAAGTGGTGATACTTATCGACGAGTACGAGAAGCCTATTGTGGACAATATCGACGATGAGTCTCTGATGGAGAAGTTCCGGCGCGAACTGCAGGGCTTCTACAGTGTCATCAAGGGAAGAGACGCCAGCATAAGATTCGCCTTTCTGACAGGAGTTACAAAACTTGGAAAGATGAGCATCTTCAGCGGCCTTAATAACTTGAATGACATATCGATGGATTTGAGCAGTTCGGACATCTGCGGAATATCGGAGGCTGAATTGAGATCATATTTCGACGGGAGCGTGGGGGAACTTGCTGCGGCAAAAGGGATTGGCAAGGAAGAATGCTATGCGAAGCTTAAGAGCCTGTACGATGGATATCATTTTCATTTTAAGGCGTCTGGAATCTATAATCCATTCAGTCTGTTGAATACATTCAAGTCTGAAGAGTTCCGTATGTACTGGTTCGAGACAGGGACTCCGACTTTCCTCGTCCGTTATCTGAAGAAAGGAAATTATAACCTTGACAACATCTCAAAGGACGATGTCCCTGTGGAGACGCTTACTGGAACGAACTATGTCAGCCCGGCGCCTATTACGCTTATGTATCAGACAGGATATCTGACGATAAAGGGTTATGACGAACGGTTCCAGACTTATTATCTGGATTATCCAAATGAAGAGGTGAAGAGCGGTTTTCTCAATTCTCTCAGCCAATTGTTCGCTCCGGCTCTAATCAGCGGGGAGTTCTCTGTATATAGGTTTATTCGTGATATTGAAAAGGGAGACGTGGCAGATTATGTCTATGTCATCGAGCTCAAGCGTGACCTTGACCCTCAGACGGCTCTCTCTCAGATAGAGGAGAAGGGCTATGACAAGCCTTTCCTCGCTTCCGGTAAGCAGATCATCAAGCTCGGTATCAACTTCTCATCCGAGACGCACACGGTTGACGGCTGGGCGCAGGCATAGTGCGCCCTTTGTGGCACTACCGGTTCTTTCTTTACCTCTTCTCGAAGGTGAACCTGGCGGTGAAATGCGCCAGGGCGTCGACTTTTCCTTCGAATATCACTACAGTTGAGGTCTCGTTCTCGACGATCTTGCGGTAAATGTCTACCACTTCGCCATAGCGGGTTTCCTTATTGAAATTTATCTCCACCACGTGTGGAAAGCTGCCCATGAGCAGTTCTTCCGGCAGGTAGTCCATGGCCCAGGCTATATAGCTGGCGTTATTGGCATGGCCTATGAAATCCAGATCCATATAAGTGACGGTGTGGCTGGCGACTTTCTGCGCGTCTTTAGGGGAGGCTATCTTTCCGGCCGGGGTTTCTATGGCATCGTCGCTGCTCTGTGGGGTGAGGTCGAAATATAATCCGAGGTCCTGCGTGCGGAAAAGTGTACGCTCCTTGGTGTTGAGCGCTATCCACGAGCTGGTGCCGTCCACCAGAATCTCCCCGTTCTCGCCCACGAGGCGATAGTCCCTTATGAAATATGGCCCTTGGATGCCTTTATGCCAAGTCTGGAATTCGACTTTGTCTTTCCAAAGGGGAATGCGGTGGAAAATCAGCTTCGTGCGGCTCACTACCCAGGCCAGATCGTGCGCGGCCATATCTTCATAACCGAAATGCAGTACCGTGGCCCCTTCTACAGCCATTTCTTGTGCTATAGACATGAAGCACGCCGGGCGGAGTCTTTTCTTATAATCTACTAGATAACTGGGAATTGTCAATGGGACAATATGTTTCTCTTCTTTCATTTTTAGTTTAAGCAAATTTTGCGTAAATTTACACGATTTTTGTGTGTTACCGATTTATTTGAGATAAATTTCTCGCGAAATTTTTACACGTTTTACTAAATATTATGAAAAAAATCACACTTCTCGTAGCCTCTCTTCTCGCAGGTGCGATGGCTTTTGCCCAGCAGCAGATGCCACCTATCCCTATAGATGAGCAGGTACGCGTGGGCAAGCTTGACAATGGGCTTACCTACTACATCAGACACAACGAGGAACCGAAAGGACAGGCCAATTTCTACATAGCCCAGAAGGTAGGTTCCATCCTCGAGAACGAAGACCAGAGAGGTCTTGCGCACTTTCTGGAGCATATGTGTTTTAACGGAACAGTCAATTTCCCCGGAGATTCCCTGATCAAATATCTGGAATCGATAGGTGTGAAATTCGGTGCCCAGCTCAACGCCTACACTTCCATCGACGAGACTGTCTATAATATAGATAATGTTCCTGTAGCCAAATATCCCTCATCCATCGACTCGTGCCTTCTCATCCTTCACGATTGGGCAGGAAGTCTTCTTCTCGAAGATGAGGAGATAGATAAGGAGCGCGGGGTCATCCACGAGGAATGGAGAAGCCGTCAGAACGCGCAGATGCGTCTCTACGACAAGATACTCCCTATCATATATCCGGGGAACAAATATGGCGAACGTATGCCTATAGGCCTGATGTCCGTAGTGGACAATTTCCCTTACGAGGCTCTCCGCTCATATTATCACACATGGTATCGTCCTGACCAGCAGGGCATAGTGGTAGTGGGAGATTTCGATGTAGACGCAGTAGAAGAGAAAATCAAGCAGATATTCTCTACTCTCCCTGCGGCTCCTGCAGATGCACCTGAAAGAGTATACACTCCTGTCGAGGATAACGTGGAGCCTATCATAGCTACCGCTACGGATAAGGAGCAGAGCTATGGTCAGTCTTATATCTTCCTCAAGCATCCGGCTATCCCGTTCGAGGCCAAGTACACTATGGATTATCTTCTCATCTCTTATGTCAATAACATAATCGGAAGCATGGCCGATGCGCGTCTTTCCGAGATGAGCCAGGCCGCTGACCCTGATTTCATATATGCAGGTATGGGCGACAGCGACTTCATGCTTTCGAAGACTTGCGGTTCATTCCTGGGTGTTGTCGTATACGACGAAACTCAGATGCTCCGCTCGCTTAATTCCATCTATCGCGAGATGCTCCGCGTGATCCGTAACGGGTTCACTGCCAGCGAGTATGAGCGTGCACGTGCGGATTATCTCTCTTCTCTGGAGAGCTCTTACAATCAGAGGGATAAGAAGAGCAGCGCTTCATACTGCTCGGAGCTTGTGCGTAACTTCATAGATAATGAGCCTATCCCTGGAATTGAGACTGAATTTGCCATTATGAGCCAATTGGCCCCTAATATCCCTGTAGAGGTGATTAACCAGTTTATCGCAGAGGAGTATAATATCGAGGGCAATATGGTGGTAATCAATATGCTTCCGGAGAAGGAGGGCCTGGTATATCCTACAGATGAGGAGATATTGGCATCGCTGAAGGGGGTAGAGGAAGAGGAGATAGCTCCTTATGAGGATAAGGTGGTGGATCAGCCGCTCGTGTCAAAGCTCCGCAAGGCCGGAAAGGTGAAGAAGAGCGAAGATGCGGAGTTCGGCTATAAGCACTATCTGCTTTCGAACGGCGCTAATGTCTACTTCAAATCTACTGACCTCAATAAAGATCAGGTGCTCGTGAAGGCTTACAGTTACGGTGGCAAATCTCTTTATCCAGAAAGTGATTATGTGACTCTCTCAGTGGTAGAGGATCTTATCGAGATAGGCGGTCTGGGAGATTTCTCCGCTACCGAGCTCACCAAGGCTCTTGCCGGCAAGAAGGTAAGCATCTCGCCTTTCGTAGGCACTACCGAAGAGGGTTACAACGCATCTTCTACTCCTAAGGATCTGGAGACGCTCTTCCAGCTCAGCTACCTTTACTTTACATCGCTTCGCAGCGACGATGAGGCATTCACTTCTTGGAAGACCAAGAACGCAGCCGCCCTGGCCAATGCCGAAAGCCAGCCTATGTCTGCTTTCAGTGATTCTCTCGGTCACAGTCTGTATACCAATCCTCTTCGCGCATACTCGCTCAAGCACGCTGACCTGGACAAGGTGGACTATGCCAAGGCTCTCAAGATAGCACGCGAGCGTTTCGCCAATGCAGGTGATTTTACCTTTATCATTACAGGTAACGTAAGCGAGGAGCAGATCCTTCCGCTTCTTAAGACATACGTCGCTTCTCTTCCTTCTAAGGGAAAGAAGGAGTCTTGTAAGAAGGTTGTTGACTTTGCAGAGGGCATTCACAACTGCGAGTTCGAGAAGCAGATGCAGGACCCTATGGTGCTCAACTTCTTCTGTTACAACACTCCTTCTGCATACACGCTTAAGAATTGCCTGGTAGATGAGCTTCTGGGCTCTACCCTCGAGTATGTTCTCCACGACGAGATTCGCGAGAAAGAGGGCGGCACATATGGCATCAGTTCATATGCTTCCATTTCTGCCGCTCCTATCGAAAAGGGTCTTCTTCAGATAGTTTACCAGACTGATCCTGCACGTTACGAGGCCCTTAACGCCAAGGTGTTCGAGATCGTAAAGCAGTTCGCCGTAGACGGGCCTAAAGCTGAGGATTTGACCAAGGCCAAGGAGGCTCTGGTAAAAGACTTCGAGGAGAATATCCACCAGACATCTTACTGGCACTCCCGCATGAATGAATATCTGCACTACGGAGTGGATTCCTACACTGATTATCTTGCCGTTCTGGATAGCGTGACAGCCGAGGATATCAAGGCTCGCCTCGCTGAATTTATTGAAAGTAATAACCTTACCTCTATAATAATGGTAGGCACGAAATAGCCCACGAAGCTTGTTTTATGGCAGGGGAGTCTCACGGCGCGTGGGACTCCCTTGTTTTTTTATGTTTACTGATATCGAGTTTTTTCATTATATTTGCTATGATAACGAATTAAGCCTTTTGATGGAAGCAGAATCTGAGATTACACAATTTCCTCTCGACAGTGAGAAACTTTACTATTCTAACGATTTTCTGACCCTTGATACGGAAGAGGGCCCCGTTACTTGTAAAATGGGCATATGGATTTGTAAGGATCCTGTGCGCATACATAAGATGTACATTAAGGATAAAAGCATCAAACTGGACGAGATGGAACTGCTTAATCCACTGGAGAGTAAACTTCGCAGGGCCGACCCAGACTACTTCAAGCGCTTTATGGGACTCAAACTTGTGATAGATTATCCGGGATACAGTACAGGCATAATCGCACGCATCCCTTTCGAGACGGACCCTGTCGGCTTCTATAAATGGTGGCGTAAAGGCAAGCACGAAGATAAAGTCTATCTCAATCTGGCCAATCAGATTCGCCTTATTCAGAAGGTGGCCATAATGGAGCCTAAAATCGTTCTTAAAAAAGACCTTGATATAATTAAACGCTAATCTATATGGACAAAATCACCTGTCTGCACGACAGACATCTTTCTCTTGGGGCGCATATGTCTCCGTTCGCGGGATTTGACATGCCAATCAGATATAATGAAGGAATCATAGCCGAGCATAAGGCCGTAAGAGAGGCTGTAGGCGTTTTCGACGTGTCTCACATGGGAGAGATCTTCGTCAGTGGCCCTGACAGTCTAAGATTTGTCAATCATATCTTTACGAACGATGTCTCTACACTCGAGAAGGGGGGCATCCTCTACGGGATGATGCTTTATCCGGACGGAGGGACTGTGGACGACTTGCTGGTATACAGGTGTTTCGAGGATGACAAATACCTTCTGGTAGTCAATGCCGGA
Organism: Lachnospiraceae bacterium; assembly: GCA_963654805.1. Lineage (GTDB taxonomy): Bacteria > Bacteroidota > Bacteroidia > Bacteroidales > UBA932 > Cryptobacteroides. The sequence continues at coordinate 53,589 of CAVKBL010000012.1, read as the reverse complement.
AATATAGATAAGGACCATCAGTGGATCTTGGATTGCGCAGAAGGCTATGATGTGCAGATAGATAACCAGAGCGCGCTTTGGGGCCAATTGGCCATTCAGGGTCCGCTTGCACAGAAGACGCTGGACGATGTGCTTGGCATAAGGGAAGGTGACGATTTGACATTCTACACGTTCTGCGAGAACGGAGACATGATTATAAGCCGCACGGGATATACCGGTGAGGACGGATTCGAGATCTACGCTCCGGTGGAGAAGATTCAGAAGATGTGGGACGCCCTGATAGAGGCTGGGGTGCAACCTTGCGGGCTTGGATGCAGGGATACGCTGCGTTTCGAGGCAGGTCTTCCGCTTTATGGCGATGAGCTTTCGGAGAAGATTTCGCCCGTAATGGCTGGGCTGTCCATATTCTGCAAACTGGACAAACCTGAGTTTATCGGGAAAGAGGCGCTGAAGAAGCAAAAAAATGAAGGCGTGAGGGAGAAGATAATTGGCATGGAGGTGCTGGACAGAGCTATTCCGCGTGCCGGCTACAGGGTGCTGACTCCTTCAGGAGAGGATGTGGGCGTGGTGACGACTGGGTATCACAGCATTTCGTTGGACAAGAGCCTCGCATTTGCCCTGGTGGACAGCGCGTATGTCGCTCTGGGCACTGAGCTGCAGGTTCAGATACGCTCTAAAGTGTTCCCGGCGAGGGTGGTGAAGAAAAGATTTTATCAGACTAACTATAAAAAATAATATTAGACATTATGAGTAAGATTGTTGCAGGGCTCCTGTACAGCGAGTCGCATGAATGGGTGAAGGTAGACGGTAATATCGCCATAGTCGGAGTGTCCGATTATGCACAGAGCGAGCTTGGCGATATCACTTATGTGGATATGCCTTCGCAGGGGGATACTGTAAGCGCAGGGGAGGAACTTGGCGCATTGGAGAGTGTGAAGACGGCCGCAGACCTTTATAGCCCGGTGAGTGGCAGCGTAGTAGCAGTAAACCACGAGGTGGAAGACGACCCTTCGCTTATCAACACCGACCCGTATGCCAATTGGATAGTTAAGATAGAGATGAGCGATTCTTCTGAACTTGATTCTCTTCTGAGCGCCGCCAAGTACGAAACCATTCTTTAATCTTTAGCAAATATGGCTGAACATTTTGCATATTTTCCTCATACGGAGGAAGATATAAAAGAAATGTTGGATAGGATATCGCTTTCTTCTTTGGATGAGTTGTATAGCGATGTCCCTTCTGATTTTATATACAAAGGTGATTTTGATCTGCCCGACGCTCTTAGCGAGCAGGAACTGAAAGACTTTTTCCGTACTCTGGCGGCGAAGTGTCCGCAGAAAAAGGTTCTCGTGGGCCAGGGTGCGTATGACCATTACACGCCTTCGGTGGTGGAGTATCTGTGCTCCAGAAGTGAGTTTCTGACGGCTTACACTCCTTATCAGGCTGAAATCTCGCAGGGTACGCTTCGCTATATCTTTGAGTTCCAGTCTATGATATGCGCCTTGACAGGGATGGATGTTTCTAACGCGTCCATGTACGACGGGCCTACTGCTGCAGCCGAAGCTATGCGTTTCTGTGTGGCCAATACCAGAAAACGCACTAAGGTGCTTGTTAGCGAGGGCTTGCTCACGCACGTTCAGGAGACGCTCCGGACTTACGCGCGTTTCGCAGGAATCGAGCTGACAAGCATTCCGTGTGAAGGCGGTCAGACTTCTCTGGAGGCTCTGCGCGAGCTTCTTGGCGAAGATGTGGCAGGGGTCATACTTCCGCAGGTCAACAGGTTTGGCATTATCGAGAATCACAGTGGCGTGGCAGAAAGTGTACACGAGGCAGGTGCGCTTCTGGTGGAGTACTGCGACCCGTCGGCATTGGCAGTTATAAAGACTCCGGCCGAATGGGGTGCTGATGTGGCTGTGGGAGACGGTCAGAGTCTGGGTATTCCGCTTAATTATGGCGGTCCGTATGTGGGTTTCATGGCTTGCCGGAGCGAATATATGCGCAAGCTACCGGGACGTATCGTAGGGCAGAGCGTGGATAAAGAGGGCAGGCGCTGCTATGTGCTTACCCTTCAGGCGCGTGAGCAGCATATAAGACGCGAGAAAGCTACATCGAACATCTGCTCGAATCAGTCCCTGATGGCCCTTTGGGTGACGATATACCTCTCTCTTATGGGTCCGGAAGGACTGCGAAGAGTTAATGAGCTGAGTTTCGAGGGGGCGCATTTTCTTAAGAAAGAGCTTCTCGAGACCGGTCTTTTCGAGGATCCTTTCCCGGGCAAGCCTTTCCTGAAAGAGTTCGTGCTCAAGCCTTTATGCTCAGTGGAAAAGCTTCAGCAGGCCCTTTATGATGCAGGATTCTTTGCCGCTCTTGGCAATGAGGAAGGCTACGTGTCTTTCTGCGTGACCGAAAAGCACGATCAGAGCGAGCTTCTCAAGGTGGTGGGTACAGTTAAATCGTTAAAATGCTAGGCTATGAAGTACTACGATAAACTTATCAATGAACTTTCAGTCGAGGGACGTCAAGGCTTTTCGCTGAGGGCTTCGAGTTCTCAGGTGCAGATTCCTTCTGAACTTTCTCGCCAGGCTCCGCTTGATCTGCCACAGGTGAGTGAGGTGGACGTGGTGAGGCATTATACTAATTTGTCGCAGATGAATTTCGGTGTTGATACTGGCTTTTATCCGCTTGGCAGCTGCACCATGAAATATAACCCAAAGGTCAACGAGCAGGTGGCTTCGCTTCCGGAGTTCCAGAATACGCATCCGCTTATGCACAGCGAGGGTCTGGAGGAGATATTCTCTCTGACGGACAAGTATCTTGCGGCCATTACGGGCATGGCGCATTTCACATTCCTTCCTTGTGCGGGGGCGCACGGTGAGCTCACGGGTCTTATGCTTATGCGCTCTTATCACGAATCGCGCGGGGATTTTTCTCGCAAACGGGTGATCGTTCCTGACAGTGCGCACGGAACTAATCCTGCCAGTGCTGCCATATGCGGACTTGAAGTGGTGGTGGTCAAATCTAACGATAAAGGTCTGGTGGACGTGGAGTCGCTGAAGCCTCTGCTCGGAGACGACTTGGCAGGCATCATGCTTACCAACCCTAACACCCTGGGACTTTTCGAGCGGGACATCAAGCAGATAGCTTCGCTTGTTCACGGTTGCGGAGGTCTTCTATACTATGATGGAGCGAATATGAATCCGCTTCTGGGAGTAGTTCGTCCGGGAGATATGGGGTTCGACATCATGCATCTCAATCTGCATAAGACATTCTCTACACCACACGGAGGTGGCGGCCCGGGAAGCGGTCCTGTCGGTGTCAGCGAGACTCTTGTCGACTTGCTCCCGACGGTTCACACTTCAGGGTTTCACGGCAATACTGCGGTGATAATAAAGGCGTTGGCATATATACTGTCTTTGGGTAAGCAGCATCTGCGCCTGGCCGGCAAACTCGCCACTCTTAATGCCAATTATATTAAGGAGTGCCTGAAAGACAGTTACTGTCTTCCTATCGAGAGCGTCTGCAAGCATGAATTCGTTTTCGACGGGCTTAAGGAGCCCAACGGAGTAACGACTCTGGATGTAGCCAAAAGGCTGCTCGATTACGGCTATCACGCGCCGACTATCTATTTCCCTATGCTTTTCCATCAAAGCATAATGATAGAACCTACGGAGACCGAAAGCAAGGAAACGCTGGACGCTTTCATAGAGGTGATGGAAAAAATCGCTCAGGAGGCGAAGGAGTCTCCGGAACTGGTCAAAGGAGCGCCGCATAACACTCCTGTTTCGCGTCCGGATGAGACTCTGGCAGCCCGGGAACCGGTGCTTACGTGGAAGAAGGTGTAGACACCTCGTCTATTACCACGGTGTCGTCTTCAACGTGGAATTTGATGTTCTTATCATAAAAGAGCAGTCCGAACGTTCGCGTCGGGTTGCTCTTTTTTTGTACCGACGGGCGCGGGTCCTGGGCCAGGCTCTGAAATAGAGCGTCCAATTGTTCCGGGGTAAAGGCATCGTTGAGTGCTCTTTCCACAGCCAGGCAAGCGGGTATCACGTCAAGCGTTTTCCATACTGCGTCGTCCGTGAAACCTCCGTGCGCCTGCGGGTGTGCATCGCTGTAGGGGATATAGGGTTTTATGTCATAGATTGGTGTACCGTCCGCCAGATCCGCGCCACCTACCGTCAGAATGCCTTTTTCAGCGTTGACTTCTAGAAGTTTCACGCAGGAAAGCCCCAGGGGGTTGGGTCTGAAAGGCGAACGTGATGCGAAGACCCCCACTTTCTCATTTCCTCCTAGTCTAGGCGGACGGACACTAAGCGAATGCGTCTGTGCCACGTTAAGATTGAATCCCCATATAAGCCACAGATAATCAAATCCTTCGATGCCGCGCAACCCTTCCTCTCGAGCGTACCGTGGCAGCAGTTCTATCTCACCGGTAAGACCCTCGACCACACCGCTTTGTCTCGGTATGCCGAATTTTTCCTTAAACGGCGAATGGAAGATGGCTATTGGTTTGATTTCCATACGGATTTTATCAGTTTTACGTTCTGTCGCAGACATAGCTTGAAGTCATTCGGCAGCCGAAAGATTTTTTACAGATCACTTAACGGTTAATAAATCCGTATAGTGAGTGTAGAGAGAGTCGAGCTGAGGTTTGTATTGGCTTGGAAGAGGGTCAGCGGCAGGGGATTTCATGGACAGCGGGTCAATCGGAGAGCCGTTTTTCCATACACGGAAATCAAGGTGCGGTCCGGTGCTGCGTCCGGTCGAGCCCACATAACCTATGACTTGGCCCTGTTTGACTTTCACTCCGCTCCTGATGCCCTTGGCAAAGCCTTGCAGGTGAAGATATCCGGTAGTATAGACTGAATTGTGCTTGATTTTTATCATGTTGCCTCCGCCGTTGTTTGTCCAGGCGGCGGAAAGCACCGTTCCGTCTCCAAGTGCGACAACAGGTGTCCCGGCAGGTGCTGCATAGTCCACGCCGGTATGCGGGCGGATCTGTCCTGTCACCGGGTGCTTGCGACGCATGGTGAATTTACTGCTGACGCGCGTGAATTTGAGCGGAGCCTTCAGAAAGGTCTTGCGGAGGTTGTCTCCGTTCTGGTTGAAGTATTTGTCCGAACCTCTGTGCGTGTCGAAGCGTATGGCACACACTTCATCTTTTCCCCTCGTGTATCGGCAGAAATCCACCTGGTCCAGACCTATGAAATCACCTTCGCATATCCTTTCGGTATACACTACCTCGAATCTGTCACCTTTCTGCAGGCCGAAGAAATTGACTGTCCATGCATAGATGTCTGCCAATTCCAATACGAGTTCAGCCGGACCGCCCTTGGCCGTAAGATCTGCCCAGAGGGAGTTTTCTATGACGACATCGAGTGTGCGCTGCTCGTGACTTACCGGTCTGCTGTAATTCCACAGGTAAAGGGAATCGGCGCATTTGAATACAGTCACATCGGTCTTTGAATGTGAATATACTGCGTATTCAAGTTTTCGATTGAGTGAGTCGCCGCTGTAGTAGGCCTCGACTTTCTGGCCGATACGCATTCTTCGAGGATTGAACAGCGTATCCAGACGGCTTAGCATTACACCTACCGAATCGGCGGGCAGACCTATCCTTTTAAGAAGGGAGGGGAGTGTCTCGCCTCGTTTTACCGTGCTTGTTTCTTTAATATAGTCACTTTCCCTAAAGCCAATTGGAGGAACTTCTTCTGCTTTCTCTTCCGAGCCACTTTGCCCGTTTCGGCAGGATGAGAGCAGCATTACTGCAGCGCATACCGCTACGGACAGAAATGTTGTTTTTCTTTTACACATAGGTGCAAAAGTACGAATTCTTCCAAAATAATATATGTTGTCTGCTTTACATTTCCTCTATTACTGACGGTGTACTCACATGCCACATATGTATATCTGTTTTTTAGCAGGTACCTGGAGCACAGATATGCCACAGAGAGCCTCGTAAGGCCGATTGATGTTCTAGGTACCGGCCCGCTGATGGGTACCTGGATCACGGATATGCCACAGAAAGCCTTGTAAGACCAGTTGGCGCTCCAGGTTCGTGTCATACAACAGAAATAAGACAGCCACCGGCACTTCTACAGACTCCGATTTGACAACAGGATCTGCAATGGTTATTGGCAAAGACAGTTTTGTTTTATAAATTTGTCAACAACTTAAATTATGAACGATGGCAAATTTTAACGATTGGGGCGACAAGCCATTAAATGGTTTCTATGCTCACATTTATTCTGATGGACATGGCGTCCGAAATCTTTTCGATACAGACGAAGATTTCATCTTTGGAATGAACCTGCTCCCGGTAACTGCGTATTCGTGTGGAGTAACTTTACTGATGTTTCAGTTAATGGGCACGCATTTCCATATTATTGCAAAAGGTCACCCTGATGATTGCAGCAGAATGCAACTCAAAATTAACAAATCCTTAATGTCAAGACTTTCGATGACAGGCAGAAAAGAGTTCGCTCCACAAGGCATCGATATTTCAATCGATGAGATTCGGGCTGAAACGGAGTTGAAAAACAAGATTATCTACGTGTATCGAAACAGTATTGTGGCGGGGTATCCAAAAGCTCCTTGGCAGTATAAGTGGGGTCCTGGAGACATATTTTTTATAGATCATGATTCGGTAGCCGAAAAGGGTGTTCGCGTGGGAGATTTGACTACCAGAAAAATCAGAGAATTGTTTCATACGCAATTCAAACTTCCGTCAGACTGGCGGTTTGACGAAGGGATGATTTTACCTCATTCGTACATTGATTGGAAGTATGTGGAGTGTCTTTTCGGTAATATCCGTACGTTTTTAGCTTTTTTGCATCAAAGAAAAGATCTTGAAGCACAGATTGACCGTGAGTGCAATGTCAAACTGGAGAGACAGGTGACGGAGCAAGCCCTCAAGATGGAAGTGCAGGTGTTGTGCCGTTCTTTGTTTGGCAGGAATTCGATTACCTCAACAGTTATGGATGAGCGCTTGGCAATAGCGCAGAAATTGTGGGGAGAAAGAAAGACTTACTCCATTACGAAACTTGCGCGCGTTACACTATTGGACAGGAAACTGCTTGCTCGGATTTTTAAGCATTAGGTCGAATAACCGCATGTACTATAACGTAACCCGGCAGGTACCTGGATCACGGATGTGTCACAGAATGCCCTGCAAGGCCGATTGGCGCTCCAGGTTCGTGACCTGCTGCGGGTACGTGGATCACTGATGTGCCGCAGAGTGCTTTGTAAGGTCGATTAGCGCTCCAGGTTCATGCTCTGCATAAGGTGACCGGCAGCAAAAAACAGACAGCCACCGGCACTGCAGCAGACACCGGTCTAAAAACATAATGTCTACACAGCCATAAGCTCCGGTTAAAGTGTTTGTGCGTCATGATAATTTTGCGTAGCAAGAGGCACAGTTCCAAACAAAATGCGTAAATTTTGATTATCTTTGCGCAACGAATCGCAGAATGAAAAAATCATTACTCTTTTTAACCTTTTCACTATTATTTCTTGGCTCTTGCAGCGGGGAATCTCCATCTGCCCTGATTAAGAGAATGACCGTAAGGGAAAAAGTCGCCCAGCTTCTGGTGGCTCACCACTATGACCCTCATATAGATTCGCTTGTGATTCAGGACCATATCGGTGGTGTAATCGTGATGGTCAGTACGAAAGCGGAAGTGGATACTCTTATTCCGTACCTTAAAGCGCACAGCAAATATCCGCTCCTTACATGCATAGATGCCGAGTGGGGCGCTCAGATGAGGCTACGCGAAGATTATCCCCGTCAGAAATATGCCTGCGAGATAGAATCGGCCAAAGACGCTTACGACGTAGGCTATGCAATTGGCCGTGAGCTTGATTCTCTTGGGATTGCCATTAACCTGGCTCCGGTGTGTGACGTGAATACTAATCCGGATAATCCGGTCATAGGCTTCCGCGCTTTTGGAGACGATGTTAAAACCGTAAGTGACTATTCCATAGCCTATATGCGTGGACTGCATAAGGCTGGTATCGGCGCCTGCGCCAAGCATTTTCCCGGTCACGGAGACACTGCGGTGGACAGTCATAAGGCCCTGCCGACGGTAGCGCACGACCGCGCCAGGCTCGATTCGGTGGAATTGGCCCCGTTCAGAGCGCTTATAAAAAAGAAGGTGGATATGGTGATGATGGGACATCTCAATGTCCCGGCGATAGATTCCACGGGGGTGCCGTCAAGCATATCGAAGCCGTGCTACGATCTTCTACGTAAAGAACTTGGATATAAAGGTGTTATCGTAACTGATGGGCTGATGATGAAAGGCCTTTTGAACATGTTCGGAGGAGATGATGTGGCAGCAAGCGTAGCGGCATACCAGGCCGGTGCGGACCTTCTTCTGGGGGCGTGCAGCGTGAGAGAAATCATAGACGCGATAACAGCGAAAGTGGAAAGCGGAGAGTTTTCCGAAAAAGAACTTGATGCTAAAGTCTATAGAGTGCTTAAACTTAAAAAGAAATTACATATCATAGAGTAATGATTACCGTATACTGTAAAAATACCGGAACCTATAAAGATTTCCAGGAGGGCACTACGTTGCTCGAAATGCTTCCTTACTTTGAATTTGAACAGCCTTACCAGATTATATCGGCCAAGGTGAACAACGTGTCACAGGGGCTGCGATTCCGCGTCTACAATAACCGTGACGTGGAATACCTCGATGCCACGAACCCTTGCGCCATGAGAGTCTATACCCGCTCACTCTTCTTCCTGCTTTTTAAGGCTGCGCACGAAACATTCAAGGGATGCAGGACATATCTGGAACATCCTATTTCCGGCGGATTTTACTGTAACATAAGGAAAAAGGATGATACCACGCTCGATGAGCAGGACGTGCAGACGCTTAAAGCTGCCATGCAGAAGATAGTGGACGACGATGTGGCTTTTCACCGCAGGGAAGTGCAGATTGGCCAAGCCATCAAGTTGTTCCGTGATCTGGGATACATAGACAAGGTACGACTTCTGGATACCAGTGAAGATGTTTATACAGACTATTATCTTCTGGGAGACACTCCAGACTATTATTACGGACGTCTTCTTCCGCGTGCCGGTTATCTTAAGGTATGGGATATCGTAAAATACCACGACGGGGTGCTTCTTCGTGTCCCTGACATGGAAAACCCTCTCGTGCTGTCTCCGTTCGTGGACCAGCCTAAGACATACGCGATGTTCAATGAGAACCTGAAATGGAACATCATCATGCGTCTTAACACGGTGGGCGACGTGAACCATCGCATAAGAAAAGGCTTCGGAAGTCAGCTTATCCAGGTGTCCGAGGCTCTGCAGGAGAAGAAGATAGTGCAGATAGCGGAAGAAATTGAGAGGCGATATTATAGCCCGGACAAAGTGCGTCTGGTCCTTATCACCGGGCCAAGCAGTTCGGGAAAAACGACAGTATGCAAAAGGCTCAGTGTCCAACTTTGCGCCTGCGGAATGCAACCGGTCTCCTTTTCCACCGATGATTATTTCGTGAACAGGGTGGACACTCCGCGCCTTCCTAACGGCCAATACGATTTCGATAATTTTGACACCGTAGATCACGAGGCTCTGCAGAAGGATCTCATAAGGCTTCTCGAAGGCGAAGAAGTGGAAGTGCCTAAGTATAATTTCGCTACGGGCAAGAGGGAATATAACGGAAGGAAACTGCGTCTTCGCGAGGGGAGTGTTCTCCTAGTCGAAGGTATCCACGCTCTTAATCCTATGCTTACCAACAGAATAGACGACAAGGTCAAATTCCGTATCTTCATCTCTACGCTGACCAGCATTAATCTGGACAATCATAACTGCATACCTCCTGTAGACAACCGACTGCTCAGGCGTATAGTGCGCGATTACAATGTCGGAGCTTTCTCTGCACTTGAGACCATAAAGCAGTGGCCAAGCGTTCTGGAAGCGGAGCAGAAATGGATCTACCCTTACCAGGAGAATGCGGACGTCATGTTCAATTCAGCATATCTGGTGGAATTTGCAGTGCTTCGAAACCACGCGGATTCCATACTGCGGACTGTGCCGAAGAATTGTCCCGAATATTCCGAAGCGCATAGGCTTTTGAAGTTCATACATTACTTTACGGCCGTATCAGATAAAGAAATCCCTGCTACTTCACTTCTTCGAGAATTCTTGGGAGGAAGTATCTACAATAAATAATTTTAAACAAAACTACATTAACACTAAAACAAATGAAACGATTAGCAGTCCTTTTGTGTGCTGCATCCTTGTTGTATTCATGCAAGGATGACAGTACTCCATTGTACAAGGATTCCACGCAGCCTCTGGAGCGCAGAGTAAACGATCTGCTGGACAGAATGACCGTAGACGAGATGATTTCCCAGATGAATCTCCTCCCCAGGTGGGATCATAATGATTCTTCCGTAAGAGCCGCTATCGCTCAGGACAAGGTGGGAGCCATTCTGAAAAGCTGCGGAACAAGCTTGAACCGATCCCTCCAGGATGACGCCCTCAAATCAAGCAGACTTGGCATTCCTCTTATGTTCCACGAAGATATCATACACGGATATCGCACGATCTTTCCTATCCCTCTGGCCGAAGCCTGCAGCTGGGATCCCTCTCAGGTTCAGGCCAATTCTGCAGCTATTGCACGCGAAGCGGCCGCTGGAGGTATACAGCTTGCCTATGCTCCTATGGTAGATATCTCCACTGATGGCAGATGGGGCAGAATCATGGAAACCAGCGGTGAAGACCCTTATCTGAGCGGTGTAATGGGCGCGGCCAGGGTACGCGGCTTTCAGGGCGATGACCTTTCCGATCCATATACCATAATGGCTTGCGTCAAGCATTTCGCCGGATATGCCAAGCTGGGCGCAGGAAGAGATTATCTTAACAGCGAATTTTCGCTCCGCGAACTCGAGGAAACCTACCTTCCGCCATATAAGGCTTGTATTGAGGCAGGTGTGGGTTCGGTAATGGAATCTTATACCATTTATGACGGTATTCCGGTATCATACAGCAGATTTCTTTTGCACGATGTGCTACGCAAAGAGCTTGGCTTCGAAGGACTTCTGATGACAGACTGGAAAACCCTCTTCTATGCTATTAAAGAAGGCGCGGAGGACGATGAGAAACGTTCCGTTATGAAGGGAATCAATGCCGGTCTGGATATGGATATGACTTCCGGGTACACCGTACAGCATCTCCGTTCCCTTTATGACGAGGGAAAAGTGTCTAAGGAGCGTATACGCGACGCTGCTTATCATGCCCTCAAAGCCAAATTCCAAATGGGACTTTTCGATGATCCGTACCGTTATTTCGATGCCGAAAGAGAAGAACGTGAAGTAAGAAGTGCAGAGATACGCCAGCAGGCCCGCGCGGCAGCCAGTTCCTGTATGGTGCTCCTGAAAAATGACGGAGTCCTTCCTTTGAAAAAGGGCTCGCGAGTAAGCGTAGTAGGCCCGTTTGCGGAGGGTGGCATTGATTATCTTGGCAACTGGAGCGCAAGTGGCAGGGCGGAAGATGTGATCGGAGTCAGAACCGCTGCGAAAGACGTGTTCCAGTTGAGTTCCGGCGCATCTACGGTGCTGGTATGTATAGGTGAGCCTAGGGAGTTGATAGGTGAGGGCGTAAGCGGAGGTACATTGGAGTTGGCCCGGGAGCAGATAGCGCTGCTTAAAAAATACAAGTCTCAGGGAAAAAGGGTGGTAGCCGTGCTTTTCAGCGGAAGGCCACTGTGTCTTGGCGATGTTCTCGATAACTGCGACGCACTTCTGGAAGCATGGTATCCTGGAACTGAAGGTGGCCAGGCCGTGTGCGATGTACTTTGCGGGGACGTCAATCCTTCGGGCAAACTGGTACAGACTTTCCCTCGTCACGCAGGACAGATTCCTATTCAGTATAACCCTTTAAGGACTTTCGGCTATGTCTATCACTCTGATATAGAAAACGGTCCGCAGTTCCCGTTCGGATATGGACTGAGTTACACGACTTTCAAGGTGTCTGAGCCTGTCACGGATAAGGACCATTACAAAATCGGCGAGAGCGTAAAGGTGAGCGTGGATGTGACTAACACAGGCTCAGTCAAGGGAGAGGAAGTCGTGCAGCTTTACCTTTCGGATCTGGTCGCTTCCGTCGTGCCTCGCGAAAAGATGCTCAAGGCTTTCCGTAAGGTGGCGGTAGAACCGGGTGAAACGGTGCACGTGGAATTCATTCTGAACAGCAAATCGTTTGAAATCTACGACGCCGACCACAAGTGGACCATAGAACCGGGGAATTGGCGTATAAGCGTAGGGAACTCATCCGACAATACCTTATACACGAGCATTTTGATGGATTAATTATCGGCGTGCTTCTTCTTGTACTCCTGATAGTAATCTATCTTGAAGGCAGGGGCTTGCTCGGTATAACGGCTGAGACTGGAAGAAGATAACCAAGTTATATACCCGTCTGTAAGATCCGCGGCAAACAGTCCGCGGATTTCTTTTTCCATGTTCGCGGCGTCATAGTCTATTCCTTGCGGATCAACGTGTTTCATAACGTGATAGGCCTGTATCCATGTGCGTACCCGGGCCGGATTAGGCGTGGCCGCCTGACGTCCCTGCACACGCTTGCCCCATTGGTATAGAAGTTCATAAGGGTGATTCCAAGGCTTCTTTATGCCGTAGAATCCGTCCGGAAAGTGGTCCGGATAAGGCATTCCGCACATCACATCCGCCACGTTTGAGAGGGCAGGCCAATATTGTCCGTAGGCCGTGGTGTAGCCAGGATTGGCACTTTCTCCGAAAACATCTATGGATACGTAGGCTCCCACGGCGTGTATCTCGTCGCAGGCGTACATCACGAAGCGTTGAATAGCCTGAACCTTGCTTTCGTTATATTTGTTGTGATAGTCCACCAGATTCGCAATGCTGTTCATCCTGTCCGGAAAACGCACATAGTCGAAGTTGATCTCGTTGAATCCGAATTTGCGCACCGCTTCCTTCGCCAATTCCACATTGAATTGCCATACGCTTCTGTCATAGGCACTTGGCCAATATGATTTGTTATGTTTATAAGGCTGTCCTGTAGCTATCTCAGTGATGGCGCTCGAAGGATTGTCTCTGACAAAGTAACTGTCTTTGAAACAAGTGATTCGACCCACTACATAGAACCCTTCTTCGTGAAGCCTGCTCACGGCCCGCCGATATAGTTCTTCCCCCTTGGACGATGCTCTAGCGTAGTTTGTCGGGGAATAGCGCTTCATGGCCTCAGCTTTGAATCCGGGGCATTCGTTATCCTTGATATCTATGACAAAGGTGTTTATCCTGGTCTTCTTGGCCAATGCGATATAGGCGTCTATGTTTGCGATATTGCCCGGAGCAAAGTTGATATAAAGGCTGTAGCACGACTGAGGCATCACATTGTCTTCGAATGAAGGCTTTTCATATGGATAAAAGTCGCAATCTATAGCTTTTCCTCCGCCGAAACTGTTCCTTGCAGCCAGATGCAGAGAGTCGTATTTTTCACTCATATAGCGTTTTTGTGCGCTTTCCTTCGAGCGGGTGAGATACTTGGCATAGATATAGCCGTTTACGCCGTTATATTTGACTTTATATCGATGCACTTCTCCTTTATGATCGGGATAATTGGCCCCTATAATCTGAACGCTGCTGCCTTTTTTTACAAGTCCGCCGACCTTTGAGTGCAGGGTGTCCGTGATAAGAGAGACACTGCTGCGGCTGTAGAGCTTCTTTTCGCGCACGACATCCAGACTGTCCGTGGTGAGATTAATTTGGTTAATGTAATAAACGCCTTTCTTATGCGTTTTCACCTTTACATATATACTGTCCGCATCTGCAAGTATCTTTTCCGGGAAAATATCTATGGAGGAACCTCTTACGGCGAAGTCTGAGGACTCTCTTACTCCTGTTTTCTTATTTAGCGAATATATATTGGCATATGGTGAAGATGATGCGACAAGCATCGTGCAGGATTTGTCTTGGCAGCTTGAAGCGAAGGACAGTAATGTTAAAAATGCGATGAGTATAAGCTCTTTTTTCATACGTCTTTTTTAATGGACTGCAAAATTAGCATAAAATTCATTAAATTAGGGTCTCAAAATGAAAAACGTCTTTTAAACTTAAAGATATGGCTTTAAATGAAATCCCAGTCCTGCTTCTCACAGGATATCTAGGAAGTGGCAAGACCACTCTGGTTAACAGAATTTTAAACAATAAGAAAGGAATAAAGTTCGCCGTAATAGTCAACGATATAGGTGAGGTGAATATAGACGCCGACCTTATCGCACAGGGTGGAGTAGTGGGAAAGAAAGATGATTCCCTTGTGGCGCTTCAGAACGGTTGTATCTGTTGTACTTTGAAAATGGACCTCGTGCAGCAGATCTGCGATATCACATCTCTTCGCAAGTTCGACTATATCGTCATAGAAGCAAGCGGAATATGTGAGCCTGAACCGATTGCGCAGACCATCTGTTCCATTCCGTCCATGGGGACCAGCTACATTAAGGACGGCATAGCCAGACTGGACTGCATAGCGACCGTCGTGGATGCGCTTCGACTTCGTGACGAATTCGAAAGCGGCAGCTCGCTTATCGGAAGCAATATTGGGGAAGAAGACTTGGAAAGTCTTGTTATCCAGCAGATAGAGTTCTGTAATATCATTCTTCTGAACAAGGCTTCAGAGGTGTCGCCTTCTGAGCTTGGCAAGATTAAGGAAATCGTGCGTACGCTTCAGCCTACGGCCCGTATAGTGGAGTGTGATTATGGCGATGTGGATTTGGACTTGTTGCTCAATACTCATCTGTTCAATTTTGAGCAGGTGGCCACGAGCGCTACCTGGATTAAAAAGGTGGAGGGCGGCGAACCTGATGACGAGGACGTGGAGCACTTCGATGAGCACGATGAACATCATCATGACGAAGACCACGAAGAAGGACATCACCACCACGATGAAGATGACGACGACGAACATGAAGAGGGCCACGGACACCACCACCATCATCACGAGCATGAAGGGGGAGAGGTCGAGGAGTATGGCATAGGTACATTTGTCTATTACAGGCGCAAGCCGTTCGATATCAATAAATTTGACTTTTTCGTATCGCGGAATTGGCCTAAAAACGTAATCCGCACGAAGGGGATATGCTATTTTACGGAGAACACATCCATCTGCTACCTTTTCGAGCAGGCGGGAAAGCAGATTGGCCTTAAGAATGCCGGCCAATGGTATGCCACTATGCCACCTGCACAGCTTGAGCGTATGCTTGAGGCGGATGAAGTACTTCGCAGAGACTGGGATGCAAACTACGGAGACCGCATGCAGAAGCTCGTCTTCATAGGACAGCATCTTGACAAAGAACAGATTGCCCGCGACCTCGATGCCTGTCTGGTGGATGATACGGTAATTCTTTAGCCTATCCTCATTGTCAGAATATCTGGGAGGAAGAAGTATATAACACTTTATTTGTAAAACCTGGAATAAAATCATGAAGCATAAATTATTGATAACTATGGTCTTGTCGACATTTTACATTTTTGCCGGCGCACAGGAGGCCATTTGGCCGGGATCGGCGCTCGTCTCACCAGAAATCAATGACAGCACCGGAGAGGTCACTTTGAGGCTGTATGCACCTCAAGCTCAGAAGGTAGAGGTAGTAGGGTATTGCACTCGGGGCTATGAAGCCATGACGCGCGACTCTTCCGGACTTTGGACTTGGACAAAGACTCTTCCAAGCGAACTTTATTATTATAATTTCATCGTGGACGGGGTAAAGACTCTTGATCTGGCCAACGCCTATGTCTATCGTGACGTAAGCTATCTCTCCAGCTTCTTTATCGTGGGCGGAGGCAAGGCTGACAATTATAAAGCTCAGGATATACCTCACGGTACACTGAGCAAGGTATGGTATGAAAGTCCTACACTTGGCACGACCAGGCGTATGACCGTTTATACTCCAGCCGGATATGAAAGCGGTAAGGGCCGTTATCCGGTGCTATATCTGCTTCACGGGATGGGTGGTGATGAGGAAGCCTGGACAAGTCTGGGACGTGCCCAGTACATATTGGATAATCTCATTGCGCAGGGCAAGGCCAAGCCTATGATAGTGGTGATGACCAACGGCAACACGAACCGTCACAGCGCGGCTCCGGGCGAAGAAGGTCAGGGAATGTATAAGCCATATCCGTGCGGAGCCACCGACACTTCTTTTGAGGCTCACTTCGGCGATGTGATAAGCTATGTGGATTCACACTACCGCACTGTCAAAAAGCAGAGCGGCAGGGCAATCGCCGGACTTTCAATGGGGGGATTCCATACCAATATGGTATCCGTGAACTACCCTAAGACTTTTGACTACATAGGACTGTTCTCCGCTGCCACGCCTGACTGGAGAATCCCGGAGGATCTGAGCAGCGTCAGATTCCCCGAATTTTACGAAAATTATGACGCCAAGCTCGCGAAATTGTTCCAGAACGGAGTCAAACTATACTACATCGCCATAGGAAGGGATGATTTTCTCTATCAGGCCAATTCCGAATTCAGAGCCAAGCTTAACGCTCTGAACGTGCCTTATATCTACACCGAAAGTGATGGCGGACACATCTGGGCCAATTGGCGTGATTACCTCAGCGATTTCCTCTGCCATATCTTCTAGGAAACGGCACGCGTCTGTATTGACGATTCACTATGGTACGCGTGTAACTTTGTTAAGTTTTATTACCTTCGCGTCGCAAAAAGTAAGCGATAAAAAATTAGTTGGTGTTTTTTTTATGCATACTAAAAATGGAGTATGAAATTTAGGTATGTTTGTCTCGCTTCGACAGTTATCTTCGGAGCAACGTTGTCTTCCTGTACGAAAGAGGCTGGAAGCGAAATGCCGAACCATACCTCCGGAATGCTATCTGCAACCAGAATCGAGTAGTGGTATAAAAAATGGTCTTTTCTTGGCAAACGCTTTGAAAAGACCATTTTACAAATTGCCATCACAGGATTGGACGGCGTTCTATTCTCTACCCGAGGAATGAAATCAGTACACCGGCTGCTACAGCGGAACCTATCACACCTGATATGTTGGACGCCATACAGTAGTTGAGCACGTGGTTTTTAGGATCGTACTTGGTACTGATACCGTTACATACACGGCTTGCCATAGGAACGGCAGAAAGACCTGTAGCACCTACCAGAGGATTGATCTTCTTCTTGGAGAAGATATTCCAGATCTTTACCATCAGAATACCGCTTGCGATACTCAGCGCGAAAGCGAAGAAACCTCCCACAACGATACCCACAGTCTGTAGATTCAGGAAGGCTTCGGCCGTCATGGTGGCACCTACGCAAAGTCCCAGGAAAATGGTGGCCGCATTCATAAGTCCGTTACTTGCCACGCTGAAAAGGCGTGATGTATCGGAGCCTATCTCCTTAATAAGGTTACCGAACATGAGCATACCTACAAGCGGAACAGCCGTAGGAACGAAAATAGCCACGATAGTGGTGACCGCGATAGGGAAGATGATTTTCACCGCACGCATATTCTTTATCTCACCCTTAGGAGGATAGAGTTTGTCCTGTTCCTTCATGTTGATCATCAATTCCTTCTTTGTGCAGGTAAGTTTGACTACCAGAGGAATGATGACAGGCACGAGCGCCATGTAGCTATATGCCGCTATGGCAATAGGACCCAGCAGATGCGGCGCAAGCTTTATGGTAGTGAATATGGCGGTAGGTCCGTCAGCACCTCCTATGATGCCGAGAGAAGCGGCCTCCTGCGGAGTAAACCCAAGCAGAAGGGAGATGATCAATACCGCGAAGATACCGAACTGTGCGGCGGCACCGAATATGGCAAGCTTGAGATTGCGGAGCATTGGCCCGAAATCCGTGAGCGCACCCACACCCATAAAGATTATAGGCGGAAGTAGACCAGTCTTGATGAGGCCGTAGTAAAGGTAATTCATGATACCGAACTCATGAGCTATATCATGCAAAGGCATATCCCAAATGGACTTGGAAGTGCCGTCTGCAAGAGTTACGAACCCCGCTGCATCGGTCTGTATGACACCCATCTCACCGCCGGGAAAATTGGCAATCAGCACGCCGAAGGCGATAGGGACAAGAAGCAGAGGTTCGTATTTCTTAACTATACCTAGGTATAGCAAACCGAAGGCTATGGCATACATCAGCAGATAGGCAGGATTGTCTATGATATTGCTGATGGCCGTCATCTCATAGAGCCTGTTGAGTATATCTTCCATACGCTACTTTCTGTCTCTTGTCATTTTAACTATAGGGTCATCTTCTTCTACGGTATCTCCGTTTGAAGGAAGAATGGCGACTACGGTTCCGTCAAAATCAGCGCAGATGGCGTTATTGATCTTCATCGCTTCGATGTAGCAGAGCACATCACCGCGCTTCACGTGATCACCGACCTTGCGCGGAGTCTCGTTGCTGTCCTTGGGAAGAAGGAATTTGCCGGAAATAGGAGCCGGAACATCCTCGGCTTCACCCGCTGGGACGGCTGCAGCAGCAGTGGCGGAAACGGCAGGAGCCTTTCCGTCATAAGCTACATCCAGCTTATATGACTGTCCGTTAAGTGTAACGACTATGCTTTCCGGAAGTGCCGCGCCCTTAGGAGCATTCTTCTCTGCCTTACGTTTAGCGAGGTCCGCCTCGAATTCCGCCTTGGCTTTTCCGCTCTTATATGCTTCATACTGAACAGGATGCATAGCATATTCGAAGAGTTCTTCCTCGTCTTCTCCAAGTTCCCATCCGTTGGCTTTCATCTTAGCGCGGAACTCATCCAGACAGTCAGGGTAGTTCTCCTGAGGGTCTGAAGTTACGAACACGCGACCTTGCGCCGCTGCAAGCGCCTTAAGTTCATCATCCACTTCGCCAGGAAGCTTGCCGGCCTTGCCAAGAACCATATCCCAGATGGTGTCCGGGAACATCTCCCAACGGTTTTTGCCTTTTTCCATCTGCATCACATTCATAAGCGAAAGGTTCTTGACATACTGTGAGAACGGAGTCACAAGCGGAGGGAATCCGACTTTAGGCCAGACATAGGCCACTTCGTCGAAGAGTTTTACCAGAAGTTCGTCTGTAGTCAGAGGCTTCTGACCGTTCTTTTCCTTCCATTTGTTCAGAGAAGAAAGATTCTCTTCAAGGTCTGTCATAAGAGAGCCCATCATGCCGCCCGGAAGACCCGGTTTAATGAGAAGCGAATTGTCCAGACGGTTCTGGGCAGGGCAGTAGTAGCCCAGGAAATCATCCAGCATCTTCTGTATGAGTGTGCGGGCCTGCATATACGCTTCCATATTGATGTCCTTGACCTTGAATCCGGCGTCCTTGAGCATCTCCTGCACGGCTATTACATCCGGATGGCCTGTTCCCCACGAAAGAGGAGACATCGCCACATCCACATAGTCACACCCGTTCTGACAAACCTCCAGGATGGAAGCCATGCTGAAACCGGGACCTGAATGCGAGTGATACTGAATAGGAATGTCCTTGTTAATGGCCTTAATGCCTTTTACTATCTTGCCAAGCGATACTGGACGTCCGATACCGGCCATGTCCTTAAGGCAGATTTCATCGGCTCCGGCCTCCATGAATGTTTTGGCCAGCTCCACATAATATTCTACGGTATGGATAGGCGAATGTGTGATGCAGAGTGACGCCTGAGCTATCATGCCTGCCTGCTTGGCATACTTGATGGACGGAATCACGTTACGCGGGTCATTAAGACCGCAGAAAATACGTGTTATATCGGTTCCCTGAGCCTTTTTCACCTTATAAAAAAGTTCCCTGAGGTCCTTTGAACAAGGACTCATGCGAAGACCGTTAAGCGCACGGTCTAGCATATGGGTCTGAATGCCGGCCTCGTGGAAAGGTTTAGTCCATTCACGTACGGCGCGGTTAGGGTTTTCACCATAGAGAAGGTTGACCTGCTCAAAGCCGCCACCATTGGTTTCCACACGGTCGAAGCAGCCCATCTTTACGATAACCGGAGCTATTTCGACAAGTTGATCTACGCGAGGCTGATATTTTCCTGCGCTCTGCCACATGTCTCTGAAGACAAGGCTCAATTTTATTTCTTTAGACATTTTTAAAGTTTAGTTACCTTGATAAGTCGTCCTTTTCCTCCGGTAATCTGCCCGACCGCAGCTTCGAATACCGGGTTTAAATTATCCTCCGCAGCTGCCTGTTTTACTTTTACTGGCTCGGCGGGAGCTATTTTGTTCACCAAATTGATAAGTGCCTGACTACCGTAGATGACTATGAGCAGTATGATGAAAACAGTAACCATACCCACAAGCGCCAACAGCAATCCGAGTTGTAGATTTTCCATGATTTTGAAAAAAAATTAACGCCGTAAAATTACCAATTTTCGGGCGCTTTTACAAAGCAAAATGTAGGATTTTATATACGTAAAGTCCAATTTTCAACGGAGTTTGTTGCTCTCAAAATGAGGTCTGCTGACAGCGAAAAACCACAAGATTCCCAGCACGTTGAAACCTACCGCCACCCAGAACGCGACGTGATATCCCCAGTGCGCGCTTACCAGTCCTCCGAGCAGCACACCAAGCCCGATTCCGGCTTCCCAGGAAGTCAGCATGGAAGAATTGGCCGTGCCGCGCTGCGCATTGGTCGCCAGATTCACAAACATGCTCTGAAAACCGGGATACATATGACCATTGCCAAGCCCTACGATGAAAGGGGACAAGTAAAAGGCCCACGGAGCCCTGAATGCGGCAAATATGGCATAACCTATTATGGAAATAAGAATTCCTTCCATAGTATTCAGGCTTACATGGTTGTTTTTCAGGCCCGACGCACCGCTGATTCGCGACACCATCAGTCCTATGGCGAAGAACAGAAACCAAAGTGCCGTACCCGAAGTAATGCCAAGCTCTTCCTTACCATAGATGGCTACATAAGTGGTCACGATTCCGTGACAGAGAGAAAAACAGATGACATTAAATGCCTGCCGTACGCCTTTCAACAGAAAGAAACGGTCCAGAGAGATGACTTTTCTGTTCGATATGTCATAGCTTCGTCTGTCTATCTTTATGGTTGAATTCAATATCAGAGCGGCAAGCGAGATAGCCATGGAAAAAGCGAAAAGCAGCTGATAATTCCCGCCAGCGGCTTTCAGAACGTATATGGCGGCAAACGGGCCAAGCGCCGTGGCCACATTATTGCTGAGACCGAAATAACTGATGCCTTCGGTACGCCGTGAAGAGGGCAGCACGTCTATGGCTATGGTATTGACTGAGACGATGGCCGTTCCGAACGGAGCCCCGTGTATGGTACGGAATATGGCGAAAAGCGTAAGCGTACCGGCAAAGATATAACCGGTGAAAAGTGCAAAAAATATGAAATTGCTTATAAGCAGCACGGCTCTGCGAGGAAAGCTGTCCACTATGTAACCGCTGAACGGACTTACGCAGATCACCATCAGCGTATAGCAGGAAAGCACTATGCCAATCGTGTCGTTACTGCATCCGAATGTTTCGCTAAGATATAAGGGGAGCAATGGAACTATGAGGGTAAAAGAGAATTTTATCAGAAAATTACCTATGCATGCCTTGATGAAATTGCTGTTCCAAAGTTTTTCTTCTGCCATCTGTATATACTGCTAACCAATTTGCAAAGATGCGAAAAAAGTATGACATTTGGGCTATGAAAATTAATGGAAGGACATTGTTCTGCAGTTTATTCTGCTCATTGCTATGTTTCTGCGCGCAGTCACAGGGGCGATCTGAACTGGTGTACGGAATGGGATTTGACCAGAGATTCGACAACAGAGAATACGACAGGAGTGATTATTCTCCTTCCGGGACCATCTTCGGAGCCAGGCTCACGCCGTCTCTAGGCCTTAAATTAAGAGTTGCAGACGATGTTCATACCATAACTGTGGGTGCCGAGATAAGGAAAGATTTCGGAGACATAAATACCACGGGCAAAAAACTTATAAAAGATTTTTTCTATTACTACAGTTACCGCACACCTCTAGGAAAAGGCGTATTCACCATAGACGGTGGAGTCATTCCGCGTACAAAATATAAGGAAAACTGGTCTACGGCATTCCTTTCAGAAAAACGCGAATGGTATGACCCGTATATGGAAGGTTTGCTTTTCAGATATGAATCCGTCAGCTCCAACATAGAACTCGGATGCGACTGGATGGGGATGTATGGTTCAGACAGCTCCGTAAATGAACAGTTTATGGTGTTTTCCGCCGGACATCACGATTTTTCCAGACTTTTCAAAATGGGATATAACTTTTACATGGTCCATTTTGCCAATTCCGTATCAGTCCGCGGTGTATGCGACAATATCCTGGCGGAACCTTACGCCATTCTGGATGTCGCTCCAATAACAAGCGGACTGCTTGATGAGGCTTCCATAAAATTAGGTTATATCCAATCACTTCAGCGAGACAGAACCGTCTCTCTGGATTTTCAAAATCCATCACTTCTTGATGCGAGTGTCAATATAAGAAAAAAAGGCTGGGAAGTGAGCAACAATTTCTATGTCGGAGAGGATATAATGCCCCTGTACAACAGTGTCGATGCGGCTGGACAGATTTACGGAGACAGACTTTATCTCGGAGACCCATTCTTCAGGATATATGACACGGAATCCGCCCAGACTGGATTCTATGACAGATTGGAGGTGGGATATTCAAAAAACCTGGGAGATAATCTGATTCTGAGGCTGTCTTGGGTATGTCACTTCAATACATCCTCTTATAGTGGAAGTCAGCAGATTATTACCCTGAAATACCTTATCCGTTAATCTGAAGTTTAAAGCCTTCTTCCCTCAGTGGAGAGAGGGCTTTTTTCATATCTTCTTCGCTATAGGCAAGAAGATCTTTTTCAGGCGTCGGACGGGCTATAGTGTATGCCATAATCAGTCGAGGCCTCACCTCTCTTACTATATCCATCCACAAGGCCAGATTCTTTTCCTCGAGCGAATCAAAGTGCGCTGACTTTAAAAACATGGTCTGCAGGATAAAATCTCCCTTGAAAAGTTTCATGTTCTCAACTACATCCCTTACTTTGTAAGAGGGGAGTGCACCGTTAATGATCCTGGCCCCCTCATCCGTAGCGGAGTCGAGTTTAAGAATAGGGGCGTCCACTTTGCGTAAAGCTTCAAAAACTTCCTTTTTGTTCAAATTGGTGGCATTGGTAAGCACTGACACCTTGCTTTCGGGAGAATAAATGTCTCTGAGAGTCAGGGTATCGTCTATAATTTGGGCGAAATCAGGGTTCAAAGTGGGCTCACCATCTCCGGAAAAAGTGATGGAATCCACCCTTGTGCAGTTAAGAAGGACTTCTGAAAGTTTGTCTTCAAGCGCTGTTCTTACCTCGCACGCAGACGGAATGTGGGTGTCGCCCCTGCCGTCAGCATTCCAGCCACATTCGCAATAGATACAGTCAAAATTACATATTTTGCCTTTAGTGGGAAGCAGATTTATCCCAAGCGACCATCCGAGTCTGCGGCTTTTAACCGGGCCGAAAACAGTATCCTCTCTTAGCATGCTCAAGTTTAACTTTTAATATGTTGGCAAATTTAATTCTTTTTGCGATATTTGCCTCGTGTAGTACAAAACCTTATAAAATGAATGTTAAAATAGAAGAAGTGAGGAGCCGCAGGCAATTAACCTCGTTTATTCATTATCCGGAAAAACTTTACAAAGGCAATCCTTATTGGGTTCCGGCTTTGGTCGGCGACGAATACGATACGTTTAATCCTAAAAAGAATGCCGCCTATGACTTTTGCGAAGCAGCCTGCTGGCTTGCCCGTGATGAAAAGAATCATATAGTCGGCAGAGTTGCCGGAATAATCAACCATAAATCAAATGAGATCCATCATTCCAAGACCGTACGCTTCGGCTGGCTTGATTTCATCAATGAACTCGATGTCCTTAAAGCCTTGATCTCCACTGTGGAGACTTGGGGGAAAGAGCACGGAATGGATACCATAATCGGTCCTTTCGGCTTTACTGATATGGATAAGGAGGGACTTCTGGTAGATGGATTCAACAAGATCTGCCCGTTCACCACCCTTTACAACTATCCTTATTATGAAGCCCGTCTTAAAGATCTAGGGTTCGAAGTAGGTGCAGAGTGGGACCAGAAACTGATAGAAGTCCCGGAAAACGTAGAAAGACTGGACAGGATGTCAGATGTCATCTGTGACAAATACGGACTTCATGTACTGAAAGCTCGCAACACGAAAGGTCTTGTAAAAAAATATGGAATGTCCCTGTTCCACATGTATAACGAGACTTTCGCGCCACTATATGAATTCACTCCTCTGACAGACCGTCAGATTAAGAGTTATCTAGCTACATACCAGACTATTCTGGACATAGATTTTGTAGCCGTTGTAGCAGACAAGGATGACAAGATAGTGGGATTCGCATTCTGTGTGCCATCCCTTGCCAAAGCAGTCAAGAAGAGCAAGGGCCATCTGCTTCCGTTCGGACTCATACGCATACTGCATGCATTGAAGAAAAACGACACTTTGGAGGCGCTTATGATAGGAATCCTGCCAGAATATCAGAACAAGGGCGCCTTTGTACCTATGTTCCAATACCTCCTGAGCGGACTCAAGAAGCGCAACATCAAATGGCTTATCACCAATCCACAATTGTCAGATAATGTGGAAGTGCAGAATCTGTTCAATAAGTATGACCACACTCCTTATATGCTTCGCCGAAGCTATATAAAGAGCATCAATTCTTAAAGAGACTTGAGCTTTTCGGCCAATTCAGGCCATTTTTGCTGAAACGAAAACGGTCTTCCGTTTTGAAAGAAACAGTGGGTGCTTGTAGCTTTGCATACGAGCACCCCTTTTACTTTCATAGTGTAGGCAAATGTCATCTTAAGTTCCGACATTTCCTTCAGAGTAAGCTCTATCTCTATAAGGTCTTTGAATGTCGTTGGTTTTTTGTATTCGCAGCTTATGGCCACGACCGGAGAAGTGACGCCCTCGTGCTCCATTCTGTCGAAACCATATCCGAGTTCGTCCAGGGCATAAAGACGTGCCTCTTCCATGAAACGGACATAGTTGGAATGGTGCGTTATGCCCATTCCGTCGCACTCGTAATATTTAACCTCTCTTTTAAAAGATTCCATAACCGATTCTCCTTTTATAAATATCTTTGCAGTTCTATTTGAAGCCTGTTCATCATCTTTTCCGTAGTCGCGTCCTTAAGAAGGACTGTTTTGTCTGCTGAAAGAAGATAAAGCGAAGGAATGGCTCTTATGTTGTATTTTTCGCAATTTTGAAGAGTAAAGGTAGGGTCGAACCCGGTGTGCCATTTTTTAGGATAAGCCCCCAAATAACTTCGCCACTGGTCCAAATCTTCGTCTGTATACATATTGACTACAGCGAGAATCCCTTTATCAAGCGCCTTCACTACGATTTCATCGCTCTTAAGCGTATCAATTATTTCTTTGCAGGCATTGCAATACGGATTACTGAAAAAGAGCAGGGTATAATTGGCCTTAATGCTATATAAAGTATATTGACGGCCTCTGACATCCTCCATCCTGAAGTCCGCCGCCTTGCTTCCTACGGCATTCAAGGCGCAGAGTCTGGCGACAGAGGCCAATTCGCCGCCAGCGTGAGCGCACAATATCCCGTATATGTCTTCATTACGATATGGAGACTGGGGATTATAGAGGTATTTGTCAGCAAGGTAAAGGATTTTTTCAGGTGACTTGTCATATGCCCTGACAAGTGATTTGCCGGAAAGCTCTATGCTGACATTGTCGCTCAACCATACCCAGTTGGCAAAGGCCTGTTCAAGAGAATTCGAATAGCAATTCGCGCTCAGATTATCCCAGAAATGTTCAATGGTGTAATCGAAAATTTCTGATTGTTCTGTAAAAACAGACGGAACCTTAACCATTTTAAATTCCACGGAATCTATTGGAGCAGAAGCAGTTGAACTCTGCTTTGAAGACCGGTTCCCCTTACAGGACAAAACAATCGCGCAGACGAATATTGTATATATGACAGATTTTACTTTCATTTGTATCAGGACTGAAATTTGCAGTACAAATTTAGTCATTTTTAAAATTATTTAAATCTTTCGCATTTGCGAAAACATGAAAAACATTATGAAAACAAAGTATTCAGGAACCCAGACCGAAAAGAATCTGGAGACCGCTTTTGCGGGCGAATCCATGGCTCGCAACAAGTACACCTATTTTGCCTCTAAAGCTAAAAAAGAAGGCTTTGAGCAAATCGCTGAACTGTTTTTGAAAACAGCCGACAACGAGAAGGAACACGCAAAACTTTGGTTCAAGGAGTTGAATGGCATTTCAGATACAGCATCTAACCTCGCTACAGCGGCAGAAGGAGAAAATTACGAATGGACAGACATGTATGACGGATTTGCCAAGACGGCCGAAGAAGAAGGATTCCCTGAATTGGCACGCAAGTTCCGCGCTGTCGGCGAGATCGAGAAACGACACGAGGAAAGATACCGTGCGCTTCTGAAGAATGTCGAGACTCAGGAAGTTTTCGCCAAAAGTTCTGTAAAAGTGTGGGAGTGCCGTAATTGCGGTCATATCGTAGTAGGTACAGCTGCACCTGAGGTATGCCCTGTTTGTGCGCATCCTAAATCGTATTTTGAAATCCATCTTGAGAATTATTGATCTTTATGAAGAAGATTCTATCTGTTCTTACTGCATCACTGGCGTTGGCTCTGCTCACTTCCTGTTCACCTAAAGGATTGAATGGCGAGTGGAAAGTCGAAAGTATCGATTCTATAGAACTCGGCGATGTCTTCAATGAGGCGACCCTTGAATTCAACGAAACGAAAGGGGAGTTTTACGGCGTAACCGGAGTCAACAACCTTAACGGGACTTTCACTGTAAAAGACCAAAAGATTCATTTCAATGACGGCCCTATGACCAAGATGGCGGCAGATCCTCATTCGATGGAAGTGGAAGCGGCTTACATCCACGCCCTGGAATGTGCCAGAACATACGAAATTACGGACCGGACACTTTTGCTGAAAGACTGTTGTGGCAATGTGGTTATGACCTTGTCCGTCAAGTAAACAGTCAAGAACATACTGAAAAAAGAGCACTACCCATTCGGATAGTGCTCTTTTATAATGTGATAGCTGTTACCAGTTAAGAATCTTCTTGAAGTCGTAATCCTCAGGATTAGGAACATACTTTTTAGCTGCTTCGTAATCAGCCTCGGTGATATAGTGGCAGATATGATTGTAGTAATTCTGAGCGGTACCGCCTTCGATATTCACTCTTCTCGGAGGAATCTTTCCTTCCTCATTCTGCAGGTCATGCAGGTACAGAGGCTTGGCTTCCCCGTTGTGATCCACGAATACCATACATCCGGTTTCGCCCTTCTCGAAGAGCTCATAGACTCCCATTGCAAGTTCGGTGCAATATGTAAGGTCGAAAGCGATAGGGTCCTGGCAGCGGACGTCGTAACCTATCTCGATAGGGCGGGTCTTCACCTTCATGCCCACTTTCTTGAACTCTTTCTCAAGAATGTCGTTGAACATCACAGCCTTGGAGATCTTGCCAAGCTCAGGATGTCCGTGCTCATCATATGTAAGGTTGGCTCCTGTCGCCTTGATTTCCTCAGGGTTAAGATCGTGGAACACGCCTTCTGCCACAACTACGGTACCGTAATCTATACCGAGAATCTTACGCTTGATGATGGAACCGAGGGTAAGTTTGATGATCTTGTCTATGCCGATTTCGGTCTTGTTGAACATCTCAGGAATAATGGTCATAGGGCAGTGTGTAGCTTCACCTATGCCGAGAGCAAGATGACCTGCGCTGCGTCCCATGGCTGAGATGAGGAGCCAGTTTCCTGATGTGCGTGCATCCTCGTATGCTGTGCGTGCGATATGTGCACCTTCATCCTTGGCAGAGTTGAATCCGAATGTCGGAGTATTGTTGGGAAGAGGAAGGTCATTATCGATGGTCTTAGGTACGTGAATGTTGGCGATAGGGTACTTCTTGTCTTCCAGGAATTTGGCGATACGGTTAGCTGTAGATGCCGTATCGTCGCCACCTACTGTAACGAGCAGTTTGATGTCATTCGCAGTGAAGAGGTCGAGATTGAAATTCTTCTCGAAATCCTCTGCCGTGGGCTTGAAACGGCTCATCTGGAGGTAGCTGCCGCCACGGTTGAAATATGCGTCCGCCTTGAAGAAATCGATGTCTTCGATACGCGGGTTCGTGCTGAACAGTCCGCTGTAACCGCCGTGAAGGCCTATTACACGGTATCCGTTTGCAAGAAATGTCTTGGCTACTGAACATACGACGGTATTCATGCCCGGAGCCGGACCGCCGCCACAAAGAATAATGATTGAACCTTTCATTTTTATAAATGTTTCGAAATTATTTCCGTTTTTCAAAAGCGCCGCAAAATTACATTATTTTCTAAAAATTATAAAACCATTGGCCGGGATATTTACCTGCAAAGTCCCGCAGAAGCGTGAACACGCCTCAGCAGGGATTCTGATCGTAAAAGCCGCAGGCGAATCAGAAAAATTGCAAGCTACAAGAGCATCCTTGCGCCCCGCAGGTTTTCTCAAAAATGCAAAATGCCTGTCTTTATCAAACCCGTCAGCAGCGCTCTGACAATAGGACAGATCATAATTAGGAGCGTCGCCAAGCAAATCTTTCAATGCCAATACCTTTTTATATACTTTTAGCACTTCTTTTTGGGATGGACTTAGCAGACTTATTTCAATAGGGCTTTCATGAGAAAATATGGATGTGCGGCCATTGTCGCTCGATGCGGCGGATTCTCCCAGTTCCTGACCGAAATAAAGCATGAAAGGGCAGGGATAAAACAGCGCACTTACAGCAAGCGCGGCGTATCCACGCTGTGGACTGCCGGCGAAAAACGGTGAAGCAATCCTCTGCTCATCATGATTTTCCAGGAAATTCAGCATTTTGGGCTGCAATTCACCCAACCTTTGCCAATTTCCTGTAATCCCCCGGGCTGAGCCATATTGGCAGGTAACGGCGCGAAGCGTATCATAAAGGCCGGATTTATCGTACAGATAATCGAAAAGAGCCTGATTGATGAACGAGCCGTATTTTTCCACAGAATATGTCTCCGCAATGAAGATCACGGAAGGAAAGTCTTTCTTGGCCTCGCTTATAAGGAAATGCCAGAATTCCACAGGAACGAGTTCCGCCATGTCACACCTGAAGCCGTCGACTCCCTTTTTCGCCCAGAATTTTATGATAGAGAGCAACTTGTCCCAATTGGCCCTGTCACTGTAATCTATCTTGTCAGTATCAATCCAGTCATAATCGCACCTGTGAAGGGTCTTGATGCCGCCATAAGAGTCAGAATAATCGGGACTTACATGATTAGGGACAAAATCCAGGATCACTTTGAAGCCTGCCTCATGCGTGCGGGAGACAAGATTATCGAATTCCTCCATTCTCCGCTTAGGAACGCCGGCAAGATAAGGATTCACATCATAGTAATCCATAATGGAATAAGGGCATCCCCAATCACCTTTGACATACGATTTGCCTGCAGGGGAGTGTCTGATTACTCCGGTATACCAGATATGCGATACGTGCAGACCCTTAAGATAAGTAAACGTCTTCTGGTCAAAGGAAGAAAATTTGCCTTCGCCAAACAAACGCGTCAGCGTCTGATATATAATCATTTCTGTGCAGGAAGTATTTTCTTGATTATATCGGTATTGTCCATGCGGCCGGCAAATTTCTCCGCTCCGGCACCTATCGCGTAGATTGGCACGTGATCACCGTTATGCGCGCCTGTAGTCCATCCGAACCCGCAGGAATCGTTGAATTTGTTACGTTCGTTCATGTCGGTGAAGTTGTCAACTTTTCCGGCATCCTCCCATTGCTGTATCATACGCGGCCAGTTGACCTTATAGCCATAACCGTAGCTTCCGACACTTACTCCACCGGTCTGATGGTCAGCAGTCACAAGAATAAGCGTCTGCTTAGGGTGTTTAAGGTAAAATTCATAAGCTACCTTCACTGCATCATTGAATTTGAGGGTAGCCTCGACTGTCGGCATCACCATATTCGAATGACTCATCCAGTCAATTTCCCCTCCTTCACACATAATGAAGAACGGCTTGCTCTCATCGAGTGTCGACAGACAATCCTCCATCATCTGAGCCAATGGCACCAACTTGTCGTCCTCGGCGCTGTAATTCTTGACTTTGTCTTTGTGCTCAGGGTTAGGATTGGCCACCATGATCAGTTTTTTCGCGCCATTTGCCTGCTCGAACTCCTTTTGTCCATAGACTACTTTGTAGCCGTTGTTTTCCAGATAGATATCACTGGCCTCCTTATCACCGCCTTTACCTTTGATGTCCAGAATACCTGACCCGCCGA
Source organism: Lachnospiraceae bacterium (assembly GCA_963654805.1). Classification (GTDB taxonomy): domain Bacteria; phylum Bacteroidota; class Bacteroidia; order Bacteroidales; family UBA932; genus Cryptobacteroides. The sequence continues at coordinate 23,211 of CAVKBL010000012.1, read as the reverse complement.
TAAATTCAAATCCCGTCTGAGGAATCTGGGACGATATGGTATAGTAATCAGTTCTCTTAGCGGTATGTGCATAGAATGCGGCCGGGGTCGCATGGTTCAAAGGGACAGAAGAGAATATTCCGACCTGATAATTATAGTCATCCTTAAGTCTCTGTGCCACACTGTAGATGGGATTATTGTCAGGGTCTGTGCCAAGCCTTCCGTTTTCGGTCTTGAAACCAGTGGCGATGGCCGTACCTGACGCCGCGGAATCCGTAATGACGCTGTTGGCGGAATATGTCGTGCACATTCCCAAAACAGGGAATTGCGTAAAAGAGAGCTGTGCGCCACCCAGATCACCGTTCAGATAGGAAAGATAAGATTCGGTTACAGACACCTGTCCGCCCCCCATTCCATCTCCTATGAACAGAAAGACGTATTTTGCTTCAGGTTTTTGTGTACACGAAGAAAGAATTCCCAGGCAGAGCGCGAGGGAAAGACAAGACAGAAATTTTCTAGATTTCATCATATGTTGATTTGCGTTTGAATTCTGAAACCGTAACAGCCGTAGCTACAGCTACATTAAGCGATTCAGCGTGAGGGCCGCTTTCAAAGGAAGGAATCAGCAGAGGATCCGTGCACAGCGCGCGGACCTGAGGGCTGACCCCACGGGATTCGTTACCCATAACTATAAGACCATAAGGCTTTTGTACAGATGAATATAAGTCATTACCGTCCAGGAAAGTGCCATAAACGGGAAGTCCTTTATCTGTGAACCTTCCACAAAGCTTAGTCAGATCACAATAATGAACCGTTTTCCGAAATATGGCGCCCATGGAACTCTGCACGACTTTAGGATTATACTGATCCACCGTATCAGATGAAGCGAAAATGCCGTCCACCCCGAACCAGTCACATATACGCATTATGGTTCCGAGGTTTCCCGGGTCGCGTATGCTGTCAAGGGCAAGATAAAGTCCCTTTTCCTTAATATTTGCCTCGCTTTGACGTGCTGCCATCTTCAGAACGGCCAATACGGGAGAAGGGGAGTCCAGACTGGATATTCTTTCCATCTGCTCCTGGCCAATTTCATCTCGTTTATAGATGCTGACGGGCATAAAACCGCTGTCAATGGCCTCTTGAACCATCTTTTCTCCTTCCACGACAAACATCCCGGATTCGTCACGGAATTTTTTCTGAGAAAGTGAGCGGATATATTTTATTTCGGATAATGACAATTTGTTCATAGCCTGTACAAATATACTTAATTATTTGTTAAATTTGCCTAATTATGTCTTTAAAAAAGCCCTTAATATCCGCTATTGCGTTTCAAGCCGCACTGGCTTTGCTTGTCTCCTCGTGCAGTACTACGAGGGCGCTTAAGGGCGATGAATTGAGGCTCAACAGTAACGAAATCGTAATCACCAATGACTCAGGATTTTCCCCTCATTCTCTGACGCCATATCTCAGACAGCAGCCTAATCAGTCAATATTTGGGGTTAAACCGCTTCTCTATGTTTACAACTGGTCAGGGGGCAGCGACAAGGGTTTGAACAAATTATGGAAAAACTTGGGAGAAGCTCCGGTCATTTTTGACCAGAGTCAGGTAGAACGCTCGAAAAGCAGCATGACAAGCCGGCTCAACGCTCTCGGGTATTTTGATTCCAAAGTAGAAAGCGAACTGAGAATAAACGGCCGAAAGGCTGACGTGACATATTATGTCACTCTAGGAAAACAATATCAGATAGACTCAATAACATTCACTCTGCCTTCATTCAGGCCAGATTTTGAAGAGGACTTCACGGAAGATATTCCTAATGTCCTGCTGAAAAAGGGTGACTTTCTTTCTGAATTGGCACTTAACGCCGAAGTGGAAAGAAGCGTAGCCGCTCTCCGCGAAAAAGGCTATTTCGCGTTGGATAAGACCTCATATAATTTCGTAGCGGATACTTTGTCCGGTGACGGCAAGGTTGTGCTCGAATATATAATCAAGGAGGCAGACCAGCGTCTGACAAAGGCCAAAATCGGCAACGTAGCTATCAGTTTTCCTGAAAACTTAAATGTTAAAGAATCTGTATTAAAAGGAGTTAACCTCATAAAACCTGGAGAGGTTTATAAGGAGTCCAATGTCAGCTATACCTACCTGCGTTTTTCTTCTCTGAAGATTTTCAAGACTGTAGGTATTGATATGCATCAAATTTCCGACCAACAGGTGGATTGCGAAATCAGCCTTACGAAGTCAAAACCGCAGGGATTCAAGACCAATCTTGAAGTGTCTACGAATTCTTCCGGACTTATAGGCATATCTCCACAGCTCAATTTCTACCATAAGAACATATTCGGTGGCGGAGAATGGCTGAATGTGGGTTTTGTGGGCAATTTCCAGTTCAAACCTAAGGAGGACGTCTCTTCCAATGAGTTCGGTACGTCTCTCAGTCTCAGCTTTCCGAAATTCCTGGGACTAGGATATAGCTTTTTCAAAGGACCAAGCATCCCTCGTACAGAATTCAACGCCTCTTTCAATTACCAGAACCGACCGGAATATACCAGAAACCTTTTTTCTACGTCTTTCGGTTATACCGGGGCCATAAAGAGAAGATTCTACTATCAGATATATCCGTTGAGAGTGAATTATGTAAGGCTTTTCAACCTTACCGAAGAGTTCAGCGAAAGCTTGTACAAGAACCCTTTCATGAGGTATTCTTATCAGGACCACTGCGACGTCGGAGTTTCCGCCACCGTTTTTTACAACAGCAGTACGGATCTTGTGCCTAAAACGGATTACCATTCGCTGAGACTCTCCGTAGACCTTTCAGGTAACCTCGTAGGCGCGTTCAAAAGATTCATGAAAGTGGATGAAGGCGGAGCGCGTCTTATCCTGAATGCTCCGTATTCACAGTACGCAAAAATGGAAGTTTCTTATGCTCAGGCGATAAGATTCGGACACGACGACAGTTATTGTTTTGTGTACAGGCTACTTGCAGGAGCCGGTATCGCTTACGGCAATTCAACATCGCTTCCTTACGAAAAACAGTTCTACTGCGGCGGAGCAAGCAGCATGAGAGGATGGCAGGCTCGTTCACTGGGACCGGGCAATTCACCTCTGAATGACACTTTCAGCATTCCAAGCCAGACGGGTGATTATAAGCTGGAGACAGACATAGAATACCGTTTCCCTATCATTTCCAAACTGGAAGGCGCGCTGTTCGTGGAAGCAGGTAATGTATGGGAGAAAAATTCCGGAATCACGCTTGCAGATATCGCTGCAGACTGGGGACTGGGCTTGAGGGTGAATATGGATTTCCTCGTGCTTCGTGTAGACTGGGGCATCCAGTTCAGGGATCCTTGTACAGGAGATAAAGGACGTTGGCTTTCTCCTATTGATGCATTCAAAGACAAAGCGATGGCCCTTCATTTCGGTGTCGGCTATCCGTTCTGATCCTTTTTACTGTAATACTTTGGCCAGCATGCCTGTAGATAGGCTTTCAGCTTATCTTCATGAGAATTGGCCTGTGGCTCATAAAAAACTTTTCCCTTTAAATCGTCCGGCATGAATTCCTGGTCCACGAAATGTCCGGGAAAATCATGTGCATAAAGATAGTTGTCACTATAACCTAGACTCTTCATCAGAGAGGTCGGCGCATTTCTAAGATGCAGAGGCACAGCAGGGGAGTCATCTTCGGATACCTCCGCCATAGCGTTGTTTATGGCCTTATAAGCTGAATTGCTCTTGGGAGATGATGCCAGATAGACTGCACACTCAGACAGCGGAATACGCGCTTCAGGCATGCCGATGTTCTGGCATATGCGGAAGCAGGAATCTGCTATAAGCAAGGCATTCGGATTGGCCAATCCCACATCTTCCGCAGCGCTGATGCAAAGCCTGCGAGCTATGAAAAGCGGATCTTCACCCCCGGAAAGCATACGGGCCAGATAATAGACGGCAGCATTGGGATCAGAACCGCGGATACTCTTTATGAATGCGGAGATTATGTCGTAATGCATCTCTCCGCCTTTGTCATAAGTCGCGATATTCTGCTGCAGACACTCTGATACTGTCGCATCATCGATTACAATCGCTTTTCCCGAGGCACTGAGAGAATCCACCACTATCTCCAGAATGTTGAGAAGCTTACGGGCGTCGCCTCCGCTATAACGCAGCAATGCACCTTTTTGCTTTACAGTGATATCTTTTTCTTTTAGAAGGACATCGCTCCGTAGAGCCCTGTCAAGCAGCAGCGAAAGATCCTCGCTTTCAAGACTTTTCAGTACATATACCTGACAGCGGGAAAGTAGCGGTGTGATGACTTCGAACGAAGGATTCTCTGTCGTGGCTCCTATAAGCGTAAATATTCCTTTTTCAACGGCCCCGAGCAACGCATCTTGCTGACCCTTATTGAATCTGTGGATCTCGTCTATGAACAGAATAGGGGAATTGCCCGAAGAAAAGAGAGAATTGGCCTGAGCCTTATCTATAATATCCCGGACATCCTTAACGCCGGAGTTAATGGCGGAGAGTGTAAAAAATTCTCTGCCAAGCGATTGCGCTATAATATGAGCAAGCGTGGTTTTACCCACCCCTGGAGGTCCCCAAAGAATAAATGAAGAGACGTTGCCGCTTTCAATCATATTTCTCAGTACACAGCCTTTACCCACAAGATGTCGCTGACCTACATATTCATCAAGCGAGCGTGGACGCATACGTTCCGGAAGAGGAGGTAAAACAATGTTCATTTCTTTCATAAAACTCGCCTAAAATACTCGTTTTTTTTTCATTTAACAAATAATTGCATATCTTCGCAGAGTGTACTTATGAACCTTAAATCTCTAATAGCGGGCATGCTTTTTCTGTGCCTGAATTTCTCTGATTTATCGGCCCAGAGCAAGGGTATCGTGGTTACGAGAATAGGGGAGACCAGTTCATTCAAAGGACATTCCATATCTCTTATCACTACTTCCAACAGAAAAGAGAACGCTTTTCTGAAATTCTCCGCCGGACTTGACACTTATGGCATCATTTCACATAAGACCATATCTCCCGGAGGCAAGCTGTCCGTCACACATAATACGATACTGAAAAACAGTTTCATCAACGACGACATTGCTTACATAATATATATGGGAGCTGGCGGTGTTGCCGGATATCTTAAGGACTATTACAGAGAAAGCATTAAGAATCACGGGGTCATAATGGGGGTAAGCACCTCGCTTGGCGGAATAGTTGCGTTCAGGAATTCCAATATCGAACTCGGACTTGACTTTACCGCTGATCTGGCCCTCCAGCTAAGAAAAATGGAAGAGACAGAGAACAAGTTGGGCCTTTCATGGTATGCCAACGGCTTGATTCGTGCCCTGATACCGCAGGTCAGCATTTATTACAGATTCTGATGAAAAAGTTCGCGTGCATATTGGCCATGATACTAGGGTGCAGCTGCTTGTCTTACGCCCGTCTCAGCGGAGGGATAAGCTGGGGGTATTCGCCACAGATATTCAAGTCTCAGGTGTTTTCGTATACCCCTAACCGCATAGGATACAGGATCAATGAGAGGAATCAGAGTTTTACATATTTCAGCAATGCATACGTGGATGTAGATGCCGGCGTGGATTTTCTAAAGAAATTCTCTCTGCACCTTAAGACAGGATACCGTGGATCGGATTACAATTATGACCTTATCCCTTTTCTTCTTGAAAGCAGATACTATTTTCACGATTATTACACTGGCGGGGCATTTCTGGCTTTGGAAGCCGGTACAGCGATGCACAATAAGAGTTTCGAGGACGGCATAATCCTCCTCAAGACTGCATTCGGCTATAGGGAACAGTTATACCGCCATCTCAGCGTGGATTTTCTTCTGCACATCTCAGCCATGAATTTCCACCCTCTGCCCGTAGACAAATATGAGGGCGCGATTCCGCGCCCTCAAGTATCATATTCCGTAGTAGGCCTTATCCAGATAGGATTCGGCGTAGGAATCAATTTCTAAAGCTGAACAAAAAGATAGCTCATATAAAGCACCTCCAGAATCAGCATCGTAATGCCACAAGGCTTCGAAAGGCTATGACTCTTGGAAGTATAGGAGAATATGAACAGTGTCAATGATGCCAATAGTAACGCCGCCAGGTCAACATAATTCAGAGAGGTCGTCTTCATAGGCAGTATAAGTCCTGACACGCCTAATATGAGAAGAATATTGAAAACATTGCTTCCGACTATGTTCCCGAGCGCCAATTGACCTTTTTTCTTCGCCATAGCGACTATACAGGTCATAAGTTCCGGCAGAGATGTGCCTACCGCAAGAATGGTGATGGCGATGAACTTTTCACTTGCTCCAAGCCTGTGAGCTATATCCACTGCGCTGTTTACAAACATTTTACCGCCGAATATAAGACCCGCAAGACCGGCAATTATCATCAGCGCGGAAACAATGGTGGAGTGAGTTTTTACTTCCTGACCACCTTCATCTTCGGCAGTGTTATGTTTTCCCGTCTTGAAATTATAATACAGATAAGCTGCGAACACAAGAAGAAATATGAGGGCGTCTATTCTGTTGAGGCTTCCTTTCAAGACAATCAGACAGAAGAAAATCGTTATGCACAGCAAAATGGGGATATCAATCTGTTTGTTCTGACGCGTAACGGCGATAGGCGAGAGCAGAGCCGTAAGACCCAGAATAAACAGGACATTGAAGGTATTGGAACCAATGACGTTGCCAAGCGCAATGGCGGAAGACCCTTCTATGGCTCCTGTTACGCTTACTACAAGTTCCGGACAGGAGGTTCCGAATCCGACAATGACTATTCCTATTACAAAATCGCTGATGCCGATTTTCTTGGCCACGTCGGATGCGCCATCTACCAGAATATCAGAGCCATAGACTACAAGTGCAAGGCCGACAAGTAAAAGAACAATTGAAAGTAACATTATTGTTTTCTGATTAATTTACATACATTTTCCACATGTTGCGTATGCGGGAACATATCTACCGGCTGCACATCCGTAATAACATAATCAAGGCTCAGCATCTCGAGATCACGAGCCTGAGAAGCAGGATTGCAAGATACATATACTATGCGCTCCGGTGCGGCTCCCAGAATCACCTTGGCCACATCCGGATGTATTCCGGCACGCGGGGGATCAAGGATGATGACGTCCGGTCTGCCGTGGGCCTCGATAAAATCATCGGTAAGGATATCCTTCATGTCTCCTGCATAAAACTCACAATTATCTATACCATTGAATGCAGCGTTGGCCTTCGCGTCTTCTATAGCCTCGCTGACATATTCTATGCCTATGACTTTCTTCGCCTTAGCCGACACGAACTGAGCAATCGTACCCGTTCCAGTATACAGGTCGTACACCACTTCGTCTCCTGACAAAGAAGCGAATTCGCGAGCTACCTTATAAAGGTTATATGCCTGAGGTGCATTGGTCTGATAGAATGATTTCGGGCCAATCTTGAACTGCAGATTCTCCATCCTTTCATAAATGGAATCCTGTCCCTTGAATAGAATGCACTGCTGATCCGCAATGGAATCATTGACTTTATTGTTTATTACATAATAAAGTGAACTGATCTGCGGGAATTCATCCGCTATGGCCGTAAGCATCGCTTCGCGCTTCTTGAAATCTGCTCCGAAGCAGATTATAAGCATGACCTGTCCATCTTCCGTGGTGCGCACGAACATGTTTCTGAGTATTCCTGTATTTTCTCTCAGATTATAGAAAGGAATACCATTGTCCAGAGCGTATCGCTTTATGAAGAGCCTTAGAGCGTTTGACGGCTCCTTCTGAAGATGGCACCATTTGATGTCCAAAACTTTATCGAAATATTTACCCACATGAAAACCCAGGCCGCAACGCTCCTTCCAATCTAACGTCTCCGGTTCCTCGTCAGAGAATACCCATCTGTAACAAGAAGCGCTGAATTCCAATTTATTACGATATTCACGTATTTTTTCTGAACCTATGGCAGGTTTGATTTCAGGCACCTCCAGATGGCCAATCCGTACGAGCTGGTCGTATACCTGTCTGGTTTTGGCTTCAAGCTGCTTATCATAGGGGAGGTGCTGCCATTTACATCCGCCACATACTCCGAAATGCTCACAGAAAGGCTTCAATCTATACTCCGAGGGTTTCACGATTCTCTCGATACGTCCCTCCATAAAATTTTTTTTACGCCTTGTAACCAGCACATCTACAACGTCTCCTGGAACTCCGTACTCCACAAAGAGAACTCTGGCGGAGGCGGCTTCACTTTCCGTTGGAAGCTTGGCATGTGCGATTGCTTTGCCTTCCGCAGCTATACCTTCTATAGTTATATTATTTAATATTATTCTGTCTTTCATATAGTTAGTTTCTCTTTTCTATAGTAATTCTAGAAGTGGCAAAACGGAATCCCTTTGCCTGTGCATCATCATAAATCGCCTTATAGAAAGAATGATAAACATCCCAATAATCTTCGGTTTTTACCCATAGCTTCACCACAAATTCCACCATGGTAGTGTCTACTTTATTGATGGCCACGAAAGAATTGAATACTCTCTTATCCTTTGAAATGACGCTGTTCACCTCGTTGATGAAGGCATCTGAAGATGTGGAGTGGGCGAGTGGAAGCAAAAAATCCACACGACGGGAGGGGAGTAGTGAGTAATTGTTGATATTGCCCGATGAAAGAGCCCCGTTAGGAATTATTATGACCCTGTTGTCTGTCGTAGTTAACCTTGTAGAGACCATATTCACCTCATTCACGGTACCGCTGTAGCCTTGAGCCTCAATAAAATCTCCCACCTTGAAAGGCTTGAAAATGAGCAACATAATACCTCCGGCAAAGTTCTGCAACGCGCCGCTGAGGGCCATACCGATCGCCATTCCTCCGGCAGCCAGGAGTGCAGCCAGCGAAGTGGTATTGATTCCGAGTGTGCCTATACATATGGTAATCACCAGAATAGTCAGGATCACCGAAACAAGCGAAGTGGTGAAACTGGCTATGGTCTTATCCGTATTTTTGCGCTCAAAATTACGTTTCATCGCTTTTTTGATACGCTTAATCAGCCATATGCCAATTATGTAGACAGCCAGCGCTGCGAGAACCTTCAGCCCGAAATCCATGGCTCCGTGCAGGAGCTGGTCAAGTGCCTGCTGCGGGTTTTCTTTCAGAACATTTACGAATTCCTGCGATGCCGCATGCAGAGAATCCGCCTTTTGGGCCAATTCCGCTTCGGACAAACCCGGAATTTGCTGCAGTGGTAAGTTAATCATACGAAAACAGTCTGTTTTTAAAGCGAGACAAAGATAATCATTGGAATTATAGAAATCAAATTGCTTATTCACTCTTGTTATACAATTTATATTATGTTAACTTGCACATATAAATGCAATCCCCTTTCTTTGCGAAAAGAAAATTGGCAGGACGAAAAAAATTATATAAATTAGCCAGCAATAAATGAACTATTCAATAAATAGGACTATGTTAAGAAAAAAACCTCTCAGAAAATCCTTTTTGGCGGTCCTTGTTCTGTGGACCGTATCACTGAGCCAGAGTTGTAAGGTTGATGACCGGTATTCGTTCGACAATGTCAAGAATGTCAATTCCGACGTTACACTGTTCGAAAACGGCATGGCAGTTCCGCTCATTCAAAGCACGTGCAAAATTCGTATAGACTCCATAATGTCACTCGCAGGGATAGATACGACCGCATTCGGGAAATATCTGACTGTCGGTGACGATGGCCTGTATTATATTACGCACGAGGAAAACTATTCCCTTACCGACGAAATCAACGAAATGAATTTCTCGGAACTTGTCAAACTGGACCCTATCACAGTATCACAAGATTTTTCATATGACCTTTCGGCATTTGACCCGGAATCGTTGGAAATTAACGAAAAGAAATATGTGTACGGTCAAAGTTTTCCTGATTTTTCCCTTGACATAGATAAGATAGTTCCAGTCGAACAGGATTGCCAAGTTATTAGCAATAAGACGATTAAAGAAGCAGCTAAGGTGGCGGAGACATTAGGGCAAAGCACCGTTACCCTACCGTCAGCTGAAATTGACCTGTCTTCTTCGCAGGAAGCTACCGTAAGCGCCGTGACAAAGTCATCCCATATCAAGAGTCTGGAATCCGTCAATCTTAAGACCGGTTCAAAGATCAAAGTGGAAGTCAGCGTTCCGGGAGCATCTTCTCTTTTCACATCCGGAGAACTCAGACCTAACGTTAAAGTAGACCTCAAGGATGTTCTGACCTTTTCTGACGGAACTACCCTGCTGAATATAGATGGTCTTGTCCTTTCAAACGACAATTCCTTCACAGAGTCGAAAACCTATGGAGTCGCATCATTGAATGCAGCAAAATTATTTGAAGACAAGACTCTTACTGCAGAAGGAAAGATTAGTTACTCCGACCTTGTATGTACAGTTGACAAAGCGTCAGCCTGTACGCAGGACATTGATTTGGCAGTAAAAATCAGTTTCGTGGATTTTGCGCTAGATTCAGCAATCGGACAAGTGGAAGGTTTGAGCTTCGATCTTGACAAACCATTGGAAACCATTACCTATCCGCTTCCTGACAATGTTGCCAATCTAGGGACATTCACCATCACGCCAAAAGGCAGCCCCAAAGTAGAAGTAAAGATAAATTGTCCTGAGATTGATGGGATAGACATAACATCGGATAATGGAGTGAATATCACGATACCATATTTCATGGGCCTCTCTGACATTCCTTCCGATTTTACCTATATGGATACAGGCACATCCAAGGAGCTGTATCTGTATTCGCTGAAAAATACCACCTATTATCTTACAATAGGCAGCATCGATATCGAGCCTAAGAAAGTGGATGGCAAGTACGTTCTGGAAGGAAGTTATGGACTGAAGGGAAGTGTGGCCATCCCTGACGGACGCATGGATATTGCCAAATTGCTGAATGTCAGCGAAAAGGACATTGAAGTCAGCGTAACTATCCCGTCCATCGAGGTTGAGAGCATACAGATGAGCGAATTGGCCGTAGATATCGATGAATCCACGACCGTGGACTTCCTGAAGGCTTCGGACATTCCTGAAATGGTAAAACTCATCAATGTGGTCAACCTGGAAGGAACTACGACAGAACTGGAAATTGAGCTTACCAATCTTCCTGACCTGGGTGAAAGCGGCTCATATACAGCCGATCTTACCATAAGTCTTCCTGATTTTGTAAATCCATCTTCCGTGCAGATCAACGGAACTTTCCATAACGGAAAACTGTCCAGACTGATAGATATCAAATCATTCAACTTCCTGGGCTACTATCTGGACAAACTTCGCGAAAAAGACGAAACTATAAGCGGAGATGTAAAAGTCAGTGGAAAAATCAAGGCTGACAAGCCATCAGTCAAGGCTGAAAGTCTTTCCGGTACCCTTGGAGGCAAGATTTCTTTGAACTCTCAGATAAAGATAAAATCTGTCAGAGCCAAAGTCGGATATGAGACGAAGAAAACCATAAACATTCCTTTCTTCAGTCTGCCGGACGTGATGAAAAACGCAAATCTGGATATTCCTAAAGCGACTCTCTATGCGCATATCAACAGTAATATCGCAGTTCCTGCAACGGCGAAGATAGACGTGAACGACGGCATGTATGACCTTCCGGATCTCTACTTCCCTTACAGTGAAGATCCATCCACGAAAGAAACACTCATAAACGAATATCATATCGACTTGAATCCACTTCTGAAGACTGAAAAAGAAGAAGTTCCGGTAGCATTTGACCTCAGCGTTTCGGATAACAGCTATAGTATTATCTATCCTGATGCCAATTATGAACTGGACATAGATTTCGGGTTCAAACTTCCAGTTCAATTCGGAGAGAACTTCAACGTGACCTATGCCGACACTCTGGAGCTTGGTGAAGATCCTACACTGATTACTAAACTGTTGCAGGAAAGTACCGCTACCCTTAAAGGCAAGGTGGAAAATACTTTACCGTTCAAGGTGGATGTGCTCGTTGAATTCTTGTCTTACGATAATGTAAACGACAAATACACCGTCATAGATACCGGCACTCCTATAACGCTTTCTATTGCGGCCCACGATCCTGAAAGCGACAATGAAGAAGAAAAGGAAGGAGAAGATAAGAAAGACCAGTTCCAGGAGTTTGAAACCAAGCTTGACATAGCCCCGGACACTGATTTCGACGGACTCAGCCACATACGCCTGAGTTTTGTACTTGGCGCGAACGGAGAATGGCTGAAAGACTCCAACTATATTATGTTCAAGAACTTATCCTTGAGTGTTTCCAAAGGTATAACTTTCAATGTCAATGATTTAATTAATGGAGGCAGCGATGAAGACGATGAATAATTTTAAAAACATTAAACGCCTGACATTGCTTTTTGCGACAGGATTTATAACAGTTAACGCGTCAGCACAGACCCAAACCAATTATTTCTTGGACAATTACGTGTATAATTACCGTTATAATCCGTCCATAATGTCTGAAAGAAGCTTTTTTGCTGTCGGTCTTGGATACAGCTCCTTTTCAATAGGCAGCAATATAGGCCTGTCATCTCTGCTTTACCCATCTGCAGATGGTAATTCCCTGGTAACCGGCTTCAACAACAGCGTAAGCTCGCAAGAGTTCTTCTCCAACATAAAAGACCGCAATGGAATATGCCTGGACAATAATGTCAATCTCTTTTCCTTCGCGGCCAGAAAAGACAACAGTATGACTTCATTCGAAATCAATGTCAGAACTCTCTCTGACGCCACTGTTTCCGGAGATCTCTTCCGACTGCTTAAAACAGGTTCAGCGGATACCAAATATGACCTTTCATCCACGTCCCTTAATCTCGATTCCTATGTTGAACTCGCATTTGGCCGTGCCCGCTACAACGAAGAAAGTAAATTGGGATTCGGCTATCGCATCAAAGGAATCGTAGGACTGGGGAGCGCGCAGGTATACTTCGACGACACTCAGATAACTTCCAACGAAGACCAGCTCAGAGTCAATCTTAATGGTCATGGGCGTATTGCCTGTCCTATGGTCAGATTCAAACTCGACGATGACGGCAAAGTAAGCGGATTGGAGCCAGATACCGAAAACAGGTCACTTGCCGGAATCGGAGCCGCTATCGATGCCGGAATAATCTACAAGCCCATAGAAGGTCTAAGCCTGAGTGCCGCGATCAACGATCTGGGCCTTGTGAATTGGAATTATTCCCTGCTCGCCCAGTCTAAGGGAACCGTAAATTTCAAAGGTCTGGATATGAGTTCGGAAAACGCCAATTTTAAGGATGAACTCAGTAAAGTAGAGGAAGAATTCAAGAATCTCGCTAATTTCGGAACCATGGAAGGCAATGAAACCATATGGCGTTATCTTCCGTTCAATGTCAACGCCGGTGTCCGATATAGGCTTCCTATGGCACAGATTGTCAGTGTTGGCGCTGCCACAAGTTACCAGCATGGTAATATCTCCATCTGGGAGAGCAGATTCGCCGCGACTCTTTCACCCTGCAAATGGTTCAGCATAACAGGTAATTATGGCTACGGCACATTCGGAGCGGTATGGGGAAGTGCAATGAGCGTATCAGCTGCATTCCTGAATTTCTTCATCGGAATAGACGGCTACAGCGGCACTGTCGGTAAATATGAAGATATAGCCTTTTACCCTGTAAACCGTTTTAATCTCAAGGTAAATACAGGATTGACCATCCAGCTGGGAAGATATCACTGATCCCTTCTGAAAAGAATGGAGCTGTCACCGTAGGAAAGAAAACGGAATTCGTGAGATAAGGCGTAGTCATATATTTTACGCCAATCTTCTCCTACAAAGGCTGCCACGAGCAAAATAAGGGTGCTCTCGCTTTGATGAAAGTTAGTGATGAGCATATCCACCAAACGAAACTTGAAAGTAGGTACAATGATGATTCTTGTACCTACTTTTATTTCATCCAGACCATTGGCATTAAGATAATCAACTATGCCCTGAAGAGCCTGTGTGGTAGAATAAGGATACTCGCGTTCATACGGAGCCCATTGGCATACATCCTCCGGGCAGCCCTTTTCGATGCACGATACGCCCACGTAGTAAAGCGATTCGAGTGTACGCACAGAGGTGGTTCCCACGGCCACCAGAGGGGTTTTCTTCGAGATAAGTTCCTCGATCAAAGCCTTTTTCACCACGAACGGCTCCCTGTGCATAGGATGCTGGGCCACGTCTGAGGTCTTGACTGGAAGAAAGGTTCCGGCACCTACGTGAAGACAAACGTTACGCATCTGTACGCCTCTTTTCTTAAGAGCGTCAAGAACGTCATCAGAGAAATGAAGACCTGCCGTAGGAGCCGCAACGGAGCCTCTTATATGGGCATAAACGGTCTGGTAGCGCTCCAGGTCTATCGCCTCCGTCTGACGGTTAAGATATGGAGGAATCGGGATATTTCCGCAGATGTCAAGCACATTCGAGAACGGGATGCCCGTCTGCCAACTGAATTCCACAGTTCCGGTCTGTCCTTCGCGATTTACGAGCCTGGCTTTCAGGCCAATGCGTTCCATCTCCTCGCTTACGGTGCCTTCAGGTACGAGATAGGAAAGAATGTCGTCCTTCCAGCGTTTGGAATTGCCTATGACGCACTGCCAAGAGCATTTCTGAGCGGCTGAAAAGGCCTGTGCATAATCTGCAGGCTCCACGGGCTGCAGGCAGAATATCTCTATATGGGCGCCGCTTTCACGCTTGAAATGCAGTCTGGCAGGTACGACTTTAGTATCGTTAAACACCATTAAAGCACCGCTAGGGACTATTTCAGGCACATTTTTGAAGTGTTTTTCGTCTATATTACCGTCTTTATAAATCAATAATTTCGATGAGTCACGTCTTTCGAGCGGATATTTCGCGATTCTGTCCTCGGTGAGAGGATAAGAATAATTTTCTATCTGTATGGAAGGAATCATTTCGTCTCAATTTTTAGAACGCAAATATACGAAGTTTTAGCCTTCATTTTAGTTTTCATTTGTAAAATACATTTAACAAATGAAATTTAGTTTAGTAAACTACAATATGTTGCTGTCATTTAACCGTGGTAAAGTTTCAAAAAGTTTCATTCGCGCAAATCTTTCCTGTCGCCCGCAGTTATAAAAATATCTTATAACATTATGGCGTCTTATGAAACATATTTATACTCTGTTACTTATACCTTCCATATCTGTTAATGTGTTAAATAATTTCTTTCCAACAGACAAGAAAACTCCTTACAAGGCGGGATCCGGAAGTATCCATACAAAACATCTACATAGTCAAAGAATTGATAATCAAATAATAGTTAATTCTATTTACACTTCTACTTCTCTGAGATATTTTACTATATTTAATTGGTGCCCCACTGCCCTATTTCATTTCTCTTGTTTTTGAGCTTTTTTCAAGTTACATTTGTAAAAATATTTTTACGTCATGATTTCACGTCTTCAGCAGCTACTTCAAGCCGAGGGAATTAACAAAAGTGAATTTGCAGAGACTATAGGAATTGCTCCTGCCACAGTAACTCACCTGCTTTCCGGACGCAATAATCCGAGTTACGAGATTATTTGTGCCATAAGCAGACAATTTCCTAAAATCAGCCTCGACTGGCTTATAAACGGGACAGGAAAAATGTATCGAGATTCTTCTTTTTCCGATGCAGATCACGTTTCCGGTGGATTATTTGATTCCCAAATCGAAAGCAATACTTCCGATTCAACTATTAAAACCACTGAACTTAAGCGAATTATAAGCGAAAAACGCATATCAAAAATACTTATATTCTTCTCTGACGGAACATTTCAGGATATTCCGGTCAAATAGTATATTTGCATAAAATCCCGCTTATATGGAAGAATTGCTGAATATAGAGGAGAAAATCGCTTCGCGTCTTTTAAAACTTAACGCTACCCTCTCGGTTGCGGAATCCTGCACTGGAGGTATGATCTCTCATATTGTGACGTCCATCCCCGGTTCATCGGCCTATTATCTTGGAAGTGTGACTTCCTACGCCATCCGAATCAAGGAACAGGTGCTTGGCGTGCCGGCGGAGGTTATAGATGAATACGGCGTAGTCAGTACGCAAGTAGCCGAGGCTATGGCGGAAGGCGTAAAGAATCTGATGGAAAGCACGTATTCCGTGGCCACCACAGGATTGGCAGGACCCGGAGGAGACGAACATAATCCGGAAGGAACTGTATGCATAGCTATTAGCGGTCCTGAAGGCACAATCAGCCGTCGATTCATAAAAAAAGGTGATAGAATGCAGAACATACATTCCTTCACCCTTGAAGCTTTAAATATGCTTTTAGGCTGCCTGAAGTGAGAACCACTCCTCCGTCTTGGCATCCAGATTCTGCTTCAACTCCAGATATTCCTGCGTTTTAGCCATTATATCCAGCCCTTCAGTCGGCTCTGCCAATTCCGTCTCTATCTGAACGATGGCGCCTTCCAACCGCCCTATCTCACCTTCCAGATATTTGATGCGGTCACGCTTTTTCTTATCCTGACGTGACAGTTCCTTCTGTTGCTGATATGACAACGGGGCGCCTTTCTGCGCAGTTCCTGCTTGTCCCTGAGCAGTTTCGTCCTTTTTCCTGGCCACATCAGAATTTTTCCTGTCCAATTCGTGAAGACTCTCCAGCTTCTTCTTCTCCAGATATTCCTGCACGGTCTCCAGATGTTCGCGGACTACCCCATCATTGAACTCATAGAATTTATCCACCAGGCCGTCGAGAAAATCACGGTCGTGAGAGACCACTATCAGTGCGCCGTCGTAACTCTTGAGAGCCTCCTTGAGGATGTCTTTGCTCTTGATATCCATATGGTTGGTAGGCTCATCGAGAAGCAGCAGATTATGGCTTGACAGCATCAACTTGGCCATACCCAGGCGCGCCCTTTCACCTCCGCTGAGTACACCGACCTTTTTGTCTATATCCTCTCCACGGAACAGGAACTGGGCCAATATATCCCTGACTTTTGTCCTGACCTCTCCTACGGCCACGCGGTCAAGCGTTCCAAAGACGGTATCACTACGATCCAGTACATCTTCCTGATTCTGAGCGAAGTATCCTATATTGACGTTATGTCCTATGCGACTTTCACCGGATTCCGGGGTCAATTCCCCCATTATCACACGCATAAGCGTGGTCTTGCCCTCGCCGTTACGACCTATCAGAGCCACTTTCTCCCCTCTTTTTATCTCTATATTG
The DNA here is from genome assembly GCA_963654805.1 of Lachnospiraceae bacterium. Lineage (GTDB taxonomy): Bacteria > Bacteroidota > Bacteroidia > Bacteroidales > UBA932 > Cryptobacteroides. The sequence continues at coordinate 6,028 of CAVKBL010000012.1, read as the reverse complement.
GCTCCTGTAAAGACTCTTTTCTGCGGATAGCTGACTGTCAGGTCCTTTGCGCTATACACCACATCACCGGAGCGCGGTGAAGGAGGGAATTTTACGGTAAGTCGTGCATTGTCCGTCTCATCTATCTCTATACGGTCTATCTTCTCGAGAGCCTTTATACGGCTCTGCACCTGATTGCTTTTGGTCGCCTTATAACGGAAGCGCTCTATGAAATCTTCCGTTTTTTCTATCATACGCTGCTGATTTTCGTAGGCTGCCATCTGCTGTGCCATTCTCTCAGCGCGAAGTTCAAGATATTTACTATAAGGGACTTTGTAATCCTGCACATGTCCCAGAACTATTTCTACGGTACGGTTTGTCACGCGATCAAGAAATTTTCTGTCGTGCGAGACGAGCATAAGAGAGCCTTTTCGCGCGGCCAGATACGACTCCAGCCATTCGATGGACTCTATATCCAAATGGTTGGTCGGCTCATCGAGAAGCAGAACATCGTGCTGCCGGAGCAGAATCTTGGCCAATTCTATGCGCATGTTCCACCCCTGGGAGAATGTCTCGGTAAGACGTCCAAGTTCGTTATCTCTGAACCCCAGCCCCAGAAGAGTCTTTCTGGCCTGAACCTCGGGAGGTTCGCTATGGGAAGTTACCAGATGGTCGTTAAGATCGGACAGCCTTCCGGCAAGTGACAGATAATCTTCAGACTCATAATCCGTTCTCTCTGAAAGTTCCCGCGTAATGCGCTCTATCTCCTCTTCAATTTCCTTCTCACGGTCGAAAGCCGTCATCGCTTCTTCAATCACGCTTCGTCCGCGATGGTGTTCCATAATCTGCGGCAGATAGCCTACACTAACATGGTTAGGCATGTCTATCTGCCCCGACGTCGGGTTCTGAAGACCGGCTATCATCTTCATGATGGTGGATTTGCCGGCACCGTTCTTACCGACAAGACCTATCCTGTCCGTCTCGCTGATATGGAAGTTAATCCTGTCAAGCAGGACATAACTTCCATACGAAACTGTAACGTCATCAAGTGAAATCATTTTAAAGGGTCTTAAGAGATGCTTCAAGCGCCTCTATTCTGGCGAGGGCATCTGACTCTTTCTTCCTTTCGAGAGCAACTACCGCCTGCGGAGCGTGTGCTACGAACGACTCGTTGGAGAGTTTTTTCTGCACCCCTGCAAGGAAACCTCTTTGATGCTCAAGTTCAGCGAGAATCTTGCTTCTTTCTTCCTCAAGGTCAACAAGCCCGCCTACAGGCACGCTCATCTTCAATGTCCCCACGATAAATGATACGCAGGCTTGCTCACAGGCACCGCCACGTATCTCACAGAGATTGGCACTTTTCAGAAAGACCGGCTTGAGTTCCTGGCTCAACGCCCCTTCTACATAAAGCACCAGAGCCTCTTTAGGGGAGATCTGTTTCTGTGCTCTCACACCGCGCACTCCCACAATGGCATCCTGCAGAAGAGCAAACTGCTCCAAGAACGCCTCATCATAAGGTCCCGCCACAGGTGTATGTTCATACATTATGGTCTGACCTTCACGGCGAGGTGACATCTCGTGCCACAGTTCTTCCGTAATGAACGGCATTATAGGATGTATAAGTTTGAGAAGCTTCTCAAAGAAGTCCAGCGTGCTCTCGTATGTCCTGGCATCGATAGGCTCGCCGTAGGCAGGTTTCACAAGTTCAAGATACCAGGCGCAGAACTGATCCCAGAAAAGTTTATAGATGGTCATCAGCGCATCTGATATGCGGAACTTGGCATAATGGTCTTCCACCTGTTCTATGGTTTTTGACAGGAGATTGTCGAACCATTTGACCGCAAGACGGCAATTCTCGCTCTGTTCAGCCTTTTCATCTACATTCCAACCGCTTATAAGCCTGTAAGCATTCCATATCTTTCCACAGAAATTACGCCCCTGCTCCACCTGGCTTTCATCGTAAAGGATATCACTTCCGGCCGACGAGCACAGAAGCATACCGAGACGCACGGCATCGGCACCATACTTGGCTATAAGATCCAGCGGATTAGGTGAATTGCCGAGAGTCTTGCTCATCTTACGGCCAAGTTTGTCTCGGACGATACCCGTGAAATACACGTTTCTGAACGGGACATTCTCCATGAACTCGTCTCCCGCCATGATCATCCTGGCGACCCAGAAGAAAATGATGTCCGGACCGGTAACCAGGTCATTGGTAGGATAATAATATGCCAAATCCGCATTAGGTTTGTGCTCAGGGCATCCCGGCTTCTTCGGGTCAAATACGGAAATTGGCCAAAGCCAGCTGCTGAACCATGTGTCAAGCACGTCTTCGTCCTGATGCAGGTCTGTGGCGGTAATCGAAGAATCAAGCAACTTTGCGGCCTCCAGAGCCTTCTCTGCGCTGTTTTCTACCACATAACGTCCGTCCGGAAGGTAATATGCCGGGATACGCTGTCCCCACCACAGCTGACGGCTGATGCACCAGTCACGGGCATTTTCCATCCAGTGGCGATAGGTGTTACGATATTTGTCAGGAATGAATTTGATCTTGCCTTCTTCCACTACAGACAGAGCTGTAGGGGCGAGCTTATCCATCTTAAGGAACCATTGCGCGCTGAGTTTAGGCTCTATCACCGCGTTGGTACGCTCAGAATAACCTATAGGAGATGTGTAATCTTCTATCTTCTCGATATTTCCGGCTTCCTGAAGCATCTTTGCTATCTTCTCGCGGGCCACGAATCTGTCTTCACCCACCAGGATCTGCGCATCTTCGTTAAGACATCCGTTGTCATCTATGATATCGAGCACCGGAAGGTTATGACGCAGGCCAATTTCATAGTCATTGGCATCGTGAGCAGGAGTAACTTTCAGACAGCCTGTTCCGAAGTCCATCTCCACATACTCGTCTTCTATGATAGGTATTTCCTTATTGATAAGAGGGATAAGAACCTTTTTACCGCGCATCCAATGATGCCTTTCATCATTGGGATTGACACAGATCGCCGCATCCGCCATAATGGTCTCAGGACGCGTAGTGGCCACTACTATATATTTGTCCGTAGGATGGCCCTGCCCGTCGGATATGAAGTACCTCATATGGTAAAAATGGCTCTTGGTGTCCCTGTGAATAACCTCGTCGTCTGATACGGCAGTGTGTCCTACAGGGTCCCAGTTGACCATACGGACGCCCCTATATATCCAGCCTTTCTTGTAGAAATATACGAAAGTATTGATTACGGCCTCGTTAAGTTCAGGTTCCATCGTGAAGCGTGTACGATCCCAGTCGCAGGAAGCACCGAGTTTTCGAAGCTGCTGAAGGATGATTCCTCCATGCTCCTCTTTCCATTCCCACGCATACTTCAGGAATTCTTCGCGGGTGAGGTCCTCTTTCTTTATGCCCATGTCGCGAAGCTTAGCCACGACCTTATTCTCCGTAGCTATGCTTGCATGGTCAGTCCCCGGTACCCAGCAGGCATTCTTGCCGTCCATACGGGCCTTGCGCACCAGCACGTCGTTCAGCGTGTTGTTAAGCACATGTCCCATATGAAGAATACCCGTCACATTCGGCGGCGGTATCACCACCGTATAAGGCTGACGGTTATCGGGTTCCGAATGAAAAAATTTGTATTTAAGCCAATAGGCGTACCACTTGTCTTCTACTTCCGAAGGGTTGTATTTCTTTGATAATTCCATAGCCTACAAATTTAACCATTTTTATCGATATGTAAAAGGCGTATGGTCTTATTATATAACAACACCTAACCATTACACCAACATTACTTATGGCCCATAGGGATTACTATCCGCCATCTCAGGAGGAATCCAACCAAAAACTTCAACGCCATCATCATCAATGACTTTTATATAAAGCCAACTATCACACTCATCATATATTTTAACTCGTTGATTCTTATACGTGATTTTTTTTGACGAACCATAGGATGGCTGCTGATATAAATCGAAAAATTCTTTGCCGTAATCCCATATGGTTACAGACACACTACCCTTTTCACAATATGCGCTATAACCAACATTTCCGAGAGAGACCATTAACAAATTCTTATACTCTTTGGAGTGTTCGACCAATACGGAAACACCAACATTACATTCCTGCCGATCTGGACAAATAATATAGCGTGGATATTTATGTCCATAAACATCCACTAAATAAAAAACAGTCGGCTCTCCATTTTCATGGACAGTATAAGCATTATAAGGGTTCTGCGCGGAAGCTAAATTCATACAAAATGTACAAAAAGCAACTATTAAAACCTTGTATTTCATTTTCGTGAATCTTTTCGATTTAAAAGAAGATATATTTTTTGAGACTCTTGCAATTGGACTTCCACTTCTCCCCACCTTCTTCCATCAATCACAAGACATCCTTTACAAGACATCCTTTAGAAGAATTAGCAGCCTTCCTATCTCTATCAGTTCCATACAAGAATACTCCTGATATATCTTCTGGAGGTATAAAATAGGCATTTTTTAATTACCTAAAGTACGTATTAATCCTCATGTCTTTGTACCAAAACACCCTTTTTAAAATCATATACGAGGTTCATTCGTGTTGGAATCAAGTCTGGGTTATTCCTGAAATATGATTCGAAATCCTTTCGGCAAGGAATTAAATTATCAAGTTTAATGGCTTTCAATTCAAGTAGTTTAAGTGCAAGTTCCGTTGACATAATAACATTATGAGCATTATCCCATCCGTTCCCGTAGATTTCCATGGTTAGAAAAATTTTAGAATCAGATGATATGGGCTCTGGAAAATATGGATGACTCCCCCAACACCGATATCTTTTTGACCCACATACTGGACATACTACTTCATCATAAAATATAGGAGGAATCAATGACTCATTTGTTATAGGAAGATCAAGTTGCATAATTCCGTCCCGTTTCGTTCCGGATTTTTTTTCAACAGGACGGCATTGTATTCCCAATGGCGCGAAAACATCTCTATAAATTCCTTCATGAACAAAAATCGCATCATGTACCCATGCTGTAAATCCCCAAATAGGTCGATTAGACACCTTCGTTACCCTAAAATTATTAACTTGATTCATCGGTAGCGCACATTCACGACACATAGAGCCATCATATGTCAAGCGCCAATATCCGTAATTATCTTCAGGTTGTGGATAACCGCCTCCTATAGGCACTCGAAACTTACAATAACGAGATTGTTTTATATCTGCAATTGAGTATTCAAATAATCTATTCTGATTATTTTTTGCTTTCTCATATTGATATTCAAACGTTTTTTTTAATCTGCTCGCTAAATGATCGAAAATAACATAATAATTTTCGTTTTCTTCTAAATAAAATCTTTTTAGTTGATTTTCTGGGACATCAATACCGTATGATTGCAGAAAAGACACGTCTTCTTTCGTAAATTCGCCTATTAATGTTCGAATAATTTTCATGGAGTAATGAGTGTATTAAAAAATTCGTCTAACGTTTTTATTATATCAGGGTAATCTGCATACACATTATGATATGAAACTATTATTTCTTCAACTGATATTTCATTATAATTTGTTCCGTATTGAATACTTTCTCTCCACTTTTTCGTAAAGATACGATGCTCCTCTTTCGTAAGAACGATTGATGGAATGTCGTTCGGATTAACATCCTTTAATACTGGAGTCAATCTTTGCTCAACCAGATGATGTACCTCGTATCCGGAATTTGTACCATATTTCGCAACAACAGCCTTTCTTAAGGCACTATACGTACCAACACCGAATTCTCCAGCCTTTTCAAACCTGCTAAGATCTTGAACTGCATCAAAACTGGATTTTGCCACATCAAGAGCCTTTACCGCTCTACCGGCTCCGGCAGGAATGACAGGGACAACCAAAGCAGCGACATCCACTACAGTAGCGACCCCGCTTATAATAGCCATCTTAGTGTTCCCTTCCTTAATATATGAATATAGATCGTGAAGGTCTAATCCTAATGCTATGCAATCTAAAACTATACCCCTTCCGTCCGGGTCCACGAAGTTCACCGGGTCGCCGGCGCAATAGGCGTATGC
>CAVKBL010000011.1:0-69773 GCA_963654805.1 Lachnospiraceae bacterium | reverse complement strand
GATGTCCTTTTGGCCGAAGGCTCTTTTGAACATGAAATCGCTGCGAAGGTCGGCATAGACTGCCGTCCTGATGTTTGAATTGAAATTTTCCATAATTTAATTAGTTTATGTTTAAAATTGTATCGCCTTCCCGAAAGTCCCCAGGCTAAAATCTTATCGCAACTTATGATAATCCACCGCACTCCACGATAATCCTTCCGCAAATCTTCCAACAAGGCTGAATTGACTTTACATTGTAAACTTTATCTTTACAAACTCACTTTGTATCAAATAATTACCTGCAAATATAACGATTATCCTAAAACTTACAATAACCAAATAAAAAGCTCCGTCGAGTAGTGGTAGAAAAAGGCGAAAATCTACCACTACTCGACGTAAAATGCTTGGAATTGTTTGCTCGAGATGCCAGTAGTGGAATAAAAACCCAGTTTTCTACCACTACTCGACACGAAATACTTGAAAACTGTGAATATAAAAGCTAGAAGTGGAACAAAATGCCATTTTTCGTCCACTACTAAACAGAAAAAAACACAAATGACATGCAGAAATTCAATTTGACAGTGTTGCACTATTCACTTGAATCGGCATTTCGTGAATGTTGCAGCCTTTGCTTTGGAGGTAGTTAGCATCCGCGCTAGTAGCGGAAGGCCCCACGAAGTGGACAAAGTCTCAGTCTTAGCCGCCAGGCAGGGAACTATTACGCCATTTTTGTCCTTACCTGGATGAGGCGGGTGCTCCAGATAGCCATCAAAGGCCTATAGGTAGTCTCGGCAGGAAACTTTTGTTCGTTTATGTTTTGACCGGTAAATAAACAGCAACTGTTAGAAATTTACTCGGTCATATGATGGCGTTCGATAGTTAGGGTTTCCAGAAAAGCTGATTTTTCTGTTAAGTCACGGGACATATCGGGCCAAGACGGCCTGACGCCCGTGTCATGTGAACGGGAGGGGCCCACGAAGTGGGAGGGATAGCGCGAAGCGCGTATCGTCTTGGACCGATATGCCCATTGGCGGTAAAATCATAGCGAGGACCAGAAGAGCAAAAGCTGCAACATTCATTATTACCGCAGACAAACATTGGTTATTCAGATAGGAAAGAGCCTTTTCGAAGCGTTTGCCCATACAGGGTCGCGAAGCGGTAGCGAGCAAAAGACTCTATCCTATCTGATAAATCCAGTCCGCCGAAACTGAATACAGAACTAAAATGTATAACCAGGTCGCAGAGCAAGAATGCCGAACCATACCTCCGAAATGCCATCTGCAACCAAAATCAAGTAGTGGTATAAAATCCCAGTTTTTGTCCACTACTACACACGAGATGCTATGGAAACTGTACTTTGTATGTCAAGTAGTGGTATAAAAACGTGAAAATCTACCACTACTCGACGAAAAATGCTCCGAATAGCTCGTCTAGGATGTCAGTAGTGGTATAAAAGTGCGTTTTTATACCACTAGTCGACGTGTATTGCAAGGAAACTCCGTTTTAAATGCCACAGAAGTGGAACAAAAGCCCATTGTAGACTGCTCCCGCGAACTTAGTTTAGCGTGAGGTCAATGCTCTCCCCGGTGGAAATCACGTAGGCTGATAACTGCCCGTTTTCCTTCCCGAAAGCGATGGCCTCTTCCCTCTCGTCTTCGGGAAAGAGTTTGGTGCTGTCGAAATAGTACAATCCCGAATCCGTGTCCAGCCAGCCTCCAACATAGGCGTCGTGTTGCTGAGCGTGAGTGATAACCTTCGGAAGAGATTCCTTTGAGTGACTATTCTGCGTGGCGGCATATGATACTGCTATTCCGTAAGTGGGTTCGGTAAAATCCGGTATGTGGATGGTAAAGCCGTTAGGATGTGTCTGAGAGTATTCCCATACCTTGTCTGCAAGAGTTTGCGCTTCGGACTGCTTCTTGCAAGCGACACAAGAGCAGAGAGCTATGGCTGTGGCAAAAACCAAAAGAAATCTTTTCATGTTCATTTTTTCTTCCAAGTGATGTAGTTCTCGTATTTGTAGACTTGGGCGCGATCCACCTCTGACAATAGCCTGGCGGTATCTGTCGTGTCGCGATAAAAGCCGAAAGAGTCGCCTCCCACCAGATAAACGGCGTTGCTGACCCCGAAATCTATCAGCGTCTGCGTAAAGTCATGAAAAGACTCAGGCGTCTCGCTGACTATGACCAGAATCTCTGAATTTCTCTCGCAGATGGCTTTACGTATGGACTTCCCCTTAGGTGCGTTTTCTATGAGCACCCCATTGTCTACTAAAGCGTACTGCCTGAAAAAATACCCGCCAAGGGCCGTCGCCTCTTCGAAAAGTGGAGAATTGTCGCTCACGCCTACGCTTATCCGGGAGTTTATGATGGCCACATATCCTTTTTTAGATAAGCCCCAGGCCAATGGCTTTCCGGCCAGCACGAAGGCTCCGTTGATTTTCCCGTTGTCAGCTCGGATGTCTGCCGCCTGAGCGGTAAGGATGATATCCGTATCCTCTTCGCTTGGCGCTCCCACTTGCAGAACAGGTTCTGCGTTATGCGGAATATAGACGCTAAGCTCTATGTCGTTGATTGTGTATCTGAGATGCTCCGTCCATGCCGTCAAAGTATCGGAATAGTTCCCTATGCGCTGACCGTATGGATGTATTTCTTGGGAGGCGGGCTCGAAGACGGTCGGTACATCAGTTTTGGACCCGGAATGCCCCCTGATTACGATTCCGGCGACGATGGCAATCACCGCCACAGCCCCCGCGACATAGGGCCAGAGTTTGTGATGCGAAACTTCGCTGGAGTCAGGCCGTCCTTCGCCTATGACTCTTAACTCATCGTCTTGTATGTCAGTTGGTTTCTTATTCATGTCTATCCTTTGCTAATGCTTCCACATACGCTTTCAATTTGAGCAGCACCTCTCTGGAGGCTGACAGTTCTGCATAGAATCTATCGCAGTCCGAAAGAATGAGCCTCTGATGGCCAATGTCGATGAAATGTATATGGTTCATATTGATTATCAGGCTTCTGCCCAATCTTAAGAAATGCTCTCTTTCATCACCGAGTTGCTCCGATATGATGTCTTCCATCTGCCCGAGCTGAAGCGACACGAGCCGTTTTCTCCCGTCTCTGGTTACAGCCGTCGAGTAGTTACCCTCTGATGCGATGTACATCAGTGAATCTGCGGGTATGCGCAGGAGTTCTGTCCCTCTGGAGATAACGATGTGTTTCATGAGCGAGACAAAGTTACCAAATTTTTTGGACCGCCCACTGACAGATAGGCGGAAGGAAGATCATAATGTATGAAATACAAAAATAATGTATGAACCGGGGCTCCTTCCTTTAGGTCATACGACAGAGATGCGTTTCATACATCGTGCTCCAAAATGCTTGGCAGTGAGAGAGTTTACTCATACTTTTGCCGTCGGAAATCAATCAAGACACACATAAGATGAACAAGGATTTTAAAAAATGTATTGTCGCCGCTTTAGTTGTTCTGACGGGCGGCTGCAACTCCCGAAAAGAAAACACTGACAATTCTGCAAGGTATGATGGATTGATCCGTAATGACGATCTGGTGGTCGTCAGCTCCAATGACGGGCGGGTGACGATTAAGAATGAGGCCACAGGAAAGGTTACCATCAAGGACATTAAGCTGGATTGGCAGCAGGCGTCCCGTAATGACTCACTGGCTGTCTTCTGCTCCGAGAATAAACGCGGATACTATAATGTATATACCGGTGAGATCGTGGTTCCGGCGCAGTATAGCCGTGCATGGGTGTTTTCGCAAGGTCTCGCAGGTGTGCAGAAGAATGGAATGATAGGTTTTATCGACCACAAAGGTAATGTGGTGATAGATTTCAAGTTTCCATACCACGGCAATCCTCTCCGTGAGTACGTGTTCGCTAACGGATATTGCGCTGCGGCTGACACTTTGGGTAAATGCGGTATCATCAACAGGAAAGGGGAGTGGGTGATAGCTCCGGAGTATGATTCGGTTAACCTGTTCAAGGAGTATGCGATAGTATCCAAGGCCGGAGTAAGGCGTCAGGTCGCTTACGATGGAACGGAGATCAATTCATTCGTGGTGGACTATATCAGTAAGCTGACATATTCGGTCAGGGAGCGTTATGAGAACAAGGATGGAAAGGTGGAGTATTTGAATGTGGAAGTGGATACTGGTCTTTTCAGCTATCGCGTCGGAGGACGCTGGGGGCTTATGGATGCCAATTGCCGCAGATTGACAGCTCCATTGTACGACTCCATTACGGCGGTAGACAAGAAGATGTTCCGGGCCACGCTTATAGACGGGTATTCGGAGGTGATTTTGAATGCTTCCGGTAAGGTTATGCAGTAGGCTATGCGAAGACGAAAACTTTTCATAATGTTTGTTTGGGTTTCTGCCGGGGCAGTGGCAGCCAGCGTTCTGCTGGTTGTCCTGCTGAGGTGGATTCCGATAACGGCCACGCCCCTGATGCTGCGACGCAGCCTGACATCAGGTTATGGCCGTGAATGCCAATGGACGCCTTTGGAGGATATATCCAAGAGTATGGTATCTGCAGTGATTTATGCCGAAGATCAGCGGTTCTATGCTCACCATGGCTTTGATTTTGAGGAATTTGCCAATATGCAAAGAGCCTGCGAATTTGAAGGAAAGTCTCTGCGTGGCTGCAGCACTATAAGTCAGCAGACAGCAAAAAACTGCTTTACTTTCTGCTCAAACACTTGGGCGCGCAAGGCGGTGGAGGCCTATTTCACTGTGCTCATAGAGTTGATATGGGGTAAAGAAAGGATACTGGAGGTTTATCTCAACGTAGCGGAATTGGGGCCCGGAATTTATGGCGTGGAGGCGGCTGCGCGCAGGTACTATCACATTCATGCAAGCGCCTTGACAATCCCGGACGCTTCTTCACTGGTATGCTGCCTGCCATTGCCATTGGCCCGAAATCCGGAATGGGTGAATATCCATATGGCTGCAAGACGCGCATGTGTAGCCCACGCTATTGCTACCAAAGAGCGCGACTAGTTATCTTGCTATCCACTGCATGAAGTCATCGACCCTTGAGCGGGAAACAGTCATCTTGAAATCAGCCTCCGGGTCGGACACTATAAGCAGGCAACCGTTGACCTGCTTCACTATGCTCTGTATAGTCTTTACTGATACGATGCAACTCCGTGAAATCCTGAAAAATGTCTGCTGTGGCAGTTCGCCGGCTATGATGTCCAGCGAGGAGTCTGTAACATAGGTTTTCCCGTCCATAGTGCGAAGAAAATTGTTCTTCTCCTCTGAATAGAAAAAGGCGATATCCTCTACCTTGACAGGCACGATTCTGTCGTTCAGTCTTACTATATATCTTTCTTTGACGGTTTTGGCGTCGTGCACGCCTAGGGCGGTGGCAATATCCTGCTCGTGTCCTGCCTGAAGGACTCTCCCTACAGCTCTGTCCAGATCTGAAGGGTTGATGGGCTTCAGCAGATAATCCACCGAGCCGGCTTCGAAGGCATTGATGGCATAGCTGTCATAAGCCGTAGTCATAATCACTTTCGAAGTCACTTTTATCTGTCTGAATATCTCGAAACAGTTGCCATCCGCGAGTTCGACATCCATGAATATCACGTCCGGGGCGTCGTTTTCGTGTTCTTTCAGAAAATCCACGGTTTGCGACACTCCCTGGGTGCAGGCTATCACTTTCATCTGTGGATAGCGGCTTTCGACAATTCGCTTAAGCGCTTTCTGCGCCATAATTTCGTCTTCTACAATAAGAACTCTCATAGTTGGTTATCGTGTTATCAGTGGCAGGCGGATAATGTACTGCGTATCGCTTTTTTCTACTATCACCTCTCCGCCTTTCATGTCTATGTATTGTTGTTTTATATAATTCAAGCCGACTCCGGTGGACTGCACTTTGCTCTTGCGCGGCACGAGATTGTTCCTCACTTCAATGTTCCGGCCGTTTGTGCAGACGGAAATCAGCAGTGGGCAGCCCTGTGTCACAGCGTTGTGTTTGAATGCGTTTTCCACTACCATCTGCACGCTGCATGGCGGTACGGATTTTTTCAGATCCATCGTTTCTATCTTTTTGCTCACTTCAAATCCCTCTGGAAAACGTGTGCGCATAAGGTCTATGTATGCGTTTACAAAATCCATCTCGTCTTCCAGACTTACCAGGCGTTTGTCTTCGTTCTGAAGCATATATCTGTATAGCCCTGCCAATTTGTGTATATATTCGCTTGCCTCTTCATTCATCCCTTCCACTACCAGGGAATCGAGAACATTGAGCGAATTAAACAGAAAATGCGGATTTACCTGCTGCTTGAGCTTCTCGTAGCGGAATTGGGCATAATGCCTTTTCTCCTTTTCTATGCTTATGGCCTGTTGGCTTTCAAGAGAGTAGTTGACCAGGTAGATAATGCTGTATACAGCCGCGCTCACTATGATGCAAAGTATGCTGAGCTGGAAAAATTCGAGAGAAACATCGGGGATGATATTGCTTCTCGGGGCCAATCCCACGATGTAGGCGCTGATCTGGGAGGTAAGCAGGATGAAAAGTATGAAAATGAACCACCATATCCCTCGCCCGAATTCCTTCTGAATCTGCCGGCTGAATCTTACCAGAATGATGTCCAAACAGATAAGAGTGATCATTACTGCCGAGTTGGACAGAATCATGGACAGAATCTCGAAAGTGCTCCATTGTGAAATCCCCGCGGATGCGAAGGCGAAAATGAGCATGCGCAGCAGAAATATCACCAGGAAAGCCACGACTATCATTATGACTTGAGGCTTGGTGCTATGCTCTTCCAGAACATTCGTGTGCCCGTGGGCAAGCAGTTTTGCGATTATGGAAGTCCCGTAACCGAGCAGCAGGGTGGTCAGGAAAGTGGCTACGGCGCTTGATAGTGTCGGATTGCCCGTAAGCGAGAGCAGCAGCTGCCCGCCCTTTGTCCCTATGAAGAAGCCTATTATATTGGCCAATATGATGAAGGCCGCGGTGATTTCTATCTTGAGGTTCTTCCTTATGCAGAGTATGGCTATCATTGCCATGGTGAGAAAGGTCAGCAGAGGCTCGTCTCCAAGATGGAAAATGCCGAAAATAAGCGCAGCGAAAGCATGCGCCAAGGCAAATGCCCAGATGATAAGGCTATTGATCTTAGTGTCTTTTTTCACAGTTTCCTTGTTGTGTAATTGACTGCAATTTAGGAAAAAAACGCGAAAGATGTTCCGATTCATCCTCCAAAAACTACCATTCGTCCGGATTTATCCACCATTCGTCCGCACTACTTTTTTCCCTGTGTAAATAGTTGTTATCTTCGTCCAACCATTAATAACACTTTGCTTTAGAATGAAATCTAATAAACCAAAACTATCTTTTGCCCAGATTTGGAATCTCAGTTTCGGATTCATGGGTGTCCAGATAGGGTACTCTCTTCAGAATTCCAATACGTCCACCATATTGCAGTCATTCGGTGCGGACCTCAGCACTTTAAGCTATTTCTGGCTTGCCGCCCCGATCGCAGGACTTATCGTCCAGCCTATAGTGGGAATGTTCTCGGACAAGACATGGACCAGGCTTGGCAGGCGAATCCCGTTCATTTTGGGCGGTGCCATCATATCGGCATTGGCATTGATTCTTATGCCGAATTGTCCGAAGATGCTCGCGTTCGCTCCGCTTCTTATGGGCGCGCTCATATTCTTTTTTATGGATCTGTCGTTCAATATCACCATGCAGCCGTTCAGGGCGCTGGTTACCGATATGCTCGACGACAGTCAGAAGACGGAAGGCTTCGTGGTGCAGACGCTGCTCATTAATCTGGGCGCCGTGATAGGAGCGCTGCTTCCCCTCATTATGACTTGGATAGGGGTGAGTGATGCTCCGGTGGAGGGTCACGTGTCTGCACATATCGCCTATTCATATTATGCGGGTGGTGCGATACTTCTTCTTTCTGTACTTGTAACTTCTTTTAAGGTAAAGGAATATCCTCCAAAGGAGTTTGCTTTGTATAATGGAGTATCAGAGCAGGAAAAGGCCAGTCAGCCTAAGAAGAGTTTCGTTGAACTTATGAGAGGCGTTCCTAAGGTGATGCTTCAGCTCGGCGTGACCCAGTTCTTCTCCTGGGCAGCACTTTTCCTTATGTGGAATTATCTCAAACCTGCCATTACAGGCGTGGTCACAGATAATGCAGGAATCGTGCTCTCGGAGGGCGCTACTGCCACCTGGGTAGGTGTGCTTAATGCGGTTTATCCCGTTCCTGCCTGCATCGTCGCTTTGTTTATGACTCAGCTTGCCAATCGTTATGGCAACCGCAGCGTATATGCCGCTTGTCTGGCATTCGGTGCGCTCGGCTTCCTGGGCCTTACACTCATTCATAACCAATATCTTATGATGCTGCCTATGGTGTTCATAGGTATAGCTTGGGCCGGCATATTGGCTATGCCGTATGCGATACTCTCCCGTGCCATCGATGCATCTTGCGCCGGAGTATATATGGGCATTTTCAATTTCACTATAGTCATACCGCAGATATTCATGGGACTTCTGGGCGGAGTGATAGTGAAATATATCTTCAACAGCAATGCGGTGGCTATGCTTGCTCTTGCGGGAGTATTTATGCTTTGCGGGGCTGTCAGCGTCGCATTTATCGACAGGGCTAAAAAATAATTGGCCCGGAAAACACTGAAACAAATACCATTTAACAATATGAAAAGGATAATAATATTATTGGCCACGTTGCTATGCGTGACATCTTTCTCTCTCTCCGCACAGGAGAAGTATGAGGTGAAGGGTGTTGTCACGGATGCATATGGTCCGGTCGTTGGCGCCGCTGTAATAGAACAGGGCACTTCCAATGGCGTTCCTACCGGGATGGACGGGGATTATACCATAAAGGTGTCATCTCGCGATGCTGTCCTGGAGTTCAGTTGCATAGGATATGCTACGATCACTTTCCGTGCCGGAGATGTTCCTGCCGTGGTTGTCCTTAAAGACGATACCGTCTTTCTGGAGGAAGCCGTGGCCATAGGTTACGGCTCACAGAAGAAGAAGGAGGTTACAGGCTCCGTCGCTTCCGTCAAGTCGGAGGATTTCAATGCCGGTGTAAAGACCAGTCCTATAGGCCTTCTTCAGGGTAAGGTGGCAGGTCTTAACATCAGCCGTTCCACGAGTGATCCTACCAGTACTGGATTCAATGTCCAGATTCGTGGATTCTCTACACTTGACAAGGGTGCTGGCACCTCTCCTCTTTATATAGTGGACGGCGTTCCGGTGAGCAGCATAGATAATATATCTCCTGACGAGATCGCCTCTATGGATGTGCTAAAGGACGGTTCTGCTGCCGCCATTTATGGTACGAGAGGTACTAACGGTGTGATTATCATCACCACCAAACGCGGAGAGAATTTCACCGACAAGGCTATGACCAAGGTAGAGTATGCAGGCTATGCCTCGCTTTCAGTGCGTAACGGAAAGCAGGGAATGGCCACGCCGCAGGAATTCATAAACCTCGCCGAGATTTCCGGCGGGGTCATAGAACCTCTTATCTATAAGGATGAGAACGGTAACGCTTACCAGACGGACTGGATGTCCGAAATTACCAGAAAGGCGGCTCTTACACATAACCACAATGTGGCTATAACCGGATCTTCAAGCAATTTCAATTACCGCGCCTCCATCAATTATAAAGATGCGCAGGGAATTGCTCGCAATAATGAACGTAATGAGATGATAGCCAAGCTCGCGGCTTCGCAGAAAGCTCTTCGCGGCTGGCTCGATTTGAATTATGATTTCTCGTATATGCATTATCGCAACGATTATTTCTGCGGTGATTTCAAACAGGCTGCCATCCTTAATCCGACCATGCCGATTTATGATTCTACTACGGCATCCGGTTATTATAATCCTCAGGGAACCGGCCTGACCAATCCTGTGGAGAATATGAACCAGAAGGAGTCTTATCAGACAGGAAGCTATTTCAGGGGCTCCATAAAGGCCACACTTAATGTCCTCCCTGTCGAGGGTCTTAAGATCAATGCTTTCGGCGCTATCGAGGAAGGGAACAACGCTTCTTTCTGGGCCAATAAGCAGATAAATACAGATGTGGACGGCTCCGGAAAGGCTGGCCGCAGCAACAGCGGAAACTTCAATAAACTTTTCGAAGTGACGGCGGATTATTCTCGCAGTTTCGGAAAGCATAATATCGCTGCCGTGGGCGGTTTCTCTTATCAGAACTTCCTTTATGACGGTTCATCCATAGAGAACAAGGGTTTCCCTACGGAGAGCATGAAGTACTACCAGATAGGTAACGGTGATGCAACAAAAACTTATCTCAAGGCATCTTCTTATCGTAACTCTAATACTTTAGCCGCATTCTTCGCCCGTGCCAATTATAATTATGACGAAAGATACCTCGTGTCAGCGTCGTTGCGTCGTGAGGGTTCGTCCCGTTTCGGTGCCAACAACAAATGGGGTTGGTTCCCGGCAGTCAGCCTCGGTTGGCGTGTCGTTGAAGAAGAATTCATGCAGAACGCGCAGTGGGTCAATGACTTGAAACTCCGTCTGGGATTCGGTGTCACGGGTAACAACCTCGCTTCCGATCTTAAATCAGTTGCTATGCTTACAAACGGTGGAACATTCTGGTATAATGGCAAATACGTCTATACTTACGGTGTAGGCCAGAATGTCAATGCCGATCTGCGTTGGGAGAAGAAATACGAGTATAACCTGGGCGTTGATTTCGCATTCCTGGATAACCGCATCTACGGCAGCTTGGATACATACTATCGTCAGACCAGAGACCTTCTTTGGGATTATGAAGTGCCTACTCCTCCATATCAGTACTCTACGCTTCTTGCCAATGCCGGACAGATGGACAGTTATGGTGTTGAGCTTGCTGTCAGCGGCGTTCCTGTGAAGACCAAGGACTGGATGTGGGTCACTACTCCGACTCTGTCATTCAACAAGAATGTAATCACCAAGCTTTCAGATCCTTCCAAGGGATTCAACTATAAGGAAACCACCACAGGTACGGTCAGCGAGACCGGAATCATGAATACCAATACCCAGATTCTTCGCGAAGGACAGTCCGTAGGTACATTCTATGGATATAAGTTCTTGGCCATCAACAACGGAACATGGTATTATTCTACCCCTGCCGGAGGCGTAGTGGATGGCGCTGGCGCAGCCGAAGGCTATCGTCAGGAGCTTGGCAACGCACAGCCGTGGTTCACGTTCGGTTGGAACAACACCCTCAGGTATAAGAATCTGGACGCGTCCATCTTCATGCGCGGTGTAGTCGGCAACAAGATATTCAACCTCACCCGTTGGGCCTTCGGTCCTACCAAGGCAGCTACCAACAACCTCTTCATGAAGGATGTCAAAGGCTCAGACGGCGTGGTTCTAACCAACAAGGAGCAATTCTCCGATTATTATCTTGAGGATGGTTCTTATCTTAAGGTGGACAACATCACGATAGGCTATAACTTCAAATTCAAGGAAGACAGCCTGGTGGATAATCTGCGTGTATATCTTACGGGACAGAATCTGGCTACTCTTACTGCGTACAGCGGGCAGGATCCG
Organism: Lachnospiraceae bacterium; assembly: GCA_963654805.1. GTDB lineage: Bacteria > Bacteroidota > Bacteroidia > Bacteroidales > UBA932 > Cryptobacteroides. Next base: position 58,231 of record CAVKBL010000011.1, on the reverse strand, counting down.
GAGGTGAATACCACCAGCGTGTGGAACCCGGGCATAGATTTCTGCGACTTCTATCCTACGGTAGCCACTTTCCTCGTAGGTGTCAACATTACTTTCAAATAGAACGGTCATGAAAAAGATTATATATACGATAGCTTCTCTTGCGGTGCTTTTCGGAGTGCCTTCCTGCAAGAATATGCTTGATGAGGTGAATTATGGTAACCCTACCATAGAGGATATGATGACAAGCGAAGAGAATGTCATCATGATGGTGGGGCAGATATATGCCAATGTCAAATATACACACGATCACTGGGGTTATTGGGGCCTGGTGACCATAACGGCGGACGAGGGTCTCTGCGTTCCTCGAAACGGAGGTACCGACTGGAATGACGGCGGATATTGGCTTAAGCAGAATACTCATACGTGGGATCACCGTGGCGATGCGTTGAAGGAGGTGTGGAATGTTACTGTCTCAGGTGCCGTGCAGTGCAACCAGATCATAAAGAACCTCAACGACTATAAAAGTTCAATGTCTGAAGAGGTGTATAATCAGTATATAGGCGAAGTAGAGGTGATGCGTACATATTACTTCTATCTTATGTTTGAGTGCTTTGGCCGTATCCCTTATACAGAAGTGTATGAAGAGGTTACCGGTCCGCTTCTCGATCCTCAGGATGTGTGGAGCCAGCTGGTCGCCACTCTAGAGAGGAACGCTCCTAATATGGCCGTGGTCAATGACGGTAACCGTGCTGCCAATTATGGCCGTACTACACAGGGATTTGCATATGCGCTTCTGGCACGTCTGTATCTTAATGCTGAAAGTTACGGGTGCACTCTCGACAATGTGTTTAAGAACGTAGAGAAGCCATCTCAGTTCTCAGGTTCATTCTATGACAACTGTGTAAGATGCTGCGATAATGTGATCAATGCCGGGTCATACTCTATCGAGTCCGATTATTTCCATAATTTCGCACTGTTCAATGAAGACAGCAGGGAGTCGATATTCTCAATAGTTGAGAACGGCCTTACTGACGACGAACACGATACGGGCAAGGTGAAGAATAAATTCCGTATCCCGTACAATACGCACCATTACGGCATTCAACATTATTACGGAACCATTCTGGATACTTGGAACGGCTTCTGTGCCCGTCCTTCATATCTTGACATATTCAAGTCCAAGACAGCTCCTACACGCACGGCGGAGGAGATGCTTGACAATTCCAAGATGAAGGGTTATTATAATTCAGATCTCCGCGGTCCCGGAACCGAACTTAACGGTACAGCCAATGAGAAGACCTGGGGATGGTTTGTAGGGCCTGTTTACAAGAAAGGTTCCACTACAGAGTATTATCTTGACACCAAGGTGGTTGATGCTGATAATCCCAAGGGTACTCCGACTGTTCTCCATGTGGGTATAACCAGTATCTTCGATGCCAGCAACTTCGACGGAGCGCGACTTAACAAATGGGAGATTGACAAGACCGGAACATACAAGTACGGGGAGAACGATATGCCTATAATCCGCTATGCCGATGTTCTTTGGATGAAGATAGAGGCTATACTCAGAGGCGGGGCAGGCTCTGTCAGTGAGGTGACCTCGCTCCCTGATTTCAAGACCCTCATGACCCGCAGTTTCGCTTATGATGCTGACCCTGAGAAGGCTTATACCGATGCCTATGGCGATGTGAATTCCTGGACTGTGGATGATGTACTCGCAGAGCGCGGACGTGAATTCAGTTGGGAGATGACCCGCCGTCGTGATCTTATACGCTACGGAAAGTATAATGACATTCAGTATGTTACTGATGCCAAGGCTAAAGCGGCCGTACGTAAATGGTTCCCTATACCATATTCGGTTCTCGAAAAATCGAAACTTGATGAGAACGGTGAAAAAATCTGGACACAGACTCCCGGATACGAGAATCTATAATTTGACTTAATACAATAAACATTTTAATTACTAACACTTTATTTTTTATTATCATGAAAAAAGTTTTTTATCTGATTTCAGCTGTCGCTCTTCTTGGTTGCGTCGCTTCATGCGATAAGAAGAATAATAGCAAAATCGATTTTGATGATCTCGTCCTGGACGGATTCTATGTTTACGGCGAGGCTACGGGAACACCGGACAAGGTGCTTTCAATAAACGCTATGGCTGCCGGCTCCAATGAGGTGGACAAAACCATACGTGCCGGTATGTATGAGAAATACATCTATCTCGAGGGCGGTAAGGAATTCTCTCTTATCGAGAACGTAGCCGGAAGCAAGACCTTCTATGGAGCAGAACTTACTGAGGTCAACTATGGTCTTGGAACAGAAGAAAATCCCGGCAAGAACTTCGCCGATAACCCTAACATGAACATTCTTCAGGGTAAACTTATTATCGGAGAAAACGCTCCTGCACTTAAAGTAGCGGAAAGCGGACTTTATCACATCGTTCTTGACAACAATACGAACAAAGACCTTGCTCAAGGTGCACAGATCATTATCCAGAAGGCAGATTGGGGTGTTCGTGGCGGATGCAACAGCTGGGGATTCACCGCAGGTGAGGCTTCAGCAAAGGCTGCTGACGGTTCCATCGTTTACACTTGGAAGGATCTTGATTTCTCTGCAAAGGGAGAATTCAAATTCGCTTCTTGCAACGGTTGGAAGATTAACCTTGACGAGGACGGTGTGGTAAAGGCTGAGGTAGGTCTTGGTCTTACAGACGGCAAACTTTCAAATACCGGTGGCAACATCGTTATAGGTGACAAAGCCGGTCTTTATAAGATTACTCTTACCTACACTCCAAAGGCAGGTGCTGTGGCAGATGCATTCTCTTATAGTGTTGAACTTACTCAGGAATCTAGTCTTCCTACAGAGTGCTATCTTATAGGTGAAGGCATCGCTGGTTGGAGCCTTCCTGGTAATGAGGTGGCTATGATTCCTGCTAATTCTGAGCCGGGCGCATTCTGGGCTATCCGTTATATCGAGGCAAACAAGCAATTCAAATTCAGCCAGGTTTCTACCGGATGGGGCAAGGATTTCTATAGCCTTGGAAATGATTCCGGATATGAAATTGACGGAACTAACTGTTATGTTGCTGAAACAGGTCTTTATATGATCGAAGTCGGCTATGCAAGCAACACCATTACCATATCAAAGGCAGAGGTTTACGGAATGGGCGATGTCTTCGGCAGCTGGGATGAAGGAAAATATCCTTTCACCGTCAGTGATGATAAGTTCACCGTAACGGCTACAAATGCAGGAAATCTTCGTATGTATGTCAAGTCTACATTTGACGCGGCTGCAGGCAACTGGTGGCATCGTGAATTCAATATTTATGACGGAAAGATAGTTTACCGTGCTGACGGTGGCGATCAGGCGGCTGTCCCTGTAACGGCAGGCCAGAGCGTAACTCTCGATTTCAACGCAGGTACCGGTACTATTAAGTAATGAGCTGTCAGTTATTGAATTTACAGCATTCTGAATAATTTTGGCCAGCGGCTCTTGATCGGGCTGCTGGCTACAAGTATAATAATGACGCGAACAAATTTTAATTATGAAAAATAGAAACCTCGTTTTCGTTATCCTTGTGGTCTTGGCACTTTTATGCTCTTGCGGCAAGCAGAATCATAATGAAACGCCGGATGGGGAGAGTGACAATCTGGACAAATTGGCTTACGGCTTGTCCGTACTTCCGGAAAATCCGTCTGCGGATGCATCCTGTACTCTTTATTATAAGGCCGGAGGCGGATTTCCGTTTGAAGGGTACGCTGAAGAACTGTATGCTCATATAGGAATAGTCAACCTGCAGTGGGAGCATGTACAGGCGGACTGGAATGTGAATATTGACAGGTGCAGATGGCAGAAGACGGAGGTGGAAAATCTGTGGGCTCTTCCTATAGAACCATCGATTCGTGAGTGGTTTGGTGTCGGAGAAGAGGAGGCCATAACGAAGATCGGTGTGGTCGTCCGCAGCGCTGACGGAAAGAAGCAGACGGCGGACCTGTTCTGCGCTGTGCAGGATTCGGAGCACGGATTCAAACCGGGTGATGTGGTTTTGGAAAGCCTGCCTGAAGGAGTACAATACGGAATCAATTATATTTCTTCAACAGAAGTGACATTGGCCTTGTATGAAAAAGATAAGAATGGCGACCGCTATGCGCATGCTCTGGTGGTGGGGGACTTCAATGATTGGACCCTTTCGCATTCTTATGAGATGAGACGTGACGAACAGGCCGGATGCTGGTGGATTAGCCTGAGCGGGCTTCAGGAGGGTAAAGAGTATCGTTTTCAGTATCATCTGCTTTCGTCCGAAGGCGAAGCCGTACGTATTTCAGATCCATATTCGCAGATAGTATACAGTACCGATGATCAGTGGATATCATCTTCTGTTTATCCTGAACTTCCTTCATACCCGAGCGGTGCGGCAGGTCTGGTTTCTGCCTTTCAGACTTCCCGCACGCAGTATGATTGGACTGTCACGGATTATAAGATAGAGGATCCGGATGATCTTATCATTTATGAGATGCATCTGCGCGATTTTTCTTCGACCGGGGATTTGTCCGGTGCTATGGAGCATCTTGAGTACATACAGAGTCTCGGAGTGAATGCGGTGGAACTTATGCCGGTTCAGGAGTTCGACGGCAATGACAGCTGGGGTTACAATCCTTGCAGCTATTTTGCTCTGGACAAAGTGTATGGTACACGCGAAAAGTATAAGGAATTCGTGGACGAGTGTCATAGCCGTGGTCTTGCAGTCCTGGTGGATGTGGTCTATAATCACGCTACCGGAGCTCATCCTATGGCTAAGATGTATTGGGATGCTTCAGCAAACAAGACGTCGGAGAATAATCCGTTTTTCAATGTGGACGCCCCTCATCCGTATTCGGTATTCCACGATTGGAATCACGAGAATCCACTGGTGCGCGAGCATATAAAGCGGAGCCTGAAGTTTCTTGTCGAAGAATATCATGTTGACGGATTCCGTTTCGATCTTACAAAAGGATTTACGCAAAAGAAGAGTAACGAGAGCACGGTGGCATCTTATGACGCGTCGAGAATAGCCATACTTAAAGATTACGCGTCAAGCGTGTTTGAGGCGAAAAGTAATGCGGTAGTGATTTTTGAACATTTCTGCGATACCCGCGAAGAGAATGAATTGGCCGCGAGCGGAATAAAATTATGGCGCAATATGAATAACGCTTATTGTCAGACAGCTATGGGTTGGCTTTCGGACGGAGATGATTTGTCCGGAATGTGGACAGGTTCGTCTATGCCGTTCGGTTCTTTGGTAGGTTATCAGGAAAGTCACGATGAGGAGCGCACTGCCTACAAGTCTCTTAAGTGGGGTAACGGTATTACGGCTGATCTGGGTGCAAGGATGCAGCGTGAAGCGCTTAATGCGGCTTTTTCCCTGCTTATTCCGGGACCTAAGATGATTTGGCAGTTCCAGGAGTTGGGTTATGATATTTCGATAGAGGAAAATGGAAGGACAGGTGCCAAGCCACTGCATTGGGATTATCTGCAGACCCCTGAGCGTAAAGCTCTTTATGACGCTTATGCACAGATACTTTCTCTGCGCCGTGCACATCCTGAATTTTTCTCTGATACGGCCGTCTTCTCTGCGCAGCTCGGCAGCGGGAAGAAGGTACGGTCGATTACCATCTCGGCAGATAATGGCAAGACGCTCTCCGTGGTCGGCAATTTCGATGTCTCCGACGCTGAGGTTTCCGGACAGAAGCTTTCTGCAGGAGAATATATAATCACAATCGAGTAAATGAAAAAGATTTATTTTTCTTGTGCCGTTTTGCTTGGCTTGGTCTTGGGCTGCACGAAGGAGGTGAAGCCCGAGATTATAGTGGATCCGGATACGGAAAAGCCTGACGATGGTAAGGATACCGATGACAAAGGCTCTGATGGAGAGTCTTATTCGGCGGAAGAAGGTCTTGCCTATATGTTCAGCGGGAAGGGTATTCCGGAATTTCATGTTACGGTGAGTCTCGCGGAATGGAACAGACTGCTCGCGGAGTATGACAAGAATTCCAATACATCCGAATATATAAGCGCAGGGGTGAAGTATGTAGGTAATGGAGATGAGATATCAATCTCCGACATAGGACTTCGACTTAAGGGTAACACGTCGCGCCGCAGGCCGGAAGGAAGCGGCGGGCAGATGCATGAGGCCGGGGAGACGCAGTGGCACCACTGTCATTATCAGTTTAATTTCACAAAGTACAATAAAGATAACGCTCACGAGCTTCACGGAGTTAAAAAGTTGTATCTGAAGTGGTTCAATGGTGACCCGGCTTATGTCAGAGAAGTGTATTGCTTCGATCTTTTCCGCCGTGCAGGGGTGTGGACGGCACCCAATAACGGGTATTGCCGTCTGTGGATTAAAGTGGAGGGTGATCTTAAGGAGACGTACTTGGGTGTTTATGAAATGAACGAGACCATAGACGGCCGTTATGCCAATGCTCGCAGTGAGCAGTTCGGCAACAAGGACGGTTTCTTGTGGAAATGTTCTTATGGGGCGTCGCTCGCATCTGCCGATGATTATCTTTTCGGGATGGACGGTACGGACAAGACTTATGAGCTTAAGACACAGAACGAAGATTACCAGGCGGCCAAGGAGCAACTCCAGGATTTCATAAAGAAAGTCGCAGGTAAGGGCGACGAGAGTTTCTATAATTGGATCAAGCAGGTCTGCGATGTGGATTTGCTCCTGAAAACCTATGCTGTGAATGTAGCCACGGGTATGTGGGATGATTACTGGAAGAACAAGAATAATTTTTATATTTACTTCAATTCCAAGGACAAATACGAGTATAAATTCTTCTTTATCCCTTATGACTATGATAACACGCTTGGAACTTCACATTTGGGGATGGATGCGGGAAGGCAGGACCCTCTTAATTGGGGAGATAACTCCAATCCTCTGATATATAAATTGCTGCGGCACGAAGAGTTTAGGAAGATATATAAGGATGCTCTTCTCTCTCTGGTGGATTCGGAAAATGGAGAATTCTATTACAGGACATCTATGGACAGAATCCGGAATTGGCATAAGATGATAGAGCCGTACGTGTCCAATGATACCGGCGAGGACATGAGCATAGAAGACAGGCCGGCTTCGTTCGGAAATCACTCCGAATACCGTCTGCTCGACGAGAATAACAACTTTTTCAAGATAAAAACAGAAACCATCAATAAATATTGTAAATGAAAACACTGAAACCTGTTCTGGTGGCTGTATCGCTTTTGTTGCTTTCTACAGCCTGTCATAAACAGACTGCACATGCAGGGTGGACTTATGACAGCGTGGTGTATGAGATGAATATACGCCAATACACTCCGGAGGGCACTTTTGCAGCTGCCCAAAGCGAATTGCCACGCCTTAAAAAGCTTGGCGTGGATGTGATATGGTTGATGCCGATTTACCCTATAGGAGAAGAGCAACGCAAGGGAACGCTGGGCTCGTATTATGCCGTAAGGGATTATTGTGCTGTCAATCCGGAATTCGGGGATATGAAGGATTTCGAGAATTTCCTCGCTGCCGCCAGGAAGCAGGGCTTTCGAGTCATTCTAGACTGGGTGGCCAATCATACTTCGCCGGATGCGGTGTGGATAGAAAAAAAGCCGTCTGACTGGTATGAGAGGGATTCGCTCGGAAGAACCATAGTTCAGTATGACTGGACTGATATTGCCGCGCTTAATTATGATAACCCTGCAGTATGGAAGGCGCAGCAGGATGCCATGCGTTTTTGGATGAAAAAAGGGATAGACGGTTTCCGCTGCGATATGGCCTGTGAAGTGCCTTTCGAATTCTGGCAGAAGACTATCTCGGACCTTCGTGCGGACTATCCCGGAATCTATATGCTTGCGGAAGGGGAGAATCCGCAGCTTCATGCCGTAGGGTTCGACGCTTCTTATGCTTGGAAGCTGCATCATCTTCTCAATGACCTGGCGCAAGGTAAAAAGGGAGTGGAGGATCTTTTGTCATATATTCAGGAAGATGCCACCGAGTATCCTGCGGAGGCGTTCCGTCTTATGTTTACGTCGAATCACGATGAGAATTCATGGGCAGGGACCGAGTTCGAGAGAATGGGAGATGCCGCGCAGCTTATGGCTGTGCTTACTTTTACGCTTCCATGTGGTCAGCCGCTGATATATACCGGTCAGGAGATGGGCTGGAATCATCGTTTCCAGTTTTTTGAAAAGGACCCGGCCCCTGCTTGGCAGGAAAATGAGTTTACTGATTTCTATCGGAATCTTATAGCCATAAGACATGCTCATCCTGCTCTTCGTCCGGGAGAGTGCGGAGGTAGTTTTCAGGTGCTTTCAAGTTCTGACAGCACCCTGGTGTTCCGCCGTACGCTCGGCTCTGACAGCGTGACGGTTTCCGCGCAGCTTTGCGCACCGTGGAAATGGTCTATAGAATAGTAAATTTTTTACACATTACTATAAAAGGTTTATATGAAGAAGATTATATATTTTGTTGTTGTCGTGCTTGCTTTTGCGGCCTGTTCCCGTAAAAGTTCTTTTACCGCTTCGTCGGTAAGTGACGCCTTTCAGACTCAGATCGAGCGTGTAGAACCGCTTTCCTGGTGGGTGGGGATGAATACTCCGTTGCAGTTAATGATTAACGGTGAGGGAATATCCGAATATGATGTGCGCTTTGAGGGCGGCAGCGGTGTGAAAGTGAAGAAAGTCCACAAGGCTGACAGCCGGAATTATCTTTTCGTGGATGTCAGTATATCAGCCAAGGCTAAGGCAGGGGAGTATTATCTCGTGTTCTCGAAGGACGGCAAGGATTGCTTCAAATATGCCTACCGGATAGATGCCCGCCACGAAGGCTCGGCTCTCAGGAAGAGCTTTACAAGCGCGGATATGATATATCTTATTATGCCTGACCGCTTTTCCAATGGAGACCCTTCTAACGATTCTGTGGCGCAGATGAGCGAAAATTCCAATCCGAAGGCCTTTTTCGGACGTCATGGAGGAGATATACAGGGCATCATTAATCATCTGGACTATATAGCAGGGCTTGGTGCCACCGCCATCTGGCCTACTCCGCTTCTCTGCGACAATGCCGCCGGAGAGTCTTACCACGGCTATGCCTGCTCGGATTATTACCATATAGATCCGCGTTTCGGGAGCAATGAATTGTATCGTGAAATGGTCAGTCAGGCTCATAAGCGTGGGCTTAAGATAATTATGGACATAGTGACCAATCACTGCGGGACCTCGCATTGGTGGATGAAGGATCTTCCTTTCAAGGATTGGATTCATCAGTATCCTGAATATACCGGTACTAACGTATGCTTTTCTACCAATATGGATACGAACGCCTCACGCAAGGATCTCGAAATCCAGGAGAGCGGATGGTTCGTTCCGTCTATGCCGGATATGAATCTGGATAACGGGTATGTCCTCAACTATTTCACTCAGTGGGCAGTATGGTGGATAGAAAGCGCCGGAATCGACGGTCTTCGCGTAGACACTTATCCGTACAATGAGAAGAATCCTATGTCTAAATGGTGCAAGGCTTTGACTGCAGAGTATCCTAACCTTAACATAGTGGGAGAGTGTTGGACTTCGTCCATCCCGCAATTGGCCTATTGGCAGAAAGGTGAGCTGAACCGTGACGGGTTCAATTCGAATCTTCCTTCGGTAATGGATTTCCCTCTGCATGACGCTCTTCGTGCCGGTCTAAATGAGCAGGCCGGTTGGGGACGCGGAATGACACGAATTTATGACGTTCTTTCACATGATTATCTATACCCGGACATCAACAATGTGCTTATTTTCGCCGGTAATCACGACACGGACAGGATAGGCGATGTGGTGGGAAAGAACCCTGCCAAGATGAAACTGGCGTTTACTCTGCTTGCCACGCTTCGCGGTATTCCTCAAGTGTTCGGTGGCGATGAACTTCTGCAGGTCTCAGCCGACCGTTCGCAGGGTCACGGCGGACTTCGTGTCGATTTCCCGGATAATTGGCAGGAGGACAGGACCGCCTCAGAGCTGCATGATTATGTGAGCAGGCTTTTCAATTGGCGTAAGAGTGCAAGCACCGTACATGACGGGCGTACGCTACATTTCATCACTCGTGACAACACTTACGCATACTTCCGCTATAATGATTCGCAGGCCGTATTTGTCTTCATAAACAATTCGCCTGAGGCCAAGCGTGTTCCGTGGTCTTATTATTCTGAGATTACTTCGACTCTCGGTAGCGGAACGGATGTGCTTACGGGAGAGGATATCGTTATAAATGACGATACTCTTGTGCAAGGTGACAGCGCACTTGTAGTGGAGTTCTCCAGAAAGTAGTCTGAGATAATTTTAGGAATAAGGGTCAGCTGACAGCAGCCGGCCCTTTTTTGCTGGTGCTTACCATTACGACACCGGCCATTACGGCTCCGGCAGTCAGAATTTTCTGAATGCTCAGAGTGTCCATTCCGATTATGATGCTGATGGTAGTAGCCACTATGGGCTGGCAGTAATTGTACATGCTGACCAGTGTCGGGCGTATGTTCTTCTGGCCTACAGGGATAAGGAAGTACGATACGAATGTGGCGCATAATACCAGGAATGCCAATTCCAATCCTAAGCTTCCGTTAAGCAGGCTCCAGTTGAAATGTGCGAGTTCTTTTCCCGAGAAGGGAAGTGTCATCACCGCTGCGAAGAGGAATATCCATTTCATGAATGTGACGACCGAATATTTTTGAATCAAAGGCCGGAATATTCCCAGATAAAGGGCGAAGAAAATGCCGTTTGACACCATAAGAAGCACCCCGAAAAGGGAGTTGCTTGAGGCTCCTGACGTACTGTGCGTGCTGTCGAGAATAAGGAACACTATGCCTATGAAACTGATCATCACCCCTGCGAATTTTTTTGGCGTGATAGGTTCCTTTACAGCTATTGCGGCTACGAACATAGTGTAGATAGGTGTAAGCGAGCTGAGAATGGAACTCGTCATAGGCGTTATCTCAGGCAGAGCCGTAAGGAAAGTGAACTGCGGTGCGAAAAAGCCGAGAAGCGAAGCGAGCGCTATTTTCGGGAAGTCCTTTTTGTCCACCTTCTCTTTTGGTGTGAACAGTGAGATGAGCCAGAAAAGCGTACCTGCGCCTATGGCCCTTATGCTGAAAAGTGAGATTGATGAAAGAATGTGACTGCCCGTCAAATCTTTACAAGTTACGATATTGATTCCGAAAATGGAATAAGCGATAAAACAGGAAAGATGTCCTAGTAGTTCTTTACTGATTTTCATCTGTTTCAATTGTCTCCTCTGCCGTCTCTTCCGATGGTTTTTCTTTTAGTTTGGTTTTTAATGAACGTATTGCGTATAAAGCAATTTTGTCAAAAGGTATATTGTCTGATATGCTTTTGATTGCGGTTGCAACCAGACTTGTAGGCATATATGACTGTTTAGTTTCCTGCCAGCTTGACAGAAGTTTTTCTTTCTGTAGGCCAATTTTGGACGAGAGCATCTCTTTGGCTGTGTCCAAAGACTGTATGTCTTTAATGTCAGAGTATTTCATCGTCTGTTTTGTCTTCAAAGAAAATTTTAATGAACATCTGCACGAAGCTGTTGATAAAAAGTTTCGTGCGCAGCAGATAAAGTATGAGCGTTATAAGTGCGAAGATTCCTGCCACGATGAATGCTCCTGCCGAGTAATTGCCTATCAAATGCCCTAAGATAAGCACTCCGCCTATGGCTGCGGCGATAAGAACTATGTTGACAAGTGAAAGCAGAAGAATGGCTACAAGCACCTTTTGAAGTGTAAGAGACAGTCCTTTGGCTGTTTTAAGCTTGATTTCGTCAAGCTTGAGGTCTATGTATTCGCCCACTTGTCCGGAAAAATCCTCTGCAGGTTTCGTGAAAGGATTACTCATAATTATTCTCTTTCGTGTCAAGTAACTTCTCAATTTTTTCCAATTGTTCCAGAACTCTGTCTTTCAACTCTTCCTTATTGGGGGCGATAAGCAGACCGATAGCCGTTCCTACGGCTGTTCCGGCAAGAAATGATAAAACTGAACTGCTTTTCATGGCGCAAATTTACTCTTAAATATGATTTTAACAAATAATTTTATGCTATGAAGGCTATATAGATCGCACATAGGACAAGAGCGATGGCAGAGCCTATATTGATTTGCTTATAATGGCTGTAGTAAAGGTCGGAGAGAAAACTCCCGGCCATAAGCCAGAAGAAATTGGCTCCCGGACCGGCGATAAGAAGCGTGGCGGCCACTGGAAGCATGGATGTGAAACTGTTTGAGTAGGGGAGGACAAAGGTGCTGAAAGTGCTGATCTCGAAAAGAAGAATCTTGGCATTGGTCAGCTGCATGATCATGCCGCTCATGAAGGTGCAATCCCCCTTCTGGTTATCCCTGTCGTCGTGGCTTTTATATATTTTGTAAGCCAGATATATGATGTAAAGGGCTCCCAGGTATTTGAGGTATTTCACATAGTCGCCCAGAGCTTCTCCTATGAAGTGTGTGAGAAGCGCCATAAGCAGAACTGCGATGCATGCGCCAGTAAACAATCCAGCCCAGACTTTTAAGGCTTTACGTCTGCCGAATCTGATGGCGGTTGTCAAGGCGAAGATGTTGGCGGGACCCGGGGTGAATCCCACAATTATGATTTGCAAAAGCAGTGCTGCTGTAACCATTATGGATTTCTTTTTAGTTTTTCTACAAAATTATCTATCACCCGCATCTCGCGTGCAATCCTGATGCCCTGCGGGCAGTGGACTTCACATTGATGGCAGCCTATGCAATGGCTGGCCTGGCGCAGTTTGGGAACACGTCTGTCGTATCCTATCAGAAAGGCTCTTCTCTGTCGCGAATATGCGGAGTCCTCCTTCCCGTGGTTGGGAAAGTTCCCCTCATTTATACATTTATTGTAATGAGAAAAGATGGCAGGAATGTTCAGCCCGTATGGACAAGGCATGCAATAGTTGCATTCGTTGCATGGAATGGTCTTCAGATTCATTATGTCCGAGGCTATGCCCATCAGGAACTCGTGTTCTTCTGCACTTATAGGCTCAAGTGGGGAGTAGGTGGCCGTATTTTCGATCAGATGCTCCATATAGGTCATCCCGCTAAGTACGCATAGCACCCATTCCGGTGTTCCGGCGAAACGAAAAGCCCAACTTGCTATGCTTTTTTCCGGTTCCCTCTGTTTCAGCTTGGCAGCGATATTCTGGGATACCTTGGCGAGTCTTCCTCCCAGAAGAGGCTCCATTATGACGGCCGGAATGCCTCTTTTATGCAACTCCCCGTACAAATATGACGCGTTGGTGTTGCGCTCGTTGATCTCTTTTGCATAATTCCAGTCCAGATAGTTCAGCTCAATCTGTGCGAAATCCCAGTGGTATTTTCCTTCGTCGTGCCACTTGAGCGCCAGGTCGAACACTGCCACGTCGCCGTGATATGAAAAGCCCAGATTACGTATGCGCCCGTTTTTCTTCTGCTCCACCAGATAATCCAGAAGGCCGTTGTCTATGTATCTTGCGTAGAATTCGCTCATCCCTTCTCCCATACCTATGGCGTGAAGAAGCAGATAGTCCACATAATCGGTCTGAAGTTCCGAGAGTGAATTCTCGAACATCTCCTTGCCGGCCTCCAGGCTCCAAGTTTCAGGAGAAAAATTGGAAAGCTTGGTCGCTATGTAATATGATTTGCGGTCGTGCCGTGCAAGTGCTATTCCGGTGGCTTTCTCAGAGAGCCCTCTGCTGTATGCAGGGGATGTGTCAAAGTAATTGATGCCGTGCTCAAGAGCGTAATCTATCTGACGGTTGACCATCTCCTGGTCTATTATGGCATCATTGCCTTCGCCCGTCATAGGAAGTCTCATCATTCCGTATCCCAGCAGAGATATTCTGTCGGAAGTATTCGGATTGATGCGATATGTCATCTCGCCCGCATCTTCATGGCCATGGGTCTTGCATCCGGATGTGGACAGGGAGGTGGCGGCCAATGAACCCGCTCCTAAATATTTGAAAAAATCCCGCCTGTTTATATTCTTTGACATAACCGCTTTTATATTAATTTGTGAACTTCGTGTCCTTCAACATATATTGCACTATATGGTCTTGACGGACAAAGGTTTTCGCATGCTCCACAGCCTATGCAGCGTGATGTGTTGACTGATGGAATCCTTAGACTCTGCGGGTCGTCCGGGTCTAACTTTACCATGGATATGGCACCGGCGGGACAGTGTCTTGCGCAGTTTCCGCAGCTGACGCCGTCTGTTACAGGTACACAGTTTTCCCTTATCCATACGGCGTGTCCTATCTGTGTAGAGGATTTGTCTTCAAGAGAGATAGGCCTTATGGCGCCTGCAGGGCAGACGGTGCTGCATTTGTTGCATTCCGGTCTGCAGTATCCTTTCTCGTATGAGAGAGTGGGCTGCATGAGTTTATCAAGTTCTCTCGAAGGTCGAAGCACGTCATTAGGACATGCGGATACACATAATTGGCATCCTGTGCAGTGCAAAGCCAAGTTCTTGGCAGATAAGGAGCCTGCCGGAGTGATGGCAGTACGGCGATTCGGCTCTTTTTTATTCTCTATTACTGCCAATCCTCCATCAACCTTCTTCTTGCTTTGCGCTTTTGCCAATTCTGCCGTCGCAATGGTGGCGCCTATTAAGAATGCGCGCCTGGTATTGTTTGAATTTTGTTTCTCAGAAACTGTGTCTTTGGAAGCTTTGGCGCTTTTGTGTGAAAAACTTATGGCTTTGCGCTTGCATTTGCTTATGCAGTCTCCGCAGACCACGCATCTGGAGTAGTCTACGCTGTGGTTCTTTACATCTATGCATGAGGCCTTGCAGTTTTTGGCGCAGAGACTGCAGTTCACGCAGGCATTCTCGTCTATATGTATTTTGAACCACGCATGGCGGGCAAAGAATGACAGAAATGTCCCGACAGGACAGAATGAATTGCAGTATTCCCTGCCGCCTTTCCACGAGAGAACTACCACTATTATCAGGGTAGCGGCGGCTATTATGAATGTAGGCAGACTGCGTATCCATACTTCTTTAGTGTAGAATGCGTAAGAATCGGCCCTTTCCGCGATGAGAGCAAGCAGGTTGTTGATGCCCAGCCAGACAGGCGAGAACAGGTTCTGTGCTATTCTTCCGTAGGCGCTGTATGGTGCCAATAAAGCTGTGACGGATCCAAGTCCGAAGATTATGGCGAGTATAAGAATGCCCAGAACTGTGTATCTCAGGACCTTGTGCTCCTGGTGAAAACGGAATCTATTTTTACGCTTCTTCCCGGCGATGTGTGACACGGCGTCCTGAAATACGCCCAGAGGACATATTACGGAGCAGTAAACGCGGCCCAGGAGCAGGGTAATCAGCAGGATTCCCAGGATTACGGCCACATTGGCAGACAGTACCGCCGGCAGAAACTGCAGTTTGGCCATCCAGCCCAGATAGGCTTTAAGGACTCCTGTAAAGTCCAGAAACAGCGCTGTAATCAGCAGGAAAAAGATTAGAGCGCATATGGAACGGATCTTTTTTAGCATACAAAGAGTTTTTAACAAAAGGATATACTGTGCAATTCAAGCGAATTTACATAAATTTTGTGAAAAATAGCACGTAATATAACTAATGGTAGTGATGCGGAAAATATTAAGTATTTAGTATATTTGTGAAAATTAAAAAGTTTAAGAATTATGAAAAAAATTTCTTTGATCATTGCTTCAGCTATTGTGCTTGTAGCCGCGGTGTCTTGTAACAACACCCCTAAGAAAAATGCAGTGAAAGCTTCTGAGAATACCGAGTGCTCAGAATGTGCCAAACATACAGAGAATTGTGAAGCCGCGCAGAGCGCTTGCTGTAAGGAAAAAGCCAACTGCGAAGAAGCTGCAAAGGGAGCTTGCTGTAAAGAGAAGAAAAATTGCGACGGACAGAAGGCATGCTGCAAGAAGCAGGCTGCTGAGACTAAGGCTGACTGCTGCAAATAGTCGCTTTACATATTTATAAAGCCACGCTATCGAAAGTAGCGTGGCTTTTTTGTACTTGTTTGTAAAAAAACTAAAGGCCGCAACCTCACGGCGTGCGACCCTTAAAATGTGTACTAAAACCTAAACCTGTAATATAGATGCAGACGTTTTTGGTTTCGTTGCACAATTAGATTAAAAAAGTAAAAAATATATTACTTATTAGCTTCTGCTACAGAAACCTTACGGAATTCCTTAAGATCTTTCATAAGTTCAAGAGCAGCTTTACGTGCGCGAGCGCCGGCAGCTTTGTTATTTTTCTCTACCTGAGCTTCAGCATTTACTTTGAAAGCTTCGATCTCCGCATTGATTTTTTCTACAAGTTCTTTCATGACGTAGTTTTTTTAAAAGGGTTTATAATAATGTGTAATAGTATCTAATTCTTTAACACGATGCAAGATATGCAACAACTTGAAATTTTGCAAGAGAAAAGTTTATTTTTTTGTGTTTAATGTGTTCATGGCGCGGTCTGCACCCACAAAAACCCAATCTTTGACACCTTGTACCGTCTTCTCACAGAGCTCTTTCATCTCGGATAGCTCATCTTCAGAGAGGTCCCCCAGGACATAATCGCATTGTGCACCTTTGACAAAATCTTTACCTACTCCCATTCTGATTCGTGCGTAGTTCTGACTTTCGATACACTCGGCTATGTTTTTAAGACCGTTGTGTCCGCCGTCGCTTCCATTTTTTCTCATCCTTAGCGTTCCGAACGGAAGATTGATATCATCGCATATCACGATAAGTCTTTCGATAGGGATGGGAAGTTTCTGCAGGTAATATCTGACAGCGTTACCGCTAAGGTTCATATAGGTAGATGGCTTGAGAAGATATATGGTTCTTCCTTTTATGCTCAATTCTGCCAAGTCACCATAGCGCATGGTGTTAAATGAAATATTGGATGCCTGAGTCCAGGCATCCAATACCATAAATCCCATATTGTGGCGTGTCTTTGCATATTCAGGTCCTATGTTGCCAAGACCTACACAAAGGTAACTTTCTCCCGCCATAGTATGTTGTCGCTTAATTATTTCGCGTTACGTGTAGGACGAACCTGACAGATAACGGTGTTCTTGTCGCTTACGATAGAGATCTTATCGTAACTCAGGTCTCCGGCTTTAACCTTCTGCGCTATCTCGAGGTCTGTGATGTCTACGTTGACATTGTCAGGGAGATCGTTCATAAGAGCTGAAATACGGAGCGTACGTGCATTCTGTACGAACTTACCACCGAGCTGAACACCTTTTGAGTGTCCTGAAATAGTGATAGGGACATCGATTACGATAGGTTTTGTCTCGTTGACAGCGAAGAAATCCACGTGAAGACATTTGTCGCTGACTGGATGGAACTGAAGTTCGTGAAGAACGGCAGTGTATTTTTTCTCTCCGAGATTAAGGTCAACGATGAATGACTGCGGAGAACAGATAAGAACCTCAAGCTCTTTCTCAACTACGGTAAAAAGGGTGTTGTCTACACCGTTACCATAAAGAACGCAAGGTACAAGTCCTTCGCGGCGGTATGTCTTGATGGTAGCCTTTCCGCCTACTTCGCGGATCTGGCCTTTAAGTTCAAAATGTTGCATTTTTCTTTACTTTTAAAATGTGTTACTCAGTCTGAATTTTCAGACCCCATTGCACCAAAGCCTGGATGTCAGGTTTTTAAATGCTTTCGATTATTATTCAGCGACAACCTCGACTTTGAGTGTAGCTACCACGCCCTTATAGCATTTTGCGCTAGCCTCATATTCGCCTGTCGTCTTGATCTCTGGAAGAGTGATGTTGCGTTTGTCGATCTCTACGCCTGCTGCTGCAAGTATTTCTGATACCTGTGCAGGTGTGATTCCACCATAAAGTTTTCCTGAATCACCGACTTTGGCAGCGATCTTAATCTCTACTGCAGAAGCTTTGGCTGCAAGAGCCTGTGCGTCTGCAACAAGTTTAGCCTCTTTGTGAGCCCTCTGACGAAGTGTCTCTTCGTGCTGTTTGAGTGCAGATGGCGTTCCTACGGAAGCGAATCCCTGCGGCACGAGGTAGTTGAGAGCATAACCAGTCTTTACATTTACTACATCACCAGCCTCACCGAGACCGATAACATCTTTTTTCAAAATGATCTTCATACTCTCTTTCGGTTTATTTAAGAAGGTCAGTTACAAATGGAAGAAGTGCGAGTGAACGTGCTCTCTTGATAGCTTGAGCCACTTTCCTCTGGAATTTAAGTGAAGTTCCGGTGATACGGCGAGGAAGAATCTTACCCTGCTCGTTAAGGAATTTCTTCAGGAACTCAGCGTCCTTGTAATCTACGTATTTGATGCCGGCCTTTTTGAAACGGCAGTATTTCTTTTTACGAACCTCTACAGTTGGAGGGTTCAGATAGCGGATCTCGCTGTTTTCTACATTAGCCATTGTTTAGTCCTCCTTTGTTTCTTCTGGTTCAACTTCTGCTTCTACCTGCGGTTCAGCTGCCGGTGCTGCTTCTGCTTTAGGAGCTGCAGCTTTGTTGGCACGAACCTGACGGCGATGCTCAGCGTAAGCCACTGCATCTTTATCAAGAGCTACGGTAAGGTAGCGGATGATGCGCTCGTCGCGGTGATACTGAGTCTCGAGTGTTGCGATAAACTCAGGTGCAGCTTTGAATTCAATCAGGTAATAGAATCCTGATGTTTTGTGCTGGATAGGGTATGCAAGCTGCTTAAGACCCCAATCCTCTTCGTACACGACCTCGCCTCCATTGGATTTGATGAGCTCGATGTACTTGGCAACCGCTTCCTTCATCTGAGATTCAGACAAAACGGGAGTTGCAATGAAAACGGTTTCGTACTGTTTGATCATGTGTTTGTTTATTAAAAATTAAAAATACCCCCTCGAAAAGGGGTTGCAAATATAGGAAATAATTTCTTAACTGCCAAATTATTCGGGGGTGTAGTCATCAGGGTGCAGCCCGGCCAGGTGCATTTCGGCATACAGAGCCTGGATTCTATCTGTGTCTTCGCGCGCGTTATCGCTTATAGTGAATGGTTTGCCGAATCCTATTTCCCGCTTTTTATAGTCTACGTGTGCCAGATAAAGGGTGGCCGAAGTCTCTTTTACGATGGTGTGATACCCCGTCTTCCATTTCTTGATGGCCTTTCTTGTTCCTTCGGGGCAGATGGCCAGATAAAAGCTCTCGCTGCTGTTCATTTCATGTATCAGCGGCACCAGTGCTCCGGACGGATTTTTCCTGTCTATAGGGTAACCGCCAAGTCTTTTGAGTATCCCTCCGATGGGGCCCTTGAAGGCTTCTTTTTTTATCATTATGCGAAGTCTTCCTCCAAGCGCACGAAAGTAGAAATATCCGCATACGAAATCCCATATCGAGGTATGCGGGGCGAAAAGAAATACTATTTTCTTTTCTGTGGGAAGCTTGTCTTCTGACGGCGTTATCTTCCAACGCAGTATGTGCGTGAGTATAAAACGGTTGAATTCAGGACTCATGGAAAGTGTCAGATGTTGATATCCTCGAGTTCCTCTTCGGATTTGAGGTATTCGCGAATGAAATTCTGTCTCTCTATCGTGTTGTCTCCCATATAGAATTCCATAATTCCGGCTATGGATTCCTCGTCTGAAAGGCTTACGCTGTCGAGCTTGATGTTTTCGCCTATAAAGTCGGAGAATTCTGAAGACGAGATCTCTCCGAGACCTTTGAATCGCGTGATTTCGCAGTTCCCCTTAAGGCGTGCCACAGCGGCTTCCTTTTCCGGGATGTCATAACAGTAGTAATTCTCCTTTTTGTTCCTTACCCTGAACAGGGGAGTCTGCAATATGTGCACGTGGCCGCGGCGTATGAGGTCCGGGTAATATTTCATGAAGAAGGTGAGGACCAGCATACGGATATGCATACCGTCATCATCGGCATCGGTGGCCACGATAATCTGGTTATATCTGAGATCTGCCAAGTCGTCCTCTACGCCAAGTGCGGCGATAAGAAGATTCAGCTCTTCGTTCTCCGCCACGCGCTTGCGGCTTTCCTTATAGCAGTTGATAGGTTTTCCTCGAAGAGAGAAAACGGCCTGATATGCTGCCTGGCGTGCCTTGGTAATGGTTCCGGAAGCGGAATCACCCTCCGTTATAAATATGGATGAATCGTTGATGTATTTCTGTATGTCTTCAGACGTCTTGTCTGTGATCTTGTCTGTGTAGTGATATTTGCAGTCACGCAGTTTCTTGTTATAGACATTGGCCTTCTTGTTCTTCTCACGGGTTTTTTTCTGTATGCCTGCGATCTCCTCCCTCTCTTTCTGGGAGTCTTTTATCTTCTCCTCTATTACAGGGACAATATCTTTATGAATGCGAAGGTAGTCGTCCAACTCTTTGGATACGAAGTCATTGACAAAAGAACGGATAGTAGGGCCGACATCTCCGCCCGGCTTTTCCCACATATAGGTGGACCCGAGTTTGATTTTCGTCTGACTTTCGAATTTAGGCTCCTGTATCTGTATGCTTATCGCGCCCACGATTCCCTGCCTGCAGTCGGTGGGCTCGTAGTTTTTCTTGAAGAATTCTTTGAGTGTCTTGGCTATGGCCTCTCTGAAGGCTGCCAGGTGGGTGCCTCCGTCACGTGTGTTCTGTCCGTTGACAAATGACGCTATGTTTTCGCCGTAGGAATTGGTATGGGAAAGCACTATCTCTATGTCCGTGCCTTCCAGATGGATGGGAGGGTAGAGTGGTGCCTCGCTCAGACTCTCGTTTATGAGGTCGGCAAGACCGTTTTCCGAGCGGTAACTTACTCCGTTAAGCGTGAGTGTGAGTCCTTTCTTCAGGTAAGAATAGTTCTTTACCATGGACTCCACATAGTCCATATTGAAGGCGAATTCGCCGAACATTTCCTTATCCGGCAGGAATTTGATGAGCGTGCCGTTTTTATCTTTGGTACTTTCTTCGCCCTCATTGACAAGTGTACCTTTTTCGAAATTGGCCCAATGGCATAAACCGTCACGATGTGAGCGTACATAGAATTTTTCGGAGAGGGCATTGACGGCTTTGGAACCTACACCATTAAGTCCCACGGCCTTTTTGAAGGCGCTGTCATCGAATTTTCCTCCGGTATTCAGCTTGCTGAGCGCATCTACCAGTTTTCCGAGCGGAATCCCTCGTCCGTAGTCCCTCACGCTTACTTCGCCTTCCTGGGTGATGTCTATCACGATCTGTTTTCCATAGCCCATCGTGAACTCGTCCACAGAGTTGTCAATTATCTCTTTAAGAAGGACATAGATGCCGTCATCCTGGTTTTTTCCATCGCCGAGCCGCCCTATGTACATGCCTGGCCTCATACGTATATGCATCAGTCCTTCAATTGTCCTGATATTGTCTTCCGTGTATTTGATCTGTTCTTCTGCCATAGAAAATTTGATTTGCGCGCAAAGTTACAAAATAATAATTTGAATGTAAAGGTGCACCATGGGATGCTGCGGGTCGTTGGTATAAAGGGTGGCGATGCTGTAGTTGTCGCTGTCTTTTTCGAAATTCTCCGTCAAGACTTCGAAACTGAATTCCGCCAGGCCGCCGACCTCTATACGCTCTGCGCTTTTCGTACATTTGAGCTGAGACGGATCATAGTCGGTCCGGTAGATTACAAGCGGGCTCTTTCCAGTGTTTTTTACTGCAAAAGAAGCCTTCATCTTTTCGCCTCTCGCCGCAGGAGTCGTATCCAGAATGGTCTCGGATTCTGCTACTGGAGCGTTGTCTATTTGTTTTTGAGACCAGGAAGAAAAATTTTCTCTGGTTATGGCGTAGAACTGTACTTGTCCAGTCGTCTTTTTTCCGTTCACCAGAGGTGAGGCCGTGTATATGTTCTTGCCCCAAAGCGTGCGGGACGCATCCACTGTAACGTGGAAGCTCGCCGTTTTGTCTTTCTCTATTTTTAAAGTAGTCGGAGTAATCGAAAGGTTGGGGCTCACATCATCCCAGGCCAGCACCATGTCGCTGCCGGATATGTTGGCCACCGTCAATTCCGTGCTTGCCGATTCCCCCTGCAGGACATTTCCTATCTTGATATTGTTCTTTTTTAGGCCAATTCCTTCAAGATGAATCGGATATGTCTCGCTGAGAGGAAGCTTCCGGTTATGGACGTCGCCTCTTATGTGAAGCAGAAGGGGCCTCTTGACTCCTTTGAAGAAAACGCTGATGGTCTTGTCAAAGGCAAATGCGCCTTCATCGTTTGAATATATGGCATTGACGAAGCCTTCTTCGCCGGGTTTTATCGCTTCTTGTGTCCAAGAAACCTTTGTGCAACCGCATGTCTTGGTTACGCTAGTTATGGTCTGTGGCTTGTCAGAGATATTCTTTATTTTGAATGTGCATTCCAACGGTCCGTCGTTAACGGTCACGTCTCCCCAGTCGTGTACAGTTTTGTCTACGCTCACTATTCCGGCGAACGGTGTCCCGGATAAAACAGCGAGCAGAGTGACTATTAATAAGCTTTTCATCTTTGCAAATTTACGACAAATTATTACTTTTGCATTTGCAAAACGAACTAAAATTTTTAATTATGGCTTACAAAATTCAAGAAGATGTATGTGTCGCTTGCGGAACATGCCAGGGAGAGTGCCCTTCAGGTGCTATCCATGAAGGCGATGTTTACACTATCGACCCAGATGTATGCATCGATTGTGGCGCATGTGCCGATGCTTGCCCTACAGGAGCTATCCTTCCGGGAGAGTAATACACAGCACGCATTGAAAAGATAAAAGCGCGACCTGTCACAGGGCGCGCTTTTTTGACCTACTTATATTCCGCTCCAGATCCCGGAGCCGCCCCCTTTGCACGGTCCCCGAGCTTGTCGAGGGGCGGCACGGCGCAAATCAGATTTTAAAAATCGTATCCCAGGCGGAGGCCGAAGCCGAGGCCATTATCGTCCTTCAAGTACAGCACGTCCATCACAGCGACGAACTGTACGGAAATGCCCGATCTCTCACCAAGTCCGAATCTAACTCCGACACCCGGAGATGCATAGACAGTCGCCCCGTCATAATACATATATCCGACATTGAGCGAGGCCATCGGAGCAATTTTCCCTTTTGTAAAATATGAACGGAAAGCAAGTGCAGCTATATATTTTGGCTCGTCCATATCCAATGTGTTACCGCCGCCGATGCTTAGTCCGCAATATAGATGCGGGTTGAACTGGTACCCGACATTTGCCAGAACTTCCCATGCATAATAATTGTCGTAATACTCCTGAGAACTTCCATCAAGCGTATATACTTCCCTCATAATCAGATTGTCAACATCAACCCCGAACTTCAGACCGCTGCCGAGATTTGTTGTCCCGACATTTGCTCCGCCGAATGTTCTCCCCACATTGGCCGTATGCCCGAATTGAGCCTCGGCTGCAAGCGGGAAGAGGATTGATACGCAGACAGCCGCTACGAATAGTCTGAGAAATCTTTTCATGGTGTTTCCGATTATAAGTCAAACTTCATTTTCCAGATGTTGAAGGCGTTTTTCTCGTTGGCCCTGGACGACACGAAATAGATGTATTTCCCGTCCGGAGACCAGGCCGGGCTGCAGTCATCCGCCGGATGGTAGGTCAGCTGGACGAAGTTGGTCCCGTCAATTTTAATGACGTACAGGTCGAGGTTGTTTTTTTTCGAAATCGATGACTTTCCGTTGCCCTGGCAAAGAATCCATTGTCCGTCAGGCGATATCCTCGGGCTGGTAAAACCGTGGTTTTTGTCTGAAAGTATCAGAGTCTCAACGCCTTTTTCGTAATTGACCCTCCAGATTTCGCTCGTCCCGAAGGTGGAGTTCCTGACACAGATAAACTCGTCGGAGCTGTCTCCCAAAGGGCAGGGATTGTAGCCGCGGCAGCAGGAGACAAGTGCGCCCGTTTCAAGGTCGTATGACCATATGAACGCCCCGGAATTGTCTATTCTGGTGAAGAACAGCTTCTTGCCGTCATTTGAGAGTACCGGATTGACATCGCAGTTGTTGCTGGTGAGCTGCCTCATTATGCTTCCGAGATGGGCATCGGTCGAGCTCAGCTGTATTCTCTGCCCGTCAACGGCGTCTCCGAAATAAAGATTCCCGTCCTTCCCCCAGGAGAAATCCCCGACGCTCCTGAATGTGCGCTGGGTTGCGGCGCTCTGCGTACCGGTTTTCCGGACCATGATGTTCCATTGGCCGTCAATGACCGACAGATATGCAAGTTCCGTCCCGTCAGGGGAAATGTCAAGCAGGCGACCGGAGTCCCACCCGAATTTTTCGGACAGGCAGATTCCCTCATTGGCGCGTTGCTGTGAACCCATTGATCCGGAGCCGTTACCGCCGATACGCGAAGATGATTCGTCCGTGATTTTCATCAGATTGAGCCCGCTCTCCTCAGGAGAAAAGCTTGCAAGATAGGTTGTTCCGCAAGAACTTGCCGTCAGGAGAATGCCTGTGCAGCAGAGCAGGATCGCGCTTCGATTTTTCATATTTCTTTTTTTATTGTCCACCTTTTCTCGGGTGGATGTGGGTTAAACTGCATGCAACATTGCAAATATATGAATTTCCCGCAATTTTACAACTGCCCCGCCGGAGTGGACTACAAGTCCAGGCTGATTGCCGGAACTGCTCGACATCATCGACCGAAGTTGCTGAAATGGGTGTCCCATTGTGGAAAACAGGAAGATAAAAGCGCGACCTGTCACAGGGCGCGCTTTTCTTGTGCTATCTTGGAGATAGCAGCAGAACAATTATTTTAAGCTAAAAACAATATCATAAGTTGTGCGGCTATCACTCTCAGGAACATAGCCAAAGGGTAAACCGTAGCATATCCGACTGCGGCTCCGTCGCCCTGCGCTTCGAGGTAGCCTTCCTTGGCAAGAGAAGCCTGCGTCTCTGATGTGAATGCCAATGCCGGCGGATTCGTGCTTCCTCCTGCGAGTACGCCCATAAGGGTGGTAAGAGGAATTTTCAGGATGAAACGTCCGATAAGGGCGCTGATAAGGAGTGGCACTATCGTGATTACCGCACCATAGAGAATCCAGATGAGTCCACCTTTATTCACTATTGTGTCCACGAAGTTGGTTCCGGCCTGAAGTCCTACGCAAGCCAGGAACAGAGATATTCCTATTTCGCGTATCATGAGATTGGCACTTGTAGTGGTGTAGGTGCGGACGTGAGAGCGAGGGCCGAAGTGGCTGATCAGTATGGAGACGATGAGCGGACCTCCTGCAAGCCCCAATTTGATAGGTTGAGGCACACCCGGAATGTGGAATGGAACTATACCCAGAAGGCATCCTAATGCTATTCCTGCAAAGATGCTTATAAGGTTAGGTTCATCGAGTTTCTTAAGGGAGTTGCCAAGCACTTTCTCCACTGCGGCTACAGCCTCCTCGCTTCCAACGACCGTGACGACATCTCCAAGTTGGAGGACTGTCTGAGCAGTGGCGGCAAGTTCGATACCTGCTCGTCTTACCTTAGTCACGTCAACGCCGAGATATTTTTTGAAATCCAATTTGCCCAGGGTCATTCCGTTAATCTTGCTTTTGGATACGATGATCTTTTTGTTCATCATCTTAACGGAAGTGCCGTTCTCAATTTTAGTGACAGGCTGCTCCTCTTCGATTTGCGTTTCTTCTTTCTGCAGGCTTTCACTGGACTTGCGGCTGTTCTTCACCATTAAAGGTTTGAGGGCGATGAATGTCAAGATCCAGCCCACTACACCCAGAGGATAGGCTACTGCGTATCCCAAAGCTATTTCCGAAGGGTCGCCGCCTGTGGCATCGGCATATGCTTGCTGTGCTGCGCCAAGACCCGGGGTGTTGGTGATGGCACCTGACATTACGCCGACCATGGTCTGATACTCTTCTCCACTTATGTGTATCAGGATGAAAGTGGCCAGTACGCCAAGCAGAATGTAGCCTGTGGCCAGAAGGTTAAGTTTTATGCCACCGGCTCTGAAGTTAGAGAAGAAACCGGGACCTACCTGCATACCTATCGAATAGACGAACAGGATAAGACCCAATTCTTTAGTAAAGTGCAAGATTTCAGGGTTAAGATTGTACCCGAAATGTGAAAAGATAATTCCTATGAACAGTATCCACGTAACTCCGAGCGAGATACCGAAAAGTTTGCAGTTGCCAAGAAGTTTTCCAAGTGCAATTACAATGCTTAAAATTATGATAGATGAAGCTATGCTCATTGATTTAACCAATTATATGCCCGTTCCATGACAGAGTTGCTCTGGCTGAGGATACGGATGAATTCGTCTGCGGCTTTTTTTCTGTATGATTTCTTTAAGGTATGTACACATCCTTCCATCTGGGTGGATGGCGCGTCAAGCGGGATAGATATTATGTCCTCTCTGTTATGAAGCGTGGCTTCGGACAGAAATGTCACCATTTTTGTGGCAGAAACTATGTCAAGAAGGACATTGACTTCATTGATATCCACTTTGACGTTAAGCTTTTCATATACCCCCGGGAATATCCTATCAAAGGCGTTGCGCGCCTGTGTCTCTCTGGCAGGCATGGCAAAAACCTGATTCTTGATGTCTTCAAATCCTAATGATTTATGAGAACTGAGCGGGTGGTTTCTGCTTACTATGACAGAAAGCTGATTGTCGAAGAGGATATGGGAATCTATCTCTTCATCTACCGCATTCGGTTTGAAACACAGCACAAAATCGACTTTCCGTTCCTTAAGCATTTCAAGTACATCGCTCATGGTGCCGCAGGTGATGTTCAGTTTGACTCCGGGATACTGGGAGGTGAACTCCTTGACGCTTTCCGTAAGGATGGGCGCAAAAGTGTACGTTATACCTATATTAAGTGTACCCGACAGCATCTGTTTGAGATCACTAATCTGGACAAAACATTGTTCCGCGTCCTGCAGGGTGCGGATTGCTATAGGAAGCAGGTGTTCTCCGCTTTCGGTAAGGATGACGGAGTGGCTGCTTCTTGAAAAAAGATCCACTCCCAACTCCTGTTCCAAGCATCTGATTTGCTGAGAAAGTGTACTTTGGGTTACGAAAAGAGCGCGGGCCGCTTCTGAAAAATTAAGCGTCTGCGCAGTCTTTACGAAATACTTTAGCTGTCTGAGTTCCATCTGAAATTAGTCCATCAAATCTTTGTAGTGGGCGAGTCCTTCCTCTACATTTTTACTGTCGCCCAGATCGATGGTTGCTACATCATTGGATTTGCTGTTCGATTTGGCACCTACGCTACGAATGCGGCCTCTTTTAGAGAGATCGTCGACAATTCTGAGTGTGAGGGCAAGTGCGATGCATCCAAGTGTGATGAATAAAGCTTTCATGATAAAATGTTTTTATTACGTTAATAATTGTTCTTTCGTTTTTGGCGATGCAAATGTATTGTCCGTACGATAAAAAGCGAAGTTATCACTCGTGTTTTTTCTGATAGTAGCGTTCGTTTCTGACGATAGTAATTAAATTCTATTATTGGTTTTTACGATTGCAAAATTATGCATTTTCACTTAAATTTGAAATTACATAAGGAATTAAGGTCGAAATATGTTCTACGAAGAGGAGAATTCAAGTCTTTCCCTTTCGCAACTTCAGGCGGAAGTGAAGTCCAGAGTGGGCTTTCTTCAGTGCTGGGTCAGGGTTGAAATAGAGTCACATAGGGTTTCAGGCGGGCATCATTATCTGGCTCTCATAGAAAAACAGAAAGACGGACAGATAATTGCCAAAGCGTCCGGGCGCATCTGGAGGAGCAACGAGAGGATTATCACCGAATTCAGAAAGGCTACCGGGTGCGAACTGCAAGCGGGGCTATCGATAACTGCTAATGTTTCTGTGGATTATCATCCTGTCTACGGGCTTACTCTTATTATTAATGAAATCGATACAAGCTGTGCTTTGGGTGAAAGGGAACTTGAACGGAGACGTACCATTGAACGACTGCTTAAAGAAGGAGCTATCGATAGCCAAAAGGAGTTGAAACTCCCGTTTCTGCCTTTTGACTTGGCCGTCATATCGTCGGAGGGCGCAGCCGGGTATGGTGATTTCTGCAGGCATCTGGATTCGAACCAATACGGCTTTGTATTTACCCATAAGCTTTTCCAGGCTTCCATGCAGGGAGACGGGGCCAGTGCTTCCATCTGTGGGGCGCTTGAATCTGTGCGTTCTTCGGGCCAATTTTCTCTGATTGTCATATTGCGCGGTGGCGGGGCCGATTCCGACCTTTATTGTTATGACGATTATGACTTATGCTCTTGTATAGCCAATCTTGACATTCCTGTCCTTACTGCAGTGGGGCATGAAAGGGATTTTCATATTGCCGATATGGTTTCATATCAGCATTTCAAAACCCCTACGGCTGTAGCCGGCTTTCTGATTGACTGGGTGGCTGGAGTGGAGGAGGAGATGCTGCGAAGCGCGGATAATATCAAGTTTGCATTGGCTATGGGAATTGGCAGGATGGAAAATGAGGTGGACATGCTGTCGTCCTCCATCAAGGCCTCAAGTCCTTTGAATATACTCTCGCAGGGCTATGTGTTGGCGTCCGATGCTCAGGGAAAGATCATAAAAAGTGCTGATGCCGCGCAGGTCGGTGATGATTTCTCTCTCAGATTCAAGGATGGCAGGTGGAATTGTACTATAGATAAAATCGTTAAATGATATGACACAACAGGATTATAAAAAAGATGTCAAGAGGCTCAAGGAGATTGAGGCTCAGATTAAGGATCCGTCTTTCAGTGTGGACAAAATTGAGGAGCTGCTGTTGGAAAGCGAATCTATCGTAAAAGAGTGCAAGGAGTACACGCGCACTCTTAGGGAAAAACTTGACTCGCCACACTGACTTTTTGACACTTTGTCACGGGCACGGAATTCGAGGACAGTTTCCGAAGTTGAAAGTTTAAAAACAATTATATCATGGGTAATTTTATTTCTAGATTGGCTGAAAGTGCCACTCGTACAGTAAAAAATTGGTGGCTCTATCTTGTAGGTGGCATCTTGTGCGTAGCTGCAGGAATTGCGGTTTTCAGTAATCCGGTGGAAAGCTATGCCACGTTCACTTTGCTTTTCGGCGTTGTGATGATAGTCGTGGGTATCGCTGAACTTGTTACGGCTCTTACAAGCCATAATTTCTTCATGACCAGAAGTTACAATATCTGGGGCGGTTTCCTGGACATTCTGGTAGGTATCCTTCTTTGTGCCAATCCGGCATTTACGGCTGTGGCACTTCCTGTGCTTCTGGGTATCTGGCTTCTCTATCATAGTTTCATGATCATAGGACTTGCCGGAGATTTGCGTTATTTCGGCGTTCCGCGTTCCGCATGGGGGACGATAGGGGGAATTGTACTTCTCATACTTTCTTTCCTTATCATTTTCAAACCATTCTCATTCGGCATGAAAGCCATTACGGTTCTTCTTGGAATAGCTTTTATAGTTGCGGGAATCATAATGATTGCAGGTTCAGTCAAGCTTAGAAGACTGCATAACACTGTCAAGGAAGTTTTCGACGCCAAGATAGATTATTAATCAGGAGTATTTAAAAAATCGCTTCCCGGGAAAACTGGGAAGCGATTTTTCGTATTGACGTGGATGTTAAAAATTTAATGCGAATGTCAGACCGGCCACAGGAACTGTTCCGTTCTCTCTGGCATAACATGAAACCGAAGGATATACCCTTAAATCTGCACCATACATCTTCAGATAGTCGTGGATGTACATATTTTTGATTTTACTTACCTTGACGGCATCTACAATGCTCCATATCCATGTAGCAAGGCCTCCCGCTACGCATATTACCGCCGCTCCGTCATATTGGTACCCGTAACTGCAAATTGACGCTGCCGCCGCAAAAACAATCGTTCCTCCAAATTGGAGCAAACCTCGACCCCATTCATCTGCAAAACAGTCCCCCAGACCAGGCACAAGAAAAGATGCAATACCCATCAGGCCGGGTTGATATGCTGCAGATTCATAATGGACATAATCCTTTGTACTATAGAGAGATCGTAATTCACGGTAACTCATATTAGGTTTAATCACCCGTCTATACTGAATCTGATATCCTTCATTTTCCGGAATAAAATGAACGACACCGAAAGGATCATCTATATCCCTATAAGATACTCCGGTGTGGTCTGCGGACAAAACTATCACTTTTAATTCTGAACCATCGTTTTTCTTTATCACATCCTGTGCAGATGCGACGGTACAGCAGATGCAGAAAGCTGCCAGCAAAAATAATTTTTTCATAAAACTTAATTTTTTCATAAAACTTAATTTGTCGTATTATATCACAGCGGAGAGGATAAGTTCCGGAGCTTCGATATTGATGGTTTCTGCTGTTGGATTATAGCATGGAAGGGCGGCGTCCTGTTCGCTGAGGTGAAACGCGGCGAACTGGCCCGGAGTGATGCTTCGCTGCGGAGTATCGAACACCACGTAAAGTGCATTCTCACGCCTTATCAGCGTGGCCTCCTGCAGTGGCTGACGGTAGCGTATGCGGGCACGTACGCGGCGTGTCTGGCCGACTTGAAGTTCATAGCATGGCCTGATGTAGTGCAGTTTGCTCAATTCGAGACGCATCACGCTTCTATAAAGGCCTTTATGGTTCTCGCCTTCGCCTACATAGACTTTATTTTCCGCAACATCTGTTTCTATTACGAAGAGGGGGAACTGATGACCTCCTATGCACAATCCTTTTCTCTGGCCGAGGGTGTAGAACTGGGCGCCGTCGTGCTGTCCTGCCACCACGCCCCAAGGATTGGCCTTGTTGCGGGTCTTTTTTACGTGTTTGTGGCCGCTGCGATAAGTTTCTGTTTCGAAGACTATGCTTTCATAAGTAATGGGTCGGGACAGAAAATCGAGAGCCTCATCCGTAATATCTTCCGGATGTCCTGCGCCGAGTGCGGCCTGTATATTGGCCAGCAGTCTTTGCTGCTCATTATAAAGAGGCGAATCCGTGTAGAAACGGTCGAAGACTTCTATGGTTTCGCCCTTCTGAGGCAGGAGCTTCTGCTGCAGAAATACCGGAAGGTCCACTTTGCCTACGAAACATATTCCCTGGGAGTCTTTCTTTTCTGCGGAAGGAAGGTCATTCTCTTTGGCTATTCTGCGCACTTCATCCTTACATAGACCGCCAATTGGAAAAATAGCCGCTTTCAGTTGGCTTTGTGAGAGTTGGCACAGAAAATAACTCTGGTCTTTACCAGGGTCCACGCCTTCGAGAAGAGAAAAAGTGCCGTCGGGGTTCTCGAGCTTGCGGCAATAGTGCCCCGTGGCTACGTGTGTGGCGCCGAGCTTTTGTGCGGCTTGAAGGAAAGCGTCGAATTTGATCTCGCGGTTACAGAGAACGTCCGGGTTAGGAGTGCGTCCTTTTTCGTATTCGCTGAACATATAGTCTACCACTCTCTGGCGATACTCGTTGCTCAGGTCCACGAAATAGAAAGGGATACCTATTTTCCTGGCTACCAGCTCGGCCACGAACCTGTCCTCTTCCCATTCGCAGTCTCCGTGCAGAGTCCCTTCCGTGTCGTGCCAATTCTGCATGAACATGGCGAACACGTCATAGCCCTGCTGCTTGAGAAGCAGAGCTGCCACACTTGAATCCACACCACCGGAAAGGCCAACGCATATTTTCATATCTAGCTTTTTATCTTGTTTATCAGCACCTTTTTATATGCCAATCTTTCCAGTTCCAGGCTTGCTCCTATCCTAAAAAAAACCGTGTATGCGCGGGATAGGCAGTAGAATCCACGTGCCGTCTGTGTCTCTATGTTTTCGTGACGTAAAAGTCCCAGGGTCGCAAGTGCGCAGCTTTCCATAGTGTCGGAGAGCCTCTTGCCTTTTTCGGAGTCAAGTCCTATAAGTTCGTAGAGTATGTGTTCATCCATATCATCCCAACCGCGTGAACCATAGTAAAAAGAGTATGGCTTCCCGGAGTATTTCTCCCAATTGCGGTCCCACAGGTTTGCGACACCCATACCCAGAAAGGCAGCCCACGCGAGGGCGGCTTCGCTGTAGTCATTGAAATTCTCTACGGCGTCGGCTATGTAGTCTTTAATGTACTCTTCCCATTTGGCTTCAAGGTCAGGGCTTTCCAACAGTCCTTCTTCAAGATAGCCGGCACCCTGGCATACTTTTATCAATCCGTTTTGCAGGGTAGTCTCAAATGAGTCCAGAAACAGGCTGTCTTCCATTTTATTTTCTGATATTGCAGTATTCCTTCAGTCCGGCTGCGAGAATATCCAGTGCCTTCTCCATTTGGCTTACTTCCAGCACGTATGCTACACGAATCTGATTCTTTCCGCATTCCGGATTTTTATAGAAGGAAGCGATAGGGGTCACCATAGCGGTGGCGCCGTCAAGTGAAAAATCAGTGAGCATCCAGCGTGTGAAATCCTCCGCATCTTCTACCGGCAGAGAAGCTATGGCATAGAATGCACCTTTAGGCGTAGGGGCGTAGACCCCAGGGATGGAGTTAAGTTTTCTTACCGTGAGATCGCGCCTGCGTATATACTCTTCCTTCACTTCGTCAAAATAACTTTGAGGCGTGTCCAATGCGCCCAACGCGGCATATTGGCCCAGAATAGGAGGGCAGAGGCGGGACTGTCCGAACTTGAGAGCGGCGGCGATCACGTCTTTGTTATGGGATATGATGCAGCCGATGCGTACGCCACACAGGTTGTACCTTTTCGATACGCTGTCAACCAAGATTACATTCTGGTCCATATCTGGGAGTTCGAGTGCGCTGAAGTGTTTCTGGTCAGTGTAGCAGAATTCGCGGTATACCTCGTCGCAGATAAGGAACAGGTCGTGCTTGCGGCAGAACTCTCCGAGTGAAAGCATATCCTCTTTGGAGAAAAGTTTGCCGGATGGGTTGCACGGGTTGCTTATGAGCACAGCTTTGGTTCGCGGAGTGAGAACTTTCTCCCATTCTGAAATGTCGGGAATACGGAAGCCGTCCTTGATATCGCTGTGAACCGCCACCAGATTTATTCCATTAATGTAGCAGAATGTCTTGTAGTTAGTGTAGAAAGGCTCTACGACCATTATGTCGTCTCCCTCGTCCGCCACTATCTGTATGGCTTCGGAAAAGGCTTCGGTGCCGGCCACGTTGATAAGTATTTCGTCTACGGAGATGTTCAATCCCAGTTTCTTGTAGTATTTTTCAACCATGTCGCGACGTAACTCAAGCATGCCGGCAGAATTGGTGTATGGAAAATGGTCTACTTCACGGCACTTGTTTATAATGCCATCTATCGCGCATTGCGGACTTTTGATGTCCGGAGCTCCGACATTCAGATGGTAAACTTTAGTCCCGCGAGCCTTTGCGGCGTCTGCGAGCGGAACAAGTTTTCGTATGGCAGATGCTGGCATCTGCGCGGCTTTGTCGGATATTTTCATATTGTTTTGATAAGTTCTATATTGTTGTCATTTAGGATATTCAGGCCAAGCCCCATCTCTGCGGCCTTCAGCTCCATCACTTGGTAGATTCTACCGGCGGTGAAAGGATTGTCGCAATTGATCCTGAGGCTTATCTGCCCGTCGTTCTCTGTATATCGCACACTATCTTTCCCGAAGACAGACTCTGCTGACCTTACGATGGCTTCTGCCTGCAAGTGATGCAACTTGTACGAAGCATCGTACGTCTTTGACAGTGTCCGTTTGAGCAAGGTGTCAAGGGAAGGTTTTGAGGCGCCATGTTTTACCGTGGCGCCTTCTCTTCCGAAAACCTGCTCATATCTGGTTTCAAGATAGTTGTCAGCCATTTTATTTTCTTTTAAAAAGCAGCAGTGCGGCGGACCCTATGGTTTCAGGTACGGATATAAGTTCCGGTGTGTGTGCCGGGACATAGATGAATTTCCATACCAGATATCCTATGCCTGCCAGCAATAGGAGGCAGAACAAAATCTTTGGAAGCGGAGATTTTTTCTTCGCTACGAACGGGTCTGTTCCTGCAAGAAGCTTAGGATATTTGGCGAGAGACGTAAGTGTGGCGCCGAACAGGCTGTTGACAATCACTGAAGAGTTGATGGCCCAGCCATTGGCATTAAGGATAGGTCCGAGGTTGCGCTTGCGTAATTTGACCCAGGCCAGGAACATTGATGGCCCGGATATTACAAGGCAAAGCCCCACGATGACAAGCAACAGTGTATACCAAGGTTTTACAAGGGCAGATACGGCGTTCAAGATGACTCCGGCGCCTACTCCTATACCGGCGGTAAGTGCTACGAGCGTAGTAGGGTCGAATGCTTTCTTTCCGGTGGAAACCGGTGTGGCTGCAGGAGTGCCTGCGTTATTGGCCAGGTCATTGAGCCCTGTCGACACCTTGCTTTCTTTTTCTGCCGCGCGTTTGTTGATGCGTTCGCTTATGGCTTTTGAGAATTTCTTGTACGGGTGGAAGAATGCCTGGCGCACGCTTGTCGGATTGTCGATAATCTTGGTCACGGTGGCGTCATAGTCCACTCCGTCGCGATCGTAGAACACTGCGTTCATTCCTACGCACAGGTTGTCCGTGTCGCCGTTTGTGAGAACTGCGGCTATATTGGCAGTGCGACCGGTCTTTTTAGATACGCAGTCGCAGTAGATGATGTACATTCCGCTGAGAGGTGCCATCGTAGACTGTTTTCCCATGTCGTTGATCTTTATGCAGAGCTTGAGGCATCTCTGGTCTATGTATAGCACGCCGGCATCGAAGACGGCCTTCTGCTCTCTGTCGTAAAAGGCCCCGAAGATCACGAAGTTGTTAAGGAATTCATAGATATAACGATAAACCAGAATGAGATTATGCACGTTCTCTATCTGAGAAGCCTCTTCGCTTAGTGCGCAATCCTTACCGATAAGGGAAAGTATGTCGGTTTTTTTGTTCTCGCCGGTCAGTTCTTCAATCGCTTCTATGCCAAGCGCTTCGACTTCGGCCCCGGTCTTGGCGGCCTTCCAGTTCTTGTACGAAGCGAGCTTTCCTGTTATCTTTTCCCATTGTGGGCGTGAAAGAGTCTGTGCCTCAGGGTATTCCAGGTCCAGGACTGTAGATTTCAGAGCCGCAAAGGCGCCTGCCCATACAGGGTTGATGGCATCGAAATGCAGGAGCTTTTCCGTATTCGGATGAGAAAGTGAATCGGCGCTTTCCTTGGCCTGGTCACTCTCCGGAGCATAGGCGAAAAAGTCGCAAAGCTTGAAGTATTCGTCTATCTTGCCTGCCAGCGTTTCGACTGCATCCAGAGCAGATGAAGTAGCTTCCTTATATGGCAGGCTGTCTTTGTCAAACGATTTATGCCAAGCCAGATACCCTTCAAGGGCGGCATAGAAGGATTCCACGGTGGCTGCATCTACTCCGTCTGCTCCGCTTCTGTCTTTGAGGGCAGGGAAGCATTTAAGACAGGCTTCTATGGCTTTGCGTGCAGCTGTGTCATCTTCCGCCGAGTCCGGTACGATTATCCCGTCACCGTTGAAGATGGTTTTTGCAAATATGGCGGAAGCATCCGATGAATCGGATAGGCTGATTTCTGCCGCTTCTTTTCCTAAACTTTTGAGTATCTGAGTGGCGCTGCGTTTCAGTCGGGCCCCTTCTTCACAGGAAGTGTTGATGGCATCGAGCGGAAGAGTCTCACTTGACTTGAGGAGCAGGTCACGGTCAGTTATAAGACTGCATATTTTCTCGCAGGCTGCCACTACCTCTTTCACACGGATTCTGCCATC
The DNA here is from genome assembly GCA_963654805.1 of Lachnospiraceae bacterium. Classification (GTDB taxonomy): domain Bacteria; phylum Bacteroidota; class Bacteroidia; order Bacteroidales; family UBA932; genus Cryptobacteroides. The sequence goes on along the minus strand of CAVKBL010000011.1, from coordinate 22,615 downwards.
GTGGTCGCTGTCCAGAAGATTCAGAAATTCCTGATTGAATTCAAGTCCGACCACCGGACAACTCAATGCCGTCCAAAGTTTCTGGTCCAATTCTGAAATGTGGGCGATGTCTTCGCCGCTGCTGATCCGTACTCTGGTTACACCTCCGACGGAGCAAAATTTCCATGGATATGTACTGCTGCTCATATTGATATGATTCTATTTAGATTAATAATATTAAAATGCGCCCAAAGATAACGAAAATCTTTTGTATATTTACAGGCTGAATATTATAGAAAAGATTATATATGAAAAAGTTTTTCCGTTATGCATTGCTGACCGCAGTGTCCGTGATGATGACTCTTCCTCTTTGTGGACAGGAGAAGACCATTAAAAGAAAGGTGGCGATTGGCCGCTTTTCGAACGAAACCCAGTATGCCAAGGGTCTTTTTTATGATAAGGAGAATGACCCTATGCGCAAACAGGCTCTTGACATTCTTTCGGCCAAATTGGCATCAAGCGGCAAGTTTATCCTTCTCGAGAGGGATGATCTGGATCTGTTGGTGAAGGAAGCAGGCGAGGGAATGAACAAGATAGGTGCGGATTATATAATACTCGGGTCTATAACTGAATTCGGAAGGAAGGTTCAGGGCGAGCAAAAGCTTTTCTCTTCTTCCAAGACTCAGACAGTGGAGGCCGGGGTTAGCATACGTCTGGTGGAAGTGTCTACGGGGATGATCATTTATTCCGATGAAGCTAAAGGATATGCCGAGACCACATCCAAGGAGACGCTTGGCTATGGCGGTTCCGCCGGTTATGACGCCACGCTCAGCGACAAGGCCATATCTGCGGCCCTTGGCCAGTTGGTGGAAAATATCATCAATAAATGTATGGACAAGCCGTGGAAATCTTATCTTCTCTCGGTGGATGACGGCTCGTATATTATTTCGGGTGGCGCGTCACAGGGACTCGCAGCCGGGGATGTATTCTCCGTATATAAGAAGGGAAAAGTGGTCAAGAATCCTCAGACCGGGCTTGATATAGAGCTCCCCGGAACCAAGATCGGCGCGGTAACCGTCCTGCAGAGTGTGGGGGATACGCCGGAAAGTGAGATCTCGTTCTGTTCATACGCGGGAGAAGGAATCGACACGAACGCATTGTCAAATTATTATATTTCAGATAAATAATTATGAAACGATTTTTTATTGCCATAGCATTCGCATTTCTTCTAAGCAGTTGCGGAGTGGGTTCGTATACCGTGTCATCGGGTAAGGAAGATGTAGGATATATTACTTTTGTAAGCAGTAACCCCGGTCCTATTACTGTGACTGTAGACGGAACGTCCTACGAGACGTCTTCGGTCAAAAACAGAGCTTGGCAACCGGACAGAAAGATAAAGGAGACGGCCAAGTACGCCATCTCTCTTACTCCCGGGACGCACGAGGTGAGCGTCGTCTCTTATGGCAAGCAGGTGTATCAGAAAAAGTTGTTCATTTCAGCTACGGAGCATAGAATCATAGAGTTATGAAAAAAGCGGTGGCGATTCTTGCCCTAGCGTTACTTTTAAGTTCCTGTGGCACCACTTCACTGTATTATTGGGGTGGTGAGCAGAGCGGAGCTACCGTTTATGAGAATCTGGCCTATATGGATTACAAGACGCAGACTCCGGAGTCTATCTGCAATCTGGTCTGTCTATATGAAAAGATGATATCCAAGCCGAGCGGTACGAGGGGAGTACCGCCTCCTGGCATTTGCGCCGAATACGGCTATCTGCTTCTGCTCCCTCAAACGGCGGAGATCTTCGCACAGAAGGCCACGCCAAGCCAGAGGCAGATGTTCGATTCCAAGAATTACGCTTCCTTGTTCCGTGAACGCGGTAAAGATATGTTGAAAATGGAACTTGAACTTTATCCTGAATCCAGACAGTTCATAGAGCCTTTAATTAGAAAATTGGCACAGTAGTCATGAAAAGGAGCAGTTTATTTTCAATAATCGCGGTGACAGCCGTATTGTCTTCCTGCGGCACTGTTTCGTCAGTCTCATCTCCTACAAGAGGCGATCAATATGCCCGTATGTATGAGGAAAAACCGGTGACGCTTCTTATCATGCCCCCGATAAACAACACTACGAATGTGGAGGCCAAGGAGTATCTGTATACTTCCATAAGCCGTCCTTTGTCTGAGGCGGGGTATTATGTGATTTCTCCGATGCTGGCCATGGATATCCTGAAGGCGGAAAGCGCGTATGATGCCGAATTGTTTGTGGATAAGCCTCTTGATGCTTTTGCCAAGTTTTTCGGAGCCGATGCGGTAGTCTTCTGCGAGATCAATTCTTGGGAGAAAGAAGGATTCGGCATCCGCACAGATTTGCATTATTTCATAAGGTCTACACATACGGGAGACACCATATTCGAGAGAAGCTGTAATCTTTATCTTGATTTGGAAATCAGTTCCGGGAGCAACAACTGGCTGGTGCAGTTGGTCGAATTGGCGGTGTCCGCTGTCAATACCGTAGCGACGGATCAGATAGTAGCGGCCAGAAAAGCCAATTATTATATTTTCTGCGATATTCCTCGTGGCAAATATAGCCCTTCTTATCTGCAGGATCAAAACGAAACCGTTGCTCCTAAAAACATAAGCGCCACCGTTAATTAGCGAGGCGCTTTTTTTATTCTTTGTCAGGGGCGAGCGCTTCTGTCCGTCGATTACGCGACCCCCGATTTCTTCACGGTGGCGAGAGCCTGATATTTTCTTGTGCAGAAGGCCTGGATGAGATATATGACGGCGAAGCCTACGCCGATGACGTAGGGTGCGGTCAGACCTCCGATCAGCCTTGAGAGCGGAGAGACGATAAGCGGCGAGGTGAACTGCCCCAGATACATCGCCGCCGAGAGCAGCGGCATCACCGTCGTGGCCGCGTCCTTGCCGCCCTTTATCGCGGCAATGGTGTTGAGGTAAGGCATCCCGATGCCGTTCGCAAGGCCCGCGAACACCGACCCGGCAATCAGCAGGGGAGTGGACACTCCGAGAGCATAGCAGCCGTATCCTAGTATGAATGTCAGCGGAGCCAGGTATTTCATATGTCGGCTCATATGAGCCATCATACTTCCGAATGCAAGGCCGATGACGGCGGCGACCACGTCGAGCCCCACCATAATCAGAGTGATGCCGTTTACCGTCAGCGAGGCGTTGGCGCTCGAGCTTATTGCGAAATTGGTCGGGAAAATGAAGAAAAGCAGCATCTGAAGGTACATCCCCACGACTGACGGAGCGAAGCGCATAAGCGAAGCGGCGGGTCTGCCGGGCTTCTTGCGTGCCTTGGTGACTCCGGTCTCGCTCTCGTAGAAGTCCGGTGAATTCTTCAGCGTCCGCTCTCCGGTCTCGAGTTTCTCATTAGGCAGGAATAGGGCTACGAGCACGGCCGCAAAGATGCCGAGCAGATATACAAGGAACGCGCAGTTCCAGCTTATGTTCGCGAGCAGGCCGCTAAGCAGCGTGGCGATGACCCCTCCCGTCTGGCTCATAAATGCGGCGAGGCCCATCAGCCTCGCCTGTTCTTCCGGAGGGAAATAGTATGTGAGCAGACCGGTCGAGAGCGGCATTATCATACCCACGCTCACGCCCAGCAGCGCACGCATCGCCAGCACCATCCCGATGCCGTCAACGAAATAGACTCCGGCTCCGGCCACGACATATATCGCGAGTCCTGTCAGCGCGAGAGTGCGGGTCTTGAACAGCCGGCAGAGCGACGAGAAGAAAAAGTTTGTGACGACGATCATCAGCGCCGGCATACTGACTATCAGCTGCACGAGCATACCGCTTTTGTCGGCGAAGTGCTCTTGAATTACGCCCAATGCGGGGGCGACGGCCGCGCCGGCCATTACCGTGAGAAGGGAGATTGAAAGGATGGTGAAGCTGAGCTTCCTTTTCTGTGACTGTTTCATACTTGATGACTGTTGAGGTTCGGAGGAGTTTACAGCTCTGCCAGGCTACTACATCTTCAGTCACCTGCTTCTCGTATGAATCTGAGGCTGCTTTCGACTTTGCGGTCGCAAAGGTACGAAAAAATTTTTAAGCGATCTTCGGCTCACCTGAAATTTTCCGTGTGTAGATCATAAATGGAGTCCATAGTCAAGGCTTCATATATATCTTGACGAGCGGGACAATCGCACCAACGAGTACCTGTTTCTCACGCCAAACGGCCGGCTATGGCATCCATTGCCAATGAGAACGAATTGTTTTCAATGAGAGATTTTAGAAATTCTTTCGTGGCGTTTTTACAATATTTGCCTTTGAGAATATGAAAGGACCCTTCCATTTCCGAGTGCGGATGGTCGAGTTCGATGGCTACAAAATTTTTGTTTCCTCTAACTGTCGCTTCCGAAAGCAGTGTCACCAGACTGGTTCTGGACACCATATCCAGAAGAACATGCAAATCGTTGATTTCCAACCGGACATCATATTTGAAATTCTGGCCGTACAGAAGGCTGTCGAATGCGTTTCTCGCTTGCAGACCGTTAGCAGGCAAAGCGAGGGGCAATTTTTCCAATTCTGACAGGCGTATTTTCTTCATGTTGGATATAGGATTGTCCTTTCCGTACTCGCATTCACATCTCGGAGCACTTGCTTTGCATAAGGCAGGAACTGTTCTCCGTAGTCGCTCAGTGCTACATGCCTTGAGTCTCGGATTAGAAGCTCTACGCCAATTTCATCTTCAAGTTGCTTTATCTGTTGGGAAAGCGTGCTTTGTGAGATGAACAACGCTTTTGCCGCTTCAGAGAAACTGCAAAGTTGCGCGACCTTGACGAAATAGCATAATTGTCTGAATTCCATTATTTTGTTACTTTAAATGAAAAATTATGAAAGAGCAGGATAGGAAGCAATACGCCCACAACCATCGCTATGATGGTCACCATACAAGTCATCCAGTTGAATCTCAGCAGGTAAAGGTAGTGCATAAACGTCGGCTCCGAATATGACCCCAGGCAGCGCAGGAGAGATTGGATTGTACGGTAAGCGTACATTCCCGGAACCATAGGCAACAATGCCGGGAATGAGATGCATTCTGCCGGAGTTTTAATCAGTTTGGCGGCTGGTAAGGCCAAAAAACCTATGACGAGCGCGCCAAGCATGCTGCCTGATGCCAATTGGAAACCGCATATGTTCATTAGAACATATCTGGTCATGTGACCTGCCGCAGCGATTGATGCGCATAGAGGGAATACCTTAGGCGATGGATTGCTTATGCTTGAGAATCCTATGGCCGCAATAGCAGCGAAAATTCCGTCTTTTATGATTTGAAGGAACAACTCCATTATATAAATTGAATATTAAGCAGTTTGAAAGCTATGCAAAGCCCAAGGGACAGGCAGACTGTAATGATTACGGCATGCAGGAAACGGCTGACGCAACAGATATAATGACCATAGATCAGGTCGCATACCGCGTTGCAGAACGGAATCCCCGGCACAAAATAAAGTACGCTCGTCGCAAGTGCCACTTCCGGAGTTTTACCCCAGCCGTAGACAAAACCGGAGCAGGCTATTATGGCGGAAAGACAAGAGGCGAGGAGGATGACTGCGCTTATGATAGCACAAACTATGATCAATGATCCGGAATTGGCGCTCATGGCGGCCGTGCAAATTTCAAGTAGTGTCATATTCTTTTGCTTTTTTTTGACGGCGCAAAAGTATAACGCCACTTGTGATTCTGGATGGATAATCATCCCTTTGTTTCGATAACTGCTATCGGAATTCACGAAGTGTCTTCTATGTGGCTTGCAGAATTCCACCCGCAATGCCACGCCAAGTCTCCGGTAGGGTAGGATTATTGGCTGAAGGAGGTCTCCTCACAATTTGCATGCTGAACTGTATCTAACGCAGAAAGTAGATATTTTTTACAAAAAGTTTGTGCTTTACAATTTTTGTCATATATTTGCAGTGTATTACTACACTAATACACCACTTTAAGGGTAGAGTTATAAGGCAGGGATGATATATACAATGTGTTTTGATATGATAAAAGTTGACAATCTCAGTTATTCTTATGGACACCAGGAGGTGCTGAAGAATATTTCTCTGGAGCTTCGTCCGGGTAATATCTACGGACTTCTCGGAGAAAACGGAGTGGGAAAGACCACTCTTCTTACTCTTCTGTGCGGGCTCAAGAAGCCCCAGGCCGGAACGATAGACATTGACGGGCTGCATCCTTATGGCAGAACCCCGGAACTGCTTGACCGTATTTATTATCTCAGCGAGGATGTCCCGGAGATCTCGATGCTCCCGGAAGAGTTCGCGGTCAATTACGGCAAACTTTGGAGCAGTTTTTCCGTGCAGACTTTCAATGAGCTTCTCTCCATCTTCGAGGTGCCGAAGGACCACAGAATGGACCGTATGTCCACAGGCCAGCTCAAGAAAACCCACATTTCGTTCGCATTGGCCAGCGGGAGCAGATTCATTCTTATGGACGAGCCGACGAACGGGCTCGATATCCCGTCGAAGGCGCAGTTTCGCAAGGTTCTGATGCAGTTTACCTCGGAGGACGCCACCATCGTCATCTCCACGCACCAGGTCAGGGATCTTGAGAACGTGATAGATCCGGTGATAATTCTGGACAGAAGGGACGTACTTCTTAACGCCAGCCTGGAGCAGATCGCGGCCAAGCTGTATTTCGACTACGGGTCGCAACCTTGTCCGGACGCACTGTACAGCGAACTGATTCCGGGCGGATGCATACAGGTGCTGTCTAACACCGAAGGACTTGACAGTAAGGTGAATATTGAGGCGCTGTCGAATGCTGTACATCGGAATAAGGACTGGTTCAAGGCCGTGTTTTCAGACGATAAACAATAGGGGAGGAATACGATATGAAAAGTACATTTGATTTCAGAAGATTTGGAAAATACTACGTCAGCGATTTGCGCGGCGTGTTTAATGACAATTGGCTCACAGTCCTTCTCACAGCTCTGGGCGGCGTGATCGCATATCTTTTCTGCGGTACCATCCAGCTTATAGCGGATGGAGCATGGGGCTCGTACGGCGTGGCCGGAAGGCTCGTGACTTTCCTGGTGCTTTTCGCCATACTTTATATAATAATGCCTGCCAAGGAATACGGATATATCACCGAGAAGCGTCGCGGCAGCTTTTTCCTGCTTATTCCGGCCTCGCCTTTCGAGAAGGCACTCTCGATGATAATCAACGTGGCAATTCTTACGCCATTGGCATTCCTGGCGATAGCGCTCGCTGCCGACGCCTTGCTATGTCTGGCAGATACGGGCTGCGGAAGCACATTGGCATCAATGATATTCTCCGGTAATAGGCTAATTGATTCATTCAATTGTATGACAGATTGTTGTTCTGGTCTACTCAGCTCCGGTAACCTGTTCTGGAGCGGGGTGATGACTGTGATTACCACTGCGCTGACTTTTCTTGTAGGTGCGCTGTATTTCAGAAAGAGCAAGGTGGCCAAGACTATCCTGGTCCTGGTTGGCCTGACGCTGCTTGTTATTCTCTTCACTTGCTTCGCAGTGTCCGTGGATGACGATTGTCTGTGTGGTATGATGGAAGATCCTGACCTGAGCCTCTCCCGAATTAAGACGGCAGGCTATATGATCAACGCCTTCATCATCCTGGCTCTCTGCGCATGGACATACCTTAGAGTCAAGACTATAAAACATTAGCGTCATGGAGTTCAATTCAAATAAACCGATCTATCTGCAGATAGCGGATACCATCTGCGAGCAGATTCTTTCGGGCCAATTGGCCCCTGACGACAGGATCCTTTCGGTGCGCGAATATGGCGTGCAGATAGGGGTGAACCCTAACACCATTATGCGCAGTTACGAGAAGCTCACCGATGACGGCATAATCTACAACAAGCGTGGAATAGGCTATTTCGTGTGCTCGGACGCACGCGAGAAGGTGCTCGCGGCGCTGAGATCGGAATTCATTGACTGCCAATGGCCAGAGGTTCTTCGGAAAATCCGTCTGCTCGGGCTCGACCTCGAAACACTTCCCCGATAGTGAATATCTGTCGTTTACTCAGAATTTCTGCAGGAAGTCTATCAGGTTCTGGTCGCGGGAGAGACGGAGTTTCTTGCGCAGGCGGTAGCGGGTCATCTCCACGCTGCGGAACGTAAGGTTCATAAGCGGAGCGATTTCTTTGCTTGACAGTCCCATCTTGAGATATGCGCAGAGTTTCTTATCGCCGAGAGTAAGCTCGGGGTAGCTGTCCGACAGTCGCGTAAGGTATTCGTCATAGACGATATCGAAATTCTTTTCAAAGCGTTTCCAATCCTCATCGTGACGGATGTTGACATCGATCCCCTCTTTTATCCTGGAAATCTGGCCAAGTACTTTATCGGGACTCTCTTCCGAGAGGACCATCTTTTCCATTCTGTCAAGTTCTTTCTGAATATCAATGAGTTCCTCATTCTTTCGGAGAATATTCATCGTGGATGTCGCGAGTTCATTGGCCTTTGTGAGCAGGTCTTCCTTCATCTTTTTCTCTTCTATCTCTTTTTCCTTTTTGGCCGTTTCTTCCGCAAGACGGGCACGATAGATCTGACGGACGGTAAGAGTGATTGTATAGATGAATAATCCCAGTAAGATGACATAGCATGCCAGTGCCCAGGCTGAGAGATACCACGGCCATCTGATGTGGAATTTAACCTCACTTTCCACTGTCTGTCCGGTGTTGAGATTGTGCGCGCGGACCTTGAAGATGTGGTCTCCATAGGGTAGACGAGTGTAATCCTTGGTGCTGTTCAGGCTTTTCTTCGACCAGTTGGAGTCATAGCCTTCAAGTTTGCAACTGTAGGTTACAGCATCACTCATTCTCTGTTCTACCATTCTGAATGAGAACCTGAGAGTGGTTTGCTCCGGGGAAAGTGTAATCTCTGGCCGTGCGCTTACAGAATAATTCTGAAGAATGATGCGTTCACGAGAACCTTCGATACTTGTTATTGTTCTTATTATGAGCGGATTGTCTTCGTGCTTGCGATTTTTGATCTCGTCAGTTTTGATGATGGAAAAACCGTTTTCGGTGTTCAGAAGAATTTTCCCGTCTCCGAGCCAGAGTGTGCTTTCAAAGCCTAGAGGACGCTTGCCGACCAGATATTTGAGAGATAATGAATCAATCGTATAGTGCCCACTATTATCCTTGTAGCCAAGAGCTTGAATTGAGCCGGAAGAATAAAAGTCATTATTGTCAGGAAATTGCAGGAGCGTGGTGGTGATAGGGGAGAAGTTGAACCGTGAATTAAGACTGTCGACCGGAAAAGCCTTTTGGAGGTTTTCGTCGTACGAATAGAATCCGCCTTCGGTAGAGAAAACTATTTTCCCGTCAACTATATTCGGGATGTTGTTTGCGTCTGTCGGAAAACCGTGATTGGTGCCGAAGTACTCGTGTGAGAGCACGGTGGTATAGCCGTCGTCAAAAGTGACGCGGAAAAGACCTTTTACCCAGTGCGAAAGCCACATTCTTCCTTTTTCGTCGAGGCAGAATGCCTTGCTGGCATTGTTCGCTCCTTTTATGAAATGTGACAGGACCCATCTTCCGCCGGATTCCTTCAATACGAAGAACCTGTTGTAACTGCTTCCCACTAACATCTCCGGTTTTCCTGCAGGAGATTCAAGCTTCCATGCACCTTCGATACGGATATTCTGTGTATGTCCGTCTCCATATATTATCAAAACCCCGCCGTCGTGACAGCAGAAGAGTGCCCCGTCGTATTCTTGCAGGCTCCAGACCTGGCTCAGTTTGTCTGTGACTTTTTTGTATTTCGACTCCATATTTAAAGGGTATGGGGTGGAAAATAATCCCTGGTTCGTGCCGAGATAAAGTCGGCCCTTCCATATCAAGGATGCGTATCCTGTGCCGTAGATTTCGTTTTTTCCGAATAGGTCCATCTCTGCGGATGTGAGGTCTATATATCCGATGCCGTTGTCCAGGCAGGCCCAGATATTGCCTGAAGGGTCGAAATGAAGGCCGAGTACTGTGTTGTTTCCAAACCCCGTATCCGTGTTGATATTAAACCATTCTCCGTTATCTATGTTGAGAATGTAAACTCCGTTTGTGATAGTCCCGAAGGCTATTGTAGGCCCGTTTGATGCTGCAGTGTAAACAATGTTGCGGCGAAGTGCTCCGGAAAATGGAAGGCTTTCCTCGGTTAAAATACCATCTTTAAGGCGAAATACTCCGTCCTGCTGCGTCACGAACAGCAGTTCTCCGGTTTTCGCTCCGGGGTCAAGAATGGAGCATATTCTGGAATCTTTCAGTTCTCCGGTCCCGCGAATGGGTTCAAAAGCGTTGTCTTTCAGATGGTAGCAGCCTGCGCCATCAACATAGAACAGAAGTTCTTCGCCTATGACAGTGGAACAGGATATCCTGTTCTCGAAAGTATAGGTCCTAATGCCTCGTTCAGGCTGGTCTTTAAGAATATATATGTGTCTGTCGTCCTGAAAAAATATGTTTTCTCCCAGTCTTCCTATGTTCCATATTTCTGAAACTGTTATTCCCAGGTCGTCTAAAAGTGATGTGTAAGCAATGTTTTCGCCGCTTAAAGAGATTCTTCCGAGTTCATTGGTCGCTCCCGCGTATAGAGCGTTTTCATGTTTGTCATAATAGAGAGATCGGATGTTTGTGCGGTTGTGGCTCGGGATGATCGTCCAGTCTACTGAATCGAAGATAAGTACGCCGTTGTTGTTCGCAAAAAAGGCGATTCCTTCTTCGTTACATTCGACTGCCCAGTTCTGGGTGGCGGCACCATAGGCCTGCTTTCCGTAGTAACGTATGGACGGGCTGTATGCCTGACCAGAAACGCCGGACAATAGCAATATAAGAAACAGCAGTGCAGCTGAAATTGACTTGTTGAGTTCGTACATTATGTGATTTTCCCTTTTGTTGTAGTTGATAGTAATAGTAAAATGCTGTGTTGTAGATGTTTGATAAAATGCTCCATAAATAGAGATTTTCCCATTGTTGAGTTTTTGTGAGAGCAAATTTAGATATAATAGCGTATTTTATCAATACCTTTGTATGTCCATTTAACGGGACGGCACTAAATACTACATAACAATAACAGAATCATGAAAGAAAAAAAGTTTAGCGTGCAGAGACGTTCTTATGCCTCTCCTGAAGTCAGGGTTCTAAGCCTTGGCGCTGAAAAGGTATTTGCAGACAGTGGCAGCTGGTATAGCGGAGAAAGTAATGATGCCAATATCGGTTGGTCATATTCAAATGATGAAAATTGGGATTAACTTAAAGTGCGTGTATTATGAAAAGAATTCAATTCAACTCCATTTTGAGTCTTGCCTCTGTTGCGGCCGTATTTCTTTCCTGCCGGAAAGAGCAGACTCTGTCTTCTCCTGCATTTTATGTTAAGGCTGCCTTCCCTGCAGTGGCTGACACCAAAGCCACATTTGCTGATGGTGCCGGTATGTCATGGGAGGAAACGGACTATTCTCTTTTCCGTATGGTCGCAGGCACAGGTATTTCCGTTAATGAAGCTGCCACAGTGACTACTGCGAAGAGCGTTTCGATAGATGAAAAGGGAGTGGCTACTTTCGCCTTTGATGCTGCTCCTGCAGAGGGCTCGAGGGTCTCATTTTTCTATGGCCCGGGGACTAATCTGGAATATACGTTCAATCCGTCTCAGACTCAGACCGTTCTCGGTAAAATCGATGCTGCCAATCTTTGCTTCAAGGCTGTGGATGTCGCCGTTACAGAGGCTTCTGCCGCTCCTGCGATGCAGATGGTGGGAAGCGTTCAGCGTTTTCTCATATATTCTTCCACCGGGAAATATGCTGAAGAAAAAATAGAGGCCATAAAAATCAATTCGTCTAATGAAAATATTACAGGTCTTATCGGTTATAACGGTCTGGGACAGCCACGAATGAATCCCGGAGCTGATTATACTGCAGCAGAGACGGAAACAATTATTTGGAGCGGTTCGAAGTCGGCGACTGTCAAGATCGCAAATCCTGTGGCTATAGAGTCGACGGACAAGGAGTCCACGCTCAGAAAGGGTATCTATATTTCTCTTCCTGCCGGCAGCATCTCATCTTACACTTACCAGATTACTACCGATGTTGCTGAATACATTCTCACTTCCACAAATGCCAAGACTTACGAAAACGGCACCGTGTCAAATGTGTTCATTAATTTGGAGAATGCCTCTGTCGTACGTGGCGAGAAGGGCAGTGTGGTTCAGGAAGTAAAATATGTAGGTGGACTTCCCGATACATTTACCCTCAACGCCACTGCCACTACCGATCAGGGTATAAGTTGGTGGTATGCCACCGTCGACGGCAGCACCAGAGAGAATCGCGTAGAGTCCACATACGACGGCACCATTTTCTACTCGACTGAAAATGTGAAGTTCTCCGTAACGGACGAGAGCGGAGCCGAGGTTTCATGGATCAGCTGCAAATATAAAACTAATGATACCTGGTGGATTGTGACGTACGATGCGAATGAGACCGGCGCTGAGCGCACTGCGAACATTACTGCCACATACAACATTCCGGGCTATATCGCCACTCCGGCTACAAAGACGGTGAAGGTGACCCAGCCTGCAAAATCTGAATAATACTACTAATAACTAATAATATAGCTGAAATTATGAAGATAACTAATTCTATAGAGAGACGTTCGTACTCTTCTCCTCAAGTTGAGGTCCTAAGCCTTGGCGCTGAAAAGGTGTTTGCAGCATCAGAGGGTAAATGGAATGATGCCGGCAACTCATCTGGCGATTTTATAATCGAAAACAGTTATTATGATGAATTTGAATAGGGGGCATTGGTTATGAAAAAGACGATTAAAATTTGGGCAGCTGCTATGGCTGTATCAGTATTATCTTTCGCATCTTGCTCTGACAAATTGGACAAGCCTGTAGCACAGGATGCTACCAGAACCATCAAGATTACGGCCAATATGGAACTTGAAGGCTTCGGCCCGGCCGTTTATACCAAGGCCAATTGGGCTGACGGCAAGGGACTTCAGTGGGATGCGTCAGATGCCACAAAGCTCGGGCTTATCGACAATAAGGGCAGTTATAATGCTTCCACAGTTCTTACCATAGCCAGTGACGGTACGGCTGTCTTTACGGGTGAGGTAAATTCAGAAGCCACAAAATTCTTTGCGACTTATCCGAAAGCCTCGAACGCCGGGGCAAACGACGGATGCGCTACGATTTATTTCAATATCGCTTCCGCACAGAGTCAGGCCGCAGCCGGAGAGATGGAAAGCGCTGACGGTAAGGCTGTTTTTGTCGGCACCGCTCCGATTGAGCTCAGCAGTTCAGTTACCGAATACTCCGCTTCGATGAGGATGCTCTCATCTCTTGCTCGTTTCCTTGTATATTCTACAGAAGGCAAGACTGACAAGGTGAAATCTGTCGCTCTCACTTCAGATGCGGCCGTTGCAGGCTTAAGAGTTTCCATCGTGAACTGGACAAATGAAGGGAATTATGAATTCAACGGCGAAGAGGTAGCCAAGACCGCGACCGTGACTCTTGACGAGGAGTTTGATCTTAGTGGCATTACTTCAAAGGATGATACCAAGGGTATTTATCTAGGTCTTATTCCGGCCACATCCACTACTACGACCTATACTGTAACTACAGACAAGGGAACTTACACTTTCACTCCGTCCTCCGCAGTGGAGTTCAAGGACGGAACTATCCATAATATCGCCCTCAATCTCGACAAAGGCACATTCGCTTCTACTGAGAATGATGTAATTTTTACTCCTGGAGTCAATGTAGATCAGAATGTCAATGCTGATAACTATACATTATATCTTGGTGCTACAACTGCCACTTGTGGCGGTGATGCCGTTACGATGAGCGCCGACGATTGCGTTCTTGTCGCTGTGGAAGAGGATGGAAATGCCGCTTCATGGATTTCTGCTTTCTGGGAGAATACGAATAATTTCAATCTCGGAGTCAAGATTGAAAAGAACAAGACAACATCCGCACGTGCGGCGAAGATATATATGGAATACAAGGGCACAAGGTCCAAGAACTGTATCAACGTCCATCAGGATGCAGGCACCGGACTTCCTACCATCATTCCGACGCTTTCTGATGTGTATGCTACCGAAATCGTTTACGGCGGGCAGACCATTGAAAATGCTGCGACCCTTTCGCTAACCGTTGACGGAGAGGCCAAGAGCGGTGTCGATGTGGACGCTTACCTTTCAAACCTTACGATTTCCTGCGGTGCTGCCACGGCGAGTTGCAAGAACGGTGTAATCAGCATCGTATTCCCTGAGAATACGTCCGCTTCAGCGAAGACTTACACGCTCAGTGTGAAGTCTGAGGACGGCAGTGCGACTGCAAGTTTCACCCAGGTGGCTAACCCTGACGGCGAGACACCTTCTCATACTTATTCATATACATTGTATAATAATGCCGCTGACAAGTCAACCGGTACCGGGTTTGGCTCTGGTGCAGGAAGTGTAGGTGATTGGTATCGTTTTGAAAATGTGACGATTGACGGGACATCATACCCTGCCGGAGATGCTCTTAAAAACCTATCTACCAGCGATCTTGGTCAGGAAATGCTGAACTATGCATTCTCTTTCTTCGAACTTGAAAGTACTGAAGTTCAGGTTCCTGGAACCGATCCTCTCACTACGGTTGAGGAAATGAAGGAATTTGTAGAACTCCAGATGTGGTGTGATGGTGGTGCTGCTATCTATGTTCGCATAGTTCTCAAGCAGAACACTACGGGATCGCGTCGTACATTCAAGATTCAGACAAAGGACGGAAATGGCAATGTGCTTTCAACTGTTGTCTATTTCCAGAATGCTTAATCGAGAAAATATAATATTTTAAATGAAAAGACACGCATCGTTTGTCATTCTTTTATCGCTGATAATCTTTTTCTGGGAGGGGCGGAACTATTCTGCCCTTGCCCAGAATGTAAAGGTGACCGGTGTGGTTACCGATGCTACTACCAAGCAACCGATTGACTATGCCACTGTGATCGCCCGAGGTGCCAATCTCGTGATTATGACACAGCCGGACGGCTCCTATGAACTCAGCGTCGCCCCTGGCACTGCTCTGGAGTTCACATGCTTCGGCTATATATCCAAAACGGTTACAGTTTCATCTTCACAGACAAATCTCAACATTGCACTCGAAACCGATGCCATCTCGCTTGAGGCGGTGGTGGCGATAGGTTATGGTACTACCAAAAGGAGCGATGTGACAGGAGCGGTCTCTTCCATAACTTCGGAAGAACTCAAAGCTGCACCGGTTGCTACCGTTGACCAGGCTATGCAGGGGCGTGTGGCCGGTGTAACGGTGAACGCCCAGTCCGGACAGCCGGGCCAGGCCGCTCAGGTGCGCATCAGGGGAATTGGCACGGTAAACAACTCGTCTCCTATATATGTGGTTGATGGGGTCATTACGGAGGATATAGGCTTTCTCAATTCTGCCGATGTGACTTCAATGGAGGTGCTTAAGGACGCGTCTTCCGCTGCGATATACGGTTCCAGAGGTGCGAACGGTGTCATAATCATCACCACCAGAAGCGGAAGCGAAGGCAAGGCCAAAGTGTCCTTTGACTGCTACGCTGGCGTGCAGAATATCTGGAAGACCCTTGACCTGATGAAAAGGGACGAATACGTAGAAACGATGGTAAGGATTGGCAATTCTGATGCGGAACGTAAGGAACTCAAGCGCGGATTCACTTCTTGGCTCAAGACCTACCGTCTCGGACGCGATTATTATGCTACTCCGGAGACATTCAGTTATGAGACTCAAGATACGGATTGGCAGAGCGAAGTCCAGAACAAGAACGCTGCCATCAAGAACTACCATATAAGTGTGGACGGAGGCAGCGAAAAGATGAAGTATTCCCTCTCGGCAGGGTATTTCGCGCAGGACGGAACCATCAGACAGTCTTACTACAATCGTTTTACTCTGCGCAGCAACGCCACGTATGATATCACCGAGCGACTTCGTCTGGGCACAAACATTTCTTACATCACCTCCAGCTCACGTTCACTTGGGAACAACGCCGAGTATAATGGGGTGCTTTTCCAGGCTATCTCGATGGCTCCGTGGGACCCGACCCATTATCCTGAAGGAACGCTCGCCAAGGATGGCAGTGACATTAGCGGCAAGATTGCGGCTTCCACCAATTATGCCAATGTCTATAACCCATTCACCCAGATAGAGACTTCACATCCGAGCAACAGTGACGAAAGGCTTCTGGGTAACGCGTATCTCGAGTACAAACCGTGGGATTGGCTTACTTTCAAGTCGAGCATAAGTATGAACCGTTATTCATACCAGAATCGCTCGTACCGGGAGAAATATAAATTCTCCGACTATGATTCCAACACGAAAAACTCAGTGTCTGCCTCTCTGGGCAACAGCACCGAGATGTTTTATGAGAACACCCTTACATTTGCTAGGAAATTCGACGATATACATGACGTGTCCGTGATGGTGGGGCAGACCACCGAGGAATACAACAGCTATGGGCTTAACGGCAGCGGTTCGACCCTCCTCGTGACAGATCCTAACAGATGGTATGTCTCCAACACTACTGAGGATAAGAATTCCAGCGACTATGTTTCCAGGACCAGACGCCTTTCCTTCCTCGGACGTGTGTTTTATTCATATGATAACCGCTATCTTCTTACTGCCAATTTCCGCGCGGACGGTTCTTCAAAGTTTCCGAACAATACATGGGGATTCTTTCCGTCGCTGGCACTTGGCTGGAGAATCTCGCAGGAACATTGGATGGACAATACCAAGGATGTCGTGGATAACCTCAAGCTTCGTCTGAGTTGGGGACAGATAGGTAACGACAAGGTGTCCGACGGCGCCTTCGTACAGTCCATTCAGCAGGGCATTACCTTCGTCAGCTACCCATTGGGTAACACTACAGGCGATTGGTCGACAGCTTACACTCCGGGTGCTGCCGTCATTACATATGTGAATACCGGCGGAAAATGGGAATATACGGAACAGATTAACCTCGGATTGGACTTCGGCTTCTGGAACAGCAAGCTCTACGGAAATATCGACACATACGTCCGTAATACCTACGATATGCTCTTGAATGTAAAGGCTCCGGCCGTAGTGGGTAACCTTTATTCCAGCACCATGAATGTCGGCACTGTGAGCAACAAGGGTATAGAACTTACTCTTGGACATGCCAATGCTGTGGGCGATTTCCATTATGACCTTAACGGAAACGTCTCATTTGTACGCAATCGCCTTACTCACCTTAACGGAGGTGAGAGGGTGCAGGGCTCCTATACGATGTGTGACGAGGGTCTGCCTCTGTACAGTCTCTGGGGCTGGGAGTATGAGGGCATCTATCAGACCGATCAGGAAGTTGTGGAGCATCAATGGGGCGTTACGAGCGTGACGGAACACGCAGGGGATGCGCGCTATAAGGATCAGAATGGAGACGGAATCATCAATACCGATGATATGGTCAGCATCGGCAATCCTTTCCCGTGGCTTTCCTATGGCCTTAATTTCACAATGGGATGGAAGGGCATAGACTTCTCCATGTTCCTTCAGGGAGTCTACGGTAACAAGATTTACAATGCTCTTCGCCGTCAGACAGAGGGAGATGGTCGTCAAGCAACCCTCAGCACCGTAATGCGCAATGTTTGGACAGCTACTTCCACTGATGGAACAATTCCGAATCCGGCAGGGTCATCGCGCAATATGGAGGCTTCCTCACGATTTGTTGAGGACGGATCTTATCTGCGCCTGAAGAATATCCAGATCGGCTATACCATTCCGAGCCGTTTCACTCAGAAGTTCCACGTTTCGTCATGGAGATTCTATGTGTCGGCGAACAATCTTTTTACTCTCACCGGATATAGCGGCTATGACCCTGAGGTCAGCGGGGGAGTGGACTGGGGAAACTATCCGCAGTCCCGTACATTCCTTTTCGGTACATCACTTAATTTCTAGGAGGAGCGGACGATGAAATCAATCAAATTTTTAATATTTGCCTTGGCCCTTGTCTGCGGACTTGCTTCCTGCAACGGTTGGCTTAGAGAGCAGCAACCTAATGAGTCCAAACTGAGTGACTTTTTTATTTCGAAAGACGCGGCGAAGCAGGCCGTTGTGGGCTGCTATGTCCCTATGACATGGAATCTCGGCAGTACCTACTGCAACGAGTGGCTGATCGGCGATGTCGCTTCAGATGACGCCATCAAAGGCGGGGAATATCTTAAGGATATGGCCGATGCGTATGACATCTGTAAATTTCAGGTGGTTTCGAGCAACGCTCTTCTGGATAATTTCTATAACGCCCAGTTTATTGGCATATCCAGGTGTAATCAGGCTCTGGAGTCCATCGCGGCGATGGATTTACCTGGCGATATGACGGAAACCGACCGTGCGCAGATGCTCGGTGAGGCGAAATTCTTGCGCGCTTTCTATTATTTCAGGCTCGTAAGGCTTTTCGGAGGCGTGCCTATGCCACTTAGTCCGGTGGTAAGTTCAGATGACTGGAAAATGCCGAGATCCACTTCCGATGAGGTTTATGCTCAGATTATTTTTGATCTGGAGGATGCGCAGGCAGTTCTTCCGCTTCAGAGCGAGTATGCAGCCGATGACCTTGGCAGGGTGAGCAAAGGGGCCGCCGAGGCTCTTCTCATGAAGGTGAACCTGTACCGGAAAAACTACTCTGAAGTGCTCAAATGGGGAAAATCCATCATCGCGTCAAACGAGTACTCGCTGGTCTCAGATTACTTCTCACAGTTCCTTCTGGAGAATGAGTGGAGCAGTGAGTCTGTTTTCGAGATAAACTACGTCACTGACATGTATTCGGATTATGGCGGATTCGGATTCACCCGTGGAACATTCACACAGATAATGATGCGGCCTCGTTCTGCCAATGTCGGCGGCGTTTCAGGCTGGGGCTATGACCGTCCTACCTGGGATCTTTATGCCGAGTTCGAAGAAGGGGACCCGCGCCGTGACTGGACCATCCTTGAACAGAAGCCTTCGGAAGTCGAGAACGAGACTGCGGAGATCCAGTATGCCAATTATTTCTACAACCGCAAGTACCAGATGGAGTCATATCCGGTATCTTCCGAGGCTGCGGCCAAAGGACTTCGCTTCGAATTTCCGGATCTCAGCCACGCGTCCCGCGCCGGGCTCAACTGGAAGGAAATCCGCTATGCCGACGTGCTTCTGATGTATGCTGAGGCCGCGATAGAAAGCGGAACCGAATTGGCAACTGCCAAGGAATATATCAACGCCATACGTCATCGTGCAAGCGCTTCTCTGCCGGAAGTCGAGGCTACCCGCGAGGCACTTCGCCACGAGAGAAGGGTGGAATTGGCAATGGAGGGCCACCGGTGGTTCGACCTCTGCCGTTGGGGTATCGCCAAGGAAACGATGAACGGCTATAGACAGAAATTCAGACTGGATAATTGGGATGCTCTTGTAAGCGAGTATCCGTTCATATCTTCGATCGACAAGTCTCATTTTGAACGTCTCGACGGTGATGATATGTGTGAATTTCAAGACTACCACGTCCTGATGCCTATTCCACAAGAGCAGATCCGCCTGGCCAGGCTTGAACAGAACGTGGGCTATTAGTATGATAATTAGACTATAAATCAATAATTACAATTATGAAAAAGATCATTCCAATCCTGCTTAGTGCAGCGACCATCATTTCTCTTGCTTCCTGCAAGAAGAGTGAAAATCCATCCGGAGCATTCGGATGCACCATTAAGGTGACTCCTTCCGAGAACAGCGCTACTGTCGCTGTCGAGGTAAACGATGCACAGACTGAATATCAGCTTTGGGTCGTAGAGACCGCATCGTACGAGGAGAAAGTCCCTGAAACCGCAAAGACTCTCAAGGGCAATGCTATAGAGGAGTTTACTTCCCTCAAGTCTGACACAGAGTACATCGCAGCCGTTTACACTGCTTCAGCCGGTTTCAAGACTAAGGAATTCGTGACAGACAAATCTACCGTCACTTACGAGAGCCTTCAGGGCAGCGACTATATCATCATCTCTATGGATGAGACCACCAGCAACAGTATCGCAGGCAAAACCAAATATCTTATGTATGCTGACGGTGTTTATTCTGATGACGGAAATACGGGTACAATTTTCTTTGACTACTGGCACGGTGGCTCGGCAGGAACCTGCTCAGGTCCTAACTCTTACGGGGTTGTTGACGGATGGTTCTCCATCAACACCGCTTCCGACTGGTTCGGTTACTGCTTCCGTCTTGACGTAGGTATTACCGATGAGGAAAAGGCTGAGTCTGCAAGGCGTCGCGCGGCTCTTCAGAGCATAACTTCAGACTATACTCTTCACCTTGCAATGAAGGGAACATGCTCAGGAGAGTACTCTTTGCGTTGCCTCAGCGGTGAGTTCGGCGTCACAATCGGTGATGAGAATTCTACATACGGCTTCAAGAGAGACGGACAGTGGCACGAGATAGAAATCCCGATGTCAGTCTTTATGGCAAGCGACAAGTATAATGCTACCAGCGAATCCGGCATCATTGCATTCACACAGGGTGCGAACGGTTATCCTACCACTTTGGATTTCGACGCCGTATTCTTCTATAAAAAAAGTAAATAACGAAAATGAAAAATATCTTCAATCTCGCACTGCCGTTTATTGTAGGTCTTTGTGTACTTTGTTCGTGCAAGAATAGTACAGCTCAGTCGGAAGGCTTCAATATAAAACTGACTATTGCAGCGCTTACCCCTTCATCTGTTACAGTGATCGCTTCCCCGTCAGATGCGCAGACGGAATACTGCCTTTATGTTACGCCGAAGTCGGATTACAGTGTATCACGCATTCCGAAGACCGCGGAATATGCCAAAGGGGAACATGCTGTCACTGTTTCTTCTCTGGAAATAGGGGTCGAGTACTGCGCCGTGGCGGTGGTGGAGATGACAGGATATTTTGTCGTTTCGGAATTTAACACGTCTTCTGCAATCGGGACACTTGATCCGACAGGACATCCTGAGGATTTCAATGTTACAAGTGTCCCGGTAAAGCAGGACAAAAGTGCCAAAAGGGGAGTGGCCGGCAATTTCCAGATGGCTTCTGACGCCACACTTCTCGGTCAAGGCGTTTGCTGGGACTACGACTGGTCACATAATTATCCATCCATGGCCTCCGGCCTTTATGCCAACGGCATCTCTTTTTATCCTATGGTCTGGAATGCCGGACTTAACAAGGATAATATTTCCCGGTTGAAGAAAGATTATCCTCAGACGGGATGGATTCTCGGTTATAACGAGCCAAATCTTACCGATCAGGCAAATATGGTCCCTTCTGTGGCCGCCAAAAGTTGGCCTGAACTTCGTGCATTCTCTAAAGAGGTCGGCATGAAACTCGCTTCGCCGGCCCTGAACTATGGAACACTTTCGGGCTACAGTGACCCTGTCGTCTGGCTGGATGAATTCATCGGGTGCGAGGGTATTGGCAGCGATGCTTTCGATGCGATAGCCCTTCACTGCTATATGCCGAATGCCAGCGGAATGCGGGCGATGATACGTCGTTTTGACAAATACGGCAAGCCGGTCTTCATGACTGAGTTCTGTCATGCCAACGGCAGCATAACCAACAGTGAATCAGATCAGATCTCCTTCATGTCTGATGTTCTGAACATGCTCGAGACCGATACCAATGTTGAAGGTTACAGCTGGTTTATGGCAAGGGGCTCGGGAAATTGGGCTGCGATCTCCCTTCTTAACACCGACACGCAGGCTCCGGCTCTTACCCCGCTGGGAAAGATGTATGTGAATTTCTCGTCTTTCGATAAAAACTGCTGGTACACACGTCACGAACCTATCCCTGCCGCACATTATGTCGCCCATAATATGTCCGGCATTCAGACAGGCTGGAACGAGGTCTTCAAGGTGCGTCCTTGCACCGATGTGTTCGGAGACCTGATGGTCCTCTGTAATGTAGAAGGAGCGTGGGTGGAATATCAGGTGGAAGTGGACAAGGACGGTACCTACGCCCTTGCGGCCCGCTATACATCTGAGCTCCTCGGCGGAAAGATGGTTCTCACTGTTGATGGAAGAGAGCAGCAGGTGGTAGAGTTCGAGAAGACTTCTTCATGGAAGTGCAAATGGATAGAAGACATCGCACTTGCCAAGGGCCACCATACCATACGCCTTGTCCTGAGAAGTGGACGTGTGGACCTCAACTGGTTATATCTGGATTAAAAGAATTCTACCCGGACAATCTTCAGTCTGCATCGGCAACTGCCTCTATTTCATCTGCCAATGCACAGAGACGGCTTGCTATGTCTCGAAACGATTCTGCTATCTTGATAGCTTCGGCTGACGTGAACTCCTTCTTCGCGCCGCCGACAGGGCAGCCGTTCAGTCTCTGTGAAAACCAGCTCTGAGTCTTCTCCATATACTGCTTTGCGAATTCGCTCTTGTTTATGATGCCTTCCAGTTCAATGAACGCGTTGTAGATTGCGCCACCGCGATAAGTTATGACCTTCTTTCTACTTTCTTCTTGCCTCTCCGGATTGAAAATTTTTCTTTTACCTTGATACATAATTATCTTATTGTTTTAGCTTCTCCCGAATTCTTTTCGCCAATTCAAGTGAATAGTGCAACAGTTGAGTAGTAGACAGCAAGGAAGTAGGT
>CAVKBL010000010.1:0-70111 GCA_963654805.1 Lachnospiraceae bacterium | reverse complement strand
GATAGAGGTTAACGCAGAACAAGAGTAAAAAGCGTAACTGCCGATAGAGGTTGCCGCTGGTAAGTCGATAGAGGTTAACTTAGAACAAGACTGGAAAGCGTAACTGCCGATAGAGGTTGCCGCTGGTAAGTCGATAGAGGTTAACGCAGAACAAGAGTAAAAAGCGGAACTGCCGATAGAGGTTGCCGCTGGTAAGTTGATAGAGGTTAACGCAGAACAAGAGTAAAAAGCGGAACTGCCGATAGAGGTAATCAAAGGCTCTTCCCCATCGTCGATAACCTCTGTTACAGTCCGATACACTATTTGAGCAAACAGGTCATCAATAGTGGTATTTGCTTCTTTCAAGACGGCGTATGTTGTCTTGTCACTTGCCCTGTACACTCTAAGGCTCGTCGCGTTGTCGTCCGTTGTCTCGCCCAACTTAGCATAGGCGTTAACCCCATCAACACTAAAGGAAAGGTAAGGGGCGGAGCAATCATCGGTGGAATCGTAAAGCGTTGCCGTTTCCTCTGTACCGCCAGCCTTGAGAATGTGTAGTTTTTTTGTAAGCTCGCTCATTCTATCCACACTTTCCCACCGGGAATATTAAGGGTTGTTGTTACCGTCAAAGTTGGCGCGGTGACTGTACCTGTAAAAGTTGGGGACGCGGTATCAGCTTTTGCCGCCACATTAGTGTTAATAGTTGCAATCGCCATATTTACCGCTTTATTCTGTATTGCGTTAGTTGAGGTGGAAGAAAGCGCGGTATCAACAACGGGAATGGCAACACTTTTAGCCGCTGAACCATCGTAAGTGCCTGTCACGCCCCCTGTAAAGGTGAGCGCATTAGGATTCTTAAGGCTAGTCGGAATAGTTGGCTTACCGCTCAAATCTATATAATTACCACTTGTCGCAACGGTGGCTAAACTAGATTTAAGAGCGAAACGGCTATTTAATTGCGTCAAAAAGGTTTTTAGGTTATTTAACGTTATCCAACTCATTGAGCCACCTCATTATGCAAATAGAGCGTCAATCTCTGTATCAGTAGCAGATTCAATAACAAATGTGCCACCGTAGTTATCCCAGCCTGTACCATTCCAAACTACGTTGTCACCAGCTTTAATAGCTACGCCATCGGCGTCAGTGCCACCGGCAGCTTTAACGTTGTACATGTCGCCCGTCTTGTTGCTGGCGGCGGCGGGCAAATCTGCAAATGCATCTACATTTCCTTTGTAGTTTACGGCCTGTGCGATATCAGTTTTCTTTGCGTAGTCAGTAAGAGTAGTAGACAGAGTAGTTTTAGACACGTATGTATTAGCCGCATTGGTTTTGGTTTCGAAAGGAGTAAGGTCAATAGTCCCCTGAACTGCGTTCAGTACACCATCTACCATCTGTAAATTGGCACCGATTTTAACGCCACCTGACACGGTAGAGGAAGCAACAGGAAGTGTATAGTTGTTAGCACCTTCTTCAATGCCAGAGAGTTTAGTTTTTTCGGCAGTGGTGTAGTCGTTAGTAGACAAACCCTTACCGGTTACTTTGTCTACTTTCTTAGCAAGGTCAGCAGTTGCAGATTCTTTAGTGTAGTATTTGTCGTCAGCGTCAGCGGTTTTCTGATAAGCAGACAGGTCCACAGACAGAACGCCAGTGGTAGAGATAGCGACGTTGCTACCACCTTTAACGCCACCTAATGCGGTAGTAGAAGCGGTAGGAAGTACATATTTGTTGGCGCCGGTTGCGATACCAGCCAACTTAGTCTTTTCTTCGGTAGTGTAGTTGTTGTCGGACAGGACTTTAGAACCATCTTTCAGTACGAAAATTTCTTTAGTCTTATCAAGGAAATGTCCCAATTGTTCAAGTTTAATGTATGGATTAGCCATGTTACCTCCAGTTATTCAGCAAATAAAGAATCGATGTCATCATTGGTTGCAACGTTACCAGTAATACCATCAACGTATTTGATAATAGTAGCGTTATTCTGTCCGACCTGAGCGTCAGTGTATTCCATAGACTTGGTATTCCATGTAATATCACCAGTCTCTCTGTTCTGGACTTCTGTGTCGAGTCTATCGGACAGTGCTTGGTCGGCAGCTTGTAATTTATCTACCTGTGTTTTAACGTTTGCATTAATCTCGTCATCAGATGTTTTACGAGCGTTAGCTTCTTCTGTCAGGCTATTAGAGAGTTCTCCAATCTTTTTCGTGATATTAGCTGCGATATTAGCGTCATTACCAAGTGCGTCAGCAAGTTCCTTGAGGGTGTCAAGAGCTTCCGGCGCACCGCCGATTAACTCTGCTATCTTTTGGTCCGTGTACAGCTTTGCGGTCGAGAGTGCTTCTGCGACTTTGGCAGATACTTGTACGGAGGTATCAGCCCCCATCTCAGACAGAGTAATATCCTTTTCGGTATTGTCGAGATACAAGATATGCAAAGCACCTTTAGTCTCGCCGGTAATTTCTTTTGGCGGATTCTGTAAGTTGTTAAGCTTAGAAGTTAAGTCGTTGGCAATGTTGGTTACTGTAGTAATACCTTCATTAACAGTCTTTGCGTCAGCCTTTGTGTTCTCCATGTACGCTTCTGCAGTTTTCTCGGATTCTTTAGCTGCCTTATGAGAGTCACTAGCTGCGTTCATGTAGTCCAAAGTATTCTTTTCAGAAACTTGCGTTTTACGAAGTAAGTCGGCTACATCATTCTTCATGTCGCTTACGTTTTTTTCGTGGTCTTTAATTCCCTGCAAGGTGTCAACCGCTTCTTGTACCTTGTTCTTAGAATACAAAGCCCAAGTACGCGAGGACTGTGTGAGTCCTGTTGGAGATTCAAAGTCGGGTTCCCTATCTGGGGTTGTCTCAGACACAGCCCAAGCTTCTGCTTTATTAACACTACGTTCGATATCAACCGTTGCGTCATCATACGCAATCTTAATTCGTTCAAGAGAATAGGTACGTGCAGCATGGATCTTATCTTCTGCGTCACGTTCCCACTGGTCGATATTCGCTTTTGCCTGCGTCAATAAAGAATTAAACGTAGATGTTAGATATGTAGTCTTTTCTGCTACAAGAGTGTTAATAGAATTAATACCGGATGCGCTTGTTGCTTGCGTATCACTGAGCGCCTTTTGCGCTTTCTCTGCGCTTGCCTTTGTGGAAGATTCTAATTCAGTTACATTCTTCTCGGACGCTTGAATCTTTTGATAAGTAGAATCAATGTCATTTTTGATAGAAGTAACGTCACCAAGTACAGCACCAGCATCTGCCGTCTTACCATCGTCATACGTAATAATCAGATGTGCGTTTTTGTCAAGCGCTACACTAGAGATACCGATACCACGTTCGCCTTTCTGCCCGTATTTAAGAGTAACCTTAACAGGAGAACTAGATACAGTTACATGATTCACATACTACCTCCTTGAGAAATACCAGGAGAGACGAAGACTTTACCGTTACATACACGAGTGACGTCGTGTCCGTCGTACATGTTTACGTCCCAATAAAGCTCGTCCCACTCCCTATAGCTATTACCACCTGTGTCAATAGCAGCAGTCTCATCTGCAGACAGTGATAAATTAACGATACCATTTTTAGAGTCTACATCTACCTGATGCATCTTTGCGATTACCGTGGTATCCTCGGCAGACGCTTTAATACTAGCGTAAAATTTATAATCACTAATATCAATAGGAGTACCTTCTTCGCCTTGGAGTAGTTCGAACTGAATATCGAAGTCTGCCCCTTGAGCAATTACAATATCAACTACTGGTACTAGTGGGGTTGCGTTGTCGCAGGAGTGTCGTAACAAGATACACCTCCGTAATTTTCTACTAATACATCGATTACACCTTTATAATATGCGCGTGTTATATCACACCGTCTTTTCGTTGCTTCGTCTGACATTAGCGAGCATCCACCACCACATACGAATTTAAGATCGCACTTAGAGCACATACTGTTTTGTCTCTTAAATGTTTTGTCCCACTCTTCTGTATATTCGCCTGGTTTACTTTCGTTATGGCAGTTGTAAAAATTACCGCTTAAATCTATATTAATGACTCTTGTTCCGTTTCCACATTTATTACCGTACACGTTGGTGGTTTTTAGTGTATTAAGGATAGACCACATTAAGATAGAAAGGCCGCGATCTGCTTTAAGGGAAATGTACCTGTCGGTCAGATAACGCATGTCCTGGTACAGTTTCTTTGTATCAACTTGTTCATACTCGGATGGGGTGTCTGAAAACATCAACGGTAACTCAAAGTTGATACCATACTCTTTGTTTCCAAGGTACTCATGCGCTGTTTCTACAACGTCTCTTGGAGAGCTCCATTTTGAAATGACGGTAGATACACTTAGATTTTTAACATCCTTAATGTAAGAATTCTCTTTAAGTGCATCATATCCACGAGTATAAGAACTGCAGCTACCGTCCCAAGATACGGTAACGGGAATATCGTACTCGTTGAACCAATCTACTTTCTCCTTGTCGAGAAGCTTACCATTTGTAATGACGGCATACTTTAAGTCGGAACGATGAGATACAATCTCTTTAATGGCGCCGAAGTATAACAACGGTTCCCCACCGAAGAAGACTACTGGCGTTTTTGGTGGAATAGAGTGAAAATATTCCCAAAACTTCGGACTGATATGTCTTGGAATTTGTCTTTCCTTAATTTGTCTTTGGCAACAATATACACATTGTAAGTTGCAATCATTTCCCAGAATTACAAATACTTTCATACTTTTTACCTACACAAGCCGTTACTACTTCACCGCCTTGAATATTCAAAACAGTTCTGATTAAATCCATTACATAATCTGTTGCAAACAAGAAGGTTACTGCCTCAAGAGGAATACCAACTGCGGCGAAAATGATTGCACAATCCATCAGTGTACCGCCGATAATACCAGGAGCACACATCAGGGCAACCGTAGTAAGAAGTATTACTGTAGCAATAGCCGCCCAGCCAAGTGGGACACCGAAGATAGCGGAGGCATACATCACGTACACACCAACACAAATACAAGAACCAACACGCATGAGTACAGATACGATTGGTGTCAAGTAATCGATAACTTCTTTTGGAATATCAGTGTTCTGTGCCAAGAACACCATACGAGGTCCGATTGTAGGAGACGCGCCACCAGCAACAGCGTTAGCAATATCTTCGACAAAAATAGACTTTAAAAACTTAAGCCCATCTACTTTATATAAGTAAAGCACTGGCAGAGATACTGTAACCGTAAACAGAATAATACCAATCAGTAAAGTACCAAACATCCACAGGTAACTCTGTAGGACACCCAATCCGAATTTTACAACAACAGGATATAGCAAGGAGAAAATACCGACTGGCGCAACCAACATCACGAAGTTTGCAACGTCCAAGAAAATATGTTGTACAACACTAAGCCCTTTACTAATGGAAGATTTAAATTTGCTAACTCTACCAATTAAACCTACCATAACGGACAGTGCGATAATTTGTAACATGTTACCAGTAGCAAAAGACTGGAATACGTTGACTGGAATACATCCTTTAATAAAAGACAGAACGGTAGGAGCTTCTATGGTTACTGTACTTGTTGCGGTAATAGTGAATGTCGGAACACCCATAATATACGTAAGGATTAGCCCAAAGACAACACCGATTATGCTTAGTCCAATCATTAGACTAGTTGCGTGTAGTGAAATCTTTTGACCATCACTAATGTCAATAATAGCCTTAGCGATAGAAGAAAAAGCCAGAGGCACTACGCACATCTTCAATAAGGCAGTAAAAATTTCACCTAATTCTTTTAGTGGATACTGTAACCAAGTAATATCCCCAAAGACTAAGCCTAGACATACAGCTAACACGATTGCAATTAAAATATTTCGATACATTATTCCTCCCGAATGCCTAATGCCTGTGCGACATCTTTCCATAATTCTACTGGGTCTTCAAGCCCTATGGACAATCGAGCACAAAAGCCTTGTGTGTACCTATCCTTGCTCCTAAAGAAGTCGGCAATAGAATAAGTACACCCAAAGGTTCCTACGGTTTTAAACAGTTTTAGTCTATGACAAAATTCCTCCGTCATTCCAGGCAGTGTAATTAAACCTCCGCAATGAGACCATAAACAGTTGACACCATTCTCTTTTAATTTGTTATAGATGTATTCTGCGCTAGACGTATGTCGCGCCATCCTACATGCTAACGTTTGTAAACCACGATCTACCATGTACGCTTTTGTTGGAGAGACGTGGTTCCCTCTGTGAGCGATAACCCAACTCAAGTTGTCTAAGCCAGGATTTGCCAATGGGACTGGTCTATCTTCTAGCCATTTCATCTTGTCAGAAAAACACAGACCACCAGCCATAACGTCACCATAGCCGCATACATACTTAGTGTATGACTCGATACAGACGTCTGCGCCATCTTTAATTGGGTTAGAGAAATACAGAGAAACAATAGAGTTATCGACAGCGAATATGCCTTTATAGTTGTGTATCATTTGAGACATAGTTTTTACATTATACCACCTAGCAAAAGTACTTGGGTTATCGATAATCACTAGGGTAGTGCCGATAGAATTAACTAAAGCTTTCTCTAGATCCTCTAAAACGCCTGCGTTTGGCAGCTGTATTGTGTTTATTTTTTTATAATGTAACCAATCGCGTGTCTCGAAGTACGTGTCGTCGTCCACAATAACTGTGTCAGGATTAATAATATCAAGAAGGGTGACAATAGCTTCTTGTCCGCTATTACATAAAACGGTTCTCCACCCTCCGTACAGCTTTGTTAATTCTTCCTCTACCGGTTTGACTGGTAAGTTGTGTGTCCTAACATATCTAGTCGTTTGTTCGTTAACTACGTTTGTATTAACTGTTGGTAACATGTAGGCCTCTATTCTATTCCAAAATCCTTACGATTTACTTGATCAAAATTAGGATAATTGTCTAACAGTGCATTAAACCAGTTCTCGTATCGAGACGCTGTGTCTTGCGAAATATATAACTTTTGCGAAAACCCACTTGCACTCGTTTGGATAGAACCGGTAGGTAAGTGGTACTTCGCCCATACGAACAAAGTAAAATAAGTCGCAGCATTCTCGCTAATGGACTTTACGTACTGTTTAACTTTGTAATTGACGTACGCTCGTGGCATAATAGTCTTAAACGTATCGCCGTAGAGCATTTTGATTTCACAGTTTGAGCATACTCCGCACTGCTGAGGGAGACTCGTACAGCACGTTCTCATGAGTGGGATCAAGTCATCATAGCCCCATTCGTGTAATTCATCCAGTTCTTGAGCAGCATTAATATGAGCCATGACAAATTTTAATCCACCGAAGATAGCGAACATGTCTTTGTTCCCTCCGTCGGCGAGTGTTAGAGTTCCGTCGTCTTGAATTTCGATTCCGTAACTATTTAACGCGCGTTCTGTACGACCGATGTCAGAATCGTATCTACCAGGGGGCGGAGCCTCAATGCCTATCATAATATCATGGTACTTATCAGTCAGCTTTCCAAGCGCACGATACATATAATGTTTAGATATTATGTCTTCGTTTTGCATACGTTCATAAGCGACATCAAATTCTCGTCTTTCTGGTAAATCTTTTTCTTCAATGCGAATAGGAGTGAGAATTTTTGCTTTAATTCCGTTCTCGGAGCGAATACATGGCAATAAACTTTCTTGTGCTTCTATTTCTTTATCTGCGGCACCACGACTAACCGTTTCTGCAAAAAGAACGTAGATAGGCTGTATTTCTTCGTCGCTCTCTCTAGCACACTTACATAGTAAATATGTACTATCTAGTCCTCCAGACCATAATATATATCTCATATTTCACCTCAACAATCACAATTACAATCAAACTCTCCAGTAAAGAAGGAATGCTGCTTCCCTTTTTGGAACACAAATGACTGTTTTAACAAGACTTCAATAATTTCTTGTAGTGTATATACTCCTGGAGAAAACATAGGTTGTGTATTTAGTGAAGTGTATATAAGGCGCCGATTCCACTTGCTGTAAGTTTCCACTGCCACATCGGACGCTATATCATAAGTCGTTTGAGATGTGCTATCTAGCGTATATGGAGCGCCTAAACCACCACTACCGTAAACAGCACCGTTTACGTTCAGGTCGCCGTCGATAGTAACACCATTACCGAAATGGCCAGAGCCACTGAAGTTAGCGTTACCATTCTCGTTATTAATCCAAGCTTTATTGTCTTTACCGACGCCATTAAAATATGTACATTTACCTCTTAACACTAAACCATAATCTTCATTGCCACTACTCTGCCAAGTCTCTTTACCAATAGACGGATCTTCAGTAGTGCTATTATTAACAGTAAACAAAATCTTACTAGCGTCAATCTCACCAGTCGTACTAATAGTGCCATTGCTAATAATTCTATTGGCGGTAAGCATGCCATCGGCGCCGTCAGTAGGTGACATATTCATGTACGTCAAAGTACTAATATCGGCAGTACCAAACGTAGCGTCAATAGCGTTTACTGTGTTAGCAGTCAGATCCAAGACGGAACCGCTCTCTGCGTTTAGTATACTAGCGTCAATCTGGTTGGCTGTAATTGCGTCAGCAGTAATAGTGTCGTCGATAGTGAGAGAGCCTACATCAATAACGTCACTAGATAACTTCTTCGCCTGTAATGTATTAACGGTAGCGGTATTACCAGTAATGTTATTGCTATGTACGTCCACAAACGTATTAAGGTCAGAGTGTCGCGGGTTACTTACGTCAACCGTAACAGAAGTAGAATGATTGGACTCCCCTATGCAGTCGAAGTACGTAAGGCTAATAACATCGTGTTCCTTAGTTGTGTAATATGCGAATGTGTGTTGTGTGTAGTCAACGGTAAACTTAACATCATTAACGTATACGTTTGTACCAAGACCATATGTCGGTGCTTTGAACGTAACAATAATTTTATACTGGTCGTCAATTGCATTTTTATCCGCAGTAACGGTTGGAGCTTCTGGGGTTGTTAACTGCGGGAAAGAATAATTGGAATCAAGAGATGTGGAGTACTTCTCACTAATACCATAGTTAGCAGCGTAAATAGTACCGTTTCTATCTTTAGGAATGTACATATAGGACTGGCCACGAGAGCGTGTAATAAGACCGTCGTCTGTACCAAAGTTGATGTTACCGTCTCTTAATTCGGTATATGTATAAAATGCATTAGACTGCTGTGTCCATTCAACCAGCAAACCTTTTGCGGTAGCTGTAGTAGTCAAAGATGCTAACGATGTAGTATCTCTTACTTGCACAGGAATGAACGTTACTGCACTGGGTGCCTTACTTTCTTCAGAACGTTTACCGTCGTCTGTAACACCAATAGCAACTACTCGATATCGATAACCAGGAAGCACGCTGCTAATGGTAGCTGTGAGAGCCCCATCTTTAGACTGATAAATACGAGAACCCACCTGATTCCAGTTTACGGAAGTATCGCCTTTCTGTGGAGCCTGTTGTAAGTTTAACAAAGCATATTTGTAAACACGAGCTTCGTTAAAGTCGCCGGTTTCCCAAGTGACAGTTAGGTTATAATAGTCGCCAGATTTTTCATACGTAATCTTTACGTTAGACAACTGATTACTAATGGTAGTAACTGTAGTACCATCTCCACTACCAGAGTCATTACTTGTACCGGCATATGTAGCAATATAGTTAAGAGATTTACGTACTGCGTCAGCGAATTTACGACCGTCACCCTGAGAGTCTGTTGGAATTGCGGCTACTAGCTTAGCCGCTTGAGTGTTAAAATCTGTAGCCATCTATTCACCTCATTTCGGAAGTAACTTAGCGATACTAGTTGTGAAGTCGTTTTCTGCGCCCATGTCAAAGCCGTGGTTTTGCATAGCTAAGATAACTACCATTTGTGCCACAAGGTTTGTAAGAGCCGGATTAAACCATGCTGTACTCTGTGGGAACGAGTCTTGCAAGCTACTCAAAAACTTAGGCCGAGTCCAGTATCTAAAGGAACAAGGTAAATCGCCATAACAGTACAACATGTGATTATATCTCTGTACTGGTGGCTTGCCTGTTGGCATCCAATAATCGGACGGGATTTCTACCTTGCGTGTTTTCATGGTGAGGTACCCTGCAATCTCGTCGTAATCCATTTGAATCATAACGTTCCATACCATATTGATGGCGTCGTTGATATATGCAAGGAGTTCTTCATCGGTATATCCAGTCTCGATAGCGTCAGAAATGCGTGCTCTAATAGCGTACTTATTTAGAAACTGCTCTCCTGTGATACTATTAAATGTAGTTGTGGGGTTTGTGGTATCTGTCGGAAGCCCTGGATTATCTGCCATTAACTACCAGCCCCCTGTTCCGTTTGGCCTTGCATTGGGTCTGCTTCAAGTACCGTGTCTGTAATCAACCGATTGAGTTGCCATTCTCGGTAGAATGGCACCTTGTCAGTAAGCAAAGATACTTTTGGTCTAAGTGCAAAGTACCGCACAATCATATCACAAGGATACTCCTGATCAAGCAGTTCCATAACAACTGTATCCTCGTCTTCAGTAAAGGCGATAGGGTACTGACCCACAAATTCAATAAAGTCGTCTGGACGTGCTACTGCATCGCCGGCGGCGATTTTAAATTCTTTAACAAACTCTGGGGTTTTGCTGTCGGCTAACTCCAAAGAAACCGTATCAATAGCATTGTTTAAACAATAGATAAGTTCCTCGTCAGAATACTTAAGCTTAGACATATCGTTAAGTTTCTGTCGGACCTTAATCAACAACTGATTAACTGTCATGTTACCCCCTTTTTTTACAAATAAAATGGAAGCTCTCTGCTAATTTCCAAATTGTTAGATTGGTTATTAGTCTCGCTAGCTACCGCCGTTGCGATATCGTCGTCGCTAATAGAACCATTGATGTAGCCAATACACAGTCTAACTAAAAGCAGATAAAAGAAATATGGCAGTTCAATAATCTCATCAAGGTGATGGATAATAGGTATATGCCGATAGTAAATCATAGTGTCGTCTGTATCGGTATAAATCTTTGTGCCACGAATATGCCATTTCTTATTTGTCTGTTCGCTCTCTGTCAACTCTTCGTCAGATAGCCACCCCTTAAAGTTAATGTAATCGTCTGGTAATTCTACGCCGTATTTTCTAGCCTTCACTGGAATCTCTTTACATACGTACGGAGAATCTAATCTAACGAGTGTTAAGTTTACGTACGTAATAACATGATTGATAGCCGTCACTAGTTCTTCGTCAGAATGTACTCGGTTATACAATTCATTGAGTCCCATGAGAATATCGTTAGACAATCTACGCGCACGAATGTACTCCATAGTACCTCCTTACATTTTATCGACAGTCATAAACTCTGGGTTATCTTTTAACCATTGTTTAACATATTTGGTAAACGATTCATTATCGCCACATGCCATTGCCTCTTTGGCGCATTGCAGTGTCAGTTCTGTTGGGTCGTTCCAGCACTCATAAGGAATACGACCAAGGCGTCTGCCTCCTTTATGTTTCCCTAGATATGGGTCTCTTTTTTTGTCTTCGTAACACGAACGCATAACATTAGTTGCGTCCCATGTGTTAGTAAGAGACCAGTTGCCGTGCTGATCGACTTCAACGTCCTGTCTTACAATATTCGTACTCATTATGTTTCCTCCTATATAAGAAAAAAGGGAGGCCGGTAGGCCCCCCAATTTCTTTTTATCTACTATTAAGGTTCGGTAGAAGCAGTAATAGTTTCAACAACAACTGGTTTCGGAGTAACCTTACCAGTAAGATTCATAATACGAGCGTTAGCATTCGGTGCAGTACATTCGATAGAAGCAACGCCAGTGATTACCTTTTCCTTGTAAGTACCAACTCTCGGTGGTTCTTCGGTGTGGAACGGAATCAGATAGCCAAGTTTCCAGTACTGCGGGTCGAGCAAGTCTACTACGCCGTCTTTGTACATACGGTGAGCTTCAAGACGCAAAGTCCCGAAGTCGGTCTCGATGATTTCGAGAGTAGTAGAAATAGTTTTGTCATCTGCCTGACGAATCGGCAGAGCGCCCTGAGTGAAGTCTGCGCAGCCACGCTTATTACGAGCGGACATGATTGCAACGGACGGGTCACCGCCTCGCTGCCAAGTAAGCTGCATAGCGTCATTCAGAAGGTCGAAAGTCAAGTCGCCTTTAGACACATCTTTAGAAGCGTCAATGCAGTTCTGGAAGGTGAGACCATCCATAGCAGTTTCTTCAACCTTACCTACACCAGTGGACACGCCATGTCCGTTAGCGTCGTAAGCAACAGAAGCCTGTGCGCCTTCTGGGGAGTCGTACAGGTAGAAGGTGTTGACGTCTTTAACTGCCACATAATATGCGGTGTTCTCTTTGCAGACAGCGCCACCACGAACAATCAATGCGTCGCCGTTTACAAATCCATGGTCATTCAGGGTAAAAGTTCCGGCGGATACGGAAGCACCATCCAGTTTAGCTTCCAAGAAATACGGAATACCGCCAAAGGTACCTGCAACATTTTCAGACATCGGAGTTGCGGTATCGTTGTTTACGATAGCGTACTCCAAGTCGCTTGCAATTTCCTTACCAGCTTTAACAAACTGATAAGCGATTTCATCACGCACACCATATTTCTTGATGGCCTGAGTGATATCAGAAACGTTGTCACATGTGTTAGCTCATACTTTCATATGAGGTCAGACTATATTATACTTAATCGGTGTTATCGTATAGTCGTTGGGATTTCATACGCTTTTCACGATAAGCGTTTACTTTCGTCTGTTTACGAATAATGTTGAACTTAAAACCAGACTCAATAAACGATTGTATGTTAATTGTGAAACTTAGTTGTACCTTATTTTTGGTAGGAATTTCTCTCATCTTACAACATATAATACCAAAAGACTGTAACATTTTTTTGATATCATACGTCCAAGAATAAGTGGTACCATATCCCATTTGCCAATTGCAGTTGCCGTTAGGGTTTGAACGCTGCGATATCCAACCATCAGAATCAAGTACACCTTCTAAGAATTCTCTCTTTAAAGTATCGTTCCAGTGATACACGTATTCTGGAATATATCTACATCCAGCTGTATCATCAACGAACACTTTAAAGTCTTTAGAACTTACTTGAAGGTAGTATTTGTTAGTTCCTACTCTTTGGTGTACGTGGACTTCTCGATTAATAAAGTCTTGCAAGTAGCTAGCAACTTTATCAATAAATTCTTTGTCGATACACTCAAATGAGTATGCATATGTGTTTCCTCTTTTAAAAACACTAGCGTCTCCAAAATAACAACCAAGTAAATAAGCGTATGTCTTATCTGCGGGTTTCCTATTCATAATACATATCCTTTCTATTTTTACACTTTGGTAAGAAAGACTTTAAGGGTTCCCTGCATATGGATAACTTTTAGACGGCCAAACATTTAGCCGTGCATGAACTGTTGAACAGTGTTGTACATCCAGCGTCTCGGAACAGTTTCCGTGGTATCGAAGTTCATAACTTCAGGATGTTTGTTCACAGTAGCCGGACGGAGGGAGTCTCGCAGCCATTCGTGTTTGGTGGAGACTACCTGAGTTTTACCAAACATCTGGGTAAGTTTAGTTTTATCTGGGTCAAGGTTGGTGATAAAGTCAGACATATCACGAACAGTACCAACAACATTGTAAGAGCGAAGGGCGGAACCGCTATTGTGCGGAGCACCAGCCCCTGTAGCTGGCATACCTACTGCCATATATTCATAACCTCTCTTTCAGTTATACGCCAAGCTCTTTCGCAAACCTAGATACATACGCAGCCTGCTGATCGTTTGTCATCTGACCAAGTGCTCGGTAGTCCATCTGTGGGGTTGTCTGCTGAACCGTTCCTCGATTATTTGTCGGTTCAACATACGGTGGTCGTACCTGAGATTGTGGCACTGGTCGAGCTGCAGGCTGTGGTACCGGCTGCGGAGCCTGCTGTGGCTGATTACCACGATTATAATACATCTTAGTGACTGCATTCATATAGTGATCAAGAACCTGCGCATTACCAGTTTTCAGTGCGTCCTGTACTTCAACGTACATCTTGTACGGCAGGTTCTGAAGTGTATTGAGTGCGAGCTGATTAATAGCGTCGAAGTTTGGGTCCTGTCTATATTTAGCCGCTACAGACTCAACGCGCTGTACGGCAGCCGCTTTATTAGCTTCCTGTTGTTTCATCTCGTTTACCCTCTGGAGGGTTGCGGCTTTAACGTTGCCTACTTCGTTGACATATGCTGCCATATGTTTACTATTATATTCATCAAAATCTTCACCAAAGAGTTCCTTAACACGGTCTTTGCAATAAGCATCGACCTGATCGAGATAAGCTCTCTGGTCAGTCAGAGCCTTCTGCTGCTGCTGTTCTGGAGTCATCTGCGGCTGCTGAGGCTGATTCATCTGAGGCTGAGGGTTGTTCGCCATCTGCTGCATCAACATCTGTCGCTGCTGTTCGAGCTGCTGACGCTGCTGTGCGAGTTCCTGAGTCTTTCGAGTGTAATCTGCCTGACGCATATATCCATTACGCATTTCATCCATGGACACCTGTACATCCTGTCCGCCTACACGAACAGTCTGCATGTCAGCCGGCTGTGGCTGTGTTTCTGGCTGTGGCGGTTCTTGGGCGCCGTCGGGTACAAAATCCTCATCGTCTCCTTCTCCAAAGAAGGCGTCGGCGAAAGAAATGTTACCGTCGTCGTCAATGCCAAACGCTAACTCGTCATCATAGTCCCCTTCAGGAGCAGGCTGTGGTGCAGGTGTTGCATCCTGTGGAATCTGCTGATTGTCTGGCTGTGTTGGCATTCCGTTCTGAATGTCTTCCATAAAAGTCCTCCTTTTGCACTCCGTAAAGGTTGGTGCAATAAAATATATAACGCCATAAACCGCACGAAATTTATTCGTTATTCAACGAGGTTCCATGCGGTTTTGACGAAAATAAACTGGCAGGGATTGCTGGAATCGAACCAGCGATAACGGAGTCAAAGTCCGTTGCCTTTACCTCTTGGCTAAACCCCTATCTCCACATGTATAAGAAACTGTCAATAAAGTGCGCCAAGAGTCATCCGTACAGCATTTTCATACTCTTTGCGCTTACGTTCTTCCTCTAGTTTACGTTCCATGGCGTAGCGATCCATCGGAACGTCGTCGCGATAGCTGTATGCGGATGGGACATATGGAGTATAGTCAATCTGACTGGCGTTATCTGGAGCTTCGTTACTGTAAGCCGCGAGAGAGTCGGGCGGCGTATAATCAGTTTGATTGTAGTTATCAGGAACACGCCTACTGTAATCTGCATACGGATCGTATGGCGCATAGTCGATCTGACTGTAGTTATCAGGAACGCTATTGCTATAAGCCGCGTATTCGTCTACAGGGGCAGGGTTATTCGCCACTGGAGCGCTATACTGGGCGCTATCGTTAGCGTACTCAGCTGGCGCAGGAGAGGGATTAGCCTGGGCTGCTTTGTTTACGGATTCATAGTAACCTGGCGGCGGACCTTGGTATGTTCGTGGAGTTTGACCCCTCTTTGCCGACTGAATAAATGCGTTACTCTCGTCATTAAGCGGAGCCGAGAACTTATCCATCAGGCGCTTGCGCTCTTGCTCGTACTCATCTGTCGAGACGTTGTTGCCACGAGGGATACGCTTAACATAATTAATTGCCATTAATAACCTCCTATTCCGTTAGTGGGTTCAGCAGGAGCACCATTGGGAACCCTATTGTCCGATGGCTGCTGTCCAATCTGTTTGTCGGGGGACAGTGAGTCACTACCTTGTCGTACGGTAGAGACTACTGCACCTCCAGCTCCTTGTGGAGCTTGTGCTTGTGGCGACGGAACCGTACCCTGCCCAGTGTTATTCGCACCAGTCGGCAATGTGTGATTTAGGAATACGACCTGTACATACGGGGGAAGTGAGTACAGTACCTGAATCGGGAGACTGCCGTATTGGAAGTAATAAGCTACAACGTCAGGGGGGAGAGTCTGAAGTGTAGTCTGAATAACCTGTGCTTCGAGCATGGCTCTCTGTTGAGCCACAACAGGGTCGGTAATAAAGTCGCCAGTGTTTTTCATACCCATATTTTCCATCCAACGCTTTACGATGTTGTAGATGTTGTGGGGGGTTGCTACTGCAACACCTGCTGCGTTAACCTGCATGATAGCAGTCATAAGAGTTTGAAGCTGGGTATTGGTGGCTTCCTTACTCTGAATGGAGAGACCAGCGTTTACGACCAAGTCGAAAGATCCAGACAGGTCGTCTGGCTTAATGTCCATGGGTTCCCCTGTCAAGCGAATGACAGTGTTCTGGTCGATAAACTTCTGGTTCAAAGATATAAGAAAACGATATAGTTCATACACACCAGTTTCAGCAAACATACGAGCAATCAGTTCTAGTCGCTGGTTAGAGGCGTTCATAATAGCATTGATACCGCTTGCTGTTTTGTTAAGCGAACTCGCGTCAAGGCCTTGGTTATATCGAGTGACACCGGTACGCTGTTCCTTCTGTCCTTCGGTCCATTCGAGGAAGTTAAAGGTATAAGGGGCAATCTGATTTACTGGCATAGACATTGCTACGTCATTCATCTGATATCCAGGCTTCTTACGGATAACCGCACGACCTTTATTAAAGTCGTCGATGTTAATTGCGTCTGGAGTAAGAATCATCTTTGGGTCATTCGTCAACGCAAGGTTGTGGATAATCTGTCGAATCAGCGCTACCTTTAAGTTTTGAATCTCGCCGACAAGTTCTGCGTAGGAACGTTTAGACCAAATACGATGTGGATCCTGTGTCGGGGAGATGGCAAAGAATGGGTGTCTGCCCATATAGTTCGGTTCACAGCGAAGGATATGGTCTTGGCACATGGTAATAATCATATCTTCGAGGATACCATCACCATTGATATCAATCTTTGTGTAACATTCGTAAAGAGTTACCTCCTCACGAGCCTCTTCGGCCGCAGAGTGGAAGCCGTAATACTGGTCGCCAAGTACCTGTTCCATCTCAGTATCTGCTTCGTCGAGTCCATATCGAGAGTGCCAATGTTCTGGTTTGATTTCTTCTACATTAGCGTACACGCCCTGCTGTTCCATTTTACGAAGATAGGACATCGTGACACGCTTCTTGTGTGCGACAAAGTTAGCTTCGTCCAGCGTTTTAGCGTCCGGAGAGTATAGAAAATCGGAGACGAGAATGTTTTCAATCTTAGGTGCGTTCTTTAAATAGAACGTGGAGTCGTAAACAACTGTATAGTCTCCGTACCTATCTGGCGCGGAAATAGATTCAATATGCACACCGGTACTCATAAGTGCCTGTAAACTCTGGAAGTTAAGGATACACTGTACCGGTTCGTATCCCTCTTCTCTATCCCAATAACACTTAACGACACCAAGACCAGTAATCAAGGCGTCTTTCATCCAGTTATAAAGAATCGGAAAGAAACGATTCTGTCTCTGCAGCTGGAAGGAAATTAAATCCTGCATAATCTCAGCGTTGTGGTCGTCTTCAGGACCAACGCCAGTGATACTAATAACATCTTCCCCTCCCGTGAAGACTTTCATTAAAGAAGGAAGTGCCCACTCGATAGTATCGGTTACGTCAGTAGAGACTACAGAAGACGTCTTACTGAGCTTAGGGAACATCTGCTTGTAATATTCTTTGTCGGCAAAGTAAATCTGATAGCGTTCTTTCATTGTGGGAATGATGATAGCAGTCTGATAATCCTCTGCCTCTCTGATGTCCGCCTTAATAATTTCGATGATACTGTTGTTTAACTCGGTAGCATCGGTAATCTGTTCAGGGTTAATTGTTATTACCTCCTTTCAATGTATATAAAAGACTCCACGAGTATAAGAATTATAGCCCGCCTGCCATTGCAATATCGTCGTCGGCTACATTTTCCCACGCAGATACTGGTGCAATAGCAATCTGATCTACATAAGCTAATGCATCTGGGATATCGTCGTGTAAGCCTTTTGGGAATGTTAACAGCTCCTCCTGCAGTTTAGTTACCCAATCCATACCAACAGGGAACCAAATGGAACCCTGAGAGAACCTAGGCTGTAGTGCAGATTGAATACGAAGCTCCTTCTTTTCTTTGGCAGCAAGGTTCTCGATATAAAACCAAATGTTACGTCTCGGCATTTCCTTTTCGACAAAGTGTTTCATCGCCGCCTGGAAAGCCACTTGCTCGATACCAACCGATACAGGATGGTACTTAGAAACGTAATCAAATAAGGTATTGATGGACTCAGAAGGGTCCATGCGCTCAGCAGTACAGTCAATAAGAAACCAT
This sequence comes from Lachnospiraceae bacterium, assembly GCA_963654805.1. Classification (GTDB taxonomy): domain Bacteria; phylum Bacteroidota; class Bacteroidia; order Bacteroidales; family UBA932; genus Cryptobacteroides. The sequence continues at coordinate 51,822 of CAVKBL010000010.1, read as the reverse complement.
TGATTAGCAGAGTTAACAGCGGTAACCAGTATAACCGTATCATCGGCAGTCTCCTTTTTACTTACAGCCAAGTCCATCGTGATGTAGATATTACAGTCATGCCAATCGAACTTGGATAGATCAAAGTATCTAAAGTATTTTTTCTTGAAGATTGCCATCTCTGGCGACAGTGCAATACACATCTTTTCTCTTTCCCAGATGTCTAGTTTACCAAGCTTTGTAAAATTATCGCGTTCGTTGGCAATGTCACGCACGGGGAACATCTCTGGCCAGTTGCTTTCCCCTTGCTCGTTTAAGATCGGAATACGCATGAAGGTAAAATTAAGTTCATCCGGCTGCAAAGCTACACGTTCGATAATACATTTAGCCCCTAAGTTATTACCAATCATAAAGATACGACAGTCTTTACCTAAAGAAAAGATATCAGACAAGAACCAGTCCCAGTCTTTATCCTGTACGGTGTCAGACATGGAATCTTCCAAGTCTTGAGGGTCGTCGATAACTACGATAGATGGTCTTAAGTCGTGCCAGTTAAGCCCGCGGACAGAGGAACCTTTACCATACGCTTCCATGTGAATGGTTAATGTTTCTTTTTCCCCGTTCTTCTCTCGACCAGTGTATACCTCTGCTTCAAATACGTCCTGGCTCTGCTGGTTTACTTTCTTTAAGTTTAGATTTAATAGTGGATTGTGTAAATATTCGTCAGCAATTTCTTTTAGTCTGGCGTTTGCACCCCTTTGTGTACTTTTAATCAGTACAACATACTGTCTTTTCTTACTTGGGAATACTAAACAGTAAAGTGGGAACGCTCTAAGTACGATAGAGGACTTAGCAGACTGTCTGAAACCCTCTACAGCATAGTTGGAATCACCATCTAATAGGATATCACTCCATTTGTAGTGGTACCAAGGGGACTTTACATCGTCATCTAGCGGTAAAAACAGCCTTCTGAACGCAACTAGGTTACTTTTTGCAGCGTCATACGCTTTTTGTAACGATTTTACCCTGTCATTTAGCCCGTCAATCGCCATTTTCTTTCTCCTTTCGCAGACTTTCAAGGACAAAACGGGCGAAACGGTCCATGCAACTGGTATTTCTGTTACCACATTTGTGTCCGTACATCTTGAGCGCTACGGTTCTGGCGTCTTCTCCGTCAAAAATGTCCGCCAATGCAGACAAATTGCCCTGACAACCGCCCTTGAAACTAATGTTTTTCAACCTTCCATCGATAATGTCAAAGGACATCTCTTTACAACATACTCCATCAGGTTTATAAGTATACATTTTATCATCCTCCTTGATATATAAGACTATTACAACACTATTATAACACAAAATATAGAGATAAGCAAGGAAATATTCTTGAAGATTAGAGAAGGATTAGAGAATATGTAGATAGGTGTATATATTTTTCTTGAGAGTATGTAGATAGATGTATATATTTTTCTTGAGACTGGTATCTTCGGGTCGCTCGCGGCTGAAGGGGTAGCCTGAACCGAAGCCCCACCCCCCACGGGGGTAGGGGGGTAGGGTGTAACGCCGTATGACGGTAGGGAAGGGAAGGAACGAATACAGTCACTGGACCCGCCCGACGATGCGACGAACGGAGACGGAGGCGACACCAAAACCAACGAACCGCCGCAAAAACCTATGGAAAAAGACGCTATAACTTCCCTTCACTAAACCCTATAAGGTGACCCAGGAGAAGGAAAATCCATCTCCAAGTTCTTTGAAAAAATAATATGATTTCCCCCTATACAGGGGGAGAAAGGAGGAAATCTCATGAGATTTCCAACAAAATTGGTCAACAGACCAGTCGAAATCCCCGTCGGGAGAGATGGGGAACCGACGTGGTATCGCATCGGGGCGGCGCTTATGCGCCGCCAAAACTGCGGGAGTGCCCGCAGTATCAACGGCATGGTGCACGCCATGCTGAAAGAGAGGTGGTACCGTTGACAAAAATCCCCCTTTTGGGGGATTTTTTCATTGCCAAAATTCTTAAATTTATTCCCTTCACTAAACCCTATAAGGTGACCCAGGAGAAGGAAAATCCATCTCCAAGTTCTTTGAAAAAATAATATGATTTCCCCCTATACAGGGGGAGAAAGGAGGAAATCTCATGAGATTTCCAACAAAATTGGTCAACAGACCAGTCGAAATCCCCGTCGGGAGAGATGGGGAACCGACGTGGTATCGCATCGGGGCGGCGCTTATGCGCCGCCAAAACTGCGGGAGTGCCCGCAGTATCAACGGCATGGTGCACGCCATGCTGAAAGAGAGGTGGTACCGTTGACAAAAATCCCCCTTTTGGGGGATTTTTTCATTGCCAAAATTCTTAAATTTATTCCCTTCACTAAACCCTATAAGGTGACCCAGGAGAAGGAAAATCCATCTCCAAGTTCTTTGAAAAAATAATATGATTTCCCCCTATACAGGGGGAGAAAGGAGGTTTGCCATGGAAAAGGCAAATTTCATTGGAAATATTGAGCGTGCTACGCTCATTGGCAAGTTTGAGGAGGTACAGAAATGTACTTCCACCGAACCCGTGTACTTGGGTACGCGGGACGGCGTACACCTGTTTAAGGTGTCCGCTGTGATGGCCGTCGATACGGCCTTTCCAACAAAAAAAGGTGGTGTTACTACCGCCCTGTTGGTTTGCCCGCTGGAAGGCGGGAAGTCCCTTAAGTGGGCCGATGGCGAATGTCGTCTGGACGCCGGCCCACTGTGGATTTACAAGGCGTCCAGAATGTTTCGGGTCCTCGACGCGACAGGGGACCCGGTAAAAAAAGGCCGTCAGTCGACGGCCAAAGAAGTCGCCGAGTTGAAAAAGCAGTTGGATACAATCCTCCAACTGCTGGCTCAGAAATGAGAGAAGGGGGGAGAAATCCCCCCTTCTCTTTTTTTTGTTTTTCTGTGCTCAGCCATTCTTCTACACAATTTTTCCCCTGGCTACACGCGTGAGCGCCTTTGCGCGTAGGACTAACGCTTAGGACGGGCGTAGAATGAGCGTGACATGTGTCCGGCGGGCAGGCGCCTGGAAGGAAGAGGAATTAGGAGGAATAGATTAGGAATAGGAATGGATTAGGAGGAAAAATTAGTTATTTTAGTTATTTTTAGGCAAAATCGGTATTACTTACTAACGCATTATACTAGCTTATCTGTTTATAGCATATCCTATACTCTATATACTATATCCTTCTATTTAGTTACTTTATTACTTAATAGGGTGGGCTAATAATTAGATTTTCGCCGTTTTACAATCGCGTGCGTATGCTAATCCATGCTCGAGCGGGCAATTAGCCAGTGTTTCGCTCTATATATACTTCTCTCTCTGTTCTTCTCCTATAGGTTGTTTTATTGATTAAAGGGTGGGCTAATAATTTACTTTCGCCGTTTTGCGTTCCATTCTGCGTGCAGTCTATGTCACGGTATTTACACTTTGTCTTTGATATAGCCTGGTTGTCAACCCTGGCTCGGTTGACGATTGGTTGACAATTTTGCCGAAAAAAGTTGCCTTCACTAAACCTCAGAAAGTGAGCTTGCCAAACGGCTGAAGAACCAGCCAAGGCAACGGCTGGGGAACCAGCCACATACAACTGAATACCCCTACATGCGTGTAGGGTGAGAGCTTGACAGAATCCAGGCCCAGGGCCTGGTGTGAAGAACAGAGCCAGTAACGCACGCCACAAGGCGGGGTGATGAGCCAAGTCAGCGTGGATAAGTGTGAGACAATAGGGGCTAGCGCGTGTGCAGCCAGGAAGCAGGTAAGCGCGTATAGCCCAGAAAGGTCTATATACCGCAAGGTATACTCGGGGGACACCTGTCCACCTTTGTGTATACCGCCCAATGGAATATAGAGCCCTCTATTGTCGACCTTGGTTGCTCTAGGTGAGTGAGCAACAGTGATTGTGTACCTAAACCAATACTTGGCTATACGCAATGTTCTTTCTTGGGGGTCTTTCTCCAAATAGAAAGCCTCCACCCACTAATCCATAGTAAAGGGGGTGAAAACAATGGATAACGATAAGTTTAGCCTTATCGTATTTGTCATTATCACTGATCTGATAATGATAGTCCTGGCGCATTTGTTCGCCAGATTGATTTGCCTGTAATAGGCAGAAAGGAGGTACCATGCGGTACTTCAAAGAAAATCATGAGGTCAGAGGATTGACCTCAAGTAGGTTTTATATGACGGCAGAAGATGTCGTCTGCACTTCTCAGGAACAGGCTGAGAAGTATACGCAGTACTCCGTAACGGAGTTTACTGCGCCCGTATGGCAGCTCTGTGAGAGTCGCCACGACAACCCCATAGCTAATATGGGGGGATTATTCCCTCGGTGTCTCATGAATCCGATGAACACTGACGACCTGTACTTGCAGCTCAAAAGCAAGTTACAGGCCGTGTATTCGTTCCCCGACACAGTATTCTGTGTCGCCACGGGGATGAGTACGGCCCTGTTAGCGCTTGTTAACGCTTGCGCTAACCTGGACCTTAGACTCTGTGTACTGCATTTCGATGTAGTACACGAGTGCTACAAAGCCCAGTGGATTTGGAATCCCTACTGGGAAGACAAGTTCGAGCGTCAGTGTAGGTACGACGACACTGACGGCGTTATTAAAGTCGTAAGAAAGTGAGGTGACCTATGTTATCCCTGGGCACAAATGTCGTGACTAGAAAATTCGGTCACGGCATTATTGTGGGGGTTTTCCCCCGTAGCAAGTTCCCGTATAGTGTAGAGTTCGAAGATGGTAGACAAGAACTCTACACAAAAGATGGGTTTTTCTACCCTACGGAAGAAGCTTATGCAAAGAGCTACTTCAGCAGGGAAGAAGTGGATTTCGCCGTTGAATAACGGCGTTTTTTAACTAGGAGGTCAAATGTATGGATGAACAGATTAAGTTCGCAGCAGAGAGCCTGAAAGCGGCTCTCAAGGAAGCCGATGTTCTCGGCTATTACGAAGGAGATGTAGATCTCCTTCTGGAGCAGGCGCTGAAAGCCTGCAAAGAGGGGGCTATTGATGAATAGCCTCCTCGAAACACTAGAGACTATCGGTGAGATAGTCATGCTAGTGTACATGCTGATGCACTTCAGCATCTAGGCTTCTAAAGGGTTGTGCCTTAAACAGCCCTATTCAATGGGGATTTCCCCCTAAACATAGGTTTTGCCATAGAGTGGCAGAAAGGAGTTTTCTATCATGGAAAACGCAAAGATTGAAAAACGGGATGGTATCATGTATTTGGTCGCTCCGATGACCAAAGAAACGCGCCAGTACGCCAAAGAAGGGCGTGGACACAACGCTGGCGATGACTACGAAACCTATGTAGTCCACACCAGCGGTCTTACCTACGAAGGTAAGACTTATCGGTTCGACCTTTCCATGCCTATGAAGGCGTGGAAATCCGCTGACAGCGACTTGAAAAAGAAGCTGCTGGCAACACTTAAGAAATTCGACGCTAAAAAGGCGGCCGAACTTAAGGACGCCGATGCAGCGTCTATCACAGAAGCCATCCAGGCTTCTATCGCCAATGTCCTCTCTAACCTGGGATAGTTAGGGGGTGCGGCATGAAGAAGGCGAAAGAAGCTTTCGTGAAAGCTATTCTGCACGGTTGTGCAGATAGCTATTTCATTGATAAGAAAGGCAACATTCGTACTAGAACAGCGACTGTTGCCTTTAATCGTGTCGTAGTTAGGGACGGAAATACTAGAACGAAGTATTCCGTTCCTGGCTTCATGTTCATGTTGGCTCGTATTATGGGTGTAGAGCCAACCTACGACAATGTCGTACTGGGATTAGATAGCACCCCCAATGTATTGGCTGTAGAAGGGAGATAATCACATGCCACATACAGATTATTTGCGGTTCGCAAACTACTCGGATAGTTTGCATAAATTGATTTCTGGCAGAAACTGCTCTCTGCTCGCTAGCGGAGTACAGAGACGCCACTTTGGTGTAGAAGTCGAATGCTGCGACTACACCATGTACGATGAAAGCATCCTGGATTACGACACGGGTAGGGACGCTTGTGCAGCATTATTTTCCCCGTTCCAGGAAGATTTCACCGACTTATTCCACATCAAGGAAGATTGCTCCTTATGTGGGAGAAGTTTTGAGATGGTTACTGCCCCAATGACCATGAAATTACTCAAAATGTTGGATTGGAGCAAGTTTTTCGAAGCTATTCGTAGTCAAGATTATATCCAGACGGATTTCAATGACTACGATAAAGCGGGGATTCATGTCCACGTAAACCGTAAGTCGTTTGATAAGCCGTTTGAAGCAGCGGTAAACGCCTTGTTGTTCATTTCCGACAATGAGGATATTATCAGGCGATTTGCAAGACGCGCTCCTGGAACTTGGGATTCTTGGTGCGCAGTTCCAAGCTGGGCAAATGACGAGGATTTGCTTGAGGCTATTGACGCGGCGTCCGCTGGAGACTACTCTGAATTTGGGCATGAGTGGACCAAGCGGTTTGATACTGCTGAAACGCGGTACCGTTGTGTAAACTTTCGCTCGACGGATACATGGGAGTTGAGAATTTTCAACTCCACATTAGACTCCCAGGACATGTATAATATCCTGGATTTTACAGATGCTTTGTGGCAACTGTGTGACAAGTCGTACTACGATATCGACCTGGACCAGATGCACGACAAGCTTCTGGAGTTAGGCAATCCTATTGCCGCTGAGTTAATGTATAATCCGCCGGAAGACGAGGATGTATACGACAACTACAGTGAACGCTGGGAACACGAAGACGACAGCGAAGACTGGTAATAATCGAAACAAGGGGGAAACCCCTTGTCTAGTGGAATTAGCCCACCACTACTGATGAGATAGGCTCTTATTACGAAAGTAGGTGATGTTATGAGTTGGCTTGAATATTTGTTGTGCGTTATTGGCACATTGGCTGCCATGATTGCTATGGCTATCTTACACGCACTGCCATTTATTATGGGCGTGCTTATCTTGTATTGGGTTATTTTCTAGTTAGTGCGGCTATTGAGTGTGGATAAAGCGATTTGTCCATACTAATAGCCCCATTAATTCAGTAAGGGGTAGTTGTTTGCTACTAAAGTAGCAGAAAGGAACATGCCTATGTGTGTTATCGCTTATTATCCAAAAGGTCTGCCATTTAACGACGAAGAGCTTCGTCTGTGCTTTAAGAATAACCCAGATGGAGCTGGCGTTATGTGGCAGGACGGGAACAATGTACGCATCCACAAAGGATTTATGCGACAGAAAGCGTTGTTTAAATTCTTGAAAACTCTGCCTACCGATGTTGACAGAGTAATTCACTTCAGAATTGCAACATCTGGACGCGTAAGTGCGGCTTGCTGCCACCCGTTCCCTATCGTTGACGATTACAAGACAATGATGAAACCGGAACTTACGGTGCCTGTAGCCTATGCACACAATGGTGTATTGGTTGACTATACGCCAAAAGCAGGTATGAAGTCGTCTTTTTCCGACACGATGGTATTTGGCAAAGAGGTGTTAAATCACCTGTTGAAGTCGAATATTAACTTATTCGACCCGATTATTGATGTAATGTTGGAGTCTACTATCGATGGTGACCGTATGGTTATCATGAACAGCAAAGAGACCATCACAATGGGTAAGTTCTTGACTAGCAATAAGAGCGGAGCGCAATACTCTAACGCATCTTATTCCTACGATAAAACTTCTTTCAAAAACTACGGGTGCGAAAGCTGGTTTGGTTGCTATAATCACGCTAGCAGCGCCCAGGGTAGTAGTAAAGCGACTGCTACAAAGACTGACGACAAGAAAAACGATGGAGCAAAGGTACCCGAAGTAATTAAAGTGCCAAGTGACACCGGGTTTAGTGATATCGTCAACTTTATCGTTAGTGCCACTGTCGACACAGCAGATACCGCTCTGACAGGGTATACGCGTAACGATTTCGAGGATTTCGTTACAGAGAACCTGGACGAAATGAATATCTATGGCATGTCGGTCACTATTACAGAGATTGACAGTAGTCGTATAACCTTTAGTGTAGAATGTATGGCGTATGCCGACGAACTTCGGTATCCGCTCTATAATATCTACGACGGGAAAACCGTACACGATTTCTGGAGAGTAAAACAGGGTATCCGCAATGTCCCAGTTGATATTGCGGTGTCTGATGTGTCTTTTGACGACTCTATCGCAGAATTTTAGTTATAAGGGGGTTTGTTTATGCCAAATATGTGTGAATTTCAAGAGCCGATTTGGTTACATCGCTCTAGTAGAATGGCTCGTTCCGCCGTTAATAACGGAACGCCATTAGTTGGCATATTCTTGCAGGACGACAGGAATAGGACTATTCGCAATAACACCAATTCCGTGATGTTTGACTTCAACGAATATGTGTCGAACAACCGAGATTTCTTTGATGAAATCTTTTGGTGTACCGGCAATGAATACGAACACAACTGGGTTATTCTCGCTGAAGAAGTAATTCGTAGGTTACATGTCGATTATTGCGACTCTATCTCGGCGGTACCTATTAACGCAGGAGATATGCCGAAGTATTCCATAGGCGTTAACGAACACCTGGACGTCATCGCCAGAGACACTAATGGTCGATGGGTGTACCTGAAGAAGACCGACGATAATGTCGATGTTGTAGTATCAGACGATGCCCCTGATTGTAAGGTAGTGTGGGCAGTAGGCAAAGAGAACATCTCTCGTAGCATATCGCCATCTTGTCATTGGACGGCTGTTTACGGTGGGAATTTCGTATTAGTGCGCCCACCTATTAACTGTCCTGACGATATTACTATTCCATACGGGCCCTTCCTTAATTCCCGTTTCCCGTTTAAGGGTGATTACACCTATGCACTAGTCTCGCCGTTTGGGTCGCGTACAGTTGTTATCAACGGGGAAGACACTAGAATATGTGGGTACCCGACTTCTGTAGCGTATGGACAGATGAAGTTGCATGATGACGGTAAGAGTGTGTTTTACACTCTTACGCCTTTGTACCCAGATAGATTTGGCGCTCGACTAACGAGAAAGTTCAGACACAATATCGTGTCTGTCTTTGAAAGTTCGCCTTCGGTATTCTGCTCTATATTTCAGAACGAGACCAACCTAAACACACGATACGACAGGTATCTCGATTGTATTAATGGCGCTTTGATTAGTGAAGGTTGTCTACCTGATATGTATCACGATATGCCAACCGAATCCGCTATCTACAATAGGTACTTCACGGACGTAAACGGTACCGATGTATCGTACTACCGTAGAATAATGGACGTCGATGACAATGGTAATAAAGTATATTCGTTCTTCGAGAATGAGTATTATATGCTTACTATGTTAGACGTTGCCCCATTTAATGGCTGTTTTGATGTCTACACTTATGACGGCAAGAATTACGTGTGGGACGCTCGTCACCATTCCTGGATTAGAGAAGAAGACGCCGTCCTTGTCCCAATGATGTCAAAACAATCCTGTGATGACCGATATACACACCGTAAGACTGTAGAATCTCACGAGTGTCCAATTTGTCACAAGAGTAGTTTGTTCCTTTCGAAGTATAGCCTGACATACTTCAATAAGGGAGAACGCCGTATGCTGGATTTATGCGACCGCTGCGTCGAGATTATTAATCACGGCGGGTGCCTGGACGTTACAACCGAAGACGGTGTTCATTTACGTATCGACGACCACAACTTAATTAGAGGTTGTGACTGCTGGACGCTTGCTCAGTGGTGGATTGCCGATTGCCCCGATGGTGATGGTTACTTAATTGACAGTTGGGCGTGCTGGGACGAAGAAACTGGAACATGGCAACTTAATGTTGAAAACAAGGACGATTACCGATTTAAGCTTACTAGTACTGGCTGGGTAATTACCGAGAAGTATTGTTCCCGTGTCAATAGTTACTTCTACAAACCCATGCCGGTATTCTTTAAAGACGTGAATGAAGATACTAGTAAATTTTTCGGTGTTGAACTTGAAGTTATGGACGGTGGTGAATTAGACCGCAACGCTAAAGCGGTATGCACAGGAAACGAAGAGTTATACGCCAAACACGATGGCTCTTTGGACGATGGAATGGAGATAGTGTCTCACCCGTGTTCTGTTTCCTGGCACCTGAATCACCTTTGGGATACTGTACTTACTAAATTGCAGTCTTTAAGCTACAGGGCTCGTAGTGGTAGTGGTATCCACATTCATGTATCGAAGCAGTATTGGGAAGATAACGGTGGTTTGGGGAAAGTAGCTAACCTAATAGCGTTTTGCGACATCAATAGAGAAGCGTTAAGAATCTATGCTGGTCGCACGGAGAGTATGTTTGACCATTGGACGCGTAAATATTTGTCGGTAGACAAAACCAGGTCGTCTATTCGTGGCCAACTTGCGAATAACAAAGATGCGGAAGCTGCAACAAATAGTCTGTATCGCTACTACGAAACACAAACAGACCACTACTCCGTTGTCAACCTGTCTAACTCTCAAACCGTAGAGATTAGAGCTTTTGCAAGTACGCTAAACATTACACGACTTCATAGCATTATTCAGTTTGTTGATGTTCTCACTGAACTGTCTACAGAGACTACCCTGGAGCATGAGATTACATTCAACCAAATTGAAGAACGTGCAACAGCTAAAGGCTACACCGAACTGTTACACGACAGTAAGTTTAAACGAGCACTCGAAGAAGCACATCCTGTAGACGCCACCAGTATGGCGGTATAGTGCCGGTATTATTTGAATACCAAAAAGATGGCGTTGAACTAATGAAGAGAAGGGACACATTTATACAGGCAGATGACATGGGTATGGGAAAGACTGCTCAAGCAATCGAGTACATGAAACAAACAACCGACTGTCATTTTATTGTAGTGTGTCCCTCTTCTTTAAAAACAAATTGGTGTCGCGAAATCAAGGAGTGGTTAGGTATAACGGTGAAACCTGACGTCTACACAGGCAACATTATTGTAACCAACTATGAGAAAGTAGGACGCATGATTAATATGATTGGGAATTGGGTGCATAATTTTAAGGGGGTAATATTTGACGAAGCACATGCTATCAAAAACATGTACGCTAATAGAACTTACGAAGCAAAACGACTAGTCGATATCGTGGGGAATCCTATGATGTTGACTGGCACACCGATACTTAATAGGCCCGACGATTTGTTGGGCCTATTGTACGTTGGTGGTAAACTTGCAGAGTTTGGTGGTGTTGAAGCGTATGTTAAACGATACATTCCTCACGTCGAAAAAGACAACGCTATATTCTTCAGTGACTTTGCTCACTTAGACGAGTTACACGAAAAGATTCAACCATTTATTTGCCGTCGTCAGCGTTGCGATATTGGTCAACCCAATATGCCAATCAAGAAAACAGAGGTGTCGCTAGGTAGTTTCTCTAACCGTCCGCTATCTGCTGTTAGTATTACTGACATACAACAGATAGAGAATGAAGTGATGAAGCGCAAGCTACCCCTGGTAGTTGATTGGATTAGAAAAGACTACGCTACACACAACGAACCACTAGTTGTGTTCGCTAATCATAGAATGATGATAGATGTGTTAAGTGTAGTGTTCCCTAATAGTGTTGTATTATATGGCGGCATGACGGACAAAGAAAAGGAACAAAGCGTACAAGCTTTCACTAATGGAGACGCAGATATTATTCTATGTTCACTAGCTTGTGCCGCATGCGGATTGAATCTAGTTCGTTCGCACCGCGTAATATTTGCCGAGTTCCCGTGGACTAAAGGGATATACGAACAAGCAATTGCCAGGTGCGCAAGACACGGACAAACAGAAACAACAGAAGTATTCGCTTTGATTATGGAAAACAGCTACGACAGATACAGACTAGAGCAAATGCAGTGGAAGTCTGTAATAGCTGATAGTATTATCGATGGGGACAAAACAGATGGACGATATCGTATGGGTAATTTACCTTCTAGTATCCTTAGTTATCTTGAAGATGGTAGTATAGACACGTCACAATACTTTGGTATAGATATTCATTCGACTGATTTTATATTTGCCGTTGCAAAAATGTCAGAGGATTGGATACTTACGCACCCGACAAAAACAACTGAAGGGTATGAATACTGGGAGAACCTATTCCACGCATACGTACAAACAGTAGTATTACACGACGGTGACTGTAGCATTGAGCGTTTAGCTAGCATGGTAAAGATTCCATTGGCTAAGTTGAAGACACAAGCAATTATATTTTTGCTGTTTAGCTCGGGCAGCAAAAACTGGGATTGGTCAAACCTATGTCGTTTCTGGTATCCATTTTATATACAGGCAAAATAAAAGAGGGACGCAGCTCTTGTGGTTGCGTCCCTTTTTTTATTCGTTTTCTATCGTCGTGATATCTTCGTTGTCTTTATCGCCTTCTAATTCCAGCGCCTTGAATCGTTGCAATAAATCGTAAGTAATCTTACTATCGGTACTAATAAATTTGTTCTCTGTAATCTCTCTCTTGTCTGGAGCGGCTAATCCTGCTCGGTCTAGTATATCTTTACTGGCGTTAAATCGAACCAATTCAGAACGAGCATTAAAGGCTAGGTCTTTTAAGTTCTCGTAAATCATCTCGCTATCTTCTAGGAACATCTGTCTCATTGCTTCTTGCTGTCCTGCCATTAGCTCTTTTTGTGTCTTAGTTAATTCGCCGCCGGATAAACCGACAGCTCTACGAGCCTGTGCGATAGGCACGCCAGATGCCACCTGCTGAACAACTTGAATATCCCTATCCGTTACTGGTCTACTATAACTGTAGCCTCTCCTACCTGCTTTCCCTTTCTTGTGGTTGAAGTTGCTTCTACTATATTCTTGCATTGGTGTTAACTTGTCAGACAATTTGTCACCCCCCTTACACAGTCATGCCAGCGTCCATCGCTAACTTAAATTGTTCGTTCCACATTGGGTTCATGAATCTATTCTTAGTGTCACCACTCATCTGACAAATAAAGTAGCCCATAGGTAATGGTCTACCGCCATTCTTTTTAATGTAGTCTGGGTACGCCTGGAATGACGGCTGCTTTAATTCCCATACCGTTCTAACTACTGGACACTTAGCGAACACATTATGCTGAACACTAATTTTAGGTGTGGCAGATGGAGCATGTCGATGTTCTTTCCATACGCAATCAGCATTGAAATAGTCGTATGCGTCTTGCCGCACCATATGTTTATGCAAAATGTAATGTACATAACAGTTCTTGTTTACATTAAAGTACACAAGACCTTGACTACCTTTATATAAATTCCTGTCGCCGAGAAGAGAAGCGACTACCCCTTCAATACTGATATAAGTATCACTGTATACTCTGTCGGGGTGGTTACCAGAAATAATACCAAGCAGCTTACCGCTATCGTACAAAGGTTTAATGTCATCAACGAGTGCGTAAATTTGTTTATCGCCGCTTAATGTTTCCTCGATCACTGAACCCTTGCTTGTTCTAGTGACTGTGTTAGTAGAGTCACCACCGATAATAACCTTGACATTATCAGGTAGACTGTTTAAAAACTCTACCTCTTTCTGGAAGTAATCTCTGTTGTTTAACCCTTCGTGAATGTCTGATAACACAGCGAGATAACCGAAGTCTCCGTCAATTCTGCACTGCATTACGTGTTGTTTGAGAGTGTCTTGAATAATCTTTTCTTGCGTAGCCATACGTCCTCCAGGTATTGTCTTATCTCTTTACCGTACTTTTCTTTTAAAATATCACACCGAATATCTACAATCCAATGACCGAACCTTTCGCTATTCGAGTCATTCAATCTCTCTTCCCAGTCTGGATAGTCACGTTGAAGTTGGTCGAGGAACGCGTACAACATATCGCGCTCCTCTTTGTCAACCATAACCTCTTCAATACTGGGTGCGCAGGGTTCTTTACACATGTAATTCATTGGCATTTTGTTAAACATCTTGAGTGCTATGCGTGTGTTGCAATAAGCACACTGCCGCTCGTTAAGATTGGTGATTCGTCTGATACTGGCACAAACTTGTTTGTCATTCAACTTTCCTGCCCTATACTCATCTATCATACGATTCATAAACTTAACTGTGTTAGGTCCTTTTGCCAATCACCTCACCCCCCTACATAGCACACCCCGATGCACCACATTCATCGCACTGCCAGCAGTGACCACTAAGTTTCACGTCCTTGCTATGGCACTCCGGACATTCCATACTAGCTGGCTTCTCTTCAACTTCCACTTCCTGTACCACTGGCTCATGGGTGTCAAGAGTATAGGCGTCGTTTAACGACACGCCTACCGCAAAACCAACGCTATCGACACCGAGCTTAAACAACTGTTTAATAATGGCGTCAATACTTACACCGCAGCGCATAGCTAGCGAGATGAGTCTAGTGATACCATCAACTTCATCTTTGTGTCGTTCACTGTTTACAAAAATCTCAAACAGTTTGCCGTCTTTCCAGTTGATAGTGATATACAATTTGGTACCATCGTGAAGTACCTGTGTATATGTTTTACCAACGAGTGTACCAATTTCCCCACGCCGTTCTGGTTTAATGCTGTCGTGCAAGATGACTGGCTTCTCTTCTTTCTTCGACAGACCGAGGATGTTCCCACGAGCACAGTTGTCCCTGAATACCGTGATACCCTTGCAGCCAACCTGCCATGCTGCGTCGTAGATGGCAAGGATATCTTGCGGTGTTGCAGACTCTGGCAAATTAACCGTAGAACTAATAGAGTTGTCGACCCATTTCTGCATAGCAGCCTGCGTAAGTACGCGTCTTGTTGGGTCTACGTCATGAGATTCAACAACGAATGGGAAAACCTGCTTAATATCTTCAGCCGACAAACCCAACGACATGCCGTTTCTATTCAGTAACTCTTCGATAGACTTAGAGTATACTCTAAAAGACTTCCCTTCGTCCTCTAGCTTATGAGTGGTACGCTCATAATAGAGTTTATAGATTGGCTCGCACCCACCAGTGTATCGACCTGCAAGTAAACTAATACTGCCTGTTGGTGCAATGCTGATGAGCTGACCATTTAACAACCCATACTGCTTGACAATCTCTTTGACGTCGTCATCGAGTAACTGAAAGAGCGGAGACTTTGCGGTCTTATCGTAGTCGTACTGAGCGAAAGTGTTAAAATACTCTGCACACAACCAGGCTGATTCTCTAACCGCTTCGTTAAACATAACCTGGAACAGCTCGGAAGTAAACTTAATTGCTTCGTCACTACCGTATTCGAGTCCTAACCCTACAAGCATATCAGCGTACCCGAACACACCCAGTCCGATTGGTCGCCATTCACGAATGTATTCCCTGTTCTTATTGTACGGCTGCTTCTCGTACGTGTAATCAAGTGCGTCATTCAGTGCCTCTACTGCTGTGTGGACTACAATCTTAAACCAATCCCAGTTAAATTTCTGTGTATTAGCATCCACAAACTTAGCCAAGTTAATACTACCTAAGTTACAAGAGCCCCATGCACCAAGAGGCACCTCCCCACATGGATTTGTGGTTAAGATTTTAAAATCATCATAACCACACAACATGTTGTATTCATTATACCGGTCAATAAATAGTGCTCCTGGGTCTCCCCAATTCCACTGACATTCACAAAACTTTTCAAAGAAATCTCTAGCTTTAATAACTTTTTCGATGTGCTCTCCTGTAGCTTCAACATCGAAGTGAAGTTTATATTCTTTATTGCAATCAACTGCCTCCATAAATTCATCATCGAACTTAATAGAAACATTCATTGACTTAAGTTTATCGCCGCCCATCTTGATGTCAAGCAGCTCTTCTACATCTGGATGGGATGCATCAATAGACACCAACGTAGCTCCACGTCTGCCGTGCTGACTAATCACCTCACCCGTTTCATTAAACAGATTAAGGAACGACACTGCACCTGTGGAAGTTTTAGCTGCGTTATTCACTTTAGCACCACGAGGTCTGAGCACAGAGATATCTGTACCTACGCCACCACCTTTGCTAAAAATTCTAGCCATATATTTATTGGCGGCATAAATACTTTCAATCGTATCATCTTTAATCGGAACGACATAGCAGTTGCTACCAGCCGCATTAACTTCGTCTTTTCTACCAGCTAAGTATAATGTTCTTCCGCCAAAGAAGAATGTACCAGAGAACAACAGGTCCTCTACTCTATCCCTAATCTCTTCTTTACAAATACTAGCTACGCGATGACAAAATTCAGCCGGAGTTTCTGTGTCGTCCTTTGCATACTTAGCTCGGAAGATATTATACGCCACTTCATCTATAGCCCACAACGGCATAGTATCCTTATTCCAATCAAGAACCCGTACTGTATCGCTCATAATCTATCACTAATTCCTTTCTTGTACTTAATTACCTTAATGTTATCTTCTGTCTTAGGGAGGGGGTAAACATGTGCCCTCAAATCCTTATTAGTTACGTTCTCGTTAACTAGCTTGTCTACTTCTTTGTCATCCTTCCCTACTCCGACACATCGGGGCATGCCTTTGGAATCGAAGATAACAACTGCGTATCCGGTCTGTAACATCCATTCGCCTCCAGTAATTCTCCCATCATGGGTAACTCATAAATATGTCTACAAAATACTTTCCACTCGTCAAGTGTGTGGTTGTATCTCTGCTTATACATAGTCATCAACTGTAGATAATTAGTAGTTACGTACGCTTCTTCAAGCAACGAAACTGGCACAGAATAAATAAGTTCACACTTTACTGACGGTGGCAACGGCACACCATTGTACAGGTCAAACAAACCATCCCTGTAAGTAATGAAAGATTGAATAACTGGACTAGGTAATGGGCTAGGTACTCCAAGATCGCCCCAGTCAACACGCTCGAAGTTGTCCGGAGTAATTTTAATATTAGGATTGGCAATCATATGCATAACAGACTCGCTCATAGCAATCTGGAACCAGTGATATCTCTCCGCCTGCTGCCACCATTTAATACTAGCCTGCACTCGCATGCGTACATTAATACCAGTAAGTACATTAGCCTCGCCACTGTTGAGCGGCTTAGCCAATAAGCTTTTCAAAACTCTTTCGCCTCTAGTGGTATCAAGTTCTGTCCCATAGGACAATCCGAGGCACTTCAGCGCGTCGTCGATACCGCTCACTCTACAATCAAATACTCTCATTCTCCAACCTCTTTTCCTTTTCTGTCGACTCTACCTTTGTGTCTCGGGTTACGCCCGAAGCGAAACGCATGTAATGGGCAGTCTACATTACCACACATCTTCACTTCGTTCTTGTCGTAACACACACAATCGAGACAATTAAGTTTAATGGCTTGGAGTGGCGTTAGTTTGCCACTCGCAATCATCTGTAACATTTTGTTTCTGCCTGCTTCTTCTTTGCTCATTCTAGCCATGTTAGTCACTTACTCCTTCGTCTGTTCGTATCTCGGTACGCCACGATTAAATGCAACGTTATTCTTCATATCAAAGTACACACGGTTCAAGAACTTAATCGCCGCCTCGAGCAACCGAATTGCATACTGTACCTCAGTCACAGCACCCCATGCTTCCTGGCATTCTGCGTCGGAGAGCGTGTGTCTGTCACCAACTGCTACCTTGGTACTAAACTCAGAAGACTTCTCGGCAGTAAGAGCCTTAGCCTTCTGCTCCGCAAATGCAAGTTCCTTATACATCGCAGCAACCTGAGTATCAAAAGTCTCCATAAGAGTAGAGGCTTTAATCATCAACTCGTATGCGCTTGACGGGTCGTTATCCAACACCGTAGGATACAGCTCTTTAATCTCTTCGTACTGCTTCAATATTTCCTGATTCAATATACTCCACCCCGATACCTTTCCATCAACTTAGAATCATCTTCCTCATCCATCTCAATCATCCTATCGTATGCAAGCTTGCCGTTCGTTACCTTGTCTTTAAGGTAAGATACAAAAGCTTCCTTGGCTTTGTTTAAGTTACGCCACCCTTCAAAGTCTTTCGGATCACACGTCCAGATGTTAGAGATGATAGCTTGAGTATACTGTTCATCAAAGTCCGACAGTAACTCAAGCATTCTCTGTGCGTCGTGCCCTTCCTGTTCCTGAATGGCGAGCTGCCGTTTATCGTCAGTCAAGTTCCGCTACCTTTGTTGCATTTACTTTGGCGGCAATTTTATTCAGCAGTTCCTGCGCTTCATCATAGGTGTTAACGATAGCAAGAATCTGTCCACGACTAGAGCCAAGCGGGATACCCATCAGCATATAGCCGGTTACATCACCAGATTCCTTATCTTTCGTAGCTTTAATATAAACATCTACAACATCCATCAACTTGTTTTCTTTATCAGACACAATAAACATATTACTTTCCTCCGATTCGTCTGCAGTTGTAGAAGACTTCATACACGTCTTCTCGAATACAATAAATATTATCACGATAGTTTTGACCAAGTACAACCAAGTGGCTATTGTCTTGGTCGAAGTAGTTGTGCAGCCACTTGTTTCGTTTGTCTTCCTTCTCTACTATGTCAACCTTACCGCCACATATATAGCTAAGGAAGGCAGAGTCACTCATCATGTAACAGAACCCTTTGTAATGATAGCAGTCTACTAACGGCAATTCGTCAAAGAGTTTTCTGTGCGTAGAGATATGTTTACACTCGATGATATAATCCTCGTCTTTAATAGTAACTCGTAAATCTCCTGCCATCTTGTCTCTAAGACAGGGGATTAAGCCGCTAGCTTTTAACGAACCGCTCATCGGTGTCTTATACACCGGAAGATTAGCGGCCGTTAATCTAGCGTACACCGAACGTTCAAACGTCCTACCACTACGTCTATTGCGTTTACCTATTGCAACTCTTAATGGGTCTTTCTTACGCAACGCTATCAACCTTTCGTGCCGTAGTAAGCTTCGCCCTGCGGACTCAGCAGATATAGTGCAAGCAGGCTGTACACAATAATATCTGTCAGTCTATCTTCTACGTCACCAGCAGCTCTACCGTGCTGAAGCAAAGCCACCTGATGTTTATCGGACAACATCAAAATTGTATGCAACATATTGCCGGCGGTTACTACGTCCTTACCAATTCTACGTCTAGTCTGTTCGTAGATAGCGTCGAGTACCGGCTTGCGTCCAGTGTACTGATCACCCTTGGCAATAATTTTATCCCCAATTTTACCGAACGTGTCGCCTACAAAATCCTCGAACTGTTCTTTGTCTGTATAAGGGAGTACCTTTGTCTGGTTTGACGGCATATTTGTGGGACGTTCTTTCGCGTCCATCAGGTCTGCTCTAAATTTCGCAAACTCTTTTCGCAGGTCGTCAACGCTTTCTCCTTTTCCTACTCTATCGTACAAAGTATACAAGAGCTTAGACAACCTTCCACCATATACCTTCACTTCATCGTCTGTCAAAATTCTATCTTCCATCATTCTTTATCTCCTTCTGTTTTATTAAAAGTTCCACCGCCGTTAGAATATTTATTCAAGGTTCTAACTACGTCGGTAACAGCGTTGTTATCTTCAACACCCATCAGAGCAAGCAGTCCGCCAAGCAATACCTGAGCTGCTTCATTACCTGGCAGCGTTGTATCAAACGATACGCCAGCACTACCATCGTCTGCGTCCTTCCAGTGGACTGTGACTACCTTATCCTCTTTCATTATTCTTCTCCTTCGCTTTTAAACGCTTCAACCTTATCAAACATTACATCAAACACTTCCTTAGCCTCGTCTTCGTTAAGTCCGTAAGAAGCCATCAGGCCTAAGAACAATACCGTTACTACTTCTGCTGTGTCTCTATCGGACTGCACGTCCAAATCAATACCGTCATCAGTAACGGTAGCCTTAACACATACCTCAATTACATCCTTTGTCGATGGTTTAATGCCATACTTATTCATACTTATTCTCCTTATTCATTTAACGTATGGGCACTTGTCTTTTACGTTACAGAATCTCTCACACTTCATACCTCCCCAACGTTCTCTGTAACTACACTGCTTTGGAAGTAGCCCCGTTTCCATAGCGTGTACCAAGTTGTCAGCTTTCGCTTTCATATATTTGCTTACCCAATGGTCGCTAATTTTATTAACCTCTACCAGATATGCTGGCTGCATAACGCCACGGGATTCAGCCATAAAAGTATTGCCGTCTCTCACAATCATTTCACATATCATTTTCTCAGCAGTTTTGCCGAGACATTTCTTGAGTTTCATACGGTAGTCGTTTAGCTGGATAGCTAAATCCAACCGCCCACTACCATGTACTCCATCGTACGTGAAGTACGTTTTAAACTTAGGCTTGCCATTCTTGTATACCCCTACCTGCTCTTTATGTTTGACGGCCCCTAAAACCTTAGCAGCTTTATAGCTGCCGTATGTTTTATCGTCATATAAATATCCAGTGTTCTCTTCGTCAGTTGCCTCTTCATCGAAATAGTCAAAGGCACCCGTCGATACACCGTCGTCCAATCTTTGCTCCGTCATTGCATTGCCAATCGTATTATCCTCAAGAGCTTCGTGTACTGACGTCCCGTGTAATGCAAACACGGATTGCATAGGGTCAACAGTATACGGTTCCGTAAGTTTTAAATATTCCTCGAGAGTACCGTTAAGCAACTGTGTGGTACTGGGTTTACCAGTCCACCGTCTCTCTGCCGCAATAGCTAGTAGCGCTCGTCGCGACAGGCACCTACCGCAAGGGACGTACAACATACCAGTCGACGGGTTAATCTTACCCTCGAGACGGCAATGTTTCAAACATTCGTTTACTGGACACTCTCTTCCGTCTGGGCATCTATAGTGTGTTAGTGGCATTATTCTTCTCCTTCGTAGTCTTCTAGTACGCTTGTGTCTTTATTCCACTTCATCATAAACCTGGTTGAACCTAACTGATATCCTCTGACTTTCGCAAGATTGAATCGAGTAATCCCGTGCCACTTCTGTTCTGCGTCAAGTCCAATACCTGGCCTCAAGTCTGGTCTCCACATTAACAAACAGATGTCAGCACTAGCTTCAATGTCACCTGCTCCTTTCAGGAGGTTCATGGTCGGCTCTTCGTACTGATTACTCTGACGATTAAGCTGGCTAAGCATTACGAAGATTAAGTCTTTGTCTTTAGCTATTCTCTTCATTGCCTTAGCTTGCTGAGCAGCTCCGTCATACTCTTCCGTTCCTTTTAAGTATTGGAAGTAGTCGCACACTACCATGTCTACTGGCTTATCGAACATACCCTTTGCGTTAATCGCAGATATTGTTCTGTCAATCTCATCCATAGTGACGCCATTCTTGTCGATAATAATTAGCCTATTGCCAATCTTATCTAACTGCTTCTTAATTTCTTCTGAGTTTTTAAAGTGCTCTCGCACCTGATAGAACGGGCAGCCAATCAGCTTAGCTAGTATCCACTCGAGTACGTTACCTTTGCTCATTTCCTGAGAAAAGAATACGACTCGCATGTCGTTGTTCAGAATACTCTTTAAGATATAATCAACAGCGAAAGATGTTTTGCCGCTTCCGCTGTACGCCCCTACGACAACCACCTGTCCTTTCATGATACCGCCAACACAACTGTCTACTCCAGCAATACCAGTCTTAAAGATACCTTTCTCGTACAGCTTACCCAAATCACCAAGGCAATCGTACAGTGTTGAAGCGTTGTCTGTAAGAGAATCAACTTCATCTTCGTCTAAATTAAATGCTTCCTTCAGGTCACTAGGGTTTTTACCCCACCGCTTAGCTAATAAATCTACGAGGTCAGCCTTAATCATTTGATTTCTGACTGTCTTCATAAACTCAGTAGCGAATGAGTATTGGTCTTCAATAGACTTACATTCATCAAGCTTTTGAATTAGGACAAATTGATCAATGTAAACAGTCGGTAGATTCTTTACGTCGACACCATTCATCAATGCGTCGTTTAAGTCTTTACATCCGTCAGGTAACGGCAGCACTCTCACATTGAATCGAGTAATAGAATTAAACCTATCTCTCACTCTGTCGATATGTTTTAACCCTGCCTCGTCCATATCTGGAACCAACACAATCCTAGTAGACGGAGGGACAGTCTTGTTTAATAACTGAATCTGCGCCTTACCAATTTCCGCTCCACAATAACCAGCCGTAGGTAACCCTAACTGTGTGCCTGACATAACATCGAAGTATCCTTCGACAAGATACAGGGTATTACCGCCGACCTTGCGGGATACATTCAACCCATACAGGGTTTCACTCTTGTCGAACACTTCACTATTCTTAGAATTCTTGTACTTATACCTAGCGTTAAAGTACCTCTTAGCTAGGGCAACCGGTTGGTCATTGATATTGTAAATAGGAATAACTAAACTACCGCCAGACTTACGCTCAGCACCTAAGTGGAAGAGCTTAATGACTTCGTCACTAATCTTTCGACCGTGTAAATACTCTTTAATGTTTTCATTTTCTTCCAAATAAGAATGTGCTGTTTCTACTCTGTTTCTATATTCCTGAATTAAATCTCTCTGCCGTACATAATCTGCGCTAGATGATACATCTATGTTAAGTTGTTCGGCGAGCTTCTCTACTGCGGCTTCGTAGGTAATGTGTTCGTGTTGTGCTACGAAGTTAATCACATTACCACTAGCGCCGCAAGAGAAGCAGTAGAATTTACCACCAGGAAATACTGCAAACGCCTGACTGTTTTCGCCACCGTGAATAGGGCAAGCCCCTCTCCATGTGTTACCTGTCTTTCTTAATGTCGTGTACTGACTAACGTAATCCACTAAATCTAGTTTGGCTATGATAACATTCTCAAGATTATTCACGGTATCACTCCTTATCTACCGGCTACGAACTGCTCCATAGCCGCTTTAAGTTTGGGGTCAAGTCTCTGCATGTTACTGATACACCACTGCATATAATCCACAGGGACTTCGCTCAGTTTTTTGCCTTTGTGTTTACCGAATGGGAAGATGATATCGTTACTTCCCGAGGCTCCGTTATCTTCTGTAAACGGATTACTATCGTCCGGCATACCGAACATATCTTCAGAACCAGCGAACTCTGGAACCGCCTGCTGTGTCTGTTCAGGTTCGTCTTCCTGGACATAACCTTCTGGGAGCGCCCACAGAGGAAGGTTTGGCTTGCGCACTACGTTACCCCAGTTGTCAATCGGTACCCAAGTAGTTGGGAGGTCGTACAGATATCTACCGATACCCCACATAGAAGCCGCTCTCTTAAACGCACCAGACAACCCACCTTTAAACGGTTCGAAGTCTGTCAGGTTAGCTCCGTCTTCACGGCTGACAGTCATGTCACCAAGGTCCAATGTAATCGTACAAATAAAACCTTTGATTGCTACGTCAGAATCATAGCCTCGTCTCTGCTGTTTTACAACACCCATATCAACAGGCCTATAACTAACAGACCATCCGTTAATAATGTTTCGCATCACGAGATCATCAAGACGATTAGAGATAGCACGAGCGTCAATGTAAGCCATTGCCATTCCCTTCTGTCCGTCTTTACTCTTTCTCTGGATTCTCCATTCTACGTCCTTTGGCGCAAATGGTTTCTTCAATTCTGCCAATGCCATGTCTAACGTACTCATTATTTATCTTCTCCTTTTTTATTCTTGAAAATATACGGAGCAGTAAGTTCTCCGACTAACACACCGATAAAACCACCAAACAAAGTAGCTAAGAAAGTTGTCATCATATTTCATCACCTCACTGTAATCATTATACCAAACCTCATCCGGTTTGTCAAGCACTTTTTTGAAAATTTTATAAACTTTTTCTAACGGCTGGGGTGAAATCCTGAACCATTGTTCCCCGAAGTCTCATTAAATAAGTTCTATTGACTTCAATGTTGTTTCCTTTATTATCAAAGGCAACCAACTCTTTTGGGGTACCATCAACAAGCGCAGAGATAAAGTGCATCGGTTTACCTTGCTTAGTCTTATGTGCTTTTTTCTTTGTTACCGTGACAAGGAAAGTAGTAACCCCGTCGCACAGATCAGATACGTAGCCATCATCCCTAGAAAAAGCGTATCCAATAGACTCAATCTCCATGTCTCGATTAGACTGTTCGTCTTCTCTTTTAGTGTACTGAAAAGGCGGCTTACTCTTCCTTGCGTCTTTAACCCATTCGATATATTGAAGCAGTTCGCCTCTATCGTCACCCAGCGCTCCGGCTTTGACGATTGACTCAAGGACTCTCTTATTCGCTCTCTTGTTCTCATCTATCCATTCCTTTCCTGTCTTGCCAAACACTAATGTGTCAAATGCATTTCCTACGTATTTTAACATATCAAATCCTAGGGTAATGCAATTACTCTTAGGCACATAGGTATGCTTCAAACTCTCGTTATTCAACGGTGTTTCTGACGGTTTTAACGATTCTACGCGTGGTGGTTGTACGTTAATCCTAAGCGCCATAGCGTGTGCAATATACTTAGCTACCTTAGCTCTGTCATCTTTGTTGTATTCAACGAGAGATGCCATATAATACTCTGGGTAATTAGCTTTAAGGTAAGCTGTTCTCCATGATGTTAAACCATAGGCTACCGCATGCGACTTATTAAATAAATAATTAGCAGACTTACTAATACTATCGGACAAGTAATCAATAACGCTAGCAGGAACACCACGCTTTAAACCTTCTCTCCTAAATTCTTCCATCGCTGGCTGCATTTCCTCGACAACTTTACGACCGATAATCTTACGTAAGATATCTGCCTTGCCGAGCGAGTAGCCACAGAGTGCTTGAGCGATTTGCATTACCTGTTCCTGATACAAGATAACACCATAAGTGTCTTTCGTAATCTCATCGTACGCTGGGTACAGTTTTTTAACTGGCGTCTTGCCAGTTCTCCGGTCTACATAGTCTTTAGCCATACCACTATCGAGTGGCCCTGGTCTACACAATGCCATGACTGGAACCAGATCCTCTGCTCCGTGAATCGAGATAGACTTGATAAAACCTTTCATCGCCGACGATTCAATCTGGAAACAACCTTCCGTAAACCCAGCGTTCAATAGTGCACAAGTCGTGTCATCGTGTTCTGGAATATTGTTCCATAGTGTATGCACGTCAACCCCCATCATATCAGCCATAGTGTGTACAATGGACAATTGAGTAAGTCCGAGCAGGTCTAACTTTAGACAACCTTGTGCCTCCAAGTCATGGTAGTCAGTAGCACATACATACTCTTCGCCTTGTTTCTCTATCGAGCACCACTCAGAAGGGTCTCTAGGGAATACCATAACGGCACTGGCGTGCATGCCATAAGACTGTAAACGTCCAAGGAAATGCCGAGCAACATCTTTGAGTTTCTCATCTTTAACTCCTTCCCAGTTTTGAAAATTGGTACTAATCTTATTAACGTAATTGGCAGGTAAGCCAAGCGCCTGCCCAGCTCTTTTCAGGGCAGCCTTCTCCTGCATATAGTTCATTGTTCTTACGTGATAAACTTCGCCATACTTCTGCCTAATATAATTAATAACGTCATCCCTTCGACTGCTTTCGAAATCACAGTCTACCATTACTACCTTACGTCGCCATAAGGATTAGACTATCTCTTCGCCATGCCTTTCGGTTTAGGCGTTCCGCACTTCGAGTGGTGTTAATCTCCACCCTACGTTCCTTCGAACTAGTCGTTACACTTTATTGTTATGTCGTGCCAACGGTGCCATTTAGCAAGCATACTATATTTAGCACCATATTCTTTACTAGCAAACCTGCTTGCACTAGCATAAGAATCAAATGGGTACTCACACCCACCAACACACAACACACAAGAATCTTTGTGCCTACGGAAACCAACACTACTTCTTTCGACGTTGAATCTTTGAGTAACCCAACGCAAGTTTGTATAATGGTTATTCCATGGGTTATTATCGATACGGTCAACTACAAGCCCATCTACGTATCCCTCACAAAACGCCTTAGCAACAATTCTTCCTACGGAAACGTTCTTTCCTGCATTGTCTTTCCACAAATTAACGTAAGGTCTATTTGATGTAGACGTAGCTCTAGCACTTTTTACCTTTCTCGTATACCTATTCCTAATAATACCATTCTCGTTTACTTCGTAGGTGTCATAACCATCAACAATCTTCCACATAAATTCTCCAATCTTAGCACGGTGTTGTCTCGTAGAGAGTTTCACCGTTAGCCGCTCATGCGACACCGCTTTAACATGCGTTCACGGAATTTAACACTAATAATTTCTTAATAGCTCGACATATATTTTATCTGCAGGGGTAACGCGTTGTTCATTACAGAAGCGTTCAAAGATGGTATCCCATCTCACAGAGTCTACCTGAGTAATGCCAGAGAGATAAGCCGTACAGCAGCCCCCAACAGAACCACGACCCAACCCAGTAAGTATACCATGCCCATCGCAATAACCCATAATATCTTTGATAATGCAGAGATAATTGAGATAATCGCACTTCCGCAACACAGGTAACTCTCGTTCAACTCGTACCACATATACATTCTTATTCGGCTTGGCTCCCATTTGTAACCGCTTCCACCCTTCGTTACACCAATTCCGAATTTCTCTTTCAGGGTCTTGAGTATTGTACTTAGGATAATTGTCACCCCCCTCGGGTATAACAACGTTACACTTATTAACGATGTTACTTGTCTCATCAATCATGCGCTCGACCTTATCGACGTCAAAGTATGAGCTCTTCATTCTTTGTAGTACCTCTTGTGTACCCATCATATAAAAATCGTGACTACTGTATGCGTCAGATGTTCCACGAATACTTACCCAATTGTCATGATAAGATACATCAGTAGGGCTGGCATAGTGACTATCATTAGTAACAACAACAGGATAATCGTGAGCCGCAGCATAGTTCCAAACTCGTTCATTATATTCTTTCTGCTCCTTAAAATCGTGTGGCTGAACCTCCATATAGAAGTCTTCGCCAAACAGCTTAGCAATCTCGTCAACAACGTCTGGGTATCGATTAAAGAGACCTGCGATACAAGCAGTCGTACAAATCAACCCCTCGTGATACTTGCGCAAGTCACTCAAACCAATACGAGGTTTCTTATAGAATTGTGAGTTAGCTATCGTGGATAGTCGATATAGGTTTCTTAGACCGTTAATATCTTTAGCTAATAATAAGATGTGGGCGTTATCCCCACTCTTCATCTCTGGCTCTGGACAGAAGTAACCTTCCATACCTAAGATAGGTTTGATGCCTGCTTGCTTGCATTTGTGGTAGAAAGCGTACAGTCCTGTAGTAGTACCGTGATCGGTTAACGCTACGGCATTGTAGCCAAGCTCTTTTCCTCTAGCTATAATTTCATCAAGCGTACAGTATCCATCACCTATCGAGTAGTCAGAATGTTGATGTAGGTTCACAAAGTTATTCTTCATCTTCTTCTGCTGCTTCCTTTCTTTGTTTCTCTAACATGAGTTCCTGCCACTCTTGACGTGTCGCTTCTTTTGCTTCTTCCATCTTCTTCATATACAACGCATAGTACGAAGTATGTTGCTGGTCCATGTAGTTAGACTTGTAATCGTCAGAGTCGATAGATGCTCTAATCTTATTCCCTTCTTCCGTGTGTTCATTTGTGTACTCTTCAACTAACACCTCTACTGGGTAGGCACACAAATAAATATGGAACGGGGTTTCTACATATGACAGACACTCACGCCCATTAAGATTATTCAACACTTGATTAGGCATAGGTGCATTTGTTTTACTTGTCATCTTTCTCATAGTATGCTTCTGTCCTGCGCCATATAGACCTAGGATATCTGACTTATGAATAAATACACCGAACCCAAGATTCATCAGCTCTTTATCTTTCATTCGGCTCACCCCCTTTCCGACTTCATTTGTATTGTACCACCGGCTGCAAAGTTTGTCAAGAACTTTTTTCAAAAAATTTTCAAAAAAAAATCCTTGACAAAAATTTTCAGCCATGGTATTATAAAGTGGTAAAAGTTTGTCAAAAAAACTTTCAAAAAAATTGCTTGACAAAGTTTGAACCGTATGTTACAATGTAATTGTAAAAAGATGAAAGTGGTTACAACTTAATATATGAGCGGCTTCATATACTGCGAATACATCTCAGACGGTATATGACAGTGTTTACTTACCACGTTGACTGAAACTCAAAAGGTAGCTTCAAATGACCGCAAGAAATCAGGGTACTTTATGTATTGGTATCTCAGAGAAGGCTACGTGGAAACCACACCACCAAGGGAGTCAGGCTCAAGTAATATCCGTTAAAGGGAGATTTGTTATAGTGGGCTAAACTCCACTCCCGAAAGTTAAGGCTGGAGGCTCAACTCGAAAGAGGGCGTCAGACAACCACCTGTCAAGGATTGAGTGCGACTAAGTTTTTTGAAAACTAAGTGTGTTGTCAACCGGTAACGACCGAGGCGACGGGTTTCATTCCGTTACTCTTCTGGTAAGACGTGCGTATACAGCAGCGTAGTAAACATCACTGCGCTGTCATGCATGCGGCGTCTACCTTCTCCTCCCTCAGCTCGGGGTTTCATCCCTCCCTCGTCGGTCGCCGCCTCGAGCTGCTGTCGAACTGCCTGACCTAGTAATTATAAAACTTCTATTTGAAATACTTGACAAGAGTAAGGTTAGATGATATAATGTATATAAACAAGGGTGGTGATACCTATGAGTCTCGGTGCTCTTGAAACAGTTTTACTTGTGTTAATAGTGGTTTATGTCTTGAGAAATTGGTAAGTAGGGGGTAGAAGAGTGTTTGATTGGAAAGGTTATGTCATTACGGTCTTAAGAAATGTTGTCTCGGTTTGTTCTTTTATCGGTGGCGTCTGTGCGTTTTTGAGCTCAGATGTACTTATTGGTGTGTTATTTGTTATCTTGTATGCTATTGTATCGACCGATGAATCATGGTTTGTTTACGAAGAGGATGACGAAGATGAAACTTAAAGAGTATTTGTATCGCCTTGTTGCCGACCAACCGTTAGAACTTATCGACGCTGAGTACGACTACTCTTCAGCGTTGGCTGCAGAGCACGATAAGTGCGTGTGTATGTTTGCAAATAAAACACTCATACCAAAGGACGTTCTTGAACTAGAGGTAGGGAAATTTTGCGGCAGTACGTATTTCCCTGGAGACTTTATCCCAGAGAGCGAGATGGATTACTACGACCCGTACGAAGATTGGTATGGTTGTGTCTCATTTTATGTTGAGGGATTTAAAGATATTAAAGCTAGGCATAAGTTGAAGAGTATCGTAAAGAATAGGTGATGTCGCTATATGAAACTGAAAGAATTAGAGCCGCTGCTAATTAAAGAGGTTCCGATTGAAATTGTACACGACGGTTACGAAGATGCTGGCGTATACTCGAGTGTCGATTATATATCAGAGTCGTTGATGAATGGCGAAGTAATAGAAGTATACGCGGTTAACAGATACGAGGACGAATACGACTGTGGGCTAGATATGTTTGAACCGATACTATGCGTTGCCATTAAGGGTTGAATAAATTGCACTATAAAAGGGAGGCTTTCGCCTCCCTTTTTTTTTATGCCTTTAATCAAGCATATTGCCAAGCGCACGTACATTGCTACGTATAATCTCAGCCTCTTCGTTCTTTCCTTTTGTTACCATTTTTTCTGCCTGCTCAGCCGTTACCTTTGGCTTAATATATTTCGCAACTGCTCTCTTAGCTTCTTCTGGAGTCTTACCGTAGGACTGTAGCAGCTTCAAGTTTTCTTCGCTAGGATTATTGGTGTATGCAATCATCGCGTTTGTGACTGTGTCAGAATACTTCTGGTTTTCCTTAGTTACATATCTGTTGATATCTGTGTTCATCTTATTCTCGACTGGGTTAAATCCGAGTGCGTTCTTCAACCTATCTGCACCGTCCATAGACTGGTATTCTGTCTTAGGCATAAGCTTACCATAAGAGTAATACTGTCCTCTTGCAGCCTGTAGCCATCTAGCAGCCGCTGGCACAGACTTGAGCCAAGCGAACATCAATTGATCGGACGTATACTTGTCGTACATTGCTGCATCATATGTAGCGCCTACTGCCGATCCAAGGTCCATAATCGTACCGAGAGATGGACCAGCCATGTTTCTAATATCTGTCGGGTCTTTCATGATATCACCAAGACCAACCTTCTTACTAATGTCGACACCTAATACGGGGGCAAGGATACCGTAACACAGTCCCTCTGCGACCGCCTTGCTAACTCTACCTCCACTACGTCCGGCTGCTTCAAGAATAAATTCTTTAATCCAGTCCTCTGGGTTTGTACCTGTAATGGCTTGACACATACCTGATATCATAGTCATCATTGGGATACCCGAAGTAACGCCAGCGAATAGTGCTATGGTGCCTAAATACTTAGAGAGTTCTTTTTTCTTTTTGTTTTTAATAAGGTATCCGATAAGATCAAACGTCTGGAACCCGAAAGAAGCAAACTGGAATACGCTCTTCGCTAACAGTCCGCCCCTAGAAATAAGCAGTGGGTCTGTAGCTCTATTGAAGTTGAAGTTGGTGCGATAGATAAAGTTTCTAATCTCTAACATGCGTGCTGCATTGTACTCTTGTTCTCCCAACTGTTTATGTTCTTCTCTCCACTGTTTATATTCCGGACTGTGGTCGATATTATATTGCGCTACAAGTGCTGCGAACAGACGACAAGATAAGTCGGCGCCTCTAAACAACCCCATCGACAAATCAAGCGCTTGCTTACCTTTTTTAGGTAGATGGTCCATAATGCTTTCGCCTTCGTATGCACTACCGGCGTTACCGAGCTGCGCTGCAACGTCGTTCATTACTGTACTATCGACATCCCCCTTCAGGGTGTTGAAGAGTTCACTAAACACCTGCAGTTCAACGGCTTCTTTATCACCATTCTTTAATGCTTCTTCGAACGCTGCCTCCCCGTCTTGAGTAAGCAGACTCTTACCTTGTTTGGTGAGATACATGTCAGCCATTACCTGCTGAATCTCTTTACCGTAGGCTTTCACATCAAACTCGTTCTTCAAAATATCAGAAGGTTTATGCGCTCTTTTCATGATGCCAGGCATGCGCTTCATAGCATACGCAAATGCTTTCTCCCCGCCTAATGAATACACGTTTGCTAACTGGGTGTACTGCGCAAGACCAGTAGCAACGTTGAACATACCAAGCTTCAGGTATACGTTAATGGCGATATTGTTATGTAAGAACGCCGGCAGCCACAGGTCTGGTAAATAAATACCAGATGCATCCAAGATGTGACGAACACCCGGGATTGCGTAGATAGCATCGACAGTCATAACACTTAACCGCCTTAAGAAAGCGTTGAGCGGTTTATCTCGACCATTCATGTTGTCGACAATTTCACACATGATATTATACGGAGACGCATAAGAATCACGTTTGGTTATGTCGTAGCTCCTGCCTGTGTACTGTTTGATAGCTTGCGTCATTTCTCGATAGAATGGAGTAAGTGCTTCTACACTATTAACAGTATGCAAGTAGTGTTGCAAAGAACCAATAACATCATGGGAGTACAGGTTGCTGTCAGAGGTACGCTCCCGAGAGTAGTTCGCGGCCAAATATTGTGCACCGTCTATCTTTAAAGCTTTTCTGATTTGCTTGAATGTTTTTACTTTGTCTTTGCCGACACGAATTAACTTAGCCGTCTGTACCATACGTACTTTGAAGTCCCCGAACTCTTCTTCGTCTTTCTCGTCCATGTTGTTAAGAGCGCCAACAATCTTATTGATACTCTCTTCTCCCTGCCATTCTTCGCTGTCGTTGAAATGTTTCTTGATGAACTTAGCGAGTCTACCAGTCACATCAGTCTTAGCTCTCTCTTTGCCTAACGCAATGTCAGCTTTGGTAGTAGTACCGATAGAGGTGTCTACATTGCCAACAATATCAGCACGCCCACCACCCTGCTCTTGCAGCCATTCGTCACGAGTCTTTTCTACATATCTTTCGTTACTTCCGATAGGATGCTCGTTTCTATATTTAGCACGTTCGTACTTGTTCTCGAAAGAGCCGATGCCATAAGTGATAACGTGGTAATATTTACCGTCTCTCTGTATGATGTACCCTTGTTCTACTGCATTTTTATTAGCCGATTCTTTTGGAATCTCATGCCATACTTCTTTTTGAAGGACGTACCTAGCGTAATAGCGTGGAGCATACGCGTGCAAGAAACCGGTGTGAGTGCGGTTAATGATATCGTCATTCCGCATCTCTCTCTTTTGTTCTCTTACGTAGGCATTCATAAGGAGAGCGCGATACAAAGCTTGAGCCGTAATGAATCCGTCAATAATGTCCTTGCTGTATCCAGCTTGCTGCATTGTTTTTCTTCTGAGTTGTTCACATTCCGCTATCACCTTCTTCTGAAGTCTTGCTCTCATGCGTGCGTTACCTAGCGCTCCTGTTCCATCTTCTTTAGACGGATACGATGTGAACAAGTTCTTAAACTTACCGTCCTGCATGCGCTCGTCTTTACAAGCGTAGAATACAATAGTACCAGTATCCTCTCGATACCAATATGCCCGATTCTTGTAGAATTGCTTACCTTTCTTCTTGTAGTAGGCCTCCATTGCGGACACCTTTTTCTCCATCTCTGCCATAGCAGTAGCCTTATTTGGTTGATTATGAAGAACAAAGAACACGTCGTCAGCGTATACTTTAAGCATCGCGTTCTTGCCGTCTGCTGTTTTATTTTTACATCTATCGTCTTGTCCTGCTTCATACGGTAAGTCAAACAGTTCGACTAAGTCTCTACCCCTATCACTATTGACATTAATTTCAGTATTGAAATACTGTCGTAGCGCCTTGGTCTGCAGTTTATTACCTTCGATCGTAAGTACGTTCTTTAACAGTTTGATATATGCGTCTGTCTCTGCGTTGAGTCTCTGCTGCTGTGCGATACAACGCTGAGACAAGTCAAATAGTTTATCGGCCACAGCTTTGTCCATAAAGTTTTCTAACCATCTCATCTGCGGTTTGATGGCGAGCATGATGTCTTTAGCGTGGTTAAGTGCACTCGATGTCGTTTGACCAAAGGTTGGGTTACGTTTCTGTGCAATCTTATACATCGCCTTCATAAATTTGCCTTGCGGAGAGCCAGCCTGAGTAGACATATCTCGTGTGGTTGTAATAGACCCTTTGCCAGTACCAACGTGTTGTTTTCTCTTTTTCTTTTTCTTGGTTATTTTTGCGTGCTCATTATTCTTACCTACCTGCAGTTCGGTAACGGCTTCTACATCTGTAGTAGGAGCCTCTTCTTGCTCTACGGTAGTTTGTGACTCGGGCAGTTGGAAGAGCGTAAAGTATTGAATTGTTGTAGCGACGTCTTTAGCCAGTTGCTTTCTTGTATTTTGTCTTTGTTTATTTCTAATCCTTCTGTCTGGATCGGCCTTATCTAACTCAGTTAATAGCTGCATAGACTTTTGTAGCCATGTTGTTAGAAAATCAGAGCCGTTGTCTACTACATTAGCTAAGTGACTGTATGTTTCTGTCATGCATGTACGTATACCTAGATAGAACGGTATTTCTTTGTTGAGCGCTTTAGCCCCATATATAATAGACGGTATCGTTGTGGCCAATAGCAACTGCTTGTAACTTGTTCTGTCAGCATCTTTATAAAATTGTTGAACACTAGCTGCGTCCAACTTAATCATAAATCTATCGTCGCCAGTTTTTGTTTTGTCGTAACCTACAACTCCAGCGTCAAGCCATAAACCAACTGTTGAATCCACTAGTTTATTGACGTCAATAAGCTCGGCTATAGCTAGAACTTGTTGAGCAAGGAGTGTGTCACTCTTCTTTAGTTTCGTTATGGATGCTTTAATCTCTTTTTTCATTGCTTTAGTCACAGCAACTCTAGCCTCTTGTACTATTTCATCGTCGTATGGAAGCTCCGAGGCTTTGGGGTCTGAACGTAAGTGGCCAAAGTTTGGTGTAGGAGTTGGCTTTTCTTGGATTAATGATAAGCGATATTTCCCGTTGCTTGTATCTATCATAATTGCCTCATTCGTGTAGGCGTGCATAAGTTCATGGTACAGGGTCTGACGCTTTGGCGCTGCTTCTATAGTCTCTGTTTCCAGATGGTACACACCACCAGCTCTTTTAATATTGATATAGGGAGCTACGCCAAGTACCTTACTGGCTACGTTAATAAACATTAAATGAGCAAACTTACTAAGTGTATTACCCTTTACCGGCTTAAACCTTGTCAGTAAAAATTCTGCGTTTTCTTTACTAATTTTTGCCAACTCCTGAGGAGATATCTTGTCCATCTTTGTTTCTAAATCACGAATCGCCTGTACGTTTATTGCCGGTAGTTGATCGAATTCATTATTATAATTGTCGAACATGGCCCCTATCGCTACACCACCTAGCTTTGTGTACAGTGTAAAACGATTTGTTGGAGGCATGATGTCAGCAAATCTCAACTCCATGTTTCTACTTGCCTTATCTATGCGGTCGTCTATTATATGAGTAAAGAAATCCGGGTGAACACCCATGCCGGATGCCTCTAACATAGCAAGTAACGAACATAGTTGAGAAATATCTGCATACGATAGCTTATCTTTTTGTGCAAGTCTATAACTAAAAATGTGCGCAGACGTGAGCAGACCGTCAGTCCCTAATAACCTAGCGTTATGGTTTAACATTAACGGGTTATATTCTGGATCTAAGATTAGATCTTCGAACGTTAGGTTTTCGCCATCCTTGTGTTTGTCTATTAAGATGTCTCTCTCTATCAAACCAAGCTCTTGCAAGATGAATGCGATTGGGTTTTCATGGAAGTTTACCCCATGTAGGCTAAACCACTTAGTAGAGTCAGGGTCGTGAATATCAATCCTGCTTAAGTCTTTAATATTCTTGATCTTAGATGTTTCAGATATCTTTAGTGGCTTAACCTTGAAATACCCATCTTCGTAATCCATTAACGCCATAGAATTATATATAGCCTGTCTAAGCTTAGTAAATACTACACCGCTCGTTAGGTCGGTTGTTACTTTCTCCCTGTAACGGAAATTTATTTTTGGCTTTTTGACAGTAACTTCCGGTTTCTTAGTGGCGGCTGTTTCCTTTTTAGTTTTTTCTGCTTCCTCTTTTTCTCTTACTTGTGCAGCAATCCTATTAATAGCATCCCTTAATGCACTAGGCCCTTCGAGTTTTGTGATACGGTCATCAGTTAAAGAGTTAAGCTGTGTACCAAATAGTTTGGTTCTATTGTCATCTCTTGCCTTGGTTGCGACACTAAGCTGCTCTGTTTTGATAAACTTATTTACGGCAGCCTTGATCTGATTCATTACCTGTTTACGTGCTGTCTCTACTGTAATATTTTTGTCCTTAGCTACCTTGTTAATATAATCCGTTAACCCGCTTTTTACAATAGCGTCAACAGGAAGTTTAGTATCGAGCACTAAGACTGCCTTTACAATAGAGTTGTTCGGAATACCAGACTTATCAATTCTGAAATAGTCGTAAAGCAGTGTATCGATTTCACCAACGATCGTGCCAGAGGAGAGTAGGAATCCATCTTTATTGGTACTGTAGTTGGCGTCACCACCTAGCGAGTCTTTCTGTTTAGCGTAATATTCCGTATTACGATTGTCGATTAGATTTGGTTCGCCCTTCTCTTTGCCGTTTGCAACATTCATAGCCGACGTGTTACGCGGAGCTATGGTTACTTGGTTTTCTGGTTTACAGATGTCTGCCTCATTAACTTTGCCTTGTTTGAGTTGTTTGTACTCTCTTTCCGAAACGATGTATGTACTTCCGTTGTACGATACCTTAAACTTACTATTCATTTCTCCGGCATACATACCTTTTCTACTAATAGGTCCAGAAGGATTGTCGATATGGCCATATGTATAAACGTAAACTGTTGCATCGTCGTGTGTAACTCTATGACCGTACATCAAATGTAGCGGGTCAATAGTCTGTTTTTCTATAAATTTATTGGCGATATCTTCAATTCTTTGTTCTAATGCTTTCGACAAAAGGACGGCATCAATCGGAGTAATGTTATGCTGAACTGCAAAACCAATCTTTAATGCTACACTGCTATCAGTGGAGAAGTATTTATGATTCCCCATCATAGCTACCGCAAGCACACCACGCTTAGCCTTGTTAATAGCAAGTCCAAACCTATATTTAAATTCCTTATAGTCTTTGTCGTATTGTGTACGGTCAGCCGGAATAGTTGGGTACTTCTGTTTACTACATTTATCCCAAATAGAATCTATCCACTTATCTGTGAACTTATTTAGGCTAGCAATCATACTCTTATTGTATCCCATAGTAGCTAGATTATGAGAATAAGTCTTACTATCTACCTTTTTGTAGCCATTCTTGTCAGACGGGATACCAATCATATCACTAACGCCATAGTCTACAGTTACTTTGTTAGTGTTGATATAATCTGCAATAAATTTACTGTCATTAAAATCGTCTGCTGACATCATCTTATTAGACGTTTTAGTATTCAGCCACGGGAATGTAGATGTGCGTCTGTTCACAAGAGTATTAACTTGCTGCCCATTGATGACTGCAGAACTTACGATACCGTTGCTCCGTGATAGGCCGAACAGTTTTTTGCCCAATGGATTATTCTGAATGTCCTCGCAAATCTTTTCTAACCCTGCTTCAAAGTCTCTCATGTTTACAGTTAATCCTTCGGCTGCAGAAGCTTTGGTACTAGCAGTTGGGAACAACTTATTAATACGCAGAATTAAAGACTTGGCATAGTCTCGCACGTCGTTAGCCTCAGAGGAGCCTACAAGCTTTGCAAATTCGGACTTACTAACGTCACCAAAATTATCCATGACAGTGTTATAAATAAATGCTACCATCAAATTAGCTTTCTCTGTGGACGTTAAGTATGCACCATCTTGGTTAACACGCTTCAGAAGTTGAGATTGCTTCAGACGACCAAACCCGATTACGTCATTACAGAGCTGAATCTCGAATGATGTAATTGCCATGTAGCGAGCTGCTACTGCTGCTTCGTCATAGTCTAAAGACCTTGTCATTGTAGGCTCGTTATTAGTATGATAGTCGTACTGGATAGACTGCGCCCCTCCAGCTACGTTACCACTGCTCAGACCACCGCCAGTCTTGTTCTTATCTTTATCACCTACGTTGTCGTCGTCATCGTCCTGTACGTACGAACTGCGCTTATTAGACTTTTGATAACCAGCGTCATCATCAGAAGCAGATGTGTCCTGTCTAGTCTTTACCTGCTCAGCTAATTTCAGTGCGGACAAAAGAATAGTGGCTTTATTTAATGCAATAATCTTACCTTCTTTAGTAAGGCTCTTCTGCTTATTAATCTTCTCTCGTAACGCGTTTATTGCCAGCTCGACATATGTTTTCATATCCTCGTCAGCCTCACGTGCTGTAGTCCCATCTTTTTTGGTTTTATATGCGTACGCTAGGTTAATAAACGTCTGCACACCATAGCGCATAACACCAGGGTTAATCTTTTGTCTTTCGGCCTCAATCTGCTTAAGGATATCCTCACCAACTTTTTCTTTGAGTTTTTGTACGGACTGAAACGCATCCCAAGCAGAACGTCCTTCTTCCGTATTCACCACATCAAGGAACGCCTTAGTAAAAGCTTTAATGAATGTTTCGCTATATTCGCCAGAGTAGTCGTCGTTCTTTTCTGCCTCTGCCAAAAGTTGTCTAAGCTTATCTGCATAAGGTCCGCGTACCATCTGGTTATGAAGAGCAAGAGTAATTTCGTCACGACCTGTTGTTTTATCGAAGCTGCGACCAATATTCAAGTCGGTGAACCAACCATACATATCCTTAAAACTATTAATGCCGTACGGCCTAAGTTCATCTGGCGTGTACCCTGGGTCCATTTCGGCTAGGATTTTAAGCCAAGCTAACTTATCTTCACGGCTTAGAGACTTCGGGTTCGGGAATAAGTCTCCGTTAATACTATAGATCTGGTTTCTAGCTTGGTCTTTTCTGCTCGGCTCCTGTGCGAGGATGAGACCACTGCCAGCACGGTCTGTGACATACTGATTATAATGCGCGTTAAGTACATAATAGAAGTACGTATTTAAGCTTGGAATATCGTCAGACGTTCCATCGAGTTTCTTTAGAAGCCCATCGTATGTTAAGATGGCGTCGTGAATAGCTCCTGGAAGAATATCAATAACGTCGGCATACCCATTTCTAAATGACGTGTTAGCCCCGAAATTTACAATGCCATTCTCGTTAGCGCCGGTTACTACCGCCATTCGGTTGCGCAACAGGTTCAAACCCAACGAAGCAAGAGAACCGAAGATAGATAGGTATTGCATTTTGGCAACAAACTCATCATCTTTACTCTTAAACGCATGCGCCCCACCAATAAAACCAAGGTACGCTTTTGCATACGGCATCTGAGTTATAAGGTTAGCGGCAGATATACGGTTCATGGTGCCATAGAATTTACCAATTGCGTTTCTCATTTCTGGATGCAGTCTGTTCTCTTTATAGGCGTTATATCTAGCGTTTGCTTCTGCGTCAGAAGAGGTTTCTACCGTCTGATATTCTGCCACTGCATTATCTGTGTCACTCTTCTGTGGTTCTTGTTGTGAACGAGAATCGATTTCATTACTGAAGCTAGCGAGAGCTCCGCCCAAAGAAGTAAAAGCAGCATCCAAATCGTCGTCAGTACTAGATACTTCGTCGTCTGCGTCTTCGTCTGGTGTGCCGCCGTCGTCTTTATATAGCGGGTCGTTTTCTTCCGTCTTACTTTTCTTCGGTGTCGGTTTAAGTTTCTTCGGCTTAGGCTCCTCTTTCTTTGGTTCTGGCTTTTGTTCTGGTTTCGATTCTGGTTTTTCCTCTGGCTTAGGATTTGGCTGAGGTTCTTGTTTAGGCTCTGGTTTTGGTTCGGGTTTAAGCTCGGGCTTAGGTTCGGGGGTGGCTACTTTTTGCGGCTGAGGCGGTTCTGCACCGGTTTCGGTACCTTCGGTTTTGATGCTGGTCGCATCGTTGTCGAGCCGCCCCTGTTGATGTGGGTTCCCCCCAGCTTCTGTCCCGGCTTTTGTTTTGTTGTCTGTACTATCTTCGGTGCCTTTGTCTGTTTGAGTGTCATTGTTATCATCTCCTGTTTGAGTAAGCACAATTCTATTATAATCATCGTCACTAACCAGCCCCAATAGAGTCTTGACTAACTCCGCTTCCTCGTTGGTAACGCCGCTAAACTTCGGTGTTGGTAACTCGATTGGTGGCATATCAAGAACGCCAGCGCTCTTAAGTTTTTTAAGAATATTAACGGCACGTTCAAACCCTTCTATTGTGTTCAGGTTTGCAATGACGTTAGCTTTAGCGTTCCTGTCTTCACTGATCGGAGCACCCTTTGTAGTGGCGCTCGCAGTAATACCTGTGTTATTCTCTCCCTTTGTTTCTGGTGGTGTAACTACGCCTGTGCCATCAGGCACGTCTGTTTTGGCCGTTGAATAACCTTGATCTGCACCGTTTTGAGTGTTTTGTGTAGTGGTATTTGGTGCAGTTGGTACGTCTTCTACAGGCTCTGTCTGCATTGGTTCCGGTGTGGATGTAGTCTGTACAGGCGCACTCTCCTGCTTGTTAGCATTAACGTATGCCTGTGGGTCAACCGCACGCAGTACGTCCCTAAGCGCTCTGGTGTCGCCCTCGTTAGCTTTATCGAGCAGGTTCTGATTGACCTGTAAAAATCTACTCTTAACCTTGTCGGCAATTTCCTCTGCCTTTCCGTTGGGAGCAAGAGAGTGAATAATGTCCTGAGCTTTCTTAACGGCTTCTTCGTTATCTTCTTTCTGCCCAATACCTTTAATGACCTTCTTCAGGTCGTCCTTCGCCTCATTAATTTCTTGCTGTGCTTCTTTTGTTCTATTCTTCTGTTCCTGATTGCGGTCTTTAATCGCAGACACAACCGTCTTTCTGTCGAGATGTGACAGTATATAGTGCGCTGCTTTAGTATCACCCTGTAATGCCATATTAAGCACGTCCGGGGTAATCTTTGTTTCGCCTTCTGGAATAGCTTTATTGATAGCGTCGATATCTGCGTTATCGTACGCACGTCTAAGAATATCTGGTACATCCTTCAGTCTACCACGAGTAGCAGTAACCAACCCATTCATTGGGTCACTATTCAGAATAGGCTGTGCCTCTACCTCTGTGTTCTTATTAGATTCAATCGGTGTCTCTTGAGTGATGGGCTGAGGTGTAACAACAGGCTGTGTTTGTGTGGGTACAGGCGGTGTACCACTAAAGATGTTGTAAAGAGTGTTGGTATTATTAACCCCTGCGTTCTGCAGCTCTTCGGAGTGAGTGACGATTGGGTTCTCCGGACTGTATTGATGTCCAATATAATCCCCCAGTTCGGTACCGTCAGCCAGCGCATTTGCAACACCCATGTTCTGCATGAGGTTGTTATACTGACCTTTAGCTTCAAAGCTCGGACCAAGTGCATCAATGTTATTGTAAGCATAGCTACCTGCACGACGCACGCCAGATACACCAATGCCACTTACGAGTGTAGGTAAGAACGCAGCATTGAAAGAGTTCTTTTCGTCGTCGGTGAAGTTATCCCAGTTACCATTAGCAATGTCACGGAAGAAACTACCAGCGTCATCTCGATCGTCTCCGAATCCTTTTCCCATACCGTCCTGGATACGTTGCTGCCAAGCTTCCTGAAAGCCTTCGCCAAATGCGTTGGCAAATCTATTGCCAGCCCACTCAAGCGGCTTGCCGGCAGTTGACAGTCCGTAGGCAGCACGACCGAGCATAGTGTCGGCACGAGCTGCGTCGCCAAGAATAGATTTGGCTACCTTCCCGCCACCAGAAGCCATAGCGTCCAACAGTCCAGCCTTGGCCAAACCTTTCCCCGCTAAAGATACGAGACCACCAGTAGCACCTGTAACTACATCAAGACCAACATCCATGAGAGAAGAACCAATAAGTTCTGCGTTCTTCCACGGGTCTTTGGTTAAGTCGTCCCATGCGGCACGGTCAATGTTGCCATCGTATACATTACCAGTAAGATGTTTACCAGCCGCAAGCTGGGCTTCCATATTATCTCTTCTTTTGTCGAGATAGCCTTGCCCAAAGTTAGCGCCAACTTCAAGACCAGCGCTGCCAAGAAAACCAATGGCACCTACTACAGGAACGGTCATCAATGCAAGACCTGCTGCCATGCCTGGAGCAGAGGAGCCAAGCATAACGCCAGCGTCACTAGCAAGACCATGCGGGTCTAAAAAATATTCGAGAGAGTATCTTGATTTGTTTGGGTTGTCATCATAGTCGTTACCCCAATCCGAGTAGCGTGCTGCTTGTTTCAGTACGTCGCCACCAAGACCCGTAATCCATGGGCTATCTGTCACTACCCCAGCAGCAGTTAAAGCTCCGCCGACAGTAGACTCGGCGGAGCTAGTGAGACTATCCCAAAAACTATCTAAGATGCCCTGGTTAGGGTCGCGTTCAGATGGAACCCAACCAAGAGCCAGCTTATCTTGGTAGCGTCTATCTGCTTGGTCTAATGCAGCAGCAAACTGTGCCCCTAGCTGATAATTGTTAAATCTTACTGCCATGTAACCTCCTTAATATATTACCATCTATTAATAAGTTGTCCTTGTGATACCATATTCTCAGTTGCGTTCAGAGAATTCTGTACGTCAGCCAACGTCAACGGTTGGCCGCTCGTGGAATATCCGATTACTGTATTCGTAAAGTCG
The DNA here is from genome assembly GCA_963654805.1 of Lachnospiraceae bacterium. Taxonomy (GTDB): domain Bacteria; phylum Bacteroidota; class Bacteroidia; order Bacteroidales; family UBA932; genus Cryptobacteroides. Next base: position 10,182 of record CAVKBL010000010.1, on the reverse strand, counting down.
TTAAGTAATCCTTGGTTTGTCTCGTTCTGTGCGTCTTGGTCTGCCGGATTAGTGCCAGCCGGGTGAGACATGTCTTGTGCTTGGGCAATGATAGACGCAGCGACATTGTTCAGTAGCTCGTTAAGAGTATCTCGTTTACCCGTTTGTCCCATAGCCATACCGTAGTCTGCGATAAGTTTCAGTGCTCCTTGAGTAGCTAAATCACGAACCTCTGGACTAGAATTTGGATTCCAAATTATATTCTGATATTGTTTGAATTTAGGGCTTTCGGTTAGCTTAGCAACGTTACCTTTAATAGAGTCGTCATCTTCAAGGACGTACCCAATCGGAGTCCCCTCTCCGTTGCCGCCGGATCCGGTGCCACCCCCAGCCCCTCCTCTACTATAAGAGAGCCTATCTCTCATTAGCTCGTAGTTCCTATCTGCGTTAGCTTGCGCCTGGTTCGCCTTAATAACCTGATTGTTAATCTCCATCTGTTTTAAGGCTAATTGACCCATGTCAGCCAACTGCTTACTGTTCGGATCGAACTGTACACCGGTAAGCGCAGCACCGATTTTGGCTAATAGTGCAATGTTTGCAGAGCTATTACTTTGTGCAATCTGGTCAGCAAACTGTGCGGCCATCGTCTTTTGCATATTCTTATTCTCAATACCAGCCCCTTCTCGAGCTGCGTCGGCTGACATTTTATTTACAGTATCGAAGAAGTCTTTATTGCGTTTATACGCACCCATAGCGCGAGCAGTAATTTCTGGAGACTGCCCTTGCAAGAAATCATTCTTAACACGCTGGCTTGCATTTACTGTCGGCTGAGACACCATACGTTGTACAAAGTCAGATGGGAATGGTTCGTCCGGGTCGTTGAATTTAACTCCGGCTTTTTTATATGCTTCGATTAAGTTAGCCTGATATGGGCCGCCTTGACTATTGATGTTAGTGTTACCGCCGTTAATATATTTATTCATATCATCTAACACGTTATTGGCGTATTCGCCAGTCGTAATATATCCATCAGACGCATCGTCATTGCCTACAGAACCCTCTCCGCCAAGCCATGCCTGTGACGCCCCTCGAGGACCGTACTTCTTCAAGAGATAGCTAGCGTACTGGCTTCCAAGATATTCTTGATTCTCCGGGGACCAGTCGTCACCATCCCCGCCGAACTGTCTTGCTACGTCGGCATAAGTGTCTGGAGTAAACATATATTTACCACGAGCACCTCCATCTGGCGATGTCGCATTATACGGGTCGGCCTCCCCTCCGCTTTCTGCATTAGCAATAGCAGCGAGGAAAGCTCCTGTCAACGGATGGAAATTATACTGCTGACCCTCGTCGAAATATGCTGGTGCTCCCATTAGAGTAGTCCTCCGTACCCGTTGTTTCTAGTAAAGTAGGAGCCGTAATTACCAACTTGGTACCCATTTGGCTGGGTCAGAGAAAACTGTTGCCAGTTACCAGTTGGGTTTTGCGCTACCTGCTGAGTAGTTGTTGCGTCGGTTGTTGGCGTTCCTTTCGTAGCGTCGGAGATTCCTTGGTATGCTCCATACAATTGACCGATTCCGCCAAGTTGTCCAAGCCCCCAGTTCTTAGCTCCGTTTAAAGCACCAGCCCAGCCGGAACCACCAGTAGCTGCACCAAGGATTGCGCCCTTAATCACAGAACCGAGCAAGCCAGACCCGCTATTAGCCGCTTCCATCCCTTTGTTAACTGCTTCTTGCGTAGCCTTTTGTCCTTCTTGCTCGGACTGTTTACTAAGAGAACTATCTCTAGTCGGTAGGTTTGTTTGGTCAATCTGTGTTGCATTTGCCATAAGTTGATTAGCGTCTGGGGTAGAAGTTCCGGCACTTGCAAAACTCAAATTGTCAATAGCGTTTGGTTGTGTAATTGGTGTAGACGAACCTCCAACAGAATCCATAATGCCAGTACCCGCAGAGGCTGCACTAGGCTGAGCTTGAGTACCTTGATTAGTGTCGCCATAAAATGTCCCTGGATTAAATGCTTGATATGGGTTTTGTTTATATTCGGCCCAAGTGTGATCCTGCGCGTACCCCATGTTAGCGTGTTCACCATAGGTATCTTTGTAGGACTGTGCGTTCTTCACGTAGTCAGAGACCATATCGCTCGTCGGATTGTAGATACCATAATTTGCGAAAAGTCCACTTGCGTTAGAGTTTCCCATCATTTTATCGATGTCATACGTCCCATCGTCGTTACGGTATTGCTGGGTCATGTTAAGCAGACTGTCAACGTTTTTCATATTTTCTGTAACGTTTTTATCGTAGGCTAACTTAGCGTCATCGCGGTTGTTACGTCCCTGCATAAACAAGCCAATAAGTCCACTTTTACCGTCACCACCTTGCGCCGCGTTAAAGGCGTTAGCAAGTTGGGTTAAGAAGCCGCTTCCACTGCCAGATAGTAAACCACCAAGACCAGCAAGCGGCCCGCGGTCTACCTCCCAGTTATGTGTAGTTGGTGCAACAATCATTTATTTATCACCTCTCTTAAAACAACCCAGTCTTCGACGTGGTGTTTGTGTTAGTCGCAATATAAGATGCGTTATTATATACATTACCAACAGAGTTAAGAGTATTATTGCCGGATGTATTAACGCCACTAGCAAGTGCCAACCACTGAGACGGAAGGTACATACTATTAGCCTGTGTCGAAGAGTTGAGGTTATACTTATCGTTGGCGTTCTGGACCTGAGAATTAATAAGGTTAAGGTTCTGCTGTAAGCTGTTGTTGGTAAGGTTCGCAGCTTGGTTAAGATTGTTAGAGTAATCTTGCGCCATCTGACTAGCGAGGTTCTTCTGAATTTGGTTGGTAGCACTATTTAGCGCAGAGGAGTTAATTACCCCACGACTAGCGAGGTCGTTAAGTCCAGCGCCCATACTGGTTTTATACATATTGTTGTATACTGTTTGCATATTCTGCAAATAAGATTGCGGAAGTTCGCCGTTGCTAATACTGTCCAGTTGGTTAGTATACTTATTCAATCCCTGGATTTGGCTAGTGGCATTATTAAGTGCACTAGACATCTCATTGTGCGCCTGTGTCCAGTCTGGTTGGTACACGTTGTCGATAGAGCTATCCGATTTAGAAACCAACTTGTCAACAGCCGGCTGAATACTTTGCATATATTTAGTCTGAGCTGCGATAAGGTCTTTTTCTTCTTGAGATAACTCTCTTTGTTTTACCTCCTGAGAAGAGGAAGAGCTAGAATGTCCGCCCCCCATTAGTTCACATCCTTCCTGATAAGAGCATAACCATCGTGCATAGAAATAAATTCGCTATGCGTCAATCGGGTGTACGCTTTGTAATTTCTATTAGTAAATGTGTAAGCCGTTTTAATATTAAGAATACGACAGATAGCACAAACATATTCCCAGCCGGCTTGCCATCGACAATTGGATGGCCCTATTTGAAAATATGTCTCGTAAATATTAAACAAAAAGAAACTGCCATCGTCCCAGAATTTGACGTATTTAAACTTTTTGCACTCGTCGTCTAATACTTCACCAGTTCTCTGTTCGTATTGTTTAATCTTCTCTGCCAATTTCTTCTTGTCGAACTTAACGTGAGTTAATTGCGTCAGAGAGAGAAGACCACTGTCCTGTGTTGCCATTATTCCTAGCCCCGTTTCCATCTGTACTTGTGATAACCGTTGCGGATAAATGCTCTAAGTTAATGCGATTAGTTGTTGATAGAGAATACTGTAATGTCTCAGAACGAATTTGCGTACGAACGTGTTTTACTTCTGTACTATTGTCGAGAGTAGCAAAGGTATTACCGTTGCACGCTACAGTAGTATTGCCGCTACCAAGCTCGGTGTTAATTTCGACGTTGTTAATATGAGAGTTTAATAAGTCGTAATCATGTACAATTCTTGACTCATAAGTCTGGCTAATCGGCACTGTATTAAAATCGGAGCTAATTGTGTCATTAAGATAAGAAAGGAATCCCTGATTATTATATGTGCCAGCGACGAGCACGCCGTTCTGTGTTTCAGCCATATCGTTAATAGTAATGCCGTTAAACTCCCACTTAGTAAACGCGCCAAGATTATAGTGGAATACATACAGATCACTATAGTTATTTTTAGCTACAACCATCTGCCGTCTATCACGTAAGTCGGCAATCCACGGGTTAGATATACCGTCCATAATATCTGGGTTACACTTCCCGCCAAACTCTTCTGTACTATAGTTACCATAAGTAGCGCTACTAGTTAGTTTACGTAAACCCTGTGTAGACATAAAAGCTACATCATTCGCAAACGGTACAATAGCATCAGAACCTACTGCGTCAGAGTTTGTACCAACCAGGGAGATATACCAGTTAGGTGCCTCACCGGACACGGTATATACATTACCAGACGTTTTGAACACTACGATATCGGTAGACATTGGTACGATAGTTAAGAATTTACCAGCATCGTCGGCACCAACGTTGCTAATATACTTAGCGGAAGACTCGTCGTCTGGGTCGTCGTAATCAATGCCAATAGCCTTCTCACTAAGTGCGTCACCTACAGAAGAGTAGTAGATTGTATCATCACCACTAGCAGCACATACGAGTCTGCCAGATTTATAATACAGTACGTCAACGTTAGGACTATTATTAAGAGTACCATCGGCAACACTAGAGCCGTCTAAGGTAACTAGCTTATTGCGTTGTGATACTAGCCATGACGGCGGCTGAACAAGATAGGCCTGTAGTTTACGACCGCTAGCAATAAACACATTACCACCGAAGTTCAAGCATTTAGGCTTGTCGAGAGTGCCAGTGGTAGTACCTAAAGTCACAATGGTGCCTGCACCATTCAGCATTTTAATAGTCTTTTTTTGACCTGCGCCACCTACAAAGAAATATGTAAGTCGAGTAGAAGCGTCGTGCCACAAGTGTGTAATCGGCTGTGATTCCGTATCAATAGGAGTGCCAATAGCTGGTCTAGTGCAGAACTTACCAGAGTAAAAGTTAAACTGAAAGTTAGTAGCATTAACACATTCATTTTCGGCAATTTTATCTGGTTCTTTAGAGATGTTAATGCCACCACTATTATCGCTAAACTCAAGTACCTGTTTAGCTTCGTGCTTCCTTACTTGATATGCCATGTATCACCTACACTAACTTGTAAAATAAACCGATAAAGTCTTTGTTGCCAACTACACTGATGTCGTGATAGTCTACATTGATAGCCGGTCTAACTTTATCGTTTAGATAAACAGCGCCAATACTAACGCCCACTGTTTTCGGCGTCAATTTTTCCAATTCTTTTTTGGATTCTGTCAAGGATTTCTGTAGTTGATTGTTCGACTCTTCTGCTTTCGTCAACGCTGTCTTCGATTCTTCCAGTTGTTTCTTGAGCGTCGCTAACTCCTGCTTCTGCTTGCTTAATGTTGCTAGCTGTTTCTCGTTGTTGTTCCTCAGCAAGTTCAAGTCTTGCTTGAAGTTTGTCCAATCTTCCTGACTGATAGAAATATCCTGAGCAGAAACCTGTGGTAAAGATAGCAAGCACAAAAGCAAACCGAGCAAGATACCCTTTAGTTTCATTAGTCATACCATTCCTCTACGTCGTAATTATCGTTACCGATAGGATAAGAATCAGAATACTGCCACATACGTGCAGGTCTTTCTGGGTGCTCTTCATTCCAGTAGTTTCTGTGACTATAATTAGCGACCCACAGCTGCACATACTCTGGGAGTGCCCCAACGTCGATATCGTCAGTAAGTCCGTAGTAACCAGAGTACACACCTACAGGTACGGTATGTGTATATTCTGTGATAACGTTCAAGAAAGCCATAATAATTTCAGCTCTTTCGAATGGAGTAGCGTCTGGCATATTAGACTCTTCCATATCAATCCAAATACCGAGAGACAAGTCAGCACCCTCGTACTCAATCAGCTTGTCAACAACTTTAATCGCCTCTTGTATTGCGCGGCGTTTAGTAGTAGCATGAGTGAAACAATACACGCCGACAGGCACTCCTTGATCGAGGGCGTTGTTCATATGTCTATCAAAGTCTTCGTCAACTTCAGTGCCCTCACTAATTTTAACTATAATTCCTTTAATTGGATCTGGAGCTTCCTCTAGGTTTGGATTCTCCCTCCACCCGTTCACGTCGATTACTTTCATTTTGTTCCTCCAAAAAATCAGGGATATTGTTACGGTTCTTGTCTGTTTTAATTTTAATAATCGCCATTAGCGCCGCTACGGCTGCCGGGGAACACATGAGTGTTCCTAACGCAATAAGATCTGTAAGTACCACCTTCCCCAAGATTAGCCATTGCCATATCCATGCGGCGTTATAAATAAGAAACAGATACACATAAGCCCATAAGATTGCATTTACCCATCGGTAGTCTTTTGGTGTTTTACCTATCTCAAAAGTTTTTGCAATCGTTCTTCTAATAGTATTTAACAACTTCATTGTCGTCCCTCCAACCTATGTAGTTGGACCTCTATAGCGTCAAGCCTACTCTTGTTAATGGCGTGCGCTTCTTCAAGCCTAGCGATACGCTTATCCAGCCCGCGTCTGTCTGTTGCACTTCGTTCTAATTCTTTACGAAGATCTTCTAACAATGCGTTGTTTTGCGCTATGGCGGACTTTAGCGGGTTTAGAATAAAGAAATTGAAAGCACCACTAACAAAGGTAGTAACAGCTAGCATAGCCAGAATATCATCCCAAATAAACATAACACTCCTTATACATCAGTAGCCTTTGGTTCATATAAGCCGTCGGCGATGGTTTGAGTAATGTACCCAGAATCATTTGTTAGTTCGGATACTTTAGTAGGAACAGACGGTAATTCTGTTTTCTTGACGTACTCACTGTCGTTTGTCAGTTGCGAGAGTTTAGTGGGTACCGTAGGAATATCAGTCTTTTTGGCGTAAGTCGTCAAGGTACCATTTAGAGAGTCTATTGTGACAAACTGTGCTGCCGTTTTGGGTTGGTTCTCATATACAATCACGACACTAACATACCTCGCGTCGCCGATAGCTACCGGATATACGTTAAGTACTTCACACCCGGACGACACGAGACTAGAGATTTTTGTGTTTACCTTTGCCGTCAAAGCTGTCGGATAACCTTCTTCAATGCACTCTACTTGGACCATAGTGCCTCCTTTACACAAAATAAAAAAGGGAGCATTTCTGCCCCCTGGAAATAATACTTTACGCAGTAGTCCCCGTAGTAGTTGGAGTCACGTACGGATTGCCCACCGTATATGCAGGCTGAGGGAAAGGTCTCAGTTGATTAACAAGAACAGCCGTCTGCGCACACTGTCCAATATTAAACTGTGCTGCCTGTAACTCTCTATCTTTTTCCGCAAGTCTATCACGAAGTTCCTGCATGGTGTTTGCAGTAATTAAGGCACGAGTACGTTCTGCCTCTTCACGAATAGCATTAGTAATACGACAAGTGTTCTGATAATTCTCTGCTTTAACAGAGTCAATATTGCGATTGGTTTCGCAACAACTCTGCTGCTGTGCAAATCTATTCTCCACCAACTGGTTACCAATAGCGTAACCACTCTGCATAATAGTTTTTTCGAGACCCGCCTGTCCTGCAAGAATAGAATTATTTAAGGCGAAAGTGGAATCGGCAAGTCCATAAGTAATTCCACGAATCTGCCCCATCTCGTCCTGATGATTGAATCCGGCTTGCATCTCTTCCTGAGTAAGGCCGTTGCCTCGATTCCCCCAACCGAAGCCACCGCCGCCCATAAGAGCGAAGATTGCAATCATCCACATAAACCACATACCACCACCACAGCCAAAACCGTCGCCGTACCCGCCATTGACGGGCATTACAGGGGTAATTCCGTTACCTTCCATAATCGTACCTCCTCGAGTAAAATAAAGGTTGGAATTATATATAAACCCTAGCTAGAGGTTTAAACCATATTGTGACAAAAACTGATTCATCTGTTCGCGACTAAGCCCAGCGTTACTTCCTAAGTTTTGAAACACGGCGGCAAGTTCTTGAGGAGATTTCCCTTGGCACATGTTGTAAACACGCTGGGCTGTCGGATCAACTTGTAGCCGGCTCATGAATTGGCTGTACAGAACTTGCTGCGGACTCATCGTTTGCTGTTGGTACATTTGCACCCACTCCTTTCATGCGAGAAACAATCGCTTCAAGATTTGCAATACGCTCCTCAAATGTTTTATGGCTCGATGGAGTTTCTTGAAGAACGTACTTGCGAACAACAGCATTACCGTTCATATCGATAAATTTAGTGCAGATAGCACTATTGTCATTTAATATAAAATACACGGCACGCCCATCGAGCGGTACTCTTTGAGATTCGATGGTAGCAAAATCCGGTACACTCACCATTATTGCCTGTTCGGCTGGGTAACTAACTCTACTGTATTCATACTGGGTACCAGGCATATCATATCCACCATACGGTGTGTACGGAAACATATTCATATTATCGCCCCTTTCTTATATTCTCCTATTGATATAAGAATTAGAGTGTTGCTACGTATTGCTTGAATAATTTACCTTCTGACATATCTGGGTCGTCCCAATAGAGTGCTTTAGCTATAGCAATATATTTATTTGGGTCTGCACCAATCACATTAGAGAGATCACTATATAACATATTCACGGCATAATACAGGTCGGTAGGATATTCGATATTGCGTTTCTTTGCTTCCTCTACTACTTCCGCATACGACCAATGAGCACCGGTCGTACCATCGACGTTCTTCATTTTAGACACTGCACCGATCGCCATATCAGCATCAAAGTGTGGACCAAAACAAAGATCGTGTAACTCCAATAGCATCTTTTTCTGCTTAACGCTAGCGTTTTCGTACTTAATGCTATCGACGTAAACGTTTACAATGTCTTGCATTTGTTGAGTTATTTTATTGTCGTTTGCTTTATCTATGTATTGCCTAACAGTATACATGATAATCTCTCCTTCCTAGTTGTGCATTTTTTGCACATGTTGATTTTTACGCCAAAAATAAGGGTATTTGAAAAATAGGCTTATGTGATAAAGGTTATTCTGCCGTGGTGAATGAAATATTTGTAATTGACAGTCTATCCCAGTTGGAATTGCTGGAACCATCTTTAGTGTACGCAAAACACAAATAATAGTCGGTATCAGCTTTTAGCGTTGTTGAGTTCTCGTAATAGGTGCTAGTTGCATTACCTCTTGAATAGAACAACACATGTCCATATTTAGAGCTTTCATAACCAGTTGTCCCATTTACGGCTGAACTCGTACCAACATAACTGCGAACATCACTAGTTACTTCTACAAGGTTTTCACTTACATAGACTAACCCAACATCATAAGACGATTCGGCATAGCAAGCGCAAGTCACCGATACCTTAAGCAAATCTGTGTCCGTTGTGTCAGGCGTATGGAACTTGATATAACCAAAAGAAACGCCATTATTAACCTTGAAAGATTTAGAACCATTGATAATGGACGATTTGATACCACTGCCACTATTGACAGTCGGCGTTTCTGCAATTTCAAAGTTAGAGCCATCGACGAGATTGGAAAGCCAATCACTTCCGTCGGTAAATGGATAACTCAAATTAACCGTCGTGGCTACTGTCTCTTCCAAAGTTACACCCAAGTTGTTTCCAATGACAAGGTTTGCTTTTTGAGCGCCATAGCCTTTGGCCGAAATTGCAACGGTCAAGGTTGTTCCACTCGGAGCGGATACGGTCAAGCTATTTTTGCCTGTCACGGTGTCGATTAGAATACCGCCGTAAGAAATATTTATCGTCACATCGCTTGCGCTTGCTCCGGCAACGGTGATAGTAGAGCTTGTATCCGCGTTTTGAGTAATGGTTTTTGTGAGTGGGTCTGTATTCGTTGCCGTGATACTATCCAAATACAAGGCATGGTTAGAGCTATTATATGCAACAATTGCCGCTGTTTCGTTTGGTATTAAATACGTACCCTCATCGGCGGTAACTTCAACTTTATCCCCGCATGCGCCGCCATTAACCCAAAGTTTCAGACCATCAGCGTTAGTGAAAGTAAGTTTAGTTGCATTGAGGTCAAAATAAATAGTTGCGTTAGTTGCGCCCCATTTAGACGAATAGTAAGAGTTTGCCTCAATTTTTGCTTTATTAGCAGCAGCAAAATGGATAGAGGTTAACGCAGAACAAGAGTAAAAAGCGTAACTGCCGATAGAGGTTGCC